>NZ_JAQTLH010000005.1 GCF_028714975.1 Sulfurimonas sp.
ATAATATGAGAGAAGCAATACATTTAGGATGTGAGAAGTGTACTCGTCGTAACTATCACACTACTAAAAACAAAAAAACTCATACTGAAAAATTTTCAGTAAAAAAATATTGCAAATTTTGTCGTGAACACACTGTTCATAAAGAGATGAAACTGTAGTATAGTTGCAATTTAAGCTCAAGTCTTTTGACTTAGCTTTGTTGTTAAAATCTAGGCGTGTAGCTCCAATGGTTAGAGCATCGGATTCCAAATCCGAGTGATGGGAGTTCGAGTCTCTCCACGCCTGCCACATTAATTATTGTAAAGCTTTAGAGCTTTATTTATAATTAATGACGATTAGGAAAGTTAAATGAATTTAGGTACACATATTAGAAATGCAAAACTGGAACTAAGTAAAGTTATTTTTCCTACTAAAGGTCAAGTTAAACAAGCTTATATTTCAGTTGTAATCGTTGTAACTGTAATTGCTGCTTTTTTAGCTTTAATTGATTTAGTTATGTCATCAATTATGTCGGCAATTTTAGGATAAGGGGTGGCAATGGAGAACAAGAAAAGTAATCATCAGTGGTACTCTATACAAACATACGGGAATGAAAAAACCGTTCGTTTGGCAATTCTAAATATGATACAAGAGATGGGCTTGCAGGAGGTTATAACAGATGTTATAGTCCCGACGGAAGATGTTATTGAAGTAAAAGAGGGTAAGAAAAAAATATCTGAGAGATCACTTTATTCAGGGTATGTATTTGCAAGAATAGATTTAAACACTGAAGTTCAGCATCTTATCCAGTCAATACCTAAAGTTTCAGGATTTATCGGTGAGGCAAACAAACCTACGCCGTTAAGCGAACACGATATTAACGTAATTTTAGATCGTGTTTCTAATCGTGCAGCACCTAAGCCGAAAGTATTTTTCGATAACGGTGAAACTGTTCGTATAACAGAGGGACCTTTTGCAAACTTTACGGCAACGGTAGATGAGTATGATTTAGAGCATGGAACTCTAAAACTTAATGTTTCAATTTTTGGTAGAGCGACTCCGGTCGATATCTCTTACACACAAGTTGAAAAAATAATTTAAATCAAAAAAAGGAAAAAACATGGCAAAAAAAGTTATGGGTTATATCAAACTACAAATTGAAGCCGGTAAAGCAACACCTGCTCCACCGGTAGGACCAGCTTTAGGACAACGTGGTGTTAACATCATGGAATTTACTAAATCATTCAATGAAAAAACAAAAGATAAAATGGGGTTCAAAGTTCCTGTTGTAATTACTGTATATACTGATAAAAGTTTTACTTTTATTGTTAAGCAGCCACCCGCATCAGCTCTGCTAATGCATGCTGCAGGACTTAAAGGCGGTTCAAGTAATCCACTTAAAAATAAAGTTGCAAAGATTACTCGTGCGCAGTTAATGGAAATTGTAGATAGAAAAATTGAAGACTTAAATACTTCTGATAGAGAAGCTGCAGCAAGTACAATTGCTGGTTCTGCTCGTTCAATCGGTATTGAGATTATAGATTAATATCTCATTCAAATATCATCGACCACAATGATATAAAATTTTGTGGCAGAATTTCATAGGAGAATTTGATTATGAGCAAAAGATATAAACAACTAATAGAAAAAATTGATGTTACAAAAGCGTACAGCGTTGAAGAAGCATCGGTTTTAGTAAAGAATTTAGTAAGTGCAAAATTTGACGAAACAGTTGAAATCGCACTTAACTTAAATGTAGATCCAAGACATGCAGACCAAATGATTCGCGGTGCAATCGTTCTTCCTCACGGTACAGGTAAAACTGTTCGTGTTGCAGTTTTTGCTAAGGGTGTTAAAGCTGATGAAGCTAAAGCGGCAGGTGCAGATATTGTTGGTACTGATGATTTAGTACAACAAATTAAAGACGGTATATTTAATTTTGATATAGTTGTTGCTGCACCGGATTGTATGGGTCTTGTCGGTCAAATAGGTCGTATTTTAGGACCAAAAGGTATGATGCCTAACCCTAAAACAGGAACTGTAACTCCAGATGTTGCAACTGCAGTTAAAAATGTTAAGGGCGGTCAAGTTAATTTCCGTGTTGATAAAAAAGGAAATATTCATGCCGGTATAGGTAAGGCAAGTTTTGATGCAGATAAAATAGCTGAGAACATGATTTCTTTTGTTAAAGCTATCAACAAGCATAAGCCTGCAACAGCTAAAGGTCGTTATATTAAAAATAGCGCACTTAGCTTAACAATGAGCCCTGCTATCAAGCTCGACATTATGCAATTAGCAGAAATGAAATAATTTAGTAATTTTTAGTGCTTTATTCGTAAAGCACTATCAAGTTACTACTTTGGTAACTGCATTTTATGGACTGAAGATAATAGGCGCGAAAGCTTAATCTCCTATTTGAAGTGTTGTCTGGAAAGGAGATATTCTATGACAAAAACACAAAAAGCTGAAATTATTGAAGTACTTTCAAATGAATTTAAAGATGCTCAAACTGTAATTTTCTGTGATTACAAAGGTTTGAGTGTTTCTAATCTTGAGGGTTTAAGAAAAATTGCTCGTGCTAAAGATGCAAAGGTTCAAGTTGTTAAAAATACTTTAGCAACAATAGCATTACGCAATGCCGGACTCGAAGGTGTTAAAGTAAAAGACACTAATATTTTAGTATGGGGAGCTGATTCTGTTGCTACTTCTAAAGTAGTTGCTGATTTTGCTAAAGATAATGAGAAATTTGTAATTAAGTCTGCTTATGTTGATCGTGAGCCTGCTGATGCTGCTAGAGTTGACGCATTTGCTAAGCTTCCTGGTCGTGAAGAGCTTCTTGCTATGCTTGCTGCTACTTGGATGGCACCGGTTACATGTTTCACAATCGGACTTGACGCATTAAGACAAAAAAGAGAAGAAGCTTAATACTCCATTAGGAGAGTTGAGCTTTAGCGTAGATAACGGAATTTTTCAATATCGTTATAAATAAAAAAATAAATAAAATTAAGGAGCTATATCATGGCTATAACTAAAGAAGATGTATTAGAGTTTATTTCAGGACTTTCTGTATTAGAACTTTCTGAATTAGTAAAACAGTTCGAAGAAAAATTTGGTGTTTCTGCACAACCGGTTGCTGTAGCTGGCGGAGCTGTAGCTGCAGTTGCTGTTGAAGAGCAAACAGAATTCAATGTTGTTATTCTTGATGCTGGTGATAAGAAAATCAATGTTATTAAAGTTGTTCGTGCTCTTACAGGTTTAGGTCTAAAAGAAGCTAAAGATGCAACAGAAAATGTACCTTCAACAATTAAAGAGGGTGTAGATAAAGAAACAGCTATGGATGCTAAAAAGCAACTTGAAGAAGCTGGTGCAAAAGTAGAAGTTAAATAATTTCTGCTTTAGAATCGTGATGCAAAAAAATTAATTTTTCGGCATCACGATTCGCATTTTCGGGCGCTTTTAAGAATGGATAGCAATCCTTTCTTGAAAGTGCCCTTATGTCGTTTATAAGCACTGTAAAAAAGCTCTGACTTTTGAGCTACAAATCATCTAGGGACGCCTAGACACGATAAACTTAATCTTAATGATTGGGTATTAATAACAACTCACCGAGGTAGCCTATGTTAAACACTTTATATTCCGGAAATCGTCTTCGTGTAGACTTCTCTAAAACTCCTCAACAGATAGAAGTACCTAACTTACTACAATTACAGCAAAGTTCATATAGCAAATTTTTAATGCTTGATGAAAAAGACAGATCACAAAGTGGCGTAGAAACGGTATTTCAATCAGTTTTTCCTATTCACGATACTCAGAACAGACTTACCGTCGAGTATATCGGTAGTGAAGTCGGCAAACCAAAATATACGGTTCGAGAGTGTATGGAGCGCGGTCTCACTTATGCAGTTAGCTTAAGAATGAAAACTCGTCTTATTCTTTGGGATAGAGATGAAAATACAAAAGAAAAATTAGGCGTTAAAGATATTAAAGAGCAGAGTATATTTGTTCGTGATATTCCACTGATGACTGATAGAACATCATTTATAATTAACGGCGTTGAGAGAGTTGTTGTAAATCAACTTCATCGTTCTCCGGGTGTAATCTTTAAAGAAGAAGAGTCAACAACTTCGGGAAATAAACTTATTTATACCGGTCAAATTATCCCTGATCGCGGTTCTTGGTTATACTTTGAGTATGACCCTAAAGATATTTTATATATGAGAATCAACAAGCGCCGTAAAGTACCGGTTACAATTATGTTCCGCGCTCTTGGCTACTCTAAGCAGGATATTTTAAAACTTTTCTATCCGATTCAAAATATTAACATTATTGATAATAAGTTCTTAATGTCATTTAATCCAAGTGACTATTCTGCAAGATTGACATATGATCTTGTTGATAAAGACGGTAAAGTTCTTCTTGCTTCAGGGAAGAGACTCTCACCTAAAAAAGCACAAAAATTTATCGAAGACGGTCTTAAAGAGGTTGAATATCCTCTCGAAGTTCTTATTGACCGTTATTTAGCTAAGCCGATAGTTGATCCTCAGACAGGTGAGATTCTTTTTGATGCTATGACTCGTATTGATGAGACAAAGCTTAAGAAAATGGCTGAAATAGGTGTTACAACTTTTAATATTGCAAACGATTTGGCTGATGGTGTAGATAGTTCAATTATTAATGCATTTAATGCTGATGTCGATTCGCTTAAATTGTTAAAACAGACTGAAGATATTGAAGATGAAAACGATTTGTCTGCTATTCGTATCTATAAGGTTATGAGACCGGGTGAGCCTGTAACTAAAGAAGCGGCAAAAGTATTTGTTAATCAACTCTTTTTTGATCCTGAAAGATACGACTTGACAAAAGTGGGTCGTATGAAAATGAATCATAAGCTTGGGCTTAATATTCCTGAATATGTAACTGTTCTAACTCATGAAGACATTATAGAATCCGTAAAATATGTAATTAAAGTTAAAAACGGCTTAGGTCATATTGATGATAGAGATCACTTGGGTAATCGCCGTATTCGTTCAATCGGTGAGCTTTTAGGTAATGAATTACATAACGGTCTTATTAAAATGCAAAAAGCGATTCGCGATAAACTCTCAACTATGAGCGGACCGATGAATGAGCTTATGCCTCATGATTTGATCAACTCAAAGATGATTACTTCAACAATTATGGAGTTTTTCTCGGGCGGACAACTTTCACAATTTATGGATCAAACGAATCCACTTTCGGAAGTTACGCATAAACGCCGTTTATCGGCTTTAGGTGAGGGCGGTTTAGTTAAAGAGCGTGCAGGTTTTGAAGTGCGTGACGTTCACCCTACTCATTATGGTAGAATTTGTCCGATTGAGACTCCTGAGGGTCAAAACATCGGTCTTATCAATACCCTTGCAACTTACTCAAAAGTAAATGAGCATGGATTTATTGAAGCTCCTTATAAAGTGATGAAAGACGGAAAAATCCTTAATGAAGTTGTGTATCTGACGGCAACTCAAGAAGAGGGTAAAAAAATTGCGGCTGCGTCAAATAAGCTTGATGAAAACGGTCAATTTGTAGATAAAATGGTTGTAACGAGAATGGACGGTGAAATATTACACCGTCTTGCTACCGAGTGCGAATATGCCGATTTATCTTCTCATATGGTTGTCGGCGTTGCAGCTTCTCTTATTCCGTTTTTGGAACATGATGATGCTAACCGTGCGCTTATGGGTTCAAACATGCAGCGTCAAGCGGTACCTCTCTTAAAACCTGATGCTCCGATGGTCGGAACGGGTGTTGAGAAGCTTGTTGCTCGTGACTCATGGGAATGTGTTAAAGCTAAGAGATCCGGTATTGTAGAAAAAGTAGACGGAAAACATATCTATATTATGGGCGATGATGAGGGAGATATCTATATAGATTACTATCCTCTGCAAAAAAATCTTCGCACGAATCAAAATACCTCTTTCGCGCAAAAACCGATTGTTAAAATCGGTCAAAGAGTTGAAGTAGGTCAAATAATCGCAGACGGTCCGAATATGGATCAGGGTGAGTTGGCACTCGGTGTTAATGCTATGGTTGCTTTCATGCCTTGGAACGGTTACAACTTTGAGGATGCTATTGTAATTTCTGAGAGATTAATTCGTAAAGATGCATTTACGTCTGTTCATATTTATGAAAAAGAGGCTGAAGCAAGAGAGCTGAAGCACGGTGTTGAAGAGATTACTCGTGATATCCCGAATGTAAGAGACGATGAACTTGCTCACTTAGATGAGAGCGGTATCGTAAAAATAGGTACAAATGTAAAAGGCGGGATGATTTTAGTCGGTAAAGTATCTCCAAAAGGTGAAGTTAAGCCTACTCCGGAAGAGAGACTTCTTCGTGCAATTTTTGGAGAAAAAGCGGGACATGTTATCAATAAATCTCTCTACTGTCCTCCAAGCATGGAAGGTGTAGTCGTCGATGTCAAAATTTTTACTAAAAAAGGTTATGACAAAGATGCTCGTGCACTTGAACTTGAAAAAGAGGAGCGCGATTATTTAGAGCGCGAGCACTATGATAGACTTCTTATGATTGACAAAGAGGAGATGCTAAGAGTTACTAAACTTCTTACAAAAGAACCTCTTATTGCTGATATTAAAATCGGTAATACAAACTATAAAGTCGGTGATTTGATTGATGCGAAAGATTTGGTTGAAGTAAATCGCTTTGCAATGAACGCAATCATAAAATCATTTAGTGAAGAGATTCAATCTGAGTACAATAAGACTAAAAACTATTTTCAAAAAGAGAAAAGACTTTTCCGTGATGAGCATGAAGAGAAACTTAATATTTTAGAAAAAGACGATATTTTGCCAAACGGCGTCGTTAAGTATGTAAAAGTTTACATTGCAACAAAACGACAGCTAAAAGTCGGTGATAAAATGGCAGGACGCCATGGAAATAAAGGTATCGTTTCTATAATCGTTCCTGAAGTCGATATGCCGTATATGGAAGACGGAAGAAGCGTAGATGTTTGTTTAAATCCGCTTGGTGTTCCGTCTCGTATGAATATCGGACAAATTTTAGAGATGCATTTAGGTATGGCAGGCCGTGAGCTTGGAAATCAAATCTTAGAAGAGTTTAACTCTAAGCAAAAAGATTTTATTCAAAACATTCGTGCAAAAATGATTGAAATTGCTGATGTTGCAGGTTTGATGAATGCCGCGCAAGTTATAGGCAAAATGGATGATGAGAAACTTTTAGGCTATGCTCGCGATTGGTCAAAAGGTATTAAATTTGCAACGCCGATTTTTGAGGGTGTAAATGCAAAAGAGTTTGAAAAGCTTTTTGAATTAGCTAAAATGGATACAGACGGTAAAACCGTACTTTATAACGGTTTAACTGGTGAGAAAATAAAAGAGCGTGTAAATGTCGGTTATATGTATATTCTTAAACTTCACCATTTAGTTGATGAAAAAATACACGCGCGCTCAACCGGACCATACTCTCTAGTTACTCAACAACCAGTCGGCGGTAAAGCGTTATTCGGTGGTCAGAGATTTGGTGAGATGGAAGTTTGGGCTCTTGAAGCTTATGGAGCGAGTGCTGTTCTTAAAGAGATGTTAACTATCAAATCCGATGATGTTGATGGGCGTGTTCGTGCTTACAAAGCAATTACAAAAGGTGAGTTAGTACCGGAATCTGGTATACCGGAGACGCTGTTTGTATTAACTAAAGAGTTACAATCGTTAGCTCTTGATGTAGAAATTTTTGACGAGGTTGAAGATAATGAGTAAATTAATTCCTATTGAAGTGACTGAAGAAAAAAGACCGACTGACATAAAGCAGCTGCAGTTTCGTTTAGCTTCTCCTGAGAAAGTTTTGTCTTGGAGTCACGGTGAAGTAAAAAAACCTGAGACTATCAATTACCGTACGCTTAAGCCTGAGCGCGACGGTCTTTTTTGTGCAAAGATTTTCGGTCCTGTAAGAGATTATGAGTGTCTTTGCGGCAAATACAAAAAGATGCGTTATAAAGGTGTCGTGTGCGAAAAGTGCGGCGTTGAAGTTACAAGCACTAAAGTTCGCCGTATCCGTATGGGTCACATTGAACTAGTAACGCCTGTTGCGCATATTTGGTATGTTAGTTCATTACCTTCAAGAATAGGTACTCTTTTAGGTATCAAAATGAAAGATCTTGAGCGCGTACTTTATTATGAAGCGTACATTGTTGAGAGCGGCGGTGAGGCATACTATGATGCTGAAGCGAAAACACCTGTTTTAAAGTATGATGTTTTAAATGAAGAGCAGTACCGTACTTTAGCTCAAAGATTCGGTGAGCTTGGCTTTAAAGCTCGTATGGGCGGAGAAGTTGTTCGCGATTTACTTGACTCTATCGATTTAGTTGATCTCTTTACTGCGCTAAAAGATGAGATAGAACTTACAAAAAGCGAAGCAAAAACAAAAACTATCGCAAAAAGACTTAAAGTTATTGAGTCGTTTTTAAATTCAGGAAATAATCCTGCATGGATGATGTTAACGGTTCTGCCTGTACTTCCACCTGATTTGAGACCTTTAGTCTCTTTAGACGGCGGTAAATTTGCAGTTTCTGATGTTAATGACCTTTATCGTCGTGTTATTAACCGTAACCAAAGACTTAAACGACTAGTAGAGCTAGAAGCTCCGGAAATCATTGTTAGAAATGAAAAAAGAATGCTTCAAGAGTCTGTTGATGCCTTATTTGACAACGGTCGTCGTGCTAATGCAGTAAAAGGTGCAAATAAACGTCCGCTTAAATCTTTAAGCGAGATTATCAAGGGTAAACAAGGTCGTTTTAGACAAAATTTACTCGGTAAGCGCGTTGACTTTTCAGGTCGTTCGGTAATCGTCGTAGGTCCGTCTCTATCAATGGATCAGTGTGGATTGCCTAAAAAAATGGCATTAGAGCTATTTAAGCCTCATTTGATTGCAAAACTAGAAGATAAGGGTTATGCAACAACGGTTAAAGCCGCTAAAAAAATGATTGAAGATAAAACAAACGAGGTTTGGGAGTGTCTTGCAGAGATAGTTGACGGTTATCCGGTTTTACTAAACCGTGCGCCGACACTTCACAAACTCTCGATTCAAGCGTTTCATCCAAAATTAATTGACGGTAAAGCGATTCAGCTTCATCCATTAGTTTGTGCTGCATTCAATGCCGACTTTGACGGTGACCAGATGGCTGTGCATATACCTTTAAGTTCAGCTGCTATCGCTGAAGCTAAGGTTCTTATGCTTGCTTCTATGAATATCCTTCTTCCTGCGTCAGGTAAAGCGATAGCTACACCGTCACAGGATATGGTTCTTGGAATTTACTATATAACTTTAGAAAAAAATAGCGTAAAAGGCTCAAATAAACTTTTTGCTAATGTTGATGAAGTGAGAATTGCTATTGAGAATGATGCTTTAGATATACATGCAAAAGTCAGAACTAGAGATGATGGAAGAATTATCCACACTACTGCCGGTCGTATGCTTTTAAAAGCTATTTTACCTGATTTTGTTCCTTCAGAACTTTGGAATAGAGTTATGAAGAAAAAAGCTATCAATGAACTTGTAGATTATGTTCAAAAACATGGCGGTATCGGTATAACTGCAGGATTCTTGGACAGACTTAAAAATCTAGGTTTTAAACATGCAACCGAGTCGGGCGTATCTATCTCAATCGATGATATAAAGATTCCAAGTACAAAAGAGGCTAAAATAGCCGAATCTAAAAACAGAGTTTTTGAGATTCAAAAACAGTATGAAGCGGGTCTTTTAACTGAACAAGAGAGATATAATAAAATTATCGATGTTTGGACAGATACGAACAATACTTTGGCAACTCAGATGATGGATCTGGTTCAAACGGATAAAGCAGGCTTTAACTCTATCCATATGATGGCAGATTCAGGTGCCCGCGGTTCGGCAGCTCAAATTCGTCAGCTTGCAGGTATGAGGGGTCTTATGGCTAAGCCAAGCGGTGAGATTATTGAAACTCCGATTATCTCTAACTTTAAAGAGGGACTTAATGTAATTGAGTACTTTATTTCAACTCACGGTGCTAGAAAAGGTCTTGCCGATACTGCACTTAAAACAGCGAATGCAGGATATTTGACTCGTAAACTAGTAGATGTTGCTCAAAATGTTAAAATCGTCGAGCATGACTGTCATACTCACGAGGGTATAGAGATATCTGACATTAGTGATCAAAATACTCTAATCGAATCTCTCGAAGATAGATTAAACGGTAGAGTTTTAGCAGATGATGTAATTGACCCAATCAGCAATGAGATACTTTTTGCCGAGGGAACTTTAATTGATGAAGTAAGCGCAAAAGTAATTGCAGAAGCCGGAATTAAAACCGCATATATCAGAACGCCGACTACATGTAAGAGTGAAAACGGTATTTGTGCTCTGTGCTACGGTGTTAACTTGGCAACCGGACATATCGTTCGCAGAGGCGAGGCAGTAGGTATTATTGCCGCTCAGTCAATCGGTGAGCCGGGTACACAGCTTACTCTTAGAACATTCCACGTCGGTGGTACTGCATCTTCAACTGCTCAAGAGAGACAAGTTGTAGCGGAAAAAGAGGGCTTTATTCGTTACTATAATCTTAAAACTTATGCTTCAAAAGAGGGTAAAAATATAGTAGCAAACCGTAGAAATGCTGCCGTGCTTTTGGTTGAGCCTAAAATAAAAGCTCCGTTTACAGGTAGATTTGAAGTTCAAACGATTCATGATGAAGTGATTGTAAGCGTCGTGTCAAAAACTGAAACTATTCGCTATTCACTTCGTAAAAATGAGATTGCTAAACCAAACGAATTAGCAGGTGTCGGCGGACAAATTGAGGGTAAATACTACTTCCCGTATGAAAACGGTGCAGAAGTAAAAGAGTTTGAGTCTATCGTTGAAACTATTAAAGACGGTTGGAATGTACCGAGTCGTATCCCTTACGCATCTGAAGTTTTAGTTGCAAACGGTGCGCCGGTAACTCAAAAAATTCTTGCAAAAGAGGACGGTGTAGTTAAATACTTCCTATTAAGAGGCGACTACTTAGAGAGATTTGAAGGGTTGAAAGCCGGATACGAAGTAGTTGAAAAAGGTCTTTTCGCAACCGTAGTCGATACAAATAATCGCGAAGCGGTAAGACACTATATAGCGCGCGGTTCGGTTATCGTTGCAGAAGATGATGCAGTCGTGGAGCCTAAAACAGTTATAGCTAAACCGAAATCGGACGAATCAACCGTAATTGCAGAGTGGGATCCATACTCAAATCCGGTTATCTCTGAAACAAACGGTATAGTTAAGTTTGAAGATATCATTATCGGAACGACGGCTACTGAGCAGTATGATGAGTTAACTGGTAAAACTCGTTTAATGATTAACGATCACATCTCTGCAGAGTATAAACCGACAATCGTACTTGCTAGTGAAGACGGAGAGCTTTTAAGATACCAAGTTCAAGCAAAAACATCTATCTATGTAGAAGACGGTGCAAGAGTGAAAGTTGCGGATATTATTGCAAAAACACCAAAAGCGCTTCAAAAATCAAGCGATATTACAGGGGGTCTTCCTCGTGTAAGCGAACTTTTTGAGGGTCGTCGTCCAAAAGCAACGGCACTAATTTCTGAGATAGACGGAACTGTTAGCTTCGGTAAACTTCTTCGCGGAAAAGTTAGAATATTAGTTACATCTGATAGCGGAATTATTAAAGAGTATTTTGTTGATAAATCTCATACTCCGGTTGTAAATACGGGTGACTTCGTTCATGCCGGCGAGAGATTAACTACGGGTATCATCTCTTCACATGAGTTACTTCGTATTATGGGTGTTAAAGCACTTTATAATTATCTAGTGAGTGAAGTACAGCAAGTTTACCGCTCTCAAGGGGTAAATATCGCAGATAAGCACATTGAGGTAATTTTTACTCAGATGCTTAGACAGATCAAGATTATTAAATCAGGCGATACTAAGTTTATTGAAGGAGATTTAATCTCTAAAACTAAGTTTGCTCAAGAGAATGAAAAAATTATCAAATTAGGCGGTCGCCCGGCAATAGCAGAGCCATTCTTGGTCGGTATTACCCGTGCAGCCGTTTCAGCTGATAGTATTATTTCTGCGGCATCATTCCAAGATACTACCAAAGTATTGACCGAAGCTGCAGTAAGTGCTAAAGTCGATGATTTAAACGATCTAAAAGAGAATGTTATCATCGGTCGTACAATTCCTGTCGGAACAGGTATTTATAAAGACCAAGAGATTGTTTTTGGTAGTGACAAAGATTAATAACTCACTTTAAAGTAAGCAAAACCTCTTAAGTGAGGTTTTGCTATTTGCTGCAATATCTATCCTATTATTTCTCACATAAAATATTAAATATTAATTCATACTTAAAATAAGCTAACTTTAATCACTTTTTATATATTATTACGCGTCTATAACTCCCTAAAAAATAGTGAGTTAAATTCTACTGGAAAAATTAAGTAAAGGAATTGTATGCCTACAATCAATCAATTGATTAGAAAAGAGCGTCAAAAAGTGGTTAAGAAATCAAAATCACCTGCTCTTGTATCATGTCCACAGCGTCGCGGTGTTTGTACTCGTGTTTACACGACAACACCAAAAAAACCTAACTCGGCTTTGAGAAAAGTTGCAAAAGTTCGTTTAACTTCAGGTTTTGAAGTTATTTCATATATTATGGGAGAGGGTCACAACCTTCAAGAGCACTCAATCGTTTTAGTTCGTGGTGGTCGTATTAAAGACTTACCGGGTGTTAAATACCATATCGTTCGTGGTGCATTAGATACTGCGGGTGTTGCAAATCGTAAAGTTTCTCGTTCTAAATACGGAACTAAGAGAGCAAAAGCAAAAAAATAACTTCTAAATAGAAGTATATAAAAATGTATTCAAGCAAACACAGGATAGCTCTTTAGTGAGATATTTTGAGTAAATTTGAAAAAAAATTGAAGTAAGGAAATTACAAATGAGAAGAAGAAAAGCTCCCGTTCGTGAAATTATGCCGGATCCTGTTTATGGAAGCAAAGTTTTAACGAAGTTTATTAACAAAATTATGTTTGACGGTAAAAAAAGTACAGCTGAGAAAATCATCTACAGTGCTTTAGATATCATCAGTTCTCGCGGAGAGAAAGTAGGTATTGATACATTCAATAATGCTATTGAAAATATTAAACCGATTATTGAGGTTAAGAGTCGCCGTGTTGGTGGTGCTACTTATCAAGTTCCAGTAGAAGTGCGCCCGGTGCGTCAATTATCTCTAGCAATTAGATGGTTAGTTGATGCTTCTCGTAAAAGAAACGAGAGAACAATGGCTGAGAGATTAGCAAATGAATTAATGGATGCTTCATCTGATAAAGGTAACGCATTTAAGAAAAAAGAGGATACTTACCGTATGGCTGAAGCAAATAAAGCATTTGCTCACTATCGCTGGTAATAGGAATATATTATGGCAAGATCACATAAATTAGAAGATGTAAGAAACATCGGTATTGCTGCTCACATTGACGCAGGTAAAACTACGACTACGGAAAGAATTCTTTTCTATACGGGGCGTGAGCATAAAATCGGTGAGGTTCATGACGGTGCCGCTACTATGGACTGGATGGAGCAAGAGCAAGAGAGAGGTATTACGATTACTTCAGCTGCAACTACTTGTGAGTGGAGCGGTAAACAGATAAATATTATCGATACTCCGGGTCACGTTGACTTTACAATTGAAGTTGAGAGATCTATGCGTGTTCTTGACGGTGCTGTTTCAGTTTTCTGTGCTGTTGGCGGTGTTCAACCTCAATCTGAGACGGTTTGGAGACAAAGAAATCGTTACGGCGTACCGTCGATTGTTTTTGTTAACAAAATGGATAGAACAGGTGCAAACTTTTACCAAGTTGAAGAGCAAATTCGTACTCGTCTAAAAGGTAATCCGGTTCCGATTCAACTTCCAATCGGTCAAGAAGAGAGTTTTGCAGGTATTGTTGATCTTGTTACGATGAAAGCTATTGTTTGGGATAAAGATGCGGAGATGGGTTCTAACTATCATGTTGAAGAAATTCCTGCTGATTTAGTGGATAAAGCTGCAGAGTATCGTGAAAAAATGATTGAGTCTATCTCGGGTGTTGACGGTAACGAGCATCTTGCAGAGAAGTATCTTGAGGGTGAAGAGTTAAGCGAAGATGAGATTATCGCCGGAATTAAATATGCAACAATCAATATGCATATCGTTCCGATGACTGCAGGAACTGCGTTTAAAAACAAGGGTGTTCAAACTCTTCTTGATGCAGTTGTTGCATATCTTCCATCTCCTTTAGAGTGTGCTCCTATCAAGGGAACTATGATGGATGATGAAGATGTAGAAGTTGTTGTTCCATCAACAGATGACGGCAAATTTGCATCTTTAGCGTTTAAAATTATGACTGACCCATTTGTTGGACAGTTGACTTTTATTCGTGTTTATCGTGGTTCTTTAGAGTCAGGTTCATATGTTCATAACTCTACAAAAGATAAAAAAGAGCGTATCGGCCGTATTATGAAGATGCATGCTATCAAGCGTGAAGAAGTAAAAGAGATTTATGCGGGTGAAATCGGTGCAGTTGTAGGTCTTAAATTTACTACTACCGGAGATACTTTATGTGATCCGACTGATACTGTTGTTTTAGAGCGTATGGTATTCCCTGAGCCTGTTATCTCTGTTGCAGTTGAGCCAAAAACAAAAGCTGATCAAGAGAAAATGGGTATGGCACTAAGCAAACTTGCTGCTGAAGATCCATCTTTTAGAGTTCATACAGACGAAGAGACAGGTCAAACAATTATTTCAGGAATGGGTGAGTTGCACCTTGAAATTATTGTAGACCGTATGAAAAGAGAGTTTAAAGTAGAAGCTGAAGTCGGTGCGCCGCAAGTTTCTTACCGTGAAACTATTAGAAAAGAAGTTGATCAAGAGTATAAATACGCAAAACAATCAGGTGGACGCGGTGCTTTTGGACACGTATACCTTAAAGTTAAACCGGGTGAAGCTGGTGCAGGTTTCGTATTTCACAATGAGATTAAAGGCGGGGTAATTCCAAAAGAGTATATTCCTGCAGTTGAAAAAGGTTGTGCTGAAACAATGAGCAACGGTGTTCTTGCGGGATATCCGATGGAAGATGTTGAAGTTACTCTTTACGACGGTTCATACCATGAAGTAGACTCAAACGAAATGGCATTTAAACTTGCTGCTTCGATGGGATTCAAAGAAGCTTGTAGAAAAGCAAATCCTGCGATTTTAGAGCCGTTAATGAAAGTTGAAGTTGAAGTACCTGAAGATTATATGGGTGATGTTATCGGTGACCTTAACCGTCGTCGTGGACAGATCAGCGCAATGGGCGATAGAAGCGGAAACAAAATTGTTGATGCGTTTGTTCCACTTGCTGAGATGTTCGGTTACTCAACGGACCTTCGTTCTGCAACTCAAGGTAGAGCAACATACTCTATGGAATTTGACCATTATGAGGAAGTTCCAAGAAATGTATCTGAAGAGATCATTAAAAAGAGAAACGGTTAAACAAATTTATAGTACTTTCCTTTTGGGAAGTACTATCTACCTACTACATAAATAAATCAAAGCCCTTAAATTATTTTACTTTGTTTCTGTTTTTTAAATGAAGCAGATATTTAACTATCAATCTTAAGAAACTAATGACAACATATACCACGGAAGTCCATAGTAACGGATGAAGATAATTCCCTTTTTCTGCCATTAAACCAATTCTCTCTAAAGGAGAATTTAGTAAATCCGAGTGTTGCAAAACCGCTAAAACAAGCAGTATAAGTGTGAAGTATGTGAGTTCTGTTTTTATCTTTTTAAGCATAGCGAGATTATATCTATAAAAATTAAAAAATTAAAAAAATATATCTTAAAAAATGCAAAAAAGCAGTAGTGTTATATCTTTTCGCAACACTTCAATTTAACGGTAGTCTAAAACCATATAGGATCTTCATATGTTTCAGGTTTTCCTGCTAAGGTTAGATAGGGTTTATATTCGGATTTGTACGAAAGAGACGGACAATCTTTGACATAATAGCCTAGATATACCCATTTTTTTTGAGATTTTCTTGCAAATAGTATTTGGTTATAAAGAGATAGTTTACCAAGCGAGTATTGCGTATAATCGGGGTCATAGTAGAAGTAGATAGATGAAATGCCCTCTTCTAAGATATCAATTAAATCAACCCCGATAAGCTTATTATCCATAAAATATAAAACTTCATATCCAAAATCGTTAGAGGCATCTACAAAAGAGCTATAATAGTTTTGAGGCGTTGTAGGACTATATTCCCATCCTTTTTTATCTTTCATAAAAAGATGATATTTTTCAAAAAGTAGAAGATGTTCCTTTGTCATAGAAGGTTTTTGAATATAACTTTTTATATTTGCTGCTTTGTTGATAACTCTTCTTCGTGATTTTGTAAACTCAAAATTTTCTACATCAATTTTTATGCTTTTACACTCATCACAAACGGCACATACAGGTCTAAAATACATTTTACCGAATCTTCTATACCCTCTTTCTATCAACTCTTGGCAAAAAGCGGCAGAGCAGTTTTCAATCGCCTTATAGTGTGTTGTTTGATTTTTATCCGATAAATATGAGCATTTGCTATCGACTCTAAACTCTTTAAGTATATTCATACAGGAAGTTTGACATAATTTTCTTTATAAAAAGGTGCTTTATGAGAGAGATATTTATAAAAAATAGAATAATTATTTTTAGAACATTAGGTTTGGTTATGCTGCTTGTCGGCTTTAGTGTACATATTTGGACTTCCCCGAAAGAGGTGTTAATCGAAAATGAGATTGCAGCTGCCAATGTTGCCAGAATGGAAGCAAGTGTGGCTGTCGCTAGAGTAAGTAGAAAAGAGGCTCCAAAATCGGAAGCTTCAAAATTTATTGAAGAGTTGGAAAATGCTCAAAATAAGCAAATACAATATCTAACCATGCTAAGCATGGCTTTAGGAGTCGGGTTGTTAGCTTATAGTTTTATAGGTAAGCCTAAGAACGTCTAAAAGAAGCCGTTATGAACGGTTTTGCGCAATAAGCACATCTTCAATCATTCTATCAATATCACCGTCGAGAATCGCGCTTATGTTTGTATAAGCTTCATTGCTTCTTGTATCTTTTATCTGTTGATACGGCTGCATTACATAAGAGCGAATCTGATGTCCCCAGCCTATTTCGCTTTTAGCAATTCCTGCAGTCTGAGCTTTTTGAGCCTCAAGCTCCAGCTCATATAGCCTTGATTTTAGCATTTTCATAGCCGTTGCTTTATTTTTGTGCTGACTTCTATCATTTTGACATTGTACGACTATGTTTGTCTTGAGGTGAGTTATACGGATTGCCGATTCTGTTTTATTTACATGTTGTCCGCCTGCACCGCTTGAACGGTAGGTGTCAATGCGAATATCTCTATCTTCAATCTCTATATTTATATCGTCGTCAACTTCGGGAGATACCATAACGGAGCTAAATGATGTATGTCTTTTTGCATTGGAGTCAAAAGGCGAGATGCGAACAAGTCTGTGAATCCCGTTTTCTACTTTTAGGTATCCATATGCATTTTCGCCTTTTACAAGAAGAGAAACATCTTTAATGCCTGCTTCATCGCCCGCTTGATAATCCAGCACTTCAACACTCCATCCTCGTCTTTCGGCAAATCTTTTGTACATTCTAAGGAGTATTGACGCCCAATCTTGCGATTCCGTGCCGCCGGCTCCGGGATGAATGGAGAGGATGGCATTATTAGCGTCAGTCTCTTCGCTTAAAAGAACTTCTATCTCCATATTTCGTATAAGATTTTCAAGTTCTTCGGCACTTTTAAAACACTCGTTAATAGAATCTTCGTCGTTTTCCTCTTTTGCCATTTCGTAAAGCTCTTTGGCATCCTCAAGAGCGTTTTTTGCAAGACTGTATTTTTTTAGTTTGCGTTCACATTGAGTCTTCTCTTTTTGGATAACTGCCGCATAAGCCGCATCGTTCCAAAAATCTTGCGAGTTCTCCAATTCCGTGATTTCATCTAGGCGCGCTTCAAGTTTATCAGGTTCGACAACACCCGTAATATTGCTCATTTTTTTTGAAATATTCTTTAAAAGTTCCGTATATTCGTAATTATCCATATAATCAATCCAATAGTGTATAATTGCGATTATATTAAATTGAGGCTTAAAATGAAGATTATTTCTAGTCCATTAGAATTAAAAAATTATTTAAAAAATAAAAATCAAACTATCGGTTTTGTTCCGACTATGGGTGCTTTACATGAGGGTCATATATCGCTTATCAAAAAAGCAAAAGAGCAAAATGCACTTGTTGTAGTCTCTATATTTTTAAACCCGACGCAGTTTTTAAAAGGCGAAGATTTAGATAAATATCCTAAGAAGGATGAGGCAGATAAAAAGATATGCGAATTAAGCGGTGTCGATGTTCTGTTTTTTCCGCAAGTTGAAGATATCTACGGCGTAGACGAAGTTAGTATGCTTGCTCCAAAAGTTAGAGGTTATGTTTTAGAGGGAGCTAGTCGTCCATCACATTTTAACGGCGTTTTAACGGTTGTAATGAAACTTTTAAATATAGTAAATCCGACACGAGCATACCTTGGCAAGAAAGATGCGCAACAGCTAAATCTTATATCTTTGATGGTAAAACAGCTTTTTATGGATGTAGAGATAGTTCCTGTTGATACGGTTAGAGAAAAAGACGGATTGGCTCTTAGCAGTAGAAATATCTACTTAACACCACAAGAGAGAGAAGAGGCACTCAAAATCCCGTCTTCTCTTCGCAGGGCAACTGTTATGGTAACAAGAGGGGTGCTTGATTCTAAAGAGATAACATCCGATATGAGAGAAATTTTAGCACCGTTAGAGATTTTTTATGTAGAGATTTTAGATCGTGAATTTAACCGACTTTTGGATGTAGAGATAGGAAATACGATTATTTTGGTTGAGGTAAAGGTAGGAACTACCAGATTACTTGACAATATTTGGCTTTGAAGAGTTATCATCGGCAATAGCAGGCTTTAAGTAATTCTCTTCAATTAAAATATCAAGTGTTTTTTTAAAGACCGGCACGGCGGTTTGAGCGGCGAATTGGCTTTTTTTGGGTCTAATTACAATTGCGCCGATTGTGTATCTGGTCGTTTTGTCGTTGGCGAAGCCGATAAAAGCAGTGTTGTATTCATTTACATATTGGCTATCTTCAACTAGATGCGCCGTTCCGGTTTTACCGCCTATCTCTAAGCCCGCTGTTTTTGCTTTTGTTCCGGTACCTTCATTTACGGTTTTTATAAGAATATCTTTCATTCTCTGTGCAGTTGAACTTTTTATAACTTGAATCTGCTCTTCATTTGGAATTTTCAACTCTTTTCTATGTCCGTCTATAAAGCAGTCCACTATTTTTGGGGTTACCATTCTTCCGTTGTTGTTAAATGCGCTATACGCTCTGATAAGCTGCATAAGATTTACACGCATACCGTATCCATATGAGCATGTAGCTTTATAAATCTCATTGTTTAACTGCAATGCATCCGGAATAGAACCGACTCTTTCATATATAAGGTCAGGCGTAGATACGGTAGAAAACCCAAAATTTATAAGTCCTTGATTAAAATCAGCTCCGGGGAGTTTTTGCGCCAGCTGGGCTATTCCAACGTTAGATGAGTGAACGATAATATCTTCAGCGCTTAACCAGCTAAATTTATGTTCATCCGTTATAACTTTTTTTCCGATTTGGTAGCGTCCGCCATGTCCGTTTACCATATCATAAGGATTTACAAGTCCTTTATCTAAAAGAATTGAAAAGGTAATAGTTTTAATAACGCTTCCCGGTTCAAAACTATACTCAATCATATTGCTGTTTAGAGACGGAAAATCTTCCGTTTGTATTGATTTTGGTAAAAACCTATTTGAACTTGCCATAGTGATGACTTTGCCGTTTGCGGAGTTCATTACTACAACCATTGCTTCTCTGGCATTTAACTCCGCCCTCATTTTATCAAGCATTTTTTCTATTCGTATTTGAAGCTCAACGGGGATATTGAGTTTTACGTCAAGACCGTTGATTTCGGGCTTTGTAAAGCTGTCTCTATTTAAGATAATATAACCGTTTACATCTCTTGGACCTTGGCTTATCTCGTCTTGTTTTGCCTGAAGTTCATTTTCAAATCTTTTTTCTATACCCTTGACACCTTTTGTATAAGTATATCCATCCTCTTCTACTTTGTGAGGATAGCCTATGATAGGAGTTAAAAGTTTATCATAAGCATACTCTCTGCTCTCTCCGCTCTCAATGATATTTAATCCGTGCAGCGTTGTTTTGCCCGTAATAGAGTTTTTTCTTTCAATGAAAACCTTAAGTCTTCTAAGTTCATAAGAGAGTTGTTTAAGATATTGCGCTTGTTTTTCAGGTATGTTGTAGCTAAGAACTACTACACCGTTTTGTTTTTTTAACTTATCTTCAATCTCTTTGGCATCGATTCCTGAGTAGATACTGAAGAGTTCTACAAATAGTTCTTTTTTTTCCGGATCTATGTAGTAGCTATTTACAACGGCTTTATAAAGTTTTATCGTTGTTGCCAGATGAAAACCGTCCGCGCTGATAATGGATCCTCTAGTGGCTTTTGAGCTCTCTTTTGTGTATAAGGAGGGTAAATCACGGGATTTTAGGGTTGTAAGAAGCATTACGCCTAAAAATATTAAAAAACCAAACACAATTAACGAGTAAAGAAGAAATATTTTTTTGCTTTTGTTTTGGTTATTCATGTTTTTTTAGTATCTTAATTTTTAAAAAGAATTATAACATTTTAACTTTAGTTTATGTTGTCACTCCAGTCATTGCGAACAAAGTGAAGCAATCTAAAAAAATATGGTTTTGTAATTAATGAAATTAAGAATAGATTGCCGCGCTTGAGATTGCCGCGCTGCGCTCGCAATGACTATTATTGCGATTGTCGCGCTTGTCATTGCGATTGCCACTATTGTCATTGCGAGCGAAGCGCGGCAATCTAAAACAAATTAATTACAGCTGCGTTCTACCAAGCTCTTTATAAGCACTTAATGCTTTATTTCTAATCTCTAACATAAGCTTCATGCTTGTTTCGGCTTTTCCGATGGCAAGGGCTGCTTGATGCAGGTCTTTTACCTGCCCCGTCGCCATATCTCCTATCGCCTGTTCGCTTGTATTTTGAAGATCATTGACTTCGTTTATGGCAGATTTTAAGTGCTTAGCAAAATCTTCACCGCCCTCTACACCGTCTATCTTACTTTTTTGTTTTAGTAAATCGGCTGTGGAAGCGCCTGATATACCTTCAATATTAATCATAATATACCTCTATTATTGTAACAGCGAAATTGCGCTGTTTGCTATATTTTTTGAACTCTCAAAAGCGGCCACATTTGCTTGATAAGAGCGAGTTGCTTCTACTAAATCGGCCATTTCGATAACGGGATTAATATTTGGATATGCAACATATCCGTTTGCATCCGCATCCGGATGAGCAGGGTCATATTTCATCTTCGGTTCTCTGTCGTCTCTTGAGATTTTGTCGACTACTACGCTCATTATAGCAGGATTGACTTTTTTACCAAAATTTCCCTCATTTAATGGGTCTTCATACTTCGCACTCTCTGAGATATTCTCCAGTGCTTTATTAAACTGCTCATTGAAATTAATCGCTTTAAATACAACTTCTTTTCTTCTGTAAGGTCCACCCTCATCGGTTCTTGTCGTTTGGGCGTTTGCTATGTTTTGAGAGATTGTGTTTACGCGAACACGTTGAGCAGAGAGTCCGTAACCGCTGATATCAAAACTATTTAAAAAATTTGACATATTTCAATCCTTAACTAACTTTTGAAGATGCATCTATAACGCTTCTATAAATTCCAGTATCTTTTTTGATGGCGTTTACCAAAGCATTAAACATTATAGAGTTTTTACTCATTTCTGTTGTTTCCACATCAATATCAACACTGTTTCCATCGTTTCTAGCCATATGCCCATCTCTAAAAAATGTTTTGGCTTTAAGTGAGCTTTGCTCATCCTTAAATGCTATGTGAGCACTATTTGTTTGAGCCATCTGAAGTTTTGGATTGTTTTTATTTAACACTTTGGCTTTTTCTATTGCCAGTGCATCTTCAAATCGCACATCTCTTGGTTTATAAAAAGGAGTATCGGCATTTGCAATGTTTGAAGATATCATATCCTGACGAGCAGCTCTATAATTAAGTGCTTTTTCAGCTAATGCTTGTGTTGCAGAAATCTCTATGCTCATCTTAACTCCTTTAGATGACAATTATAAGCAAATTTAGTTCCAATATGGATTCTTATTTCAGACTGCCGCGCTTCGCTCGCAGTGACAAGCCCCGTCTTTGCGAGCGAAGCGCGGCAATCTCAGTGTGACAATTATCGTCATATTAAACTTAACATACCGTTATTCCAAACTTAACACTTTGTCATTCCAATTCCACATATTGTCATTCCAAGCTTGACTTGGAATCTCAGACAATGAAATAGTGTTATTCCATTAAGCAATAATTAATCTTATATGCTTCATAATGTTTAACAGGGTTATTAGAGTAACCTAATTTTTTATCTACAAGGAGTTCTTATGAAAAGAGCTGGTTTTACTATGATTGAGTTAATCTTCGTTATCGTTATTTTAGGTATTTTGGCTGCAGTTGCGGTTCCAAAATTAGCAGCAACAAGAGATGATGCAAAGATATCTGCGCAACTTGCTAGCGGTTCACAAGCGTTGAAAAATTTAGGGGCTGAGTATACTTCTCAAGGTGCATTTACAAATTATACGGCTGCTATGGCGAATGCTGGTGCTGGATGTTTTACTTTTGCAACAACTGTTGACGGAAATGTTAGTGTTACGATAATAGGTGCTGCTAATGCAGCGTGTCCTGCTGCAGTTCTTACTGCTGTTACTACGGAGGCGTCACATAACGGTTTATTAAATACTGATGGTTCATCTAAAACATATAACTTTGGTGGTTCAACGGTAGTTCGTTAATTTTTCTTTCCTCAAGCTTATGCTTGAGGGTTTGTATACAAAATGGTAAGTTTTAAAACTAATATCTAGGGTTTTGTATGAGATATTCCCGCGCTTTTACGATGATAGAGCTTGTATTTGTTATCGTTATTTTAGGTATTTTGGCTGCTGTTGTAATGCCGAGACTTGCTGCAACGAGAACTGATGCTGATGCTGCTGCTACTTTGTCAAATTTTAAAAATGTAGTAAAAATGGTAGCGGCAGACGCAATGTCAAAAGGCGTTGTACCGGATGTTTCAACAATTTTTCCGACTAACGGTGGAATTACTACTACGGCAACAACAGTAACGGCAGCAGTGGGTAGTACAACATGTGCTACCGCAACGATAAATGGAAATGATTTAAACATAACTATTCAATCGGCAAGCGGTGATTGTACACCGTTTGCAGGGATTGTAGCCGCCGGTTATCCCTTGCTTGGAGTTGCAATAGTTCGTTGATTTTTCTCATTCCCGAGCTTAGGTTTGGGGATGAATACAACAATAATTATTTTCAAGTTATTTTCGAATAATTTCAAAGTTATTATTTAAGGGTTTTTTATGAGATTCTCGCGCGCTTTTACAATGGTGGAGATGGTTTTTGTTATTGTCGTTCTTGGTATTTTAGCCGCTATTGCAGTTCCTAGAATGGCTGCAACAAGAACGGATGCAGAGCTTACTAAAGGTCGTGCCGATATCGCTTCCGTTCGTTCAGGGATAGTTAGTGAGAGACAGGGCAGGATAATAGTAGGTTGTTCTAGTTATGCACCAAACGGAACGGGAACCTACACTTGTAACGGAAATACATATAAGCAGATGGATAGCGGCGGGCTTTTTGGTGGTGTGCTTATGTACCCTGTGGCAAATGAATCAGGTAAAAACGGAAAGTGGAGTGCAACGGCAGGAAGCGGCACTTATGTTTTTAGAGCAAACAATGTAAATACTACTTTTACTTACACTCCGGCAAACGGAACTTTTACATGTACGGCAGGTTCTGGTAATTGCGATATTTTGACTAATTGATTTTTACAAATTATTAACATATTTTTGATTATACTTTTGTTGATAATAGAAGGAGTTTATAGTGAGAACAATTCAGTTAGAGATTGAAGATAAGTCGTTGGATTTGTTTTTGTCCATCATCAATAACTTGAAAGATGGGATTGTAAAAAATTTTAAAATTGACGACATAGATGTAAAAAGCGATTTTCAGGCTGTTGCACAAGAACTTATGGAGATAAAAAACAAAAAACATAAAGCAACAGATGCTAGAGAGTTTTTAAATGACTTATAAAGTCGGCTTGATTGAAGAGTCAAAAAAAGATATTAAAAATTTAGCTAAAAAATACCCTCTTATAAAAAAAGATATACTAACTCTCATTGATGATTTAGAGGTTGAACCCACGAGTATTGGAGTTCATTTAGGAAAAAATGTCTATAAAGTAAGACTAAAAAATAGCAGTGTTAAAAAAGGAAAAAGTGGCGGTTTCAGAGTTATATACTATGTTGTCACTGAAGAGTTTGAAGTTTTAATCCTAAAAATATACTCAAAAAGTTATATAGAGAATATTTATGATGAAGAGATTCTTAATATATTAGAAAAAGCATTGAAAGAGTGATGCAATACTACAACATCGCACTTTTAAATTCCCCGTTAGAACCGTTTACTTACCAAACCCCAAAAATTATAGATATTGGCACAAAAGTCAAAGTAAAAGTTAGAAATAGAGAAGTTGACGGTGTTGTTGTTCTTAAATGTGATGAGCCGTCGTTTGAGTGTTTAGAAATTTTAGAGGTTTATGACTTCATTTACTCGACCAAACAACTTGAGTTAGCAAAGTTTATCTCTACCTACTACTTTTGTTCACTCGGTGAGGCACTTGGGTTGATGATGGGTTATGAAAAAGGAGACTGCCGCGTCACTTCGTTCCTCGCAGTGACAGAAGAGATTCTGGATGGCAAACACCTCGTCATTGCGAGCGAAGCGCGGCAATCTCAAAAATCCTGCTGCGTCGCTTATGCTCCTTGTAGTGACATAACACTCTCACTCAAACAAAGCGAAGCATTAGACTTTTTAAAAAAACATAAAACCTCACTGCTTTTTGGCGATACGGGAAGCGGAAAAACTGAGATATATATGAAGTACTTTGAGGAGATGATAGAACAAAAAAAACGCTCTATTTTTCTTATGCCGGAGATTTCACTTACTCCGCAGATGAGCAAAAGACTAAAAATACATTTTGGCGATAGCATAGTTATGTGGCACTCAAAACTTACACCTTTACAGAAGAAAAAAGCGCTCGCTTCGATTTATGACGGGAGTGCTAAGATAATCGCCGGTCCCCGTTCCGCTCTTTTTTTGCCTATAAAAGAGTTGGGGCTAATCGTAGTCGACGAAGAGCATGACGATAGTTACAAATCATCTTCAAGACCTCGTTACAATGCAAGAGACATAGCTATATATATGGGAAAGCTCTACGATATTCCCGTTGTTTTGGGAAGCGCTACGCCCTCTTTAACCACTTATGTAAAATTTCCGCATATAAGATTGCGAGGCGGATATTTTAGCTCCCAAAAAGAGTTTGTTTATGAGAGTGGTGTTGAGAGTTTGTCGCCTCTTATCATGGATAATTTAAAGAAGAGTTTAGAAAGAAAAGAGCAAGCGATACTCTTTCTTCCTACTCGCGCAAATTTTAAGTATCTTATTTGCGCGGATTGTGGGCATACGCATAAATGCGCTTTTTGCAGTGTAGGGATGAGCATACATCAAAAAACGCACTCTCTTAGATGTCACTACTGTAATTTTGCTCAGGCTATACCGCAAGAGTGTTTTGAGTGTAAAAGTTCCAATCTTACAAGTTCAAGACTCGGAACAGCCGAAGCAGTTGCAAATATAAGAGAAGAGTTTGACGGAGCAAGAGTCGAGCAGTTTGACAGAGATGCGATAACCACGGCTAATAAGCTTAAAGCGGCACTCAAGAGTTTTAACGACAGAGAGATAGATATACTTGTCGGAACGCAGATGATAAGTAAAGGGCATGATTACCACGGAGTCACTTTAGCGGTGGTTTTGGGCATGGACAATATGTTAAATATGAGTGATTACAGAGCCAGAGAAAAAGCACTCTCAACTCTCATTCAAGTAGCAGGCAGAAGCGGGCGAAAAGAGAGCGCTAAAGTTTTAGTGCAGAGCTTTAACGAAGAGTTTTTTAAAGCGTATGTAGATAAATACGAGGATTTTTTAGAGGATGAAAAAGAGTATCGCAAGGAGCTTTACCCTCCATATAAAAAGTTATGCCGTATTTTGTTCTCGCATAAAAACGGCATAAAAGCTCAGGATGCAATGAATGAAATGCTTGCCTGCTTGCAAAAAAATTCAAATATTGAAGTGGTTGGATTTGGTAAATGTGCTATCGAGAGAGTTTCAGACAAGTATAGGTTTGAGATACTGCTCAGAGCCGATAAAAGTACGGATATCATAAAAGCCGTATCTGCGTGTAGAGTTGATTTGGCAGAGATAGATATGGATCCTGCTGAATTTTCTTAAAATTTCAACATAATTTTATGAGTTGTTAGCGGTGTCCTGAAGTTTATCTTGCACACAACTTCCTCCGTTGTTAAAGTAACAAGCTGTGTCCAAATTTGATTCTTTTTCAAATTTTGTCTCATTTTTAAGATGTAAATTTATACTCTCATTATAATTTGACTTAAGTTTTAAAAATGCAGAATGTTCTCTGCCTTGAAGTTTTTTGGTAGCAAGTTGAACGACTCTTAAGGGATCAATTGCATCATTATCTTTATAGAGTCCAAAATGAAGGTGCGGACCTGTTGAGAGTCCGGAGCTTCCGACATAACCTATAACTTCTCCTTGTCTTATACCGGAGCCGCCTCTTACCCCTTTTTTAAAGGAGTTTAGATGCGCATATAGGGTCAAGTAGTCATCGCTATGCTGTATTTTTATCATGTTTCCGTATCCTCTTGATTCGCCTACAAAAACTACTCTTCCGTCTCCGGCCGCCATAACCGGTGTTCCGCTGCTTGCCGCATAATCAACACCTAAGTGAGCACGATATTTATTTAAGATCGGATGAAATCTTCTTTTTGTAAATTCTGACGATATACGGGCATTTCTAACAGGTGTTGCAAGTAAAAATTCTTCAAGTTGATTTCCGTCTTCATTATAAAATCTATCGTCGTCATTGAGATAGATAAAGTTTTTTTTGCCGTTCATCTCTATCATTGCGACTTTTAATTTCGGCATAGAAAAAGGTTTTCCCAATCGATATTTTTGCTCATATATCATAGCAAGAGTATCTCCCTTTTTAAGATCTCTTTTAAAGTTAAGTGAGCTTTTAAAACTGTTTACAAAAATTGTTGCAAGTTTTTTTGAACCGGTCTCTTTTATGATATCCAAGTACGGAGAGTGGTCTATTTTTAGAACGAAAGCTTCAGTTTTTATTTCACTTACGATAGGAATAGTTTCAAAAAAGTAATTCTTATTATGTTTGTATATGTGGATTTGTAACTCATCATTGAGAGGTATAAATATTTGAGAAAGCTCTCCATTATCATTCTTTGAGAGATGATAATTGACGCCGGATAAAATCTCTTCGGTAAGCTGTTGTTCATCTTCGTCCAAATTGTAGTAAAGCGGCTTTAGAGGAAGTTTGTTTCTTTCTAAAAAAGAGAGGTAAGTTTCACCGTCACTCCAACGAAAGGTTTCAACATGTGAACCAAAAAGAGATGTTGTGAATAAAAAAAGTATAAAAAGTCGTTTCATAACATCTAACCGTAAGCGTAAATTTTAAAATTATTTTTAAAACTCTAACAAAATTTGCCTTAGTATGAGGTTTGTTTGCTATAATCGCATTATATTATTTACAGAGTGGAAAAAAATGAAGCAGATATTTCTATTTTTTGTTATGGCTTTAGAGCTTTTTGGAGTTGTTATAAAGTCTCCCGTTGTGGGAATAAATGAGAAAGCGACCGAGGTTACGATAAAAGTTGAAAATATTGATGTCGGAGTGAGCGGTTTTGTCGCTCATGAAATTGACAAAGAACATAAGATTATTTTGAAAAATGCGGTTGTAACGAGTTATGATAAAAATAGTCAAATAGCTAAGGTTGCAATTAGCGAATTTAATGCGCTTAGCAACAACGCCCTACCTAGCGGCAAGTGGGAGATAAAAGTCGGAGATATGGTTGTTTTAGCCTTTGGGTATACAAGAGGATTGTTGATAGCTCCAACCGAAGAGATATATCATAGAATAACAAAAAACTCTAAACTTCAGTGGGTACATCCTGACCTTTTTGCAACCACTCTTTCGTTTAACGGCCATCCAACTCCGCTTAGAAGCGACTTTGAAGAGATGAGTACAAAGAGTTCCGTTGGTTTGGTTTTTATATATTTAGACGGCAGAGTCTTTACGCTTGATGCAAAAAGTTTTAAAATCTTAACTATTACGGATGCAAAACTTGAGCAAAAAGAGGTTAATTTACCGTTTTATACAAGAGTACCTGAAATAGACTCTTCTTGGTGGAAATGGTTTATGGAGGGAAATAGCAAGCTTAAGGAGTATGAACCGCATTACTATGAGCTTATGATAAAAGCAAATCCGCAGGATAGAGCACTTTACGAAATAGTAAAAAATAGTAATGAGAAGCTGCATAAGCTGCTTGGAAAATTTGATATAAAGGAGTAAAAAATGATTGATTCTAAACATTTAGCACATTTTGGCGACATTGTAGGAAGCGAAAATATTTATAGCGATAAAGCACACCTTATAGCATACTCGTACGATGCTACAAGAGAGCATTTTGAGCCTGATGCCGTTATATTTCCTAGAGATGAAGATGATATAAGCAAGATTTTAAAGTACTGTAATGAGCATAAAATTATTATAGTTCCTCGCGGTGCGGGAAGCGGTTTTACGGGCGGCGCACTTCCAAGCAGCGGCGGGATTGTTCTTGCTATGGAAAAACATATGAATAAAATCTTAGAGATTGATATGAAAAATATGGTTGCAGTAGTTCAACCGGGTGTTATCAATATGGATTTGCAAAAAGCCGTTGAAGAGGTAGGACTTTTTTATCCGCCGGATCCGGCTAGCCAAGAGTACTCAAGTATCGGCGGAAATGTAAGCGAAAATGCCGGCGGAATGAGAGCTGCAAAATACGGGATCACAAAAGATTATGTAATGGCTACTCGTGCTGTTTTACCAAACGGCGACATTATAAGAGCCGGAAAAAGAACCATAAAAGATGTGGCAGGTTATAACATCAGCGGGATTTTGATAGCGTCAGAGGGAACTTTGGCGGTTTTGAGCGAAATTACTCTAAGACTTATCCCAAAACCAAAACATACAAAAACTGCGATGGGAATTTTTAACAGCGTACATGACGCTATGAATGCTGTTTATAAAACTATGGCAAGCGGAGTCACACCTGTTGCAATGGAGTTTTTGGACAATTTAACCATTCGTGCCGTTGAACAGACTTATAAAAAAGGGTTGCCTATCGATGCGGGTGCGCTTTTGGTAACCGATGTTGACGGTAACTTGGAAGAGGATTTAAACTATCAACTTGCCCAAATAGAAAAAGTTTTTTTTGAAAACGGATGCAGTGAGTTTAAAATTGCAAAAGACGACAAAGAGGCAAAAGATATCTGGTTTGCAAGACGCAACGCTTCTCCAGCACTAAGTGTTTACGGAAGCAAGAAGTTAAATGAAGATGTAACTGTTCCTCGCGCCGCATTGCCTGAACTCTTGGAGAGATTTTATGCCATAGCGGATAAATACAATATTAAAATCCCATGTTTCGGTCACACGGGAGACGGTAATGTTCATACAAATGTTATGGTTGACGGCAAAGACCCCGAGCAGGTAAAAATTGCTTACCAAGCCATAGAAGAGGTGTTTCAAGCGACTATTGATTTGGGCGGAACTTTAAGCGGCGAACACGGCATCGGTCTTGCAAAAGCACCTTATATGAGAATGGCGTTTAGCGATGAAGAGATGAACCTCTTTAAATCAATAAAAAAAGCGTTTGACCCGAACAACATCTTAAATCCGGCGAAAATGGGGCTTAATTAGGCTATATCACTACAGTATAGCAATTTCTTAATGCTATGCTACTAGTAATATGTTATTGCTTTTTATAAAAGTCTTTTTTCTTTATTGATTGGATTTTGTCTGCAATCTAAAACAGCATAAATTAAAATTGTTTTTTCTTCTATTTTGTAGTAGATTGAGTAAGGGAAGCGTTTCGCAAGAAGTCTAAAATAGCCGTCAATAACTATATGAATACCGGCATAAATGTACAAAGATTCTATATCTGATAAGATAGAATCTAAAAAATATTTACCTAGATTCTCTTTTTGAAGCTCATAAAACTCTATACCGTCTATAATATCATTCTAAAATTTTAATTTTCATGAAACTATTTTGTGTAATCTTGCTTTAGAATCTTCAAAATCATTAAACTTAGATTTTTTATTTTCTATGTTTAACTCTCTCCTTGAGAGTTCGTCTAAGTGCCATTTTGGAGAAAAATCTTTTTGTAAAACATCCTGACTCATATTTTCCCATAATTTTTCAAGAAGTAAAAATTTATCGGATATATTCATATAGTCTAAATTTAAGGCTGGCGACATTATATCTCCTTTGGTTCTTTTGCAAATTATATCATAATGTTTCTATACCGTTTTAGCTTTTTTGTAGTTTTTAAATAGTAATATCTTTAAAGAAATTGTAAAAATGAGAGGATATATTGTGACAAAAGATATAAAAAACAGCATAAATAAACTCTATCAGCAACTAAAGTTTTTTATAGCTATATTTGTGGATGAGGATCTTGCTTTTTATGCCGCTAGTCTTAGTTTTTACACCATTTTTACGCTTATTCCGCTTCTTTTGATTATTCTTACTATTTTTACTTCGATGCATAGTTTTTCAGACTATTATATAAAGATTCAGGAGTTTATATTTTCAAATCTTATGCCTGTAAATTCTGAAGCTTTGATGGGGCATATAAACGGTTTTTTACAAAATTCCGTTGAGATGAGTATGATTAGTTTTGTTGTAGTTATTATCTCTTCGCTTCTCTTTTTTCAAAATTTTGAGTACATTGCAAATAAAATATTTCATGCAAAAAAAAGAGGTCTTTGGGATTCTGTGACGACATTTTGGACACTTTTAACTCTCACGCCGATAGGGCTTGGGGTCTCTTTTTATATAACCGGATATGTTGCAAACTTGATGGCAAGCAGTCAGCTTACGGCAAACATTAACATACTTAAGTATACTCCGTATCTTATTATTTGGGCGCTCTTTTTTCTTATATTTCAAATCTCTGCAAATACTAAAATCCATGCAAAAGCCTCACTTATTAGCTCATTTATAACATCCATAGTATTTAGTATTGCTAAAAACGGTTTTATCTATTATGTGTTTTATAACAAATCATACGAAACGATTTACGGCTCATTTTCGATTTTGATGTTTCTGTTCTTATGGATTTATGCTTCATGGATTATATTTATTTACGGGCTTAAATTATGCTACTTGATAAATGGCATATACCAAAATAAAACTCGAGAAGGCGATTAAAACCCACATTGCGATTCTGCTCCATATTGCTGCAAAAGATATAAGAACATGAAGTAAAAAGAGATAAAGATTTAGTTCTACTTTTGCACCGTCTCTGCCAAGCACTAAAAGCCACTCCAAGAAAGAGTCAAAAAAATCTCCAAAACCTATAAAATGCAGAAGTATGCTTATAGGGTAAAACGGAGTAAATAGTAAAGAGAGGATAATAGAGAGTGGATGGTAGATGCTGAAATTTTGAAAAATAAATAGCGAAACAGCCAACATAAATATATATACAAGTACTGAAATACCCATAAGCTGCCAAAATGCGCTCCAGCTTTTAAAGTGGATAAGAAATAAAAATATGTAAAAAACTCCGCCTGCGGAGAGCCAGAAACCAAGCGAAAAAGAGAGGCGCGGAAAAAATGCAAGAAGCAGTAAAATAGTTACAAGAAGCGTTTGCATAGAAAAAACTTCAACGCCTCTGTCATAAAGCACAAACCCGACTACAAACATTCCAAAAGAGCGAACAAGCGACGGAGGCGAATCTAAAAATAGCATATATGCAAAAAGTACGCTCACAACGATTATAAAAAGATCTATTTTTGAGTTTCTATACGGAAAAAATCTATTTTGAAAAAATCTATAAATCGGACGAAGCAAAAAGTAGAGCAGAGCGCTTAAAATACTTAGATGAAATCCGCTAATGGCTACTATGTGCGACACTCCGAGATTTGAAAATGAATTTTGCGTATCTTTATCTACGGATTCGTTGGTATAGAGTGCCTGATAGACATTTGCAATATTTTTGTTTTCATGCGCATTTGCGATAAAATCGTTTACTTTTTGCTTAGGAGCACTGTTTTCTTTGATTTGTAAGAGTTTGCTGTTTACATAAAATTGCGTTAGATATTCATAAAACCCTATTTTATCTATAAATATCTCAAGTTGAAGCTTTTTGCCTTTTACATCTTGAAGCGATTTTTTTGAAGTGGTGTGAAATGTCAGTCCGTCGTCACTTTTTAGCTTTAAAACCTGATATGTTTTACTCTCTTTTGTTTTTGTGTACTGCATCAAAACGGTTGCCTCAACAAGTGCCGAGTCAAAGCGAATGAACTCTTTATAATTTCTGTACTCTATAAGGAGTGAAAAAATGAGAATGAATGTAGAAGTTAAGAGAAAAAGAAAAAAGTCTCGTTTTTTTGTAAATAACGAAACTCTATCTATCATCTATTTAAAGCGGGGGCATCGATATCGTATCATTTGAGATATCGATTTTTGCCGAACGGGTGTCTACATTTTCATAAACTGTTTCTATCCCTTTTGCATAAGGAGTAGCATCGACAAATTTAGTCAATTTTTTCTGAAAAACAAGTTTTACATGCCCTGTCGGACCGTTTCTCTGTTTACCGATGATAATCTCAGCATCCTCTTCCTCTTTTTCTATATAAGTAGGAGTAAACTCTTTGCCCTCTGCTTTAGCCGCTTTTTCGCGCTCTTTTTCCTCTTTGTAAAGGTAAACATCATCACGGTAAACAAAAAGGATGATGTCCGCATCCTGTTCAATCGAACCGGATTCTCTTATATCGCTAAGCATCGGTCTTTTGTCGTTTCTTGATTCAAGTCCACGGTTAAGCTGAGAGAGTGCAACGATAGGCATATTTAGCTCACGGGCCAGCATCTTAAGTCCCCTAGACATCTCTGAGACTTGTAGGTGTCTATCTTGATTTCCGACACCGCTCATGATTTGCAGGTAGTCGATTACCGCTATTTCTATATCAGGGTGCTGATTTTTGAGTTTTCGCAGTTTTGAACGAAGTTGATTGATATTTATGCTTCCGTGATCGTCAACATAAAGTTTGGCACTGTTCATTTTGTCAATCGCACTATTTAGCGAGTTCCACTGATCATCATTCATATCTCCCACACGGAGCTTTTGAAGAGGGATGGAAGTTTGGATGGATAGAAGACGAAGCATTAGCTGTTCTGCCGGCATCTCAAGCGAGAAAAATGCTACACCTTTGCCTTTTGTGATGAGGTTGTTAACCGTGTTTAGTATAAAACTAGTTTTACCCATCGCCGGTCTTGCCGCAACGATAACAAGATCCCCTTTTCCAAAACCGGTCGTCATTTTGTTTAGTTCATGAAATCCTGTATCGACTCCGACTAAAACACTGTTTCCGCGAGCTTTCATCTCTTTGATGTACTCCATAGTGTCATATGTCATCTTCGGGGAGTCTTTAAAGTCGCTTGATTGGTTGTTTTGAGTTATTTCGTAAAGTTTTTTCTCAACGATATCTATAACATCCGCACCCGGCAGTTCTTCTTCAACCGTTACTCTTTTTATCTCGGTTGTAAGAGTTAAAAGATGGCGTTTTAGGGATTTGTCTCTTATCTCATCGACATATGCTTTTGTGTTTGAGATGGGATTTGCGGAGAGGATTTCAAGCATAACGCTCTCATCAAATTTTTTCATTTTGATAAGCTCTTTTTTTATAAACTCCTCATCAATCGGTTGGTCTTTTTGCAAAAGCAGAGTCATAACGCTAAAGATATCTTGATGGGCAGGAAGATAGAAATCATCTTTTCTTAGCTGCGAGCCAAGCTCATCAAATTGGCTTGGTTCAAAAACTATTGAGCTAAGTATTGAACGCTCAAAGGCTAAGTTATATAAATTTTCCTGCATTAGTCTATCTCTCTTGCCATCTTCTCTACTTCTTCTACAAATCTATCTACAAGCTCATCCTCATCAAGGTTTGCCACAACTTCGCCCTTTACCATAACAAGACCTTTACCTTTGCCGTACGCAATCGCCACATCGGCATGGGCAGCTTCTCCTATGGCATTTACGACACATCCCATAACCGAGACATTCAGAGGAGCTTTTATATGCGCGGTTCTCTCTTCTATTTCGCCGACTGCCTTAACCAAATCCGCTTCTATGCGTCCGCATGTAGGGCAGGAGATGATGTTTAGTCCGTCTTTTGCCACGCCGCTGTCTTTTAAAATCGCGCGTGCTACTTTTATCTCCTCTTCAAGCTCTCCGGTGATACTTACTCTCATAGTATCGCCGATACCGTCAAGCAAAAGCGCACCGAGTCCGATAGAGCTTTTAACCGTTGCGTGAAAAAGCGTTCCGGCTTCGGTGACTCCAAGATGAAAAGGGTAACTGTTTTTAGGACGAAGCATCCTGTATGCATTAACGGTTCTTTGAACATCACTGGCTTTTAGGGAGATTTTAATATCATCAAATCCCAAATCTTCAAGATACTTGATGTTGTATTCAGCTGAAGCCACCATCCCCTCTGAAGTTTGACCGTACTTGTTTAAAAACTCTTTTTCCAAACTCCCTGCATTTACGCCGATTCGAATAGGAATGCCTCTTGCGCTACAAGCTTTTACAACCTCTTTTACTCGCTCTTTTGAACCGATATTTCCCGGATTTATGCGTATGCAGTCCACAACTTCGGCTGCAATAAGTGCTAGACGATGGTTGAAGTGAATATCTGCAACTAGCGGAAGCGAAATCTGCTCTTTGATCGACTTTAACGCGAGTGCATCTTCCATCTGAGGAACTGCTACGCGAACGATGTCACACCCTGCAAAATGGAGTCTTTTTATCTGTTCAACGGTAGCTGCAACATCGGAAGTTTTTGAAAATGTCATAGACTGCACAGAAATAGGCGCATCACCGCCGACTGCTACATTACCGACAAATATTTGTTTAGTTGGGTATCTTTTTATCATAAGAGGATTTTAGCTTTTTTGGAATAAAAAGGCGCTTTAGCGATTCCGCATACCAAGAAGTAGTATACGGAAGTTAAGAAGGTATTAGAATTTAAAAGTAAGATTTGTATATACATATCTTCCCGGTTCGTTAAGGAGCATTGTGTTGGCTCCTGCGCTTAGAAGGATTAGATCTGCGTAAGTGTTTGATGCTGCATAAGTTTTATCAAATAGGTTGTTTATGCCTAGTGCAAAGTCAAAGTTTTTACTTACTTCATGTTTTACTTTCATGTTTAAAATTGCCCATGAGTCTAGTTTTTGCTCTCCGCTGTTTGAGTCATAGTCACTCCATTTGCCTGAAGCCTGCGCTTCTACGGTAGCGACCGAGTTGTGCATATACTCATAGTTAAGAGCCAGAGTTCCTCTTAGAGGTGCCATATCTGCCAAATCTTTATCGGCTCCTGCTGCAATATTATCTTTTTTACCTACTTTGTATGATGCTCCCATATCAACCGTAACTTTGTCAGTTGCATAAACGGATGCGCTTAACTCTGCTCCATAAATCGTTGCGTCGATGTTGTTAAATGTATTGGCAGTTTTATTGTAGTATATATAATTATCTAACATTGAGTAAAAAGTTTTTACTTTAAACTTCATAAGATTATTGTTTAGCTCATACCCTAAATCTACTTCTTTGTTTGTAGTTTGGTCTAAGTTTTGATTTCCTGCTTGAGGATTGATAATGTATAACTCTCTTGCATCCGGCACACGGCTGGCTTTACCGAAACCTAGAAAAATTTTGTTCTCTTTGTCTAAGTTGTATGTAGTTAAAATATTTGCATTTAATGCGTCATAATCTCTTGATCTTTTTGTTACATCATCAGGTGTAATCTCCGTGCTATCAAATCTTGAGCCGACTTCAACATTAAAATTGCCGAATGATTTTTCTAGCTTGGCAAAAACTGCTCTATTTTGGGTTTCCGTATGAGTAAGACTGACGGTAGAGGGAGCTTGAACAAATGTTGTTGCATTTGTCATATATCTCTCACCTCCCCATGTTCTTTTGCTTCCGTCAAGACCTACTAAGAGTTTATACCCCACAATATCAAAACTGTTTTTAAGTTTTGCACCCTGCATAGTTGTTTCTAGATGATTTGTTGAAAAATTCGCTGCACCGTTGTTTCTATATCTCGTATCCATCGGGTGGTCAACATCCGAGTAGTAGTACTGCATATTGATATTTTTGTATATATCGCTTATATCTTTTATATCATACTCAATGCTGTAGATATTTGAGTTGTCATACGCAGCATCCATTTGAGAGCTTGCATAGAGTACATCGTCACTTTTGTTTTTTGTTACACTTAGGCGAAGTTCTTGATTGTCCGCAGTAGTGACGAATGCTTTAGCCATAATACTTTTTTTCTCATAAGCGTTCATATTTTCATATTGGGTTTGATATCGGTTAGCAAGAGGAGCTTTTAGTTTTGTCTGCTCTGCCAATGTATGTCCGTCTCCGTCTCTGTACTGATCACTTGTTTCGCTAGAGCCGCTTACCAATACTCTAACAGTATCGTTTCCGCCGCTTAGTGTTGCACCGATTTTTGTGTAGTTCCAACTGCCAACGCCGAAAGTCATTTCACCGCTTAAATCTTTTGTAGGTTTTTTTGTAGTGATTTTAAGTCCGCCGCTCATAGTTCCGAAAGTCTCAACATCGTAAGGTCCTTCGATTACTTTTACTTCATCAATTTGACTTGCCAAAATGTGAGAAACCGGAGGATCCATTCTATTTACACATGCACCGCAAACTTTTGTCCCGTCAACTTCAACGGAGATATTGTCTCTTTTTTGACCTCTTATGTAGATATCGTTTGCAATTCCGCTACGGCGGTTCATATCAATACTTGGAACGCTTGAGCTAAGTGCTTGAGCCAAATCGGCAGATACTTGAGCATTTTTGCTTACTTCCGTGATTAGAGTCGATTCAACGCTTACTTCAGGTAATTTAACCTCGCTTGCACTTAAAACCGCAACCGTAACTAGCGATAACGGAATAATTTTCTTATATATCATATAATAATCCTTAATTTTTAAAATTAGTTGATTATATGAAAGAAATGTTACATATGTGTTAAGTCTATTTTTGAATGGGAGAAATAATATGATAAAATTCCGCCATGAGTAAAATAGAAAAGATAAAAAGAGTAATTTTAATAGTTTTAGGTTTAAGCCTTTCGGCTTATTTGATGTATAGCGGTTTCGCCCTCTTAAACCAAGAGAACTCCGCTGGCAAAGTTCATAGTGACGCAGTGAAGTGAGCCGTGTTGCTTTATAAGCGAGAAACAATCAATCCCTATAATATCTCGTAAAGGGAAAGTTTCTCTAAAAATACCAAGTGCCTCTTCGTCTTGTTTTACCCCGTAAGTAGGAACTAAAACAGCACCGTTTATAAATAAAAAATTTGCATAAGTAGCAGGCAGTCTTTCTTCCTCAAAGTAGCAAGCATCGCTCATCGGAAGTGCTATAAGTCTAAAGCCGTACTCTTTTGCAAAAGCTTTTAACTCATCTTCCATAAGTTTTAACTCTTTGTAATGCTCATCATTTTCATCTTCACATTTGACATACATTATGCTTTTTTCATCGATAAATCTAGCCAGAGTATCTACATGTGAGTCCGTATCGTCCCCTGCGAGATAACCGTGATTTAGATATAAGATTTTACTCATTCCAAACTCATCTTGAAGTTTTTTCGTCATCTCTTCTTTTGGCAGTGCCGCATTTCTGTTTTTGTTTAACATACACTCAGAAGTTGTAAGGATGGTGTCAATTCCGTTGCTCTCAACCGCACCGCCCTCTAAAATAAGATCAACTTTTACGACCTCTTTATCATAGCAACTCTTTATCGCACCGCTCATTGCATTGTCTTTTAAAGCCTCAAACTTGCCGCCCCAGCCCGTGAATGTAAAGTCAAGTAGTTTGATATTTTTATCATCTTCAACACATAAAACAGAGCAATCCCTTGCCCAAGTATCGTTTGTCTCATACTCAACAAAGTAGAGATTCTCGTTTTTTTCAAATCTTTTCTTTACACTCTCTACATCATCGCAAACAACCAAACACTTTTGGTATTTGATAATTGCATTAATGATATTTACAAATGTCTCTTGCGCCTCTTGCAGATAATTTACCCAGTCGCTTTTTTTATGTGGAAATATAATTTGCGTAAAACTCTGCTCCTCAAACTCTGCAATCAATCTTTTCATTTGGTATAATTCCTTATGGCTTATATAATTTTAAATAAAAACAATTTTTTTAGTAATCTCGACATTATTGCAAATCGTACCAAAAGCGTAGATAAAATCGCACTTGTTTTAAAAGATAATGCATACGGACACGGACTTTTAGAGATGGCATCTATGGCAAGCGAATATGGCGTAAAGAGAGCGGTCGTGCAAACTTCAAAAGAGGCAGACGCGATTGAGAGTTTTTTTGACTATATTCTAGTTTTAGCAGATATACCGCAAAAAGCAAATAGTAAAACAAGATATACGATAAACGACTTAACAAGTATAGATAAATTTCCCTCCGGCACAAAAGTAGAGCTAAAAGTCGATACTGGAATGCACCGCAACGGCATAGATATGAGTGAGCTTGAAGAGGCATTTTTACAAATCAAAAGAGCAGGGCTTGTTTTAGAAGCCGTTTTTACACATCACAGAAGCGCGGATGAGCTTACAAGCGAATGGTTTTGGCAAAAAGAGAATTTTAAAAAAGTAAAAGAGAGAGCAAAAGTGTTGGCAAATGAGTTTGATTTTGGCAAACTTAGATTTCACTCTTGTAACTCGGCTTCACTCTTTAGAGAGGGTGATTTTGATGAGGATATGGCAAGAGTTGGTATCGCGGCATACGGCTGCTTGGAACTTCCAAAATCATTTGATATGCAAAGCTTTAAACCTGTTTTATCGTTATTTGCAAAAAAAATATCTCAAAGAGAGCTAAAAAACGGTGCTAGAGTAGGATATGGCGGTGAGGGAGAAATTTTAAAAGATTGTGTTGTCAGCAATTATGATTTTGGCTACGGCGACGGTTTTTTAAGAGTTTACGCACAAGGCGGCTACAAAACGCCGCAAGGCATAGAGCTTGTTGGCAGAATCTCTATGGATAACAGTTCTTTTCTCAGCGAGGATGATGAAATTTTAGTTTTTGATGATGCCAGAGTTGCGGCGAAGTATGCCAAAACTATAAGTTATGAAGTTTTAACATCTCTAAAATCGGAGATAAAAAGAGAGATAGTTTAAAAAAACTATCTCCTATTTCTCATCGGATCTAGCTCTTCAACAATTCTATCAAGAACGGCAAAAAGTTTTGAACTCTCCTCTTCCATGGTCTCAAAATTGCCGATAATAGTTTTTTCGTTTTTAGGATTCATTGCAACCCCGTCTTCGACATACTTTATATTTTTTAGAGCGTTTTCATGTACTTTAGCGTGCGGCTCGTCTATAAATTTATAATTTTGCGTATGCCCGTAAGTCTCTTTTCCTGCACTAAGATACCACTTTCCAAGACGGCAGTTTCTATGGTCTGAAAAATTTGCATCTATTTTTTCTCCGACAACCGAAGCATAAGCGTTCGATTTAAAGAGAATATGGTCGATTTTAACAAGCACCATAAATAGCGAATCTCTTATATATTTTGAATAATCGGAAGAGTGTTTAGCGTTTGTATGAAAATCTTCGAGAGTATTTGCAAAGTCGTTAACGGCCTGTGTCGCTCCTTGAGCGATGTTTGACATTTCTCCTGAGTTGGTTTCTATCTCTCGCGTCTCTTGTTGAAGAGCAGATATAGTGATTGAAATCTCCTGTGTTGCTTTTTGCGTTCTCTCTGCTAATTTTCTTACTTCATCTGCAACAACGGCAAATCCTCTTCCATGTTCACCCGCTCTTGCTGCTTCGATGGCAGCATTAAGTGCAAGAAGATTTGTTTGTTCCGCAATATCTTTTATCAAGTCGGCAATGGTTGAAATTTCATTAGAGCGTTCAGTCAATCCGCCGATATTTTGATGAGTTGTGTCGATTTTTTCTATCAGTTGATGAAACTGACCCTTAACTTCATCCATAGAATCAATACTTTTACTTGCTTCATCTGCAGTATTTTGTGACATCATGGATATTTTGCTTATCTCTTCTGATTTACTGAGCAGATTATCTTGAATGACTTTTAGGCTATGAGCTATTCCGCCGCCCAAATCATGTAGTTTTTGAGTAAAATCCCCTCTTATTTGAAGCTTATGCCCTTTTTCGATATCTTTAACGGAATTATTGATAGTCTCGGCAGCCGAGGCTAGTGTAGGGTTTAAGCCTTCAGTTTTAGCATAGTAAGATGTGTTGAGGTCTGCTGCAGTATCGATGGCTTTCATCGTCTCTTGCATATAGTATCTTGCTTGAAAAAGCAGAGAGTTAAACTCTTCGCCCAGTTTTTTAATCTCGCCGTGTCCTATAACTGGAGCAAGAGAATCAAGATTTCCCGCCGATGCTTTTGTCATTGTAACGGTTACCTCTTCGATGGATTGTTTCACCACAAGAAGTTGAGAGCGCAAATATAGCGCCAACGCAATATGAACTACTATCATTGCAATAACGATAGCCGAAGAACCGAATAGAAAAATTTCTACAAAAAAACCTATAACAAAAAGTATAAGCTGCAGTAAGTTAGAAAGTGCGACATTTTGCAAAGTAGAAGAGTTCATAAACACCCCAAGTATTAAAATTTGTAATGTGATAATACTCTAAGGATAAAAGAAAGTCAATGATAATTTTTTAAAATTCTTCTATAAGCTCTTTACTAGGTTTTCCGATATAGTAACCTTGAACAAAATCGACCCCCATTTTCTCTAGTAATTCCAAAGAGTCTTTATCTTCTACATACTCGGCAATCGTTTTGAGCCCAAGGTTTGAAGCAAAGTTGATGATGGTTTTTACGATTACTCTTGAGTTTTCATCGGTTGTTATAAATTTAACAAGCGATGAATCAATCTTGATATAGTCGACATTTAGCTCAAATATATGTGAAAAGTTGGAGTAACCGCTTCCAAAGTCATCGATTGCAACTTTACAGCCATACTTTTTAACCTCTTTTATAAAGTTTTTTATCTCTTGGTAGTTTTCTATCTTGTCACTTTCTAAAATCTCGAAAACAACTCTTGTAGATTCTTTAAAGTTTTCCAATTTATTTAGTATAAACTTCATCGTCTCCGAATTTTGTATATCCAAGATGGAGAGATTGAGCGAAAATTCAAAATTTTTATCCTCAAAAAATGCAAACGACTTATTAACCATCGCCATCGTAATCTCAGGATACAGTTTGGATTTGATAGCGGTATCCAAAAATGCATAAGGTGCGATAACGGTACCGTCTTGCGTAACTATTCTGGCAAGAGACTCATACTTCTCTATCTTTTTAGATCTGATGTTGTATATAGGTTGAAAAAACGGCGCTATTTGGTTGAGCTTAATTGCATTTTTTAGAGTCAAAAGAGCATCTGCATTTTTGGCAATCTGCTCTTTTGCATTGAAAGAGTTTTCATAAACGACAATACTTTTTGCATGTTTTTTAGCAGTCTGAAGCGCGGTGTTTGCCTTAACAAGTATAGAAGCACTACCTGAGGCTATTCCGCAACTAAATGTAACAAGGATGGATTGTCCATCTATGCCGAATTTTATCTCGTTTATATTTTGTACAAGATTTTGTATGGTTTCTAAGAATTTTTCTTGAGTCATATCGGTGGTCGTAAAGATTGCAAACTCATCATTTGGCAGTTTGTAGACAAAATTGGTCTCTTTGCAAAATTTTTGCATCTCTTTTGATACTTGAATCAGGAGTTCATCTCCTATATCATAGCCGTAGAGATCGTTTACATCTTTAAATGAGTCTATATTTATAAGTGCCAAATGAGAAGAGTATATATTTTTGCTTTGTTCAATGTCGTCCATAAGTTTTAGTCTGTTTGGCAGATTTGTAAGAGTGTCGTTGAGCAGTGAGTTTTTTAACTCATCAGTTTTTTCTTTTACTTTTTCTTCAAGAGCAATATTTATTTTTTTAGACTCTCTGATAATGAAAGAGACGCCGAGAAAGAGAAGAATAAAAAGGATAAAATCATAAAAAACAGATCTTATGAAATTTCTGAAAAAATAGCTATCTAAATTTTCTGAAGGAATCTGTATGCTTATGATGCCTCTTATCTCTCCGAGTTTGTAGTCATACGCATTTTCATAACTGTTTTGTATATAAAGCGGAGCATCCTCTTTTTTGCCGTGACATTTTAAACACTTCTCTTCAACTCTTAAGACGCTTGCGTATTGATAAAGTTCGCTGTTTTCATTATTAAAATAGCTACTTTTATCTAAATTTTTTTTGAAAAACTGTATCGCTTTTAGCTCATTTTTATCTGCTTGATTTTTGCTGTTTCTTGCACGGTCAGATACGGTTTTTACGGTTATGTTTAGAGGATTGTTTTTTGAAAAATTCTCTGCTATGATGTGTGAGCTAAAAGCAGGAAGACCTTTGAGCGTCTTTTCATTTAGTTCTATCGTGCCGTCAAAGAAAAGTTTTTGGTAGTAGAGTCTATTTTCAATAGCGTAGCTATTTAGAACTTCCGCCTCTTTTTTGGCAAAATCGGCTTCTCTCTCTTTTACTTCAAAGTAGGTATATGTAATTTTAATAATACCGACAAATAAAAATACAAAAGGAATGATTCTTAAAATGTTGTTGTTAAAATTGTACATACATTAAACCGTCTTTTAAAATTTGCTACTTCTATATTGTATCTAAAAATACCCCCCCCCCGGTTGCAAAAAATGGTCTAAGAGTTTATTTTTATGATTGCATTTGGAAAAATAGTGCCATCAACTCCCAAAAGTGCCAACTCTTCTATATCATTCTCTTCTTCGATAAGGGCTAAAATTTTTGCGTCAAAAAGATAGTTTTCCGCTACATTTTGAGCAGTTTTGGCAAGCTCTTTTTCGACTACTATATATTTTGCACCAAAAGCCGAGGCGTATAACAGTTGAGTGATATTTTCAACATAGAGAGCAATCGGCATTGAGTTGAGAACAGTGTGACTTATGATATCTAAATTTTCTTCGCTAAATTCGATATAGAGAGTTGAAGATGGCGGAGTGTTTAGTATCGCCTCGATGCAGCAAATATGGTAAAAATTTTCATTCTCTATAAATCTATGTCCAAAAAATATCATTTTATCTTCTCCAAACACTCTTTAGAGCAGTAGTACTTCCCGTTGCTCAAAAGCACATCATCAAGTTCGCAGTAAATTTTACATGTAGAACACTCAACCATTTCGTTTGCTCTCTCTTTCTCTTTTTGTTTGTTGTCTTTACCCTCTTTTTGGGAGTTTAGTGCAGCTGCTCTACCTTTCATATAGATAAAATAGAGTAGTGCTATAACACCTACTACCAGTAAAATTTTTAGTATCATATATTTTCCCCGATAAGTAAATAGTGTCTATTTTGCGTTTTTATTATTTTGTATTTTAAATTATTTGGAACTTCATCATAAACTCTCTCTCCTTTGTAAAAAAGAAGTTTTGAGTTTTTATCGCGAAAGTTTTCGCTTAGTTTTAAAAGCATATCCGTCTCCGTAACGGCTCTTGAAGTTACAAGTTCGAAAATCTCATGCGGCATCTCTTCGACTTTTTTTTGTACCACTTTTACATTTGTTAGTTCCAAATCGGCTTTTATAAACTGTAAAAAACTGGCTCTTTTTGCCAAAGGCTCTACAAGAGTTACCTGTGTGTCAGGAAGTCCCATGGCTAAAATCAAACCGGGAAAACCTGCACCCGTACCGATGTCTAATAGGTTTTTACACTTTGGTAAAAAGGTGATGGGATATATGGAGTCGTAAATAAACTCATCAATAGTTTTCTCATCTTTCGCACCCGTTAAATTGTGAACTCTGTTCCAAGCAAAGAGATGTTCTTTGTACTTTTGGATGTTATAAAAAAAGTTCTCAGGTAACTCGGTGCCTAGTTCAAGCAGTGCGGTTTTTAAATTCAAAAATTTATCCTTTTATCTTATGTTACGCAATTTCTTAAAGCAGATGCCCCATGCTCTCTTTTTTTACATTGAGATAGGCTTGGTTATGCGGATTTGATTTCATAATAATGGGTACTCTTTGCACAATCTCAATATCGCTTAGCGAATCTATCTTTTTTGGGTTGTTTGTGAGAAGTTTGATTTTTTTGATACCGAAATGTTCAAGTATAAAAGGAACAATCTCGTAAGTTCTCTCATCGGCGTCAAACCCCAGCTGATGATTTGCTTCAATGGTATTTAGACCCTTGTCTTGCAGGGCGTAAGCGTTTATCTTGTTTAAAAGACCTATGTTTCTGCCCTCTTGTCTTAGATAAATTACCATACCGTTTCTTTTTGATGCAAGCTTTAGAGCATGTTCTAGCTGATCACCGCAATCACACTTTAAACTCCCCATGGCATCACCGGTTAAACACTCTGAGTGAACCCTTACGACGGGGATTTCATCTAAGGGTACTTTATATATAACAAGATGCTCTCTGCAACCCTCTTTAAAGACTTTGACCTTAAAATCACCAAATTTTGATGGTAAATTTGCTACTTCAGAAATCTCTATTTTCAATAAATTTGTCCTAACTTTAACTTTAAAAAGGTAAAATATTTTTTTAAAAATTATAGCTAAAAAGGTTTAATAATGTTTCAAAGATTTCGTAGAACTCGCTTAAATAGTCATCTTCGCGCATTAGTTCGTGAAACAAGCGTAAGTGTCAATGATTTTATCTATCCGCTTTTTGTCCGCTCCGGTGAGAAAATCAAAACAGAGATTGCATCTATGCCGGGCGTATTTCAGATGAGCATTGACGAAGTTTTAAAAGAGTGCGAAGAGCTAAAAAAACTTGGACTTTACGCGATTATACTCTTTGGAATTCCTGATGTAAAAGACTCTGTCGGCTCAGACTCATTATGCGAGCACGGCATCATCGCAAAAGCAATTAGAGCTATAAAAGAGGCTCATCCCGATATGTTTGTCGTAACGGATTTATGTTTTTGCGAATACACAGACCATGGACATTGCGGAATTATAGATACAAAAACTCAAAGCGTAAACAATGATGCAACACTTAAAATATCTGCTCAGCAGGCTATCGTTCATGCAAAAGCCGGAGCGGATATGATAGCACCTTCTGGCATGATGGACGGAATAATCCAAGCTTTAAGAGAAGCTCTTGATAGTGCAGGGTATGAGAATCTGCCGATAATGAGCTACTCGACAAAATTTGCTTCAGGATATTATGGACCGTTTCGCGATGTAGCGGAGTCTGCTCCATCTTTTGGAGACCGCGCATCGTATCAGATGGATCCGGCAAATAGAAGAGAAGCAATAGCTGAGAGTATTTCGGATGAACATCAAGGTGCTGATATATTAATGGTAAAACCGGCTCTTGCGTACTTAGATATAGTTCGTGAGATAAAAGATGCAACTTCTTTACCGATGGCTGTTTATAATGTGAGCGGCGAATATGCAATGATAAAATTTGCAGGAATGAACGGACTTATAGATTATGATAGAGTCGTGATGGAGACGATGATTAGCTTTAAGAGAGCGGGTGCGGATATTATCATCTCTTATCATGCAAAAGAAGTTGCAAAGATGTTACAAAAGTAATCTTTTATGATTATTGCAACCAAAGCGTAACCTTTTTAATAGTAAGATTAAAGAAAATTACTATAAACTTAATGCTTATTTGAAATTTTGGGGAAACTATTGAGACATTTTTTAACGCTAAAAGATTTTACAAAAGAAGAAATTTTAGAGATAATCGATATCGGGCTTGAGATTAAAAAAAATCTAAAGGCAGGCGTGTATAACTACGAGCTTAAAAATAAAACGCTTGCGATGATTTTTGAAAAAAGCTCAACTAGAACGCGTGTAAGTTTTGAAACCGGTATGTTTCAACTTGGCGGTCATGCACTCTTTTTATCTAATCGTGATATTCATTTGGGTCGCGGAGAGCCTGTAAAAGATACGGCTCGAGTAATCTCTAGTATGTGTGACATGGTAATGATAAGAACTTTTGAGCACTCTATGATAGAAGAGTTTGCCGCTTACTCAAAAGTTCCGGTTATAAACGGCTTAACAGACTCTTACCATCCTGTTCAACTCTTGGCTGATTATATGACTTTGGTTGAGTATGGAGTAGAGAAAAATATGGTTGCCGCGTATGTAGGTGACGGAAACAATATGACTCACTCGTGGATAATGCTTGCCGCAAAACTCGGCTTTGAACTTAGAGTTGCTACTCCAAAGGGTTATGAAGTAGATGCTAAGATACTCAAAGAAGCACTGGAAATTGCCAAAGAGAGCGGAGCGGTTATAAAAACTATGAATGACCCAAAAGAGGCTATAAAAGGTGCAACTGTCGTAACAACCGATACTTGGACTTCAATGGGGCAAGAAGATGAGAAAGAAGAGCGCATAAAAATCTTTAAAGGCTTTATGGTTGACGATGATATGATGTCATTAGCTCAAAACGGGGCTAGATTTTTACACTGTCTCCCTGCATACAGAGGTTTAGAAGTAAGCGAAGAGGTCTTTGAAAAACACTCCGAAATAGTTTTTGATGAAGCCGAAAACAGACTTCATGCTCAAAAAGGTTTGATGGTTTGGTTGGATAAGCGTAGAGGTTTATAATTAAATAAAGATTAGATTGCCGCGCTTCGCTCGAAATGACAAGGGCGGGCAATAGCAATGACCGTCATTGCGAGGAGAAAAGCGACTAAGCAATCTACAATTTAGTAACTTATCCCCGTAACGCTTCTGATTTTCTCAATAGTCGGCAGTGCGGCTTCTTTTGCTTTTTTAGCACCCGCTTGTAAAATTTCTCTTACTTCGTCTTGGTGTTTTTCGTAGTACTCTCTGTGCAGTCTAAAATCTCGAAAATATTCCCACATAACTTCTGCCAGATATACTTTAAAGTGACCGTGACCCTCGCCGCCCTTTTTGTATCGCTCTTGAAGTGCTATGAGATTTTCGCCTTCTAAAAAGAGTTTTGCCATGTTGTAAACATTGCAGGTTTCATACTCTTTTGGCTCTTCCATCGCTACATTTTCGGTTACGATTTTTTTGATAGTTTTTAACTGCGATTTCTCTTCTCCAAAGATATTTACTATATTTCCGTAGCTTTTTGACATTTTTTGCCCGTCAATTCCCGGAACAGTTGCGACTTCATCTTGAACTCTAAACTGCGGAATAGTTAAAATATCTCCATATTGGTTGTTGAACTTTATAGCGATATCTCTTGCAATCTCAACATGCTGAATCTGATCTTTTCCCACAGGAACGACCTCTGAGCCAAAAAGCAGAATATCTGCCGCCATCAAAACGGGATATGAGAAGAGCGAATGGTTTGTTGCAAACCCTTTGGCAGTTTTATCTTTGTAGCTGTGCGCGCGTTCTAGCAGTCCCATAGGCGTAAAAGATGACAAAACCCAATATAGCTCAAGTACCTCTTTTACATCCGACTGAACCCAAAACACCGATTTCTGCGGGTCAATACCGAGTGCTAAAAAGTCGGTTGCGCATTGCATTGTAAGTGTGCTAAGTCTTTTACCGTCACTTAGAGTTGTTTGTGCGTGGTAATTTGCTATAAAAGCAAAGGTTTGATTTTGTGCTTGAGCTTCTACCATCTGTTTTATCGAACCGAAATAGTTTCCGATATGTAAATCTCCCGATGGTTGAATACCGGTTAAAACTCTCATTATATAACTCCAAAAATTTGTAAATTTTAATTACGGCATTATACTTATTTTAACTTTATTTCGCTATGATTTATCGGTATATAGATGGCGGAATCGAGGTTATGTTTCCGACATCGTTATAAATGAAAATATAATTAAAGGATTTATTATGAATGTACAAGTTCATGCAAAAGATATAACACTTCACGCAAATACAAGAGCTCATATTGAAGCAGCAATTGAGAGTTTTAAAAAATATTCTTTAGATATTACGTCGGTGAATGTAAATTTAAAAACAGAAAAAAAAGGCGTATCGGTCGAGTTTGATATTCATGTAGCTCACGCACAGCCTGTTGTTATTAACCAAGTTGACGATAATTTGGACAGCGCTATTGATTTAGCTATTGATAGAGCTACAAAAGCTCTTCGTCGCCTGCACGATAAAGTTATTTCTCATCACGGTGCTTCTATAAAAGATATGGAAACAGTAGAAAACTAGTATGTACGGTTGGATTATATGGTTTCACATAATCTCTCTGGTTTCATGGTTCGCGGCACTCTTTTATATGCCGCGGCTTTTTGTTTATCATGCGGAAAATGCCGATAATGAAGGGTTTGTAAAAGTTGTAAAAATTATGGAAATGAAGATTTATAAGTATATAGGTCTTCCTGCTATGTGGGCAACTATTATCAGCGGTGTGGCTATGATATTTTTGTCCACTGAGCGTTATGGCGTAAATATTTTATCGACCGGCGGCTGGCTGCATGCAAAAATCTTTTTTGTGCTTCTTTTGATGGCTTACTTTTTTTCACTCGGGCATTTTAGAGAAAAACTTTTAAGGGATGAGTGTAAAAAGAGCGGTAAGTTTTTTAGAGCTTACAATGAAGTCCCGACAATTTTGCTTCTTATAATAGTCGCAATGGTTATTATAAAACCGTTTTGATTGAGGACATTTCTAATTAATTGAAGTCTCTGAGAGATTGCCGCGCTTGTCATTGCGAGCGAAGCGCGGCAATCTATATTTACGAAAAGAGTTTAAGTTACTTCTCTCCGCGTTTTTTAGCTTTAAATAAAACAGGTGTCCCCGTAAAATTAAAAGCTTCTCTTAATTTGTTAGTCAAGTATCTTCTGTATGTAAAGTGAAGACCTCTTGGTTTGTTCATAACAATAGCGATTTTCGGCGGTCTTGTTTCGTACTGCGTCGCATAGTATATTCTTATAACTTGTCCACGCATACTTGGCAACTGATGACGTCTAAGCGCTTTTTCCAAAACTTCATTTAGCTCGGAAGTTTTTATGCGTTGAGAGTAGTTTTCGTTTATCTCTAAAATCATGTCGTATAGTTTATCGACTCTTTTATGAGATTTTGCAGACAATGTGATGATAGGTGCATATGCTAAAAACTTAAATCTGTCTCGAACTTCTTCTATAATTTTGTCGTAATCTTCTCTATTTGCGATATCCCATTTGTTTAAAACGATGATACAAGCAAGTCTGTTGCTGTCAACCAAACCTGCAATTTTCTCGTCAAGATCCAAAAGAGGCTCACTTGCATCTAGTACGACTAATGCCATATTTGAGTTTTCAAGCATCTCTTTTGTTCGCATTAAAGCAAACTTCTCGATTCCTACAATCTTACCGCGTCGTCTAAGTCCTGCCGTATCGACAAAAGTAAGCTGCTTTCCTTTGTAATCAATGCTTTCGTCAATCGGGTCAATCGTAGTTCCAGCAACACTGCTTACCACTGAGCGTTCTTCGCCTAAAAGAGCGTTTAAGAGTGAACTTTTTCCGACATTTGTACGACCGATGATTGAGATTTTTATATGATTTATATCATTTTCGTCAAATTCTTTTATCTTGTCGTTTTGAGCAAAGATGGAATCATCTTCAAAATCTTCTTCTTCATCTTCATCAGGGTAGAAGAACCCGTCATCCTCTTCCTCTTCGTCATACTCGGCATCATCAAACTCAAACTCTTCTTCATCTTCTTGAATGACATTTACATCATCCTCTTCTTCGTTTTCATCTTTTATAATGTCGCAATCGGGAATTTTTTCATACATCCAGTCAAGCAGAGGGACTACGCTTCTGTTGTGAGCTACGGATATGCCGAAAATGGCATCCGTACCAAACTCGTAGAAATCCCAAAGATTGTCTTTCATCTTATCATTATCGATTTTATTGACAACAAGGGCTACATCTTTTCCCAAATTTTGGAGTTCGTAAAAAAGTTTTTTGTCCTCTTCTTCGGGAATGCTTTTGCCGTCTACCATATATAAAATGATGTCTGCTTTACGTGCGGCTTCAAGAGATTTTTCTTTTATTTTGTCAAAAAGTTCACAACCTTTATCAAGTCCGCCTGTATCTAAAAGAAGAGCTTGTTTGTTGATGATAGTGACATGTCGTCTTTTTACATCTCTTGTCGTTCCTGCTATATCAGATGTAATAGCATCTCTTTTTTTAACAAGTCTGTTAAAAAGTGAGCTTTTGCCCACATTTGGACGACCGATTATAGCGATTTTTTTCATATTTGTTACCTTAATTTTGTTAAACGGAATTATATCTAAATAATAGAGGGTATCTCTAAACGCTAATTTTTACTTAGCGTTATATACTCGTTTGGAGAGGGTGCCGCATAAGCGCTAAAGAAATAAGAGCTTAAACATTCGCTCTTTTGCTTAGTTTTATCACATCTTTTTATATAGCTGTTTACATTTTTTCCCGATACGACTTGAGAGTCTGCAAAGTTCATATTTATTTGGTCTATTCTATTTTTACCTTGAATATTGTGGATAAAATGAACGGTTCCGTCACTATCAATTTGTGTAACAATTCCGACATGCGTAATGTTAAGAGAACCGACTTTTCGCTTTGTCTTTTGAAGCGTGTCTTCAAAGAAGATTAAATCCCCTATTTTTGGAGTTGTCGATACAAGTTTATTATCCGTTTTCATGATATTAAAAATGGCTTTTGAGCGGTTTGTGTTATCAAAATATTTATATAGCTTCTCAGATTTATAGTAAATTTGACTATTCTCATGATTAACCAAATCCACAAGTCCGGAACAGTCATTACCATCTTTTTTATTTAGATATTTTAAAGCACTGGCAACGACTGTTTTGCGCGCGGCAGTATCCTCATCGATTTTAGGTTCTGTCTCTTCTTTCTTCTCTTCTACTTTCGGTTCATCGATAAGAATGACCTGTTTTTGCGCACATCCCGTAAAAATAGCGAGCACCAATGCGAAGCTAAATATAATCTTTTTCATCTATTCCTTTGTTGTTGCAGAGATGCTCTGTAACTACTCTCTATTGTGTCGGAAAATCTTTTTCAAGCTCTTCTAGTGCATTTTTTGCTTTAAACTGCTGCCATAGGGCTTCGTCATTTTTAAAACTTGTTCTGATGTTGCTTTTTATCTGTTCGTTTGCAGATTTTTGAGAGACGCTTACAAGCATATAAATTGCACCTGATGGGGCAGTCCACAAATCAACGGATTTAGAGCCGACTAAATCAACCTTTGCCACCTGTTTTGTTATGGTTTCTATGCTTTTATCGACTGTCTCACTCTTCGCAACTCCTGTTGTTCCCGTATATATAGTGATTTTATCTTTAACTTTTGATTGTATCTGCTGAGCTAAGTCCGACCTACCGTTTGCAAGAGCAACTCTTCGCATATGATCCATACCTGCCGCACTTTTTTCTGCAATGCCGAGTCCTGCATATGTGTCTCCGTACTCGGGAACACATGTCCATTTCGGAGCGGCAACATTCTCTTGTTTACAAGAAAAATTAATAGCTCTCTCTTCTTCTAACTTTGCATCTTTGCTGCATCCCGTGAGAAAAGCGAAAATTATCCCGACAGATAACACCGATGAAACTGTTTTAATCATTTTGATATTCCTATGGCAACTTAAATCTTAATGGTAATTATACAATTTTCTATAATTCTTGTGTATATAAATTTTATCAAAAAAAAAGTTATTTTTGAATTATTTATATTACTATTCCACTGTTTAAAAAGCCTGAATACAATTTAGAGTCTTGAACTCGTGACAGAAACAAGGCTAGTGGAATAACCTTTGACGGAATTTAGAGCTTTAAGCTCGTATAGAAAATAAAGGCTACACTATGAACAATTTACTTGGGATTGATATATCTAAGGATACTTTCGACTGTTGTACACTCATACAGAATGAGCCTTATTATCACAAATTTAACAACGATTTAGAGGGATTTAATAACCTTTTACAGCTTTACTATAGTTTTAAAATCAGTTCTCTTGGGTTTGAGAGTACGGGAAACTATCATAAAAAGTTAGAGAAATTTCTTTACGATAACGGTGTTAAACCTTACATATTAAAGCCTGCTTCAATATCTAATTTCCGAAAGTCATTGAATATTCACGGTAAAACAGATAAATCTGATAGCTATTCTATTGCTCGTTATTTAAAAGATGGCGATTTAACCGAATATTTATCTTATCCTACGCGCGAATTGTTTAAACCGATTTTATCGTCTTTGGTTCTCATTGATAAACAAATTAGACAAACTAAGAACTCTATTCACGCTATAGAGCTTTATCCTGAAACATCTGAAATATTAATAGATTTAAAAGACATTGTAAAATATTTAACCATCACAAAAGAGCGCATTGAGAAAAATGCTATATCTCTTTTATATTCAACTTGTCCCGAAGCAAAGAAGATAAAAAAAGATATTGCAGGTGTTGGAGATAAGTTGTTGATATATCTTATACCTCATATTTATGACCACTTCGACAAATTCACTCTCAATCAAATTAATGCATTTTTTGGATTAAATCCTATCTCATATCAGAGCGGTACTTCTGTTCTTAAAAAAGATAGAATTTCTAAACACGGCGATACTCAAATTCTAAAGCTTCTTTATATGTCTGCTGTTCCCGCTGTAAGAAGCAACGAAATATTAAAGAAAAAATACCTAAAACTTAAAGCAAACGGCAAACCGTCAAAAGTCGCTTTAGTTGCCGTTATGTCTCATCTTCTTAGAGCAATAGTTATAAAGCTTTCACATTACACAAAAAGAGGATTAAAAAATGAAAAAAACAGATTTAAAGCTATATAAAGCATTTTTATATCTTATGCGTAATGGGGAGAAAATAAATGTTTCTAGCCTCGCCCGTGTTGCGTGCGTTGATAGGGCTACTGTTTATTACAGATTAAAAGATTAACTATGTTGATATCTCTATAAATAAATATAGAGATATGAGCATAGCTCAAATAAAAAAAAATGGAGTTACAAAATGGGTAAAGTAGAAAACGATGTGGACTTCGACGCAAAGCCGTTGACAATTGCAGATGTGCAAGAACAAACGCGCATTTATATGGAGCGTATGACTACGAACAAGGTTCTTCTGGCGGGTTCAGTTAGAGGCAAGAGAGCAACCGAACCGAAACTAAAATACAAACGCGGTGCCGATGGTAAATATACCGATGAAGTTGTCGTCGATGAGAACGGCGTGCCTCAATATTGGGGTTCAAAATATTATGTAGTTTTGGCATTTGAGGGTGGCGAAATTGATTTGCTTGTAGATGAAAAGTGGTATGACGCATTAAATATAGGTAATCGTGTATTGTTCGAGGGTGCAAAAGGCACTAAGTTCGGTAATGTGCAAGATATATATCATTCTTACATTATTCTTTAGTAGTGCCGTATGCGTTTTAGTAATGATTTAAAGTCGTTTATTGACGGTGATTGTTTAGTACCGTTTTATGTTCGCGATTGTCATTACTATATAAAGCACAAAATTCAAGATGATTATTTTGAACACGAATTCAAAATATACTATAAAAATTGCAATCGTTACTTTATCGGTATTAAGTCTAGTAATTTGGTTCGACAAATTACAGCTCAGGATTATAACATTGTTTTAGAAGATAAAAGAAGAGCCGAAGAGAGAACAAATGCGTTTTTGAATTCGGCTCAAAAGGTTAAAGAGCGTTTACAGTTAACGCTCTTTTAAATTGTTCCCCCACTGGTTTAACAAGGGGGGTTAAAAAGCCAAAATTTGCCAAAGGGTTTATTAAATGGTCGAAACGATATCTCAACATGTTGACACTTTAAAGTTTCATTACTACACTTCACACGATTTAAGTGATGATGGATTTCATAATTACATAAAGTTTGTTGACAAAATGCTCTCTTTAAAAAAAGAGGCTCAAACTGCTAGAAATGATTATGAGGATACAAAAGGTATTAATGCCGACATAGGTATTCATAAATTTAATGTTATGAGTTCATCTATAAGCGGATTTAGTGTTGTTATTTTAAATAATGATGTATCTATCGCATTTAAAAAGCCCAAAAGCATAATTTCGGCTAGTCCTATTATTAAAGTTGAGTTTAGAGCGGAATTTCTAGCACGAAAAGGCTATAAGAAAGCTATTGAGATAATAAACAGTTTTATAGGTTCTCATATTTTAGAGTCTTATAAAATAAAAATATCTGAAATACATTTAGCAAGTGATATACAAGGCTATAACTTTTCACATTTAGATTTTTTTAGGATAAAAAGTCGTGCAAGAATAGCTCAAACACACGAAGAGGATGTTGACTTTTCTAAGGCTTGTGCATATGGTTCTTTAACAAGTTTTACGGGTTTTACATTCGGAGGCGGTAACTATCACTTGCGAGTTTACAATAAAACTGTAGAAATTAAAAAGAAAAAAGAAAAGGGTTTTGCAAAAGTCTTGTTATGGGATGGCAAATCAAACTATGACGAAAATAAGACTGTTTGGCGTATTGAAATACAGATAAGAAGAGAGAAACTAAAAAGTATGATAGATAGTAATCTTCATAGCTTGGATGATTATCAAACTATTCTAAACAACATACCGTCATTATGGGCAAAAGCTTTAACAGATTTTCGTTTTATGGACTTAGACGATATGGCGGTTTTTGATGTCTTAAGAGGCAAACGAACTCTAAAAAATGGCACTGATAAGTTTTTAACTAAAAATGCTGTAAACAAGATATTTCAAAGAGCAGAGATTTTTAAATTCTGGCTTGATTTAAAAGTATGGAACTCGCATATGTATAAAGATATTTATACAGCTTTTCAAATGCCAAAAGGCGGCTCTATTGATTATGTGTCAAATAGCATTAAGAGTTTATTTAGCACTATGGCAAAGCATTACGGCTCTATCTCAAAAGATACATTTATAAAAGCGTTTGAAGATAGTAACCGTAAAAATGTAGACGATAAAGGTTTTTCCATCATAGAGGGTTCAATCGTTAAATGCTTAGATTGGTTTGAAAAAATAGAGTATTGTGAAAGCCACGGCATTTGTAATGTTCCTGATTATAAAGTGCTTGAACACGATATCTATAATACGCTTTTAGATGTTTCCGATAGCTTCTACCGAATAGAACTAAGCAAAGATTTAGAAGATAAATTACTAGAAAGGGTTTCGTAATGTGTATTTACACTGTTGATTTAGATAAATGTTTGATTTTAGAACATAGTTTTGATGTTGTAGAAAATGAGGGCTTATTTTTAGCTCAGTTAGATGATATGTTTAAAGATGGTTATTTTTTAACTCCTCAAGAGGCTTTAGCTTCTCTTTTGGAATACATATCCACTCTTTTTGATTGAGAGTATCTTAAAAATGAAAGGTGTTATTAATTGGGATGAGGTTAAAAACTTTACTCTTGATGAGTTTGAATGTCGTTGCGGTTGTGGTTTTAACAATATTGACCGTGATTTAGTTTATAAGCTTGACGAAGCTCGTAATATTGCGGGTATTCCTTTTTTTATAAATTCTGCTTGTAGATGTTTGAAGCGTAATATTTCTGAGGGTGGCGAGGAGTTATCAAGTCATTTGCAGGGTTTAGCCGTAGATATAAAAGTTCTCGGTTCTGCTCATAGATTTTTGATTTTAAAATCATTGTTTGCTTTAGGGTTTGTTCGTATAGGTGTGTATAAAAATTTTATACATTGTGATTTAGATAAAACTAAACCTCAAAATGTGGTTTGGTACAAATAAAAGAAAGGTTTAAAAATGAATGATTTACTAAAAATGTTAAAAGATGGCACGCTTTCAAATGTGCTCAGTAGTGTTGGTAAGGTTGCAAGTGTATTTAATCCTGCAATCGGTGGCGGTTTGATGTTGGCAAGTAATATTACCGACAATATTGCAGATATAGACGATGATTTTTTAGAAAATAAAGTTATTGGTTTGCAGGGTACCGCACTTCGTATAGACAAAATGGTAGAGAGTAAACAAGTTGATTACGACACATTAAAAATGTTGTCTGATAATTTAAAATCTATGTCTGTTTTTGCACAAAAAACAGCTAAATTAATAGCATAAGGATAAAGAAATGCCAATCGTTACACGCACAGAAAAAGGTACACCGTTAACACATGTTGAATTAGATAATAATTTTAATGAGTTAGATAATAATCTAGCTTCTCTTTCTAGTCTTACTAAAAAGCTCGTTGGTTCTTTTACAGTTCCCGCTTCTGGTACTACTCCTATTTTTAAAATACCTTTTACTAAAGTACCTGATGGTAAGGGTATTGATTTTAAGTTTCATTTTTCTTACTTTTTTGATGGTGTTTATTATGAGTATGATAATGTTATTTTGCTTAATGATTTTTATCGTATTTCTTACGGTGGTAGTGGAACTCCAACTATGACAACTACTGCTTCTAGTAGTGTTTTATCCGTTTCTAAAGTTGCTGATGGTTTTGAGATTAGAACAAATAGGACAAATGATATCCCTGTTACTGCACATTTTCAAGTTGAATATATTGCACCTTATGCTATTTTTGAACTTGCGTAATTTGATATAATTGTGTATTATTCTAAAATATTAAATAAGGTTGTATAAATGGCTGAATATGTAGAAAATGGTTATTCCGAAAGTGGTTATGTTGAGGGCGATGAAGTTTCGTCCTCTACTCCTGTAGATTGTAATGTTGATTTAACTGCGGTTATGTCTAATATAGCTTTGCTTAAATCTCAAAATGCAGATATATTATCAAAACTTGAGACTCTTTTAAACGGTGTTGCAACTAATAAAAGTTTATCTTTAGAGATAAATAATAAAGTTGTTTCATTGGCTTCTAATGTTGCAAATATTAATATTCCTGATGTCGATTTGTCAAATATTGTCACAAAAGATTTCTTTATGGCTAAAATACCTTTTGCGAATGATAAGCATTTGGATGTTTATCCAAATGGTACTGTAGTAAAGGTTAGATATTTGCCTGCAATATATACTGTTTATAGTTCTCATTTCGTGCCTGTTCCTAACGAGTATCATAAATTTAGCTTGATATATACTGTTCATAAAAACATTAACGGTCAAGACTATTATTCTGATTATCATAGTAGTGATGTTATTAATATAAATCAAGAAGAGTGGGTTTATAGTCCTACCCCTGAAATTGTTGGTTAATAATGGGTGCTTTAAAAGCTGTTAATTCAAGTAACGGTTTACAATCTAAGTTTGATAAATATTTAGATGGTGTTAAGATTGAAAATAAAGAGTCTGCTATAAGCGTTAATACTGCTTTAAAAGATAGTAAAACATATCAATCTTCAGTCAATAGCGGTGCTTCATTCGGTTTTAATGATATTGTAAATGCAGGTGTCGGTGCTACTGTTGCCGGTGCTGTTGCTCAACCTGTTTTAGATTGGATTAAAAAGAAGTATGACGAAAAAGCAAAAGAATTAGGTGTCGGTAAATATGCGGATACTTCTAAATCTTCTGGTGCTAGTTCAAATAATTCAAATAATTCAAATGGTTCAAGTTCTGAAACTTCGTCTGCTCCATCTGCTCCTGCTTCTCCTAGCGGTGCAAGTGGTTTATCTCCTGCTAGCTCTGCTTCAAATACTTCTCTTATTGATGTATTAAAAACATCTTCAAATAATGTCGGTTCTGTTGCTGAAGTTGTTTTATATTCTAATTCTCAAATCGTTGCTTCTCTTGAAAAATTAAATATTTCTTTTGAAAAAATGAGAGAGGTTATTGTCTTGAACGGCGAGGTTCAGCAGGCTTATAATGATGTTAATTTGCAAATGTCCCAAACTGTTCACGATGTTGAAGTCGCTTATAAAGAGCAGGGTTTGACAAATCACACTGAGCTTATGAATAAATTAGAAGAGGTTGTAAGTAAGGGTGTTCAGCTTGATACCGTCAAGGCTGACTTAAATGCTCGTATGACTGCAATAGATAATGTTAATAATCTTTTAAAATCTGATTTAGAACATTTACAAAAGGAAGTGGCTTCTAATCCTGAAACAACCAAATTTAAAGAAGATTTACTTTTAAAACTTGGCGATTTAGGTGTTACTATAAAAAGAAGTGAAAATGAAGTAGCCTTAACTGATAAAAAACTTGAAAAAGTGAATTATGAATTAACCCCTACTTCTTTTTCAGATATTCACGGAAACGATACTATAACCGCTTCTCCTCTTGAGCTTGCAACTATGAAAAATATAGGTGTTGCGACTTCTACTGCTTTGGAAAATTCAACCACTGCGGATGAATTAGGTTTGGACGATTTTAACGATAGTCTTGATTTTTCCGCTACTGATTTGTTTAAAATATTTAAGTTTAACGGCATTGCTGACAATTTAGCCGCTATTGCAAATATCAATGAAGATAGCTTTGCTTCTCATATTCCAAATGTCGATTTAAAGTGATTTGTTCAATTTATATTATATAAAATTCAACACTTTTTAAAAAAGTGTGAGTTTTATCTTCTGCAACTCCCATAAATACGATTTTAAAAAAAGAAAATTTCACACTCTGTAAAATAAACAAAAATCCCGCACTATTTCAATATTAAATAAATAGTTTGGTGGTATATATGGCACTCGGTCAAATAGGTAAAAATTCCGCTTCTGAATTTTTTGAAACTATAATATATATGACTGCTTATTCTGAGGCTCAAAAACAAATACATCATTATACAGAGAGTATTGAAAACCCTATTTTACGCGAAGCTACTGAGAGTGCTATGAATGTTGCGGTTTTCGGTGGTATTTTTATGATTATTAGATATGAAGAAGCAATTTTAGAAAAAGCTTTTGTTGTTGCTTCTGGTCTTGTTACTGTTTTGATGGGTGTAGGTAAGAAAGCAGTTGATAAATTAAAAAATGCAACTTTTAGAGGTAAAAAACTCGGGATTTTATCAAAAATTCTTGGTAATATTTCCGATGATGGTGTCGCAAAAGCTCAGGTTGTTACTACTCAATTGGGTAATTTTATGACTTCACGAAATAATCAGTATCAATCTGGTAATTTAATAGATAGCACTTTAAAAGTTCGTGAGAATGTTGTTGAAAAAGAAAGAAGTTCTTTAATGCTTGGTTCTTCGATGGCTGATAATTATGTAAATAGTCTTATGTTTAAGCTTATGACTTCTTCCTTTACTCCGAACGATGAAACAATGATTAAAAAAATATTAGGTCGTGACGCTACTACAACTTTAAATGTTGATGATATGAATAAAATAGGCTCTTTTATGTTCACTAAAGATAGCACGGGGCATATTACGGGATTAACTGAACAGTTTTTTAGTTTGGTTAACGGTTTAGGTTATTTACATAATAAATAAAAAGGGGTAAAAAATGGCTATAAACTGTGAAACTGTAGCGGCTGAAGAGTTAAAAAGATTAAGAGATATTCAGCGACTTCTTCAAGCTCTCTATAAAATCATAAACGGTTCTTTGGATGGTGTTAATTTGGAAGAGACTTTATGAAATGATTTCTGTTTTTAAAGGTTGTTGTTGTTCTGATTGTCCTGAACCTTTTGCTTTCCCTTTTAGTCAGTATTATCGTCAAAATTTAATTCATGTTCTCTACGGTTCTCGTTTTCATTCTGACTCTGATTATGGTGTTGCCGTTTATGGTTTTAATAATAAAGTTTTGTTTAGTAAAATTTATCCTTTTGGTTGTGATATTGAAAATATAATGCTTTCTTTGGCTTCTGAATATTTGCCTTCTCAGATTGATTTATATAATTCATTTTTTCCGCCTATTACTAAAACTTTTTTTTATGAAGATGATAATTGTGTAGTTTATAATTTTAGGGAAGTTGAAACAACTCCTGTCGAACTTGATGATGTTTTAAATTTTTCTTATGATGTGATATATTTTTTACATAATCGTGTTCGTGATGGTCGTATAGTTGATGTTAAATAATAAAGGATAAAAAAATGCCACGATACAAAGTCCAATTAAAACAAGGCTCCCGAACTATAGTAGAACATATTGAATGTTCCAATGTTGAAAATGTATTAGCTTTTTATCAATCTGTTTCAACTATGAAAATAACAGAGATTTTAAAAGTAGAATACGAACTGCCTGCTTCTGCTGTGATACCTCCTGATGATTTTCAATACCGTTCTATCTATAAAGGATTGATAAAAGATACAGCGACAAATAAATCTAGACAAATCATATTGCATAATATTAAATTATCTGTTAGTGAAAATGATATAGTTCCTCTTATAAGAACACATATGAAAATTGATGGTGCTTCTGTAGATAGCATTTATTGTTCACTTTTCAAAAGGTAGAAAATGGCTATAACTAGAACTGAAGTTCAAAATTATTTTACATATTTTGATATCCTTATAGATACTGACGGTAAAAGATTAAACTGTTTTAAATGTGGTAAAGATTTGAAATATATTTCAACTACAGTCGGTTACAGATGTATAAATAGTCACTCATATACTTTTGTAAATATGCTCAACACTCACGCTGAATTTATTTCTTCTTTGATAAGCAATCTTGCAGATAAAAAAGTTTGTGAAGCTTGATAGGGTGGCGAACCCTTAATAAACCTCTCTCTTTATTTTAAAGAAAAAAAATAAAGCCGCGTAGACAAAATCAAAATATTCATTTCTTTAGCATAGAAAAGTGCTACAACTCAAAAAAAAAGGGCTTTCGGGGATTTTATCCCTGAAATAGCCCTTTTTCAAAAGCACAAATTATAAGCGAATTTTTAAGTGTTATCTAAAGCCCCGTTATAGCGTAGCGATAGGGGTAACAAGCGATTAGCGCGTTAGGGATTATAGAAAAATAACAGATTTCAAGAGGTAAAATTCAACACTTTTTAAAAAACCGTGAAACGAACCCCTTTAAAACTCCCTAATATACGAACTTAAAAAATATTTATTTCACACTCTGTAAAATATTTAAAAATCCCGCACTATTGCACTATCTAAGAAGTAAAAAACCTTAGAAATAAAACAAAAGGTCGGATTTATGATTAAGCAAATTATAAATGGCAAAAACATAAAAACTGTTACTGCTAATATGTCAACGGCTGACGCTACTACTTTGAGTGCAATACTCGTTGGTAAGCTTCAAACTTGGAAATTAGAGTCAGAGGGCGGGACTGCTATAACTGTAGCAACTCCAAATTACATCCGTTTCGCTGTAGGAAAAAAAGGTATCTCGAACCGTCAATCTACGAGCGTATTTGTACCGCATATGAAAAATACAAAAACTCTTAAGGATATAGAGAGTGTTGTTATTGGTAATTGGGACGCGGATTTTCAAACTACTTCAAAATGTGAATATTGTATCGCCGTTGGCGCTTCAAGTAAAGGAATTTAAAAAAAATGAAAACTATGGTAATCAACCGTGTAAGCGGTAAAAACAATACTATTTATGTTCCTACGGACGCGACAAATGCTCAATCTTTCGCAACTACTTTTCTTGAGGGCGAGTATCAAGTTTTAAGCTTTGTTGGCGAAGCTGGTAATGATGTTGTAACTACTTGTTATGATTGTAATGTAATGGTAAAAAACACTACAACGGGCTTAAAAGCTTATTTAAGTTTCTTAGCTGCTTCTAATAAAACGGAAGAGGATATCTTTACAGCTTTAAAAGGTCTTACAATCAACGGTGTTCATGTTGATGAAATCTATATGATTTCTATGAAAAAAGTTACTTTCTAAGTCTGTTAATATGACAATAGAAATTTACGCTATTCTTGCGGGGTTGACATTGACATTTTTGACTTCATTGCTTTCTATTAGCTCTCGTTTCGTGAGATTGGAAAGTGATGTTAAAGTTTTAAAAGATGAAATTGAAGATTTCGGAACTTTAAAAGATATGATTTATCGTATCCACGCTCAAAATGATGTTCTTTTACAAATGAGAACAACTCATAATCAGTCGCAAAACTAATTTCTCCTTTTTAAATCTCATAAATGCCCTTAAAAGCACTTATGAGATAAAATAAACTTTCAATCAAAAAAACAAATTTAATCAAATTACGCTAAAACCCTTGACTTTTATTACGGAATTTCTGTGAAATAAATGGATGAAAATTGTATAATAAGCTTATGAAATATTATAGCTATGAAAATTTTAAAATTGATACAAACACTCTAATCAAAGAAGTTAAGAGCGTGGGTTTTGATGCAATAGTCGCGATTGCAAGAGGCGGTCTGACTCTTTCACATGCAATGGCAGAGGGTTTAAATATTCGTCAGGTTCAAAGTATTAAAACTGAGCTTTATGACGGAAGTATAAAGAGAGAACGCATTACAGTGTCGGGTAGATGTGAGTTTAAAGATGTTAATAGAGTTTTGGTTGTTGATGATATTTCTGACAGCGGCGATACGCTAAAAGCCGTTATGCAATATCTAAAAAGTGAATTTCAAGATATAGAGTTCAAATCTGCAACTCTTTTTTATAAAAAAACATCTATCTATGAACCGGACTTTTGGGTAAATGAAGCAGATGATTGGATTGATTTTTTCTGGGAGAGGGATTTTTTAGAGTAATTTAATTATTTCTCCAATAACCGTTTCTTTTTTTAAAATCGGTTTCGTAAATGTAGCCTGAAATGTCGATTAGTGTTTGCATATCAAATCCAAGATCAGGCATAAGACCGTGTTTTTTAATTGCGTCATGCATCAAAGAAGTTTTTTCTTGAGGATTTTTTACCCATTTTGACATATAAGAAACAAACTCTTCTTTAGTTTTAAACGCCTTTATATATCTATCCTTAAATTCTAAAACCGACGGTGCAGATAATGTTTTTGTTTCGTTGTGGCAAGTTAAACAGTTACCGTTAAAGAGCAATGAGCCTACATCGTCTGCGAAAGATAAAGCAGAGATGAAAATTGCAAGGAGAGCATATCTCATAATACTACTTTCTATGAGATTTTATCATCTCGTAAGCTTGATTTATATCTTGGGTTTTTGCGGTTGCCTCTTGCATGTAAGCATCGTCTTTACCTTGAGATTTTATAATGTCCGGATGATATTCCCTAATTAATTTTCTATATGCTTTTTTAATTGTATCCATATCGTCGTTTTCACTAACGCCTAGAAGTTTGTATGCATCATCTATATTTACTTTTGGTTTGATGTTATGCATCATCTCTTCAAACTGATCAAATATTGCATGATAAACATTCGGGTCAAATTCAAATGCCTCTGCAATAGAAGCCAACACGCTCTCTTCACCCTTGCTAACTTCTCCGTCAACAAAAGAGAGTTGGATTAAGAATCCCATAAATTGGTGCTGTTTTGCTTTATCTCTTTTGATTGCGATGTTAAGTCTCTCTGCAATCTCTTGAGTGTTATCGGAGATATCTTTTTGTTCGTTAAAAATCTCTTTAAGTATATCTCTTGTCTTTTGCGGTTCCGGAAACAGTGCCGAGATATCATCAAACATAATACCGATAAGTTCAGCTTCAAGAGCATCGACTCTCCCGTCTGCTTTTGCAACTTTTGCGACAAGTGCGACAAAAAGACCTAAATCACTATTTTGCAGGGACTCTTTAGAGATAGAAAAATTTTTAAAAGCTTCTTTGGAATAATTAGTATATTTTGAATAGCTTTTAAATATCCAGTAAAAAAATGCGCCTACAATAGCCAGTAATATTATATTTCCCATAACTCTCCTTTTATTAACTGATGTTACGCACAAATAGGAGCGAAGCCCCTTTTTGTGGCAGGGACACATTTGTCCCTTGCAACCCCCTAAAGCTACCCGCAAATGCGGGAGAGTAAGAGGTTTTTACGCACTTTTAGTGCGTAAGGTCAATTATTAATTGCATAATTATAAGAAATGGAAGCTAATAAAGAGATATAAATTCTCAGTTACTCGTAAGTTTATGGTAAACCCTTTTTGCGGTAATCTTTCCAACCCAAAAAACTTCACCCATAAAAGCTTCTTTCATATATCCGTCATTATCAAATGCGACAAGAACATCTACTATTCTGTCACCCTTGTCAAACGGTTCTACACGCATGTTATATATATTTTCTGCATTAGTGGAAAACTTTAACATTGCAGAGTTTCTATCCTTGCCTTCTAAATATGATACTAAAACATTATTTTTATCGTTATGCGCTCCCACGGCGACTAAATTATAACTTTTTTGTTTTGCATTGCAGTTGATTTTTGTATTAAGATAAGCACTAAGCGAATCATTGTCCATATATTGATCTTCTATTTTCTCCTCTTTAGAGGTCTCTTGCACTTCTTTAAACGTTAAATTGGGTCTAAGACGAGTTACCAATTTTGTTGTTTCTTCTACAAGTTTAATCTCTTTTTTTTCGTGATTAAAGGAGTAAGTCAGATGTTTTGTTTTTTTTGTAGTCTCTTTGATTTTTACAAAAGTATCGGGGATATACCTGCCGTTAATTATTTTGCCCTTACTTATAAAAGTTTCGACTCTATTGCTTAAAAGTGTTGCCGCAACACCTATTGTATAGGCTACAAGTTTTATTTCATAATTTTTACCGTCTTCTTTGAGTGTAACATCGGCATAACCGACATGGTCAAATAAGCTGACATGAACATCATATCGTGTTGAAAAATCTTGTGCAAAAATAGAGCTTATAAATAAACATGCCAATAAGATATGTTTCATACTCTACCTCCTATGTCTCTTTATTATACCTAAATTTATATTTTAATCAATATTTCCAAAATAGAAATCTACATAAAACCCTAGCTTATAATTTGGCTCATAATCATACTGCCTATGAAAACTAATAGACGGTTTAATTTCATATGTAATCCACTTGCGAAAAATATCTTGACGCCAAGAAACGGAGCTTGAGTAGTCGCTTATGCCGGAATATCGCTCTGGTGCAGCATCGCAAACATATTTTGAATTACCCCAAAACTCCTGAGAAATGCTAAATCCTTTTCTATCCGAGAGTGCCAAATAGTAAGCGAAGATTACTGCATAGTCAAACCCGTCAATAGAGGCTTGCGTCTTACGATGAAGCGTTGTTCTAAAAAGAGAGTGTTCATTTAAAATTTTATCAAAATAGATATTTGTCTCTTCGCTAAAGTCGTATTTTGATGAGTATTTAAATTGTTGTACCGGTTTAATTAACCAATTTTCATATTTAAAATCTTTACTGTATCTAGCACTTGCATAAGCAGACAAACCTTTAACGCCTAATGAGTATTTTGATCTAATATTTTTATATAAAGGTGCGAAATAGCTAACCCCTACATCCGCCCCCTTTTCTTTGTTGTTAGGTAAGGTTTTACTCAAATCATCTTCGTTTATATCGTCAACGAAAAACTGAAGGCTCTCCTGAGATCTTATAAGAGGTATTTGTGCTCTTATTCTAGGGCTAAATGAAGTTGACTCTTTTGATTGAAAAAGAGTGCCTAATCGAACTTGAATAAAACTTGCTTCACTCTCCTCTATATAAACTTCACCTTTAAAAAATTCATCAATAGATCTTTGCTCTTCAAAAAATGAATCAACTCTCTTTTTTTCTCTTTCGTCACAATATAAATCCTCATCCCCACTGCTAATCCATCTGCTGATACCTCGGTCAATACCGTCAAATATATTTATGACTTTTTTTGAAATTTTCTCCTGTTTTTCGTCAATGTACTCGACAAATGTTCTATTAGTCGTATTGCTATCCGCAACCGCATTTAAAACAAAAAATAGGTACGATACAAAAATCAAGGCACGAAACGACATAATCTTTCCTCCGCTTATGTTAATGATTATAACCTATTTTCAATGAAAATAGTAGGTATACTTTCATCTATGAAATATATAAAAGAATTAAATAACGGTGTTAAATATATGCTTGCGGCATCATTTTTGTTTGCAATTATGGGTGCATTTGCAAAACTTGCTTCACAACATATGAGCTCTTTGGAAGTTGTCTTTTTTAGGAATCTCTTCGGTGTAGTCCTGATAGGTTATGCCATATACAAAACTCCTATGAAACAAAGCGGAGGCAAGCCTTTTTTACTCTTTTTTCGTGGTTTTATGGGTTTTGTCTCTCTTCTTGCCTATTTTTATAATATCGCACATATTCCGATGGGAGATGCCGTTACATTTTCAAAAACGGCACCGATTTTTACTGCTGTTTTTGCTTGGTTATTTTTAAACGAAAAGCTCACTTTTAGTGCTTGGCTTGCAGTTTTTGTCGGCTTCATCGGAATTTTGCTTATAACTCAACCCAGCGGAATCGCCTTTAGCAAATATGATTTACTCGGGATTTTTAGCGGTATAGGTGCGGCACTTGCCTACACATCCGTAAGAGAGCTTAGAAGTTATTACGATACAAGGATGATAGTTCTCTCTTTTACATTGGTCGGAACAATAGGTCCGATTATTCTTTTTGTCTTATCAAAATATTTTTATATGACAGAGTTGGATTTTATGATGGGCGAGTTTGTTATGCCTAGCGGAGTCGTGTGGCTATATGTAGTCGGGCTTGGGATTTTAGGGACGCTTTCACAATACTATATGACTAAAGCGTATGGCGAAACAAAAGCCGGAATCGTGGGAGCCGTGAGTTACTCAAATATTGTTTTTGCTATTTTAATCGGGGTTTTTCTTGGAGATTCTTTGCCGAATTTTATAACTACATGCGGTATTATTCTTATCGTCGGTGCCGGAATAGCGGTGGCAAAAACTAAATAAGGCGGGTTTAAATTCGTAATTTAAACTCATTATGATATAATCATTTTTTATTTTTTATAAGGCAGATATATGAAACTACTCGCTGGACCTTGTGTTATAGAGAGTGAAGAGAACATCTTTAAAATCGCCAAGGCTTTAGAGATTTATCAAAATGATTCAACTATAGACTTTTATTTTAAATCCAGTTTTGATAAAGCCAACCGTACATCGCTTGATAGTTTTCGCGGTTTAGGTATAGAAGAGGGACTTAGAATTTTAGAAAAAGTCAAAAATGATTTTGGATACAAAGTAGTTACGGATGTGCATGAATCGCATCAGGTAGCTCAAGTAGCAGAAGTTGTAGATATGCTTCAAATCCCTGCATTTTTATGCCGCCAAACCGACCTGCTTGTTGCATGTGCAAAAACTACAAAAGAGGTAAATATCAAAAAAGGGCAGTTTATAAACCCGCCCGATATGAGATACTCCGTAGCAAAAGTGCTTAAAACCCGCGGTTGCGATGAGGTAAGTTATGAAAATTCCAAAAAACACGGAGTTTATCTATGCGAGAGAGGCTCATCTTTTGGCTATGGAAACATCGTTGTAGATATGCGTTCGCTTGTAATTATGAGAGAGTTTGCACCGACAATATTTGATGCGACTCACTCAGTTCAAGCACCGGGTGCGCTTGGCGGAAAAACAGGCGGAGATAGAACAATGGTGCCTTACTTGGCTAGTGCTGCGGCAGCAGTCGGAGTGGACGGTTTCTTTTTTGAAACTCATTTTGACCCAAGCATAGCACTAAGTGATGGTCCAAATATGATAAAACTAGACGAGCTAGAGGCTCTAATAACAAAGATAAAAAAGATAAGAGAGATATAACTCTCTCTTTTGAAAAAAGAGTAGCTTTAGTGACCACAGCGGTCTAAGCGAAGTAAAAGGGACTTGTTCCTTTTACGGACAAATAATAGGGAAAAGGTTCCCTTGAATTTTATGAAATAAAATATAAGGAAAAATAGATGAAGTTAATCGAAGGTAAATTAAAAGTCGTAAACGGCAAGAGAGTTGCAATAGTAAGTACGAGATGGAATCACTTTATTGTTGATAGACTAGTAGAGGGTGCAAAGGATGCATTTGCACGCCATGGCGGAAATGATGAGGATTTGACTCATGTTTTAGCACCAGGTGCATTTGAGCTGCCTATGGTGATAGACCAGCTTTTAAATAGCGGTAAATATGATGCAGTATGCGCACTAGGCGCTGTTATAAGAGGTTCGACTCCACATTTTGACTATGTTTCGGCTGAGGCTACAAAAGGAATCGCAACGGTAAGTTTAAAACATAAAAAACCTGTCTCTTTTGGACTTTTAACGACTGATACGATTGAGCAGGCGATTGAGAGAGCCGGAACAAAAGCGGGCAACAAAGGTTTTGAAGCGATGACGGTAGTAATCGAACTTTTAGATCTTTACGAGAATTTATAATGGCTACTAGACAACAAGCAAGAATGGCAGTTGTAAGCCTGCTTTATGCATTTGATTTGGGAAACGGAAACATTGCACAACATACGGACGAGATACTAGAAGAGAAAAAAATTCGCAATAAGCAAAAAGATTTTGCACTCACTCTTTATGAGGGCGTAATGCAAAATATAAAAGTTGTTGATGATGCTATAATCAAACACTTAAAAGAGTGGGATTTTGAGAGACTAGGAGCTATCGAGAGAGCAACTCTTAGACTTGCAACTTATGAGATACTTTTTGGCGAACTTGACTCTGCGGTGGTTATAAACGAAGCTGTTGAAATCACAAAAGCGTTTGGAACTGAACAGTCTCCAAAATTTATAAACGGTGTGTTAGACGCAATTTCTAAAGATAAGTAAAAAATGAAAAGATTGACAAAAGAAGAAGCGCTTTACCTCATAAAAAATGCGGATTTAAAAGAGCTGGGACGCATGGCGACTGCGCGTAAAAAAGAGCTTCATCCCGATAACATTACTACTTTTGTAGTTGATAGAAATATTAATTATACTAATATCTGTTGGGTGGATTGCAAATTTTGCGCATTTTACAGACATGAAAAAGATGCGGATGCTTATGTGCTTACATTTGATGAGATTGATGCGAAGATAGACGAGCTGCTTGAAATCGGCGGAACACAGATACTTTTTCAAGGCGGAGTTCATCCAAAACTAAAAATCGAGTGGTATGAGGATTTGGTTGAGCATATTCATACAAAATATCCGACTATTACAATTCACGGTTTTTCATCCATTGAGATAGATTTTATCGCTAAAGTCTCTCACGTAAGCGTTGAAGAGGTTTTAGAAAGGCTTCATGCAAAAGGTTTAGCTTCTATCCCCGGAGCAGGTGCCGAGATACTAAGTGATAAAGTAAGAGATATCATCGCTCCAAAAAAGATAGATAGCGATGTGTGGATAGATATACACAGAAAAGCTCATAAGCTCGGAATTATGTCGACGGCTACTATGATGTACGGAACAATTGAGAGCGACGAAGATATCGTAGATCATTTCGATATGATAAGAAAGCTTCAAGATGAAACGCACGGTTTTAGAGCTTTTATAATGTGGAGTTTTCAGAGTCAAAATACGGAGCTTTTACAACTCTTTCCTGATATGGATAAACCCTCTTCAAACCGCTATTTAAGACTTCTTGCAGTTGCCAGACTCTACCTTGACAATGTACCCAATATCCAAAGCTCTTGGGTTACACAAGGTCCTTACATAGGTCAAATGGCACTAATGTTCGGAGCAAACGATTTGGGTTCTACTATGATGGAAGAGAATGTCGTAAGCAGTGCAGGAGCTGCGTACAAGATGGCAAAAGAGGAGATGGTTCATCTAATAAAAGATATAGATGAGATACCGGCCGTACGAAATACGGCTTATGAAATTTTAGAGAAATTTGCATAAAATGAAAAAAATAGTTTTAACACTACTAATTTTAGGAAATATAATAATGGCAGCGACAATAGATAAGATAGAAGTAAACGGGGTAGATATTCCCGTTATTTTTGAACAAGACAAAAGATTGCCTCTTGTAACGATGCAGTTTATCTTTAAAAACAGTGGAAATGTAGCAGATACGACAAAAGCCGGTTTAGCAAAATTTAGTGCAAGAGTGATGAATGAGGGAACCAAAGAGCTTGGTTCAAGTGCATTTGCCGAGGCGCTTGAGAGCAGAGCCATACATATATCGGCTTCAACCGGAGTTGAGACATTTGTTATGGAAGTTGGATGTTTAAAAGAGGAGTTTGAGGAAGGACTAAAATATTTTGACCTGCTATTAAAAGACCCAAATTTAACGCAAGAGACTATAACCAAAGTAAAAACTACTACGCTGGGTTCTCTTGCAAGCAAAGAGAATGATTTTGACTATATAGCTTCAAATGAGTTAAAAGCACTTCTTTTTGAAGGCAGCGTGCTTGCAAATCCATCTTCTGGAACGGTGGAAAGTGTAAAAAGTATTGAGCTTGACGATGTTAAAAAATTTATAGCAGAAAATCTGGTTGCTTCTAAACTAATAGTAGTTGTAGGCGGAGATATCGAATCAAAAGATATAAAAGAAAAAGCGTCAAAAATCATAAAATCCATGCCTATTGGCAAAAATGGTGAAGTAAAAAACTACTCCGTTACAAAAGAGCCTAAAGAGAAGATAGTTACAAAAGAGACTGAGCAGGCTTATGTATATTTTGGTTCACCATATAATATTAGCGTTGACTCAGAAGATAACTATAAAGCAAAAGTCGCTACATTCGTCTTGGGTGCAGGCGGTTTTGGATCAAGACTTATGGAAGAGATAAGAGTTAAAAGAGGTCTTGCATACTCGGCTTATGCAAAAGTGGATATTACAAAATCAAGCAGCTATATGAACGGACATCTGCAAACAAAATTAGAGTCTCTTGAGGAGGCTAAAAAAACAGTTAAAGATGTTGTGGCACAATTTGTAAAAGGCGGTGTTACTCAAGATGAACTTGAGCAGACTAAAAAGTTTTTACTCGGAAGCGAACCTCTGAGGGTTGAGACAATGAGCCAGAGATTAAACAGAACTTTTATGGAGTACTATAAAGGTCAAGAATTAGGGTTCTCTATAAAAGAGTTAGAGCTAATTAAAAATCTGAAACTAAAGGATTTGAATGAGTTTATAAAAGCTCATAAAGAGATTTTAGAGATGAGTTTTGCGATAGTAACAAAATAGGCTTTATATAGATTGCTTCACTTTGTTCGCAATGACTGTTATTGCGAGGAGTTTACGACGAAGCAATCTATACCATAAAAAGAATTTAATAAATTATATGACAATTTGCAATATTTTTTAAAAAGTTTTTTGATTTTTTCTATAATGATGTTGTCGCCACCCAAAAGGTGGGACAAAAATTACCAACAGGAATTGAGTTAGAGGTCCCCACCTCTAGCTCTCCTTTGGTAATTATAACAAAAAAAAGGAAAATTATGGAAAATTTAGCAGATACTTTACTCACTCTTATTATTGTTGTTATGGTTTTTATGATTGGAAATCTACACTCAAGAGTAAAAAAACTAGAAGATAGTTCAAGTAAATAATTATGAAACTCCCAAAAGAGCAAGAGAGTAAGTTTAAAAAGCTGGGTATCGGCAGTTACTGCGAACTTGCTCTTATGATTCCCTCCGCTTATGAAGATTTGCGGCTTCATACCAAACTTCAAACACATACTATGCAACTCATAGATGCAACGGTAGAGTCGGTTTACAAAGCCCCAAACTCACTTCAAGTCACATTTTTTGCCCATAATTTCGGTCATACTATTACAGGTGTGATATTTCGCCCAAAACCATATATGATGCATCAATTTAGAGTCGGCGAGAGAGATTATTACTATGGAATGGTTGAGTGCAAAAGCGGTCAATGCACTATAAGTATGCCGAAAAAAGTTACAAATATAGGTGCTATAACACCAAAATATAAATCTCCTCTAAGAAGCGATGTGATGCTTCGTCTCATTCAAAGCTCCCTAACAAAAGAAAATTTAATCTCAGAGGGCTTAAGGGAGGAGATAGCAGAAGAGCTTTTAAAACTGCACTTTCCGGCTTCCCAACCTCTTGAGCTAAAAAATTTAGAACCAAAAACCATAGATGCTCTTAAATATACGGAACTCTTTACCTATATGAAACAGTTATCCAATAAAAGAAGATATTTTAAGGCTTTGACTTCTACATATAACTGTTATAAAGAGTGGGCAGAAACTCTGCCGTTTAGACTGACGGATGAACAGATAAAAGCTATTGAAGATATAAAATCAGATTTTGCCAAAGAAGTTTCAGCTAGACGGATGATAGTCGGAGATGTCGGAAGCGGAAAAACGATGGTAATCCTTGCATCCGTTGTTATGATGTCAAAGGAGCGCTCTATTCTTATGGCACCAACGACGATTTTGGCAAATCAACTCTATGAAGAGGCAAAAAAATATCTCCCGACGATGAAAATTGCACTTGTTACAAACAAAAGCAAAAATACGAATCTTGATGAGTATGACTTTATCATAGGTACTCATGCTCTGCTTTACAGAGAGCTTCCAAAAGCCTCTCTTGTTATGGTTGACGAACAACATCGCTTTGGTACACAGCAGAGAAATTTACTAGAAAAATTGGTAAGCAGCGGGGATAAAAAGCCGCACTTTTTACAGTTTTCGGCTACTCCTATTCCAAGAACGCAAGCTATGATTGAGACGGCGCATATTGATGTATCACTCATTACAACGACACCTTTTAAAAAAGACATAACAAGCAAAGTGATACATAAAAACGATTTTAAAGATTTGCTAGAACATATAAAGGGCGAGATAAGCAGCGGCAATCAAGTTTTATTGGTTTATCCGCTTGTTGAACAGAGTGAAGTTTTAGAGTATCAGAGTATCGATGAGGCAAGAGGATTTTGGGAAAAAAGATTTAGCAATGTTTTCGTTACGCATGGAAAAGATAAGGAAAAAGAGGAAGTTTTGCTGGAATTTGACAAAAAAGGAGATATCCTGATCGCTACAACCGTTGTCGAAGTCGGAATATCTTTGCCAAAACTCAGTACGGTTGTAGTTGTCGGTGCCGAAAGACTCGGACTATCTACTCTTCATCAGCTTCGCGGTCGTGTCAGCCGCACGGGGCTAAAAGGCTACTGTTTTTTATATACAAACAAAAGTTCATCAGAACGACTTGATAGATTTACGCAAACGACAAGCGGATTTGATATTGCAAATCTGGATTTGAAGTTCAGAAAAAGCGGTGATTTGTTAAAAGGACACAACCAAAGCGGAAGTCAATTTAAGTGGATTGATTTGGCAGAAGATGAAGAGATAGTAAAACGAGTGAAAAGGGATTTGATGTTTTAGATAAATATAGATTGCTTCGTCGCAGGCTCCTCGCAATGACTGTCATTGAGATTGCCGCACCTCTTACAGAGGCTCGCAATGACAGAAAAAACAGTCATTGCGAACGAACTGAAGCAATCTAAAAACTTAATTATTCAGAGAATTCTACTAGTAAAGCCCAAATCTTCCGTCATTTCTTTTGTAAAGAACACGAGTTTTGCCGTCGTTGTCTATAAAAATTTCAAATAGTTTTTTGTTCTCTTTTATATCATTTAAAACATCTTCAACTTCACGAGGTTTGTAAAGTGCAAGCTCTACCGGTACTATCTCGTCTTCCATCGCTTCACCGGCTTCATGTAGGTCTATTCCTGCGCTTGCTTCGCTTTTAGCTTCATTTATTCCGTCTTTATGATGTCCGTTATCTTTGTCATGCATACGGCGCATTGCTTTTTGAGCTCTTGCGGTTGCCAAATCTATAGCAGCGTAAAGATCTTCATCATTTTGTTTTATAACTACAGAGTTTTTATGTGCCAAGTTTATAACAAATTCTATAATAAATAGAGGTTTGCCTTTTTTTGTTTGGCTTGTTGCGATTAGATTTACGGATATTATGTCCATATTGTATTTGCTAAGTGTTTCGATGGATGAGTTCATGTGAGCTTTGATAGCATCTGTTAGTTCTACATGTCTTCCGGTTAATGATATATTCATGGTAAATCCTTTAGTTGTAAATGAGGAGTATTAGGTTTCTTTCACGGCTTAAAAACTAAATTTTAAATTATGAAAGAAATTTATTATATCATTAAATACTTTACAATATTTTACAATTTATAGTTTTTGGATAGTTCTTCTAAAGTAGTGAATAGGTTCAGCCGTGATATTTGCATCGGTTCTTACACTCACCGTTATATCCATTAATACGGAGCCGTTTTGTTCGGGAGTTATTACATTTACATAGTCTGTGCATGTTCCGACTGTTGAGTTATAAACATATCTCATAGTAACATTAGCATCGTAGATACCATCAAAGGTAGTGCTAAAACTATTTTGACATCCATTTTGTGCAATATTTAAGAGCGCCATCTCCGCACTGCTTTTTGAGTATAAAACAGCTTGTTCGTAAAGATATAAATCTGTTGTTCTTTTGCTAGTTTGGGTTGTCAGTGAAAGTGAGAGAGCCATAATAGTTGTTATTATTACTATAACGGCTATTGCCATAATCATAGCAAAGCCGCTTCTGCTTTTATGAGGATTGATTTTTAAAATATTGTTTTTTCTTTGCATAAAGAATAATCCTCCACTAAATCAGAATTTACACACACCTGTATTTTAACTATTGCACCAACCGCTTTAAATCTAAATGTACTTACATGATCCATGATTTTTACGCTTTTTGTAGTATTGGCATCATATCTCTCGCCCTTCCAAGGCTGATAATCATAATAGAGCATAAGCGTACCTGTTTTTGTAGCTGCATTGTAGTCGCTTATTCCAACGGCATAGGCACTCCACGCAAGTTGATAATATTCATAAATATTTGCACCTGTAAAATTTACTCCGCCAATTCCAGATACAAATCTTGATAAATTCGCATCTGCATTTATTGGGTGCATCACGCTGGTGTTATGATCAGTTAAAGCAGTACCGTTCCAACCATAGTTATTAATATCGCTATCGGAACCTATAAAATAGAGAGCTGCATCATTTATACCGCTGCCACCGCTAGAGAGTGCGCCTATTAGCGTATTTAAAGCTCCCGTATCGGTTCCGGGAGATACTAAAGTAGTGGCACTTGAAGGATCCAAATCAATAATCCCGCTCCAGTGAGGCAGAGTTGATGAATTTCCGCGAAGACCGTCAATGTCACCGCCAACCCATTCCAATATCGGGGCAGTACCTGCCGTATAACCTGCAAGAGCGCTAAATGTAAAATCTGTTTCCCTTGCTATTACAGAATCTTTTATGCGATACTGAAGTCTTGAAGCTATCGTCTCGACAGCTGCGGCACTATTTGATTGCAAAGCATTGTTTACACTTGAGAAGATAAAGCTTCTGTAAGCTTGAGATAAAAGTTCAACGCCAAATTTAGCAAGAATTCCCATGATTACTATAACAAAGATAAGCTCTAAAAGCGTAAAGGCATACCTACGCATCAAAATCTCCTCTTAAAGTAATCTACTTCACCGATATTGGCGCTATATGTATTTAGCAATGTGATAATGTCTCCACTTGAATTCTTTACAGTTACGGTAATTTTCTTGGTATAACCTGTTCTTGTAATACTCACATTTCTAGTATAGGTATTTTTGTAACCAGCTGCTTCCGAATTAGTGTTGTCAAATATATCTAAATAACCTGTCGTAGCAGCATTGTCTAGGTTTGGAAAAATAGTATCATTTGTATCGGCTGGGTCAATTGCCAGATTTTCCAAGCATCTTCTATGGTAGGGTTGAGCAATATGTCCAAGCCTCAGTCTGTATCTTTGGTTTGAAGCATTATTTTCACAATCGTCATTAATGTCAATAACTCTCGAATATCTGCTTAGATTGCTGTCATACATAGAATTTTTATCCCAATAGTATGATGTTGCACCTGTCAACTCTGCAGAAGCTGCAAAAATAGCCTCTTGAACTATGTTATTTTCTATACCCTTTGAGGTAACCTGAATCATCACCGGAAGAGATAGCACGGCAATAGAGATAATAACAATAGCAAATATAAGCTCTATCATAGTAAAAGCAAATCTACCAAAAGTGTTTTTTCTACTTACCACATAGTTCTCCTATTAGTTTTTACACCGCCTACGCTCTTTGTAGTTGTATTGGTTTCATGTTCACCCGTCCAGTTTCCGGCACGGTCAAACTCGACTTGAAATTCGTTTGTCGTAGCACTTGGGTTGTACTCATTTTGTATTAACCAGTTAGATGCGTTGTTATCCATACTTGTTTTGTATGGATAACCCTTGCTTCCGCTATATGTTAAATTGGTTTTAGACGGATTGGCAACAGTCGGTGCCGTCGCGCTTACCGTACCTCCGGCTCCCACTTTTTGGGTAACGGTACCTGCCGTCCCGTCAGTTGGAGTGATATGCATACCGTTTACAAACCATCTTACATCATCGGTTCTTGTAGAGTTTACTCCGTTTGGGAGCAGTGTTTTATTGCAGCCGCTCTCAAAACAGTAAGATTCAAAGTAGATGTTTGCCGTATACGGCGCATCGGTAGGCACATCAAATCTTTGTCTTGAGGCATGTGTGCGACCGAAGAGAAATGTAGCGTTGCTGTCTGCCGAATTTGTACCGTTTACAGCATCAACATCGGTTACATTCGTATCCGTAACAACTACCATGAAAGGATTTGCAACTTTTGTTACATTTCTGTCAAAATTTATTTTATAGTTAAATTGCGCCGTTCCGTTTGTATCATTGCTGTCAAACTGCGTGCTTAAAAATGGTATCGGGTACTGTGTGGTTGTTCCATTTAACAAAACTGAGCCGTTGTTGTCAGGGTTAGAGTGATACCAAATCATTTTGGTCAGCGCACCTGTAGGTGTAACTACTATCGGGTTAGTTAAGCCAAGAGTTACATTACCGTTTTTTGCATAGCACTGAGATGTGTAATTGGAGGTAATATTATTATCCGCACGCCTTGCCGAGACATTCAAATCCAGTGATGCCGAAATAGTGCGGTTTTGAGTCGTGTTGTGATCTTCAAAGTTAGAGAGATAGGTAAACCCGCTTGAACCGTTAGTTAAATTTCCGTCAATTACAAAATGATCAGGGATTACTTTGATTTGTTGTGTATACGGAGATATTAAACGGAGTGAGACACTTGTATCATCAGCGTCTACAAGTGCAAACTCCGAGCCGACTATTTCATGCATAGTTACATTAAAATCACCTACATTGCTTAATGTATAGCTATTAGTAACCGTTCCGTTAGTAAAATTAATATTCGGACTAAAGCTTATGTTCATATCTTGGCAGACTTTTGCAGGGTTGCTTATATTTACATCGACTACAAATGAAGTGTGTTCCGTTTCGTTGTAGTCTTGCGTTCCTGTTCCGCCGAATCTATTTGCACGGAAAGTTAAAGATGCCGGTGTTCCTGCCGTAAATATTTGATTTGCAACAATAGTACTGTTAAAATCGTTTGGACGGATGGCAAAGTTGTCCACCGAGCGAACTAAAGGCGTCGCTCCAAGTGTACATTCATAACATCCGTATTTATGGTCATATATCGGATCGTATCCGGGAAAGTTCGGATCTCCTCCCCCGCTATAGCCGTGATGACTCGGCTCACATGGTTGCCCGTGTTGCACTTTACATCTATCAAATGCTTCCTGATGAAACGCATCTAAATATTGAACATCCGATGAGACGCACGACGGCATTCCCGGAACTGCATTGCCTCCAGTTGAACTGTTTTGTAAACAATTCGGTCCACCCGCAATAATAAGAGCCTGATAATCAAGATATTTCATTAAAATATAAGCCTCTTTTTTGGCAACTGATGGTACGGTAAATAACGGGCTGGTACCGCTCATACTTCCTTTTGCTATTACTGCAGCCAACGGCTCTGTAGGAACTGTTTGATTATACAGTCTAGTAATCGTATTGGTAGCAGGATAATAAACATATAGAAAAACAGGCATATCGGCTGCATTATAAACAGCATTTGCCGTTAAATCGGAACCGAGATATACCGCATCAAGCGTCATATTGGTTTTGCTTGCAATCTTTGTTTTTATAACTGCTTGATAAAAAGGAGTTCCGACGGTAGATTGATAAGTATCGACAACATCTACAACACCGGGGGAATAAACAATTGGCGTTCCTCCACCGCCGCTAGCATCATCATTCTCAATTGTTCCGGTTGCAGTAGCATGGGCGGAGTCTATTGAACCAGAAGTGGTAGTCAAAAGAGTTATTGTAAAAGTCTCATTATTTTCAAAATTCGTGTCTCCTATAATCCCTACCATTGGAACAGCTATCATTCCTGCCGGTGTTCCAGATGGAAGAGTAAACGAATAAGTTGCTCCGTTAGTTCTATTGGTGTCATTGATATCTGTAGTAACATCGTTAAATCGGTACCCTATGGTTGTTGAGCTTGTTAATGAAGTGTTTAATGTAATTGGAAAACTTATAACAGTAGTTCCACTATTGCCTTCCTCAATCGATGCATTACCAATAGAAATAGCTAGAGGAGGGGTGATATTTAAAATATTAACAGTCGCAGTCGTATTTGGTAATGTGACACTTTGAGCGGAATTCGTATTATCGGTAAGATTGATACTAAACAATACATCAGAACTGATTGCCGCATCTGATTTAACAACAACGCTAAATGTTTTATTGACGGGAGCAGCATTTTTAGTAAATGTAATAGTGCCAGATGTTGCTGTAAAATTTGTTGGTGAAACAGCCGTTGCGTTTGTAGTTGTATAATTTATTACAATATCTTTCTGATTAGGAGCTACATTTATTGAAAGTGTATATGTTATCGTCACATCCCCAGAACCCTCAGTTACAGATGTGCTTAACGGTGAAAATGTTACAGTTGGGTTGTTTGATGCTCCCCACCCCGACACGGCAAACATCATAATAAGCCCAAAAACTGCAAACAATCGCACCAAAAATTTTAAAGTTTTCATCTTATTCTCCGATAAAAATATTGCCACACTCAAACTTCATTTACAGAAAATTAAATCACAACAAAAATATATATTTAACATACTACTATTATACAAACAAAAACGCTTAGTAGCCGCTTAAATGAAGTTTAGAATAGGTTTTTTGTGGTATTGATTTGGTTTGAACAAAACAGATTTTTAAAAAAAATCAGTTAATTGTGCTTGCTTTTATCTCTTTTATAAAGTTCTTAAAATCATCTATCGACTCTAAAAAGGCGTATAGTTTTTCAGAATCAATTGTAGCATATTCGTGAATTAGAAGATTTCTAAGCCCTATCATACTTATATATTTTTTTACATGCGTTGTGTTTAAAAAGTTGAATTTTCCAAGAAGTTCTATACATTCTCTATAGTTTTGAGGATTTCCAAGATTGTAATAACTTGTTATTTTACAACTAATGTCTATCATTATTTGAATGGATTCAAATAGACCATATCGGAGTTCCCATTCATAGCGTTTATTTGCAGTAATATCTTCTAGTTTAACATCCTCTTTTATATTTTCTAATATGGAAATATTTTCTTCAAGCAGTTTTAATTTTTGCAATAGTTCCATTTTTTACCCTTTCAAGGAATGCTATGTTTTGATCTTCTATGACATGTTGAAAATCCAAATAGTAATGCAGCGCATTTAGTTTAAAGTCACTGTATGCCCCAGTGTCATTTATATATACAGGTTTATGAGATTGATATATATTATATGCAAGAAGAGGAGATTTTTTATATAGATTGTTTAGTATTACTAAATCAGTTTTTAGGGCTAGTGTTGATTCTAAGTTTGAGATAATTTCACCGAGTTCAAATATATCTATATCTTTTTTGGTTTGTATAGCGATATCAATATCGCTCATATCGTTTTGTTTATTTAGAGCGTATGAACCGAAAATCAAAACATTTGTTATAAAATCGTACCGACTCAACAACTTTTGAAGTTTTAACTCTATATTCACAGATACGACCTTGCTTTTAAAACGCATAATTTTCAATCCGTTTACGGATTACACTGTTTTCTTGAAATGGACGAACTAAAAAACTCTCCAATAAAAGATAGTCTTGATTTCCAACAATATTTAACACAACTTTCCGATCCAAATCCATATAATCATGCACTATTGCATTTCTAAAGCCGAAAAAACGGCGGATTTGCACAAATTCCTCATCTTCATAAAAACCTACATTTTTAAGTATCTCGGCGCTATCATATCCGCTTGGCGGGATAATCGGAGAGTTATAATGTTGCAGCACTTTTTTGCACCTGCCAATCAGATTTTCTATCATAATCTGTAAACTCCTCACAGCTGCTCTAGTCTGCATCTCGTCTAAAGTTTCATTTTGCTTGAAGTACCGATACAGAGTATCTAAAATGGTTCTCTCTTCAATCGCTACTGCTTTGGTTCTATCCAAGAAGTTGTGAAATGTCACTTTTATCTCCTTTTAACAAGATATAGTTTTGTGCAATGGCACGCTTGAGATACGAATCAGCACTTGAGAGATCTATGATATCGACATCATACTCTTTGACTCCAAGCACATCACACACATCCATCCATGCTTTAGCCTGCATTCCCCAATGCTCTTCAGGTAATTTTTCCATTTCAAAGGCAAAATCATAATCACTTTTTGCGTGTGTTTCTCCGGAGGCACGAGAGCCGAACAAAAATGCAGTTTTTATATAAGACAGAGAATCGATTTTGTTTTTTAGCTCTGCTAAAGAGAGATTTTTTGTTGAGCCATATTTGCGATTTTTCATTTTAATCTCTCTTTATTGCTAGAGTTCTTACAATTTTGCAAGTAAGGATACTACTTTTTCAAAAAACTAGAAATTTTCTCGGCAACACAATATTCTATCGAATTATTTAAAACGACTTGAGCGGCTTTGTGGTTGTCTGTGTTAAAAACCATAGGACCGACAAAATTTACAACAGAATTTTCTATCGGTATTTGAATGAGAACAATATTTAAAATTATTAGATTGGAATTTTTATCGATATTTAGCAAATTTTGTATATTATCAGGAATTTCAAAATCGTACTCTCTTAAAATAAAAGGGTCTATTAGAGTAAACGAGATATGCTTATCGTTTACGGATTGCATTTTCATAAAAATATCGTCAATCTTTTCTAAAGTTACTTCTTTTACATCTTCAAAGCCTAAAATAGGTACGCAAACATCAAATTTCATTAAAAACCCCTGTTATTTATTTCCTTAATTGTACCACTATAAGCATAAAATATACTTAGTTTAATGAGCGTTATATAACTTTTGGATAAAATAACACCTTATTTAAAATCAGGAATTTATTTGATGAAATTAAAGAGTTATTTGGCAACAAGTTTGCTGCTGCTTCCAATGTTATTTATAGGTTGTTCAAAAGATGTTGAAGAGTATAACAAGCCGGCTGTCTATTGGTATTCTAAAATAGTTGAAAATGTATCTAAGGGAAATTTGGAAAAAGCAGATAACTACTACAGTTCACTTCAAGGTGAACATATAGGTTCACCTATGCTTCCTGAAGCTACTATGATTTTGGCAATTGCACACATGCAGCATGAAGAGTATCTCTTAAGCGAGCATTTTTTGGATGAGTATATAAAGAGATATGCAACACCTAACGAAAAAGAGGAAGCGGAGTTTTTAAAAATAAAAGCAAAATATATGGCTCTTCCAAATCCTAGACGCGATCAGGCACTTATAGATGATGCGATAGTCGAGGGTGAGGCGTTTAAAGTAAATTATCCAAGTTCTATGTATTTAGAAGTTGTAAACACAATGCTTATTCGCCTCTATCTTGCACAATTTGCGCTTAATGAAAGTATTGCCGATTTGTATGACAGGCTAGATAAACCAAGGAGTGCTAATTACTATAAAACCGTAAATCCGCAGCCTTGGATTGTCTCAAAAGAGATAGATAGAGCGGTCGCTCCGTGGTATCGCGCATGGTTTGAGGGAGACGGAACTTCAAGCTGGTATGAGTTTATGATACCTAGTACGAAAAGCGTTGTTTCAAGAAACTCTGTAAAAGAGGATGAGGTTGCAGGAGATAAAAATGAAACTAAGTGATTATAGTGAATTTCCGGCAGATATTCCCGTTATTGTGGAGGATGAGCTTTTTTTATATCCGTTTATGATTGCACCGCTTTTTTTAAGCGATGAGAGCAATATAAAAGCTGCCTCAAAAGCTATAGAAGAGAGTTCTTTGGTAATAATCTGTCCGACAAAGCCTTCGCATGAAGGTGAAAGAGGGTTTGAATCGCTTTATAACGCAGGCGTAGTAGGCTCTATAATGAGAAAAGTTTCGCTTCCTGATGGCAGAGTTAAAGTTCTTTTTCAGGGTCTTGCCCGTGCTAAAGTAATCTCTAAAGTCTCAGATAGTCCTCTTGTCGCACATGTAGATGTTATAAATGCAACAAATGTAAGCTCTTTAAAGATAGACGCGATATTAGAAATCCTTCGTGAAAAGGTTAGAACGCTTGCTGGTGTGAGCAACTATTTTCCTCCGGATTTACTTAGAACAATAGAAGAAAATCATGATTACAATCGTATAATTGATTTGATCTGCTCTACGGTAAAGCTAAAAAAAGAGCAGGCATATAAATTGTTTGTTGAATCAAATACCGAGAAGAGATTTTTAGATTTGATTGAGTATCTTATTGATGAGATAGAAGCAAATAAACTCCAAAAAGAGATTCGTTCAAAAGTGCATACTCATATAGAAAAAATCAATAAAGAGTATTTTTTAAAAGAGCAGTTAAAGCAGATTCAAAAAGAACTCGGAAGCGACACTTCAAGAGAAGAAGAGATTGAAGAGTATCGTAAAAAGCTCGAAGCAAAAAAAGAAAAAATGAGCGTAGAGGCTTACAAAGAGATACATAAGCAGATAGAGAGGCTATCTCGTATGCATCCTGACTCTTCTGATGCATCAATGACTCAAACCTATTTGGATTGGGCTTTGGAGATTCCTTTTGGACAGGAGAGTAAAAAAGAGCTTAAAATTAGTGAAGTAGAAAATCAACTAGATAAAGATCACTTCTCGCTTGAAAAACCAAAAGAGAGAATTGCCGAATTTTTTGCAGTCAAAGAGTTGATGGAGCTAAGAGGTGTAAAAGATAGTTCAGGTGCGATTATCTGTTTTTTCGGACCTCCCGGTGTCGGTAAAACATCGCTTGCAAACTCAATAGCCGAAGCTCTTAAACGACCGCTTATTAGGATAGCATTAGGCGGGCTTGAAGATGTAAACGAGTTAAGGGGGCATAGAAGAACTTATGTCGGTGCTATGCCAGGGCGAATAGTGCAAGGTCTAATCGATGCTAAAAAAATGAATCCAGTAGTAGTTTTAGACGAGATTGACAAAGTAGCTAAAACAGGAAGAGGCGACCCGACTGCGGCACTGCTTGAGGTGCTTGACCCTGAGCAAAATAAGGAGTTTCGAGACTATTACCTTAACTTCAATATTGACTTATCTAAAGTAATATTTATTGCAACGGCAAATGATGTCGGTAAAATCTCGGCTCCGCTTCGCGATAGAATGGAGTTTATAGCTATTAGTTCATATACGCCTCAGGAGAAGTTTGAGATTGCTTCAAGATATCTTATCCCTCAAGAGCTAAAAAAACACGGGCTTAAAAAGTCAGAATTAAGTATTTCAAAACCGGCTTTAAAAGAGCTAATACATAGCTACACCCGTGAAGCCGGCGTCCGTAATCTCCGCCGTCGTATTGCAGATATGTCAAGAAAAGTCGCCCGTGAAATTTTAGAGCATCCTGAGATTACAAAAGTTTCTTTGACTCTGAAAAATCTTAAAGACTATTTTGATAAAACCGTATTTGAGATAGAAAAAACAACAAAGGTTCCTATTTTGGGAGTTGTCAACGGTCTTGCATGGACTGCAGTAGGCGGGGATGTTTTAAAGATAGAAAGCATCCGCATTAAAGGTAAAGGGACAATGCAGTTAACAGGCAGTCTCGGCGATGTTATGAAAGAGTCTGCACATATAGCTTATAGCGTTGTTAAAACTCTAATAGACACTAAAAAACTTCAAATTGACGATAGCAATATTCCGCTCTCCGTAAAAGAGATGGAGGATGGTATAAAAATTGACCCGAGTGAAGTTTATAAGCGATATGATCTGCATCTGCATATCCCCGACGGTGCAACACCAAAAGATGGACCGAGTGCCGGTATAGCAATGGTTAGTGTTATATCTTCGATATTAAGTTCTAGAAAAATCCGCTCGGAAATTGCAATGACGGGAGAGGTTTCCTTAAGTGGCGATGTATTACCGATAGGCGGACTTAGAGAAAAGCTTATTGCAGCACACAAGGCTGATATGAGTAAAGTGCTTATTCCGCTGAAAAATTACGAAAGAGATTTAGAAGAGATTCCTAAAGAGGTAAAAGAGTCTTTAGAGATTATTCCGGTAACTAGAATAGAAGAGGTATTGGAGTATATTTTAGTTTAACATAATTGAACTCTCTGAATAATTATGTTTTGAGATTGCCGCGCTTGTCATTGAGGTTTCCACGCTTCGCTCGCAATGGCAAGCGAAGCAATCTAGGTTATTCTACTGAAATATAAGTGAATCTATTTTTTGTGTTAAATCACTGTTTCTTATAGGTTTCATTAAAAAGCCATTAGCGCCAAGCTCTAGTGCTTGACTTTTTTTAGTCTCATCAGTCGTTAAAACTATAACGGGAATCTGATCCATATTATTATCTGCACGAACGATTTCAAGCATTTCAAGACCATTCATTACCGGCATAATGATATCTAAAAGAATAAGATTTACATCAGGTCTCGATTTTATTTGAGCGATGGCATCGGCACCGTTTTTTGCTTCTAAAACTTCTTGAACATTTTCGTTTTTCATCAGCATAGATTTTAAGAGTTTAAGATTTATCATATCATCGTCTACTGCTAGAATTATTAATTTTTTTGACATTTTATTTTACCTTTTAAGCGTATTTAGTAAATAGAGATTTTAATAAATCTTTATTTACTTTATTATCGATGATTTCATCTACATACTCTGCATGTTTAAAGCTATCTTTTTGCATAGAGTCATCCACTAGCACGATATGAGAATTAAGTTTGTTTGAAGAACTCAGTTTTCTTATACAAGAAGATACTTGGGCTACATCTAAATTACTATACTCTTTATCAAAGAGCACGACTTTGTAAGAGTAGTTATCTATCAGTTCTTGAAAATCTATCAGCGAAGATGCAACTTCATATGTTAAGCCATCAATTCCCTCTATAATTTTTGTATAGAGTTTTGTTTCAAAAGCGCTTTTTTTGGCTATAAGTATATCCGCTCTATATTCAGGCATTATCTCCTGTTTTATGGACTCATCAAGTTTTTCTACAAGAGCCTCTTGGAAAACTTCCGGAGCATCATCCATTTCAACTATATGATCGGCTAAGAACTGATTTAAAACAGAGATAATTTCCGAACGAACCAGAGGTTTAGTTGTATACTCGTCAAGACCCGCAGCCAAGAATCTTTCTCTGTCTCCTTTAAGCGCGTTAGCCGTAAGTGCGACAATCGGTATATGAGGTTGATTGTAATCCTCTTCCCACTCTAAAATCTCTGCCGTTGCTTCAACACCGTCTAAAAACGGCATTTGAATATCCATAAAAATCATATCAAAGGTCTGATCTTTTCTTTTTTGAAATGCATCAAGACCGTTGTTTGCCAGTGTTATAGTTAGTCCCAAATCTTCAAGTGTTCGTTTAATAAGCTTTTGATTTATGATATTATCTTCGGCAACTAAGACATTTGCAACGAATTTAGATCTATTTAGATCAAATTTTTTGCGAGACTGTTTTTTAACAATCTGTGCAGCAGCATGCAATATGCTATAGTTTTCTAATGTCTGCTTTATTTTTGAGCAGTGCAGCGGCTCATAAAGAGTTTTAAATATATCTAAACCTAGAGACTCCACTTTTTTGATTAGATTAGATTTTGTTAAAACTATGACTTCTTGCGAAAGTTTAGTTATCTCGGATAGCTCCTCATCGCTTACATAGTCGTAATCGACAAATATAATATCGTACTGCGTATCTTTTTGAAGCAGCTCAATTTTGCTTATACTTTTAAATGCGCTATAACCCACTCCAAAGTAGTCAAGATACTCTCTTAGGTATTTATCTTGCTTTTTAATCTTTACCATATCACTTAAGATAAGCGCGTTTAAGTTGCTAAAACTATTTTGAGAACCTTCACTGAGTGTTTCAAGATTTTCAAAATCAAGAGTGAAGAAGAAAGTAGTACCCTCTCCGACTTGACTCTCTAAATCAAGTTTACCGCCCATTAACTCGACAAAGTTGCTTGAAATTGTAAGCCCTAGTCCCGTACCGCCGTATTTACGTGTAATTGATGTATCGGCTTGGCTAAATGCTTCAAAAATTTTAGATTTTTGTTCGCTTGTAACACCTATACCGCTATCTTGTATCTCAAATTTAACTCTTGTTTTACCGACATCGTCATTTTTGACTTTTCTAATATTTACATTGATTGAACCGGCATTGTTAGTAAATTTAACGGCATTTGAAAGAAGATTTATAATAACCTCTTTAAGTTTTGTAGGGTCACCCTTGAGCGGGAACTCAAGTTGCGGATCAATAAAACAACCAAGGTTGATATGTTTCTCGCTTGCTCTAACTGCATAAACTTCAACCGCGCTTTCAAACTCTAATATAGGGTTAAATGCAATATGCTCAATCTCAAGTTTATTACTTTCAATTTTGGAAAGGTCAAGAATATTATTGATAATTTCAAGAAGGTTTTCAGAACTTTTTTCGATAATATCAACAAATTCGCTTTGTTCCTCTTTTAAACCTGAATCTTTTAGAAGCTCGGTAAACCCGACAATACCGTTTAAAGGAGTACGAATCTCGTGTGACATATTTGCCAAGAACATAGATTTTGCTTCACTTGCTTCTTGAGCGGTAATTTTATCTTTTTTCGTCTGTTCGATAATCTGTTCAAGAAGCTCATACGCCAAGTCGGTACCTTGGGATGTTTGTAAGTCGATTTTTCTACCTTGCGAATCATAATCCTGCGCAACTTTTTTTAGGACATTCTCAAGGTGTTTAATGTTGGTAGCGGTTTCAGTCGATAACACATAACCGAGGAATGCAAGAATAATAGAGATAAGCCATACCGCAAATGTGATTATCAGTACTTGAAGAGAATTTGTTTGTACGTTCTGAGCTTTGCCGTTCATGGTTTTTAAAAGTAGATTCTCTGCTTCTGAGATAATGTTAATCTTCTCGGTTATCATAGCAAACCAGATACCTGAGGATGTAGTATATGCGCCGCTTGCGGAATTAGACATAATAGCAGTTCTTTCGCTATTTATATCTTGTAGTAGGCCTAGATACTCTTCCGTTTTAAGGATAGCGTCTAATTTTTTTAACAGCTCTTTATTTTGGATGCTATCGTAACGGACCGAATCGGCTTTACCGATAATAGTAATCCATTTGCTTAAATCTTCTTCGGTTAGTTTTGTCGAGTGAGAGATATTGTAAGACATATATGCTCTCTCGATACCTGAGTACTCTTTAGCGTTAACTATCGAGATATATAACGAATATAGCTCGCTTATCTCTTTGTCTACTTGACTATCCGTAACCTGAGTAAGCTGCTTAATAAGCTTTGCTTGTATCGGGTTATACACGGTTGAAAATATTTCATCGAATGTAATCTTTTTTTCATCGATAAGCGCTCTTGTTGATTTGATTTTTGCTATAGATGAAGTGACATCGTTTACATTTGATTCTAGCGTACTTTTATTTTCAGGGTTGATATCTAATGTTTTTTTCCTTTGAGCATGCTCTATATATTTTAAAATTTTCTCATCAACGACTTTTCTTTGCTCATGCAACGATTTTAGAGTATTGGCAGCTGCCTCGCTTCCAAGATACATAGCACTCATACCGCGTTCTCTTGCGATATTTGTTACTATATCGTTTAAGTATGTGTTTAGCTCCAATTTGTCTTGTAGCCCTTGTGCCGCTTTATATGCCATAAATGAACTATAAACATAATAGCTTGTCATAGTAAAGAGTATGATAATCGGTAAGAGACCGATCAGTCTTAATCTGTTTTTTAAACTGAGTTGCATTATTTATCCTCTGCTTTGGAGATTAGATTTAGTTTTAAAGTTATATTTTTAACAAAACTCTCAGCACTAGCTGCATCCGTAGAGTTAATAATAGCTTCTAGAGCATTATCAAAATCATGAATTCTCATATTTTCACTCATTCCTTTTAGTTTTATGGCAATATCTTTGCACTCTTTTAAATCATTTTTTTCAACAGCGATACTCATTGATTTAGAGAGATCTTTTGCCTCAATTAAGTAGTCTTCAAAGAGTTCATTGAAGCTATCTATATCCAACCCTATATCATGGGCTATCTGTTTTTTATTGTAATTCATAACAAGATCAGGAATTTTTTCTTGAACAATCTCTTGGGCGCTTTCTTCAATATCGTCAGCCGAATTATCCAACACTGATAAATCTTCATCGTTAACATCAATTTCATTTATAGTGATTTTAGGTTTTAAAAATTCATCATCTGCGAGTTCAGGAATCTCTATGGAATCAGGAACCTCTGAATCGTCAATTTTCATAATTGGTACATCTTGAGCTAGTTTGTCATTTTTAAAAGATAAAACAAACTCGTCTTCACTCTTTTGTGTCTCTTTTTTAGCAATAATGGGTTCTGCCGCTACAACATCTTTTCTGGACAGCTTATCGATTATTCTATATAGCCTATCTAGGTTTGTTTTGATTTCGTTGTTATCGTTTGATGTGTTTATTATTGTTAGCGCATCCAAAGCATCTTCTACCCTTAAGTTTGCGGCAACTCCTTTTAATTTATGTGACTGTGATTTTAAACTACTTAAATTTCCGTTTATAGCATATTCGTACAGCTTCTCTTTGAAACTATTTGCTTGAGCAATAAAATCTTGAATAAACTCCTCAACCAAATCAATCGGTAAGCCGAGATCATGCGATGCTACCCGCGGATCATATATATAGCTTGAAAAAGGAGCTTCTTCCGTCTTCTCTTTCTCTTTGCTTATCTTTTCTATTTCGACGATAGGCGCCGCTTTTGGTTCTTCAACTTTTTCAATTACGGGTTTAGCTATCGGTGCTTGTGGGATACTCTTTTTTTCTATATCAAAAGTCGTATCCTCATAAACATCTTTTATTATATTCGGACTTAACCTGTCATAAGCAGGAGCAGACTCTGCTAGTTTAGTTGACGGCGATACGGTTTTTGGCACAGGTTTGTTTAGGATGTCTGCAGAAATTTTTTCACTCTGTTCGTTTGATAGAAGTTTAATACCTAAGAGGTTGACGATATATGCTTTTTGCGACGGGTTGTCAACTAGATAAATTGTTTTGATCTCTATGCCGCTACTATAATTTTTTCCTTTAACGCGAATTATAGCTTTTGCTTCCGCGGCATTATCGCTGCATGTAATGTAATCAATCCAATGTACATGTTTAAAATTATGGATAAAGCCGGGTGTTTTTACAAATAAGTCTGCAAACTCTGCCGCTTCCGTGTAGAGATCCACAAGGTTTGAGAGACCGAGAGTTTTTAAATCTTCTTCGTCAATTCCTAAAAACTCTTTTTTGTGATTATAGATTAACATTCGAGTCCTTTAATTTGCCCCGACGGCTTGATGAAGTTGTTTTTCGCTATCTTCAATATTCTTTCTCGCAGAAGGCTTGCTCACCGAGATAAATCCAGTTATTCGTTCTTGTTTGTCAAAGATTGGAGCGATTTCAATGTCTACCCAATAGTAACGACCGTCCTTGCGAAGATTTTTAAGCATCCCGTTCCATACTTGACCGCTATTTAAAGCTTTCCACATCTTTTCAAATGTTGTTTCCGGAACGTCAGGATGTTTTATTATGTCATGATTACTGTTTATGAGCTCATCAACAGTATAACCGGATATCTCACAAAATTTTCTATTAACAAAAGTTATATTACCCTTTAAATCCGTCTGGCTAATAGCTACTTTGCCTTCAAAAAGATACTCTTCATTTTTTGGTACGATTTTGTTCATAAAAAACCTTTGTATAATATATTCAATGTCATAAAATCTACTAAATATAGCATTAATAGTTTGAAAAAAAACTTATTTATAAATGTTCTTTATTATTTTTGCATCTTTTGTGCTCAAAATAGCACTTATTTCTTCAATAGTTACTTTTTTTAGCGCATCAAATGTACCGAAATGGTTGATTAGTTTAATGATTTTTGCTTGAGATATTCCACGTAGTGTTAAAAGTTTACTCTCTTGATCTATCTTTAGCTTTGTTTTTTTATGAAAATTTATAGCGCATCTGTGTGCTTCGTCTCTTAATCTTTGCACCCATTGGAGTCTTTTATCGCTATTTTGAAGTTTAAAAACATCATCTTTTGTATGTACGATGTCATTTGCTTTGCCTTTTGCACGATGAGCTTTTGCATCAATCTTCTCTTTTGATATTGCTATAACATCTAAAAAAACTCCGTTAGAATCCAAAATTTCAAGCGCAAGATTTAAAAGTGCACTTCCACCGTCAAGTATCCATAAATCGGGAGGAGAATTTTTAGAAAAACTCTCAACCCTTCTTGTTAGTGTTTCTCTCATTTGCGAATATTCATCTTTTGCCTCAAGATGGTAAGTTCTATAGCTTTTTTTATCAAATGCTCCGTTTTCATAAACCGCCATGGCTCCCACGGTTGCCATTCCTGCCATATGAGAGTTGTCAAAGACTTCTACCCGCTTTGGAATTCGCTCTAAAGAGAACAACTCTTTTATTTCGCCGATTATCTCACCGCTGTTTTGCTTAATCTCTTTTTTTAGAAGTTCTGCCGCGTTTAGCAAGGCTAAGTCGATAAGTTGCTTTTTATTGCCTATTTTAGGTACTTTTATCTCTGCTTTTTTTCCAAAAATGGTCGTTAAATACTCTTCTATCGTATCTTTGCCGTCAAACTCTGAAGCTACCAATATCGGTGCCGTGATAGGCGGTTTGCCGTTTGAGTAAAAATCCATCAAAACTCTTTGATACAGTTCATCCTCGTCATACCCCTCATTTAGCTGTATATAGTCGTGAGAAGAGGAGATAATTCTGCCTTCACGCATAAATATCCTAACGACTACCGCTCTGCTTTGTGTGTTTTGCAGGACAAATATATCGTAATTCTCACTGCTCGCAAAATCTATCTCGCTTTTAATCTCTGAACGGTTTATGCGTTCGCATCTGTCTCTAATCTCGAGCGCTTCTTCAAACCTGAGATTTTCGGCATAAAAGTGCATCTTCTCTTCCAGTTTGCTAAGCAGTGTTTTTTTATTTTGAATCAGCTCTTTTGCTGTGTCAAGCTCTTTTTTGTATATTTCATCTGAAATTTCCAGTTCACATGGTCCAAGACATTTGTCTATTTGATAATAAAGACAGAGTTTTTTTGATTTTAACGATCCCTTTTTTTGCACAAGGCGGCATATTTCATAAACTGAGTCTAAAATATCTCTAGCACCAACGGAGTAGGGACCGTAGTATTTAATATTTGGAGATTTTATGATTTTTCTCGTTATTTCAAATCTCGGGTACTTTTGGGAGTTGTCTATATAAATGTACGGATATGTTTTGTCGTCGCGAAGCAAAATATTGTACTTGGGCATAAGCTGTTTTATAAGTGAATTTTCCAGTATCAATGCGTCATGCTCAGAGTTCACGACTATATAATTCATTGATATAGTCTGAGAAATCATCTTTGTAATTCTGCTTGATAGATTTGAGTTTGGTTTTAACTCCGGTGTAAAATTAAAATAGCTTTTTACTCTTTTTGCCAAACTCTTTGCTTTTCCGATATAGAGCAGATGACCGTCTTTGTCGAAATATTGATATATTCCGGCGCAATCGGGTAGTTGTTTTACGGTTTGTTCAAGCGTCATGACGATTCTTAATGATATTTTGAATAGTGTGAATGAGCGAATTTAATTTTTCATCGTGTATATTTATATCAAAATTACCCGTTGAACGCTCTTTATAAACTTGTTTTATCTCTGTTGACTCTTCTTTGTTTTTTTTTGGAGAGTGCGTTACAAAAGCTTTTATATCGTCAAATAAATTCTCATCACACTCTTTGCACTCTTGGGGCATATAAAACTTTAAAGCACTTTTAATGCTTTGTATATTATTATCAAACTCTTGTTTCCCAACGGGATGATTAAATACAAAAAATAGAGTTCTGTTTTTGATGTAGATGAAGTTAATCATTTTTTGTACGGGCGGCGTAAACATAGATTGCACTATTTTTATACATTTATAATAAGATAGTTTAGAGAATTGAGGTCTGCTTTGAATGGAATTTATAATTTGACTAGCGTTTTTCATCTAGTAATTATAGCAATGTTTTTATTAAGTTTTAGTGGATGTGGACGCAAGGGTAATCCATATTATTTAGAAGATGCGCCCGAAGGTGATAAAAATGTAAAATTTTTTATCAAAAAGCCAAGCGGTGACAACAATGAAAGCAGCAGTGGAAATAGATGAAATATGATGTAATAATTGTAGGTGCAGGTGTAGCAGGACTTTATGCCGCAATGCATCTGCCTCGTGATAAAAAAGTTCTTATTATAAACAAAAGAGAGACTTTTAAATGCAACAGTTTTTATGCTCAAGGCGGTATTGCTTTAGCTATCGATAAAGATGATATCCCTCTGCATGTAAAAGATACGCTTGAAGCAGGTGCAGGGCTTTGCGATGAAGAGGCGGTAAAAGTTTTAAGCGAGAGTTCAAGAGGCATCATTGATGATTTGATAGCCCGCGGATTTGAGTTTGATAGAGATAAAGACGGAAAACTATTATACACGAAAGAAGCTGCCCACTCAAAAGAACGCATACTTCATGCAGGAGGGGACGCAACCGGTAGATATATGCACTACTTTTTGCTGGAACAAAATCCTCATCCTATGCTTACCGATGCCAGAGTGGTAGATTTGCTTATAAAAGACGGCGAGTGTTACGGGGTAACGGTACTTGATCACAGAGAGAGCAGAAATATATATGCCGATAATGTAATCATTGCCAGCGGCGGAGTAGGCTCACTGTATGCATATCATACAAATGCGCCATGTATAAGTGCCGATATGCAGGGTCTTTGCGTTATGAAAGGCATAGAGCTTGCCGACATGGAGATGATGCAGTTTCATCCGACAGTATATGTAGATAACGACTCTGCTCAAAAATTGCTTCTAACGGAGGCTCTAAGGGGTGAGGGTGCTACCGTTGAAGATGAAAATGGAAGAAGATTTTTGTTTGATTATGATGAGAGAGGGGAGCTTGCTTCAAGAGATATAGTCAGCAAAGCGATATATGATCATAATAAAAAAACAGGATTGCAGACATATTTATCGTTTAAAAACTTTGACCATGTCTACTTTACAAAAAGATTTCCAAACCTTTATAAAAATTTACAGCTTCTGGGGTTTGATGTACCAAAACAGAGAGTTCCAATCTCTCCGGCTTTTCACTATGCAATCGGGGGAATTAAAACAGATGTAAACGGTGCCGTGCCGGGTGTCAAATCTCTTTATGCGATAGGAGAAGTTGCATCTACGAAAGTTCACGGTGCAAATAGACTTGCTTCTAACTCTCTTTTAGAGGGTCTTGTATTTGGCAAAAGGGCTGTTGAAGATATTTTAAAGAAGCCGCATGTAAAAAAAGAGATTAAGTTTGAAGTAAGCGATGAGGTGATGAGCCTCAAAGAGGATAAAGAGAAAAAAAATCTTCTTAGAAAAATCATGTGGGAAAATGTCTCGATTGTTAGAACAAAAAAAGGTTTAAATAGTGCATTGGATCAAATCAATGCTCTTTTAAGTGAAAAAGTAGGCAAACTTCTTAAATTTCGCCTACTCACGGCAAGAGAGATTGTTCTTGCGGCACTTTCTAGAGAGAAGTCCATAGGAGTACATTACAGAAGTGAAGATTGATCCTTTTTCTCATGATATTCGCCGGCGATTTTGAGCAAGAAAGGAACACTCAAGTTGAGTATAAAAGCAGTTAGTGAGATTAGGAGTAAATCGTCACTTGTGATGAGTTTCATCGAGAGTGCCGCCATAGCAACCAAAAATGTTACTTCCGCTCTTCCTTGCATCGCAATCCCGATGAGAGATGCAGAATGCCATGGAAGTTTATTGATATAGTATGCCGTGAGTGCAGCAGCGATAAATTGTGCTACAAATAAAACAAATGCTAAGATACAAGCGTTGAAAAGCACACTCAGCAGGAGTGAAAAACTTCCTATCTCCATCTGTAATCCAATGCTAATAAAAAAGATTGGAGCGAAAAAATAGAGAGTTAAAAAACGTAACTTTTCAATAGCTTCATGAAAGACCTTATCCCCGTCATTTTGATTTTCAAAATGATCTTTGTTGATAATTAAACCCATAAAATAAGCTCCCAATGCCACACTCGTAGCAAAATACTCTGCTATAAATGAACCTAAAAAAGCCAAAAATATCATGATTATAATAGCGGCATTGGTTTCTTGTTTACCCAAAAATTGGGTAGCTCCTAGATGTGAATAGATACTGTTTTTTGTTCTAGTAATGAGATTTAGGAGTGCCCCACTTTTTTTAAGAGATGTCGTTGGATGAAAGAGAAAAAATAGATAGGCGATAAGTGCCATTACACCACTAAAAAAGAGAAAATTTGAAAGAGGCGAAAGAGCTAACACTGCGATAGCTTCAAGTGAGATGCCAAGTGATGATGAGGCTTGCAAAGAGACAAGAACGCCTCCCAGAACTCCCCATAAAATGAGTGAGAGTACATCATCAGTCAATGCGGCAGCTACGATGATGGGTTGAAGTTTTGCTTTGGCACTAAAGGAGAGTGTATTGAGAGTCAAAAATGCAATTCCTATGGAAGTAGGAGCAAATGCCATCGCAAAAACAATAGCCTTGATAGTATCGCCGCTGAGAAAATATTCTGTCAAATAGATCATTGCGAAGGGTAAAATAACACCGGCTAGAGCGATTTTCCACCCTTTCTTAACTCCTTGTGCAAATCCTTCGAGGTTTTCTTCCAGACCAAGATAAAAAAATAAAAAGATAGTTCCTATGAAAGCAAAAGTCTCAATCGTTGCCGAATGAGGCGAGAGGAGATGAAAATTGACTGCTATAAGCCCTCCGATAAGATAAAAAAGAACATCGGCAATTCCCGTTTTTTTGGATATCCAAAGGGAGCCGATAATAATAATAAGCAGATAGAGCAAGATATGGGTTGTAATCATTTCCATAAGTAAAAAGCCTTGATTTATGTAGTTAGATTATGACTTAAATAAGTTTATAGTATCCTTTTAGCCTCTGCTTATATTAAACAAAATAGATTCTTAATTTAATTTATTGTATTCTTTTATCATTGAAAGGATGAAATCCTTCTTAAAGCCATTTTTTTGGCACTTCAAAACACACTTATTAAAGGTATTAAAATGACAAATGTTAGCATTATAGTTTTAGATTTTGGCTCTCAATATACCCAGCTTATAGCTCGTCGCTTACGAGAAGATAAAATTTATTGCGAAATTCTTCCTTACCATACAAAAGTTGAAGATATAAAAGCAAAAAACCCAAAGGGCGTTATTCTTAGCGGCGGACCCTCTTCGGTTTACAACAAAGATGCATATGTGGTGGATCAAGGTGTTTATCAAATGGGAATTCCCGTGCTTGGTATCTGTTACGGTATGCAGAGAATTGCAGTGGATTTCGGCGGTAGCGTAATTCGTTCAAATCACCATGAGTACGGCAAAGCGGAATTAACTATAAACAACTATGAGAACAGCTGTTCACCTCTTTTAAAAGATTGTGACGACGGGCGAATCGTTTGGATGAGCCATAGCGATAAAGTAGATATCCTTCCTGAAGGTTTTTCTCCGATTGCCACATCTGCAAACTCTCCTTATGCGGCTATTGCCGATGAGAAAAGACGCATATACGCAATGCAGTATCATCCTGAAGTTCAACACTCCGAAGAGGGTTATTTGATGCTTCGCAACTTCGCAAGAAATATTTGCGGTGTTACGGAAAAGTGGAAAATGGAACACTTTTTAAAAGAGCAGATTAAAATTATTCGCGAAAAGGTAGGAACGGGAAAAGTTCTTTGCGGACTAAGCGGCGGAGTTGACAGCTCGGTAGTTGCCGCTATGCTTTATGAAGCAATCGGTAATCAGCTCGTACCAGTATTTGTAGATAACGGGCTGCTTAGAAAAGGCGAGAGAGAGCAGGTTGAAGAGGTTTTTAAAATCAATCTAAAAGTTCCGTTGGTCGTCGTTGATGCCAGAGAGAGCTTTTTAAGCAAGCTTGCGGGTGTAAAAGACCCTGAAACAAAACGAAAAATCATCGGGCATACATTCATAGAAGAGTTTGAGAAAGAGGCTAAAAAGCATGACGGTATTAAGTTTTTGGCTCAAGGCACGCTTTATCCCGATGTTATAGAATCTGTTTCGGTTAATGGTCCCTCAGAGGTTATAAAATCTCATCATAATGTCGGCGGCCTGCCTGATTGGATGGATTTTGAACTGATTGAGCCGCTTCGCGAACTCTTTAAAGATGAGGTGCGCAAAATCGGTTTAGAACTTGGTCTTCCCGAGTCAATGATAAACCGCCATCCGTTCCCCGGACCGGGTTTGGCGATTAGAATTATGGGTGATGTAAACGAAGCTGATTTAACGCTGCTTAGAGAAGCTGATGTTATCTTGCTTGATGAGTTAAAAGCAAGCGGATATTACGCAAAAACTTGGCAGGCGTTTGCAGTTCTGCTTAATGTAAAATCAGTCGGAGTTATGGGCGATAACCGTACATACGACAATACCGTTTGTGTTAGAGTTGTTGAAGCGGTTGATGGAATGACAGCAACATTTGCACATCTTCCGCATGACCTCTTAGAAAGAATCAGCAGAAGAATCATCAATGAAGTTGACGGAATTAACCGTGTTGTTTATGATATAAGCTCAAAACCGCCCGCAACAATCGAGTGGGAATAAAATTAAGAAAAATTTCGGTTCATCTTGCAATGATTTAGGCAAAGAGGTAGTTCACTATCTCATAGCCTAAAAACATTACAACCTAAACCAAACTTTTTATAATTTTGCACAAATAAAATTGGAAATAAGTATCATATGTCAAAAAAAGTCTATCTTTTCGCTACTTCTAAAAGCGAACATGCAATAAATATAAAATCTTTAGATGTCAGGTTTTTAAAGCCAGACATTGATTTTTCAAAATATAACTATCTGATTATAACATCAAAACAGACCGTAAAGGCGCTAGAACAGTATGATAAAAAAGATTTCATAAATATTCCCGCACTTTGCGTATCCGTTAAGACGGCAAATGCATATAAAGGGTTTGGCGGTAAAATTTTGGCTATCGGTGACGGTTACGGCGATAATCTGGTAGAAGATATAAAAAAATTTTCAAAAGATACAAAATGGCTCTATCTTAGAGCAGAGCTTATAGCCTCTGATTTTGTTCAAAGAAGCAAAGATGAGGGCTATCTTATAGATGAAGAGATTCTTTATGTGAGTGAGTGTTCACAAGAGATTTTAGATGTAAGAGTGAATGATGACTCTACCCTTATTTTTACATCTCCTTCATCAATAGAGTGTTTTTTAAAAAATAATTCCATACATCCCGATGCTAAAATCATTGTAATCGGTAAAACAACGGCTAATCTTTTACCCAATGGAGTAAAATATGTGATTAGCGAAAAGACTTCTATTGAGAGCTGTATCGAATTGGCTTTAGAAATAGAGTAGAATTTTTGCAATAATCTGATGTTATACGCTAAATGAGCAATACCCAAAAGTGAGGGCACACGAGCCCATTTAGCGGCAGGGACAAATGTCCCTTGCAACCCCCTAAAGCTACGAAAAACATGTTTTTCGAGAATTTCAAGGTATTTTACGCTCTTTTTAAAAAAGCGCGTAAGGTCAGTAACGATTTACAAATAAAATCAAGAAATATTTTGTATAATAGTAATAACAGTCTGGGTGGTTCGATATATCGCACAATGAGGGTTCTACATTTTCACATAGCGAACTAGTAGGATTTTCGTGTGCCGGTGCTATCGTTTGAGATATGTTAACTCTGTCGAGATAATGCCGCCGTTAGAGAATTCTCTCTTCGCCCAAATACGGCTTTTTAGAACCAAGCCAAATGCGAGACGGCTACTCGGGCTGCTTTATAAAGATATCTGCTTAGTCTATTTTGATGGGTTGAGTAGATATTTTTTAATTAATTTACGGAGCATTGATGAAAATTTTAATTTTAGGCAACGGCGGTAGAGAGTATTCAATAGGTCGTGCAATTTTAAACGAAAAAGAGGCGCATGAACTTTTTTTTATGCCCGGAAACGGCGCAACAAGCAATTTGGGAACAAATCTAAATATCAAAGATTATAACGAATTGGCAGAATTTGCTAAAAGCAATGATATAGAATTGACTATTGTAGGACCTGAGGCTCCGCTAGTGGAGGGTGTCGTCGATATTTTTAAAGCGCACGGGCTTACAATATTCGGACCTAGTAAAAAAGCGGCACAGCTAGAAGGTTCAAAAGTTTATATGAAAAACTTTTTAGCAAAATATAATATCCCGACAGCGCGCTATATAGAGACATCATCCATAGAAGATGCGTTTAAATTTACGGATAAACTCACTGCTCCTATTGTTGTAAAAGCGGACGGTCTTTGCGGCGGCAAGGGTGTTATCATTGCGCAGAGCCACGATGAAGCAAAAATTGCAATTTCTGAGATGTTAAGTGGAAAAAGCTTTGGTGATGCCGGACTAAAAGTTATCGTAGAAGAGTTTTTAGACGGTTATGAACTTTCCATGTTTGCAGTTTGCGACGGTGAGGACTATATACTTTTACCGGCTGCACAAGATCACAAAAGAGTTATGGACAATGACCAAGGACCAAATACCGGAGGAATGGGTGCATACGCGCCGACTCCATTGGTTGATGAAGTGCTTTATCAAAAAGTCAGAGAGAGAATTATCCGTCCAACTTTAGACGGTATGAAAAAAGAGGGTGCTCCTTTTGAGGGTGTGCTTTTTATCGGTATTATGGTCGTAAAGGGCGAGCCTATTACTTTAGAGTTTAATGTTCGCTTCGGAGATCCTGAGTGTGAAATACTTATGCCGCTTATGACTTCAAGCGTTAGCGATATGTTTTACAAGGCTGCTACAAATAGACTCGGCGAGATAAAAGTAGAATTTTCTAAAGAGTTTGCAGTAGGTGTTGTTATGGCGAGTGCAAATTATCCATACTCAAGTTCAACACCTGCCGAGATAATCTTAGATAAAGTTTATCATGAAGAGGTAGAAAAATATACGCATATCTCTTATGCGGGCGTGAGTATGATTGACGGTAAGCTTTATGCAGACGGCGGCAGAGTTTTAGTCTGTGTCGGGGTTGGCAACAGCATAAAAGAGGCAAGAGACAGAGCCTATATGAGATGCGGGCAGGTTCATTTTGCCGGTAAAAAACTCCGAACAGATATAGCTTATCAAGCATTATAAAAAGAAGTAAAGTGAACGAAGAGATTCAAAATATCCTTCATCGCGAGGGAATGACATTAGCAACGATTAAAAAGAGAAGCATGGCTTTTTTTATAGACGAGATGCTACTTTCATTTTTGCTTATTATAGCATTGGGGGACTCTTTTTTTGAAGCTAAAACGGTTGAAGAGATGATTTTGCTTACAAATACATTTGTTTTAGAATATATGGCTATGAAAATTGTTTATCAAGCTTTTTTTGTTATGCAGTACGGTGCAACTTTAGGCAAAATTGCTATGAAAATAAGGGTAATAGAGATTAAAACGCTTCAAACACCGAATGTTGTCGTTGCACTAAATCGTTCATTTGTAAGGATAGTAAGCGAGATGTTATTTTATCTTGGATTTTTATGGGGCATTATGGACCCGGATAGGCAGACTTGGCACGATAAAAGTGCCAAAACTTTGGTTATAGATGCTTAAGTTATTTATATTTTTAATTATATTTGCCGTATATGCAGCCGGTGATAATAGAGTTGAAATATATGCAACAAAAATGGATACGAAAGATAATATTATTACCGCTGAGGGAGAGGTGGTTATAGTATATCAAGACTATTATTTAAGTGCAAAACGAGCGATATACGATAGAAACAGCGGTGAATTAGAGCTTTTTGAAAATATTCGTGCTTCTCAGGGAGTGAATATTAAACTGCTCGGAGAGTATGCTAAATTAAATATAGCCGAGAAAGAGAGAACATTTAAACCGTTTTATATGTTAGAGAAAAAATCAGATGTTTGGTTAAGCGGTGTTAAAGGTTATGCAAAAGATACAGATATAAATGTAAAATCAGGTCTTATGAGCGGGTGCGATCCAAATAATCCGCTTTGGAAAATGGAATTTACATCATCAGATTACGATACGGATACAATGTGGTTAAGTCTCTATAATGCGAGAATTTACATATATGATATCCTTGTTTTTTATACTCCATATTTCGGATACTCTTTAGATACGACTAGACGAACAGGTCTTTTGCCTCCGATGGTCGGACTCTCTAGTAAAGAGGGTTTTTTCTATGAGCAATCACTCTACATAGCTGAACAAAATTGGTGGGATTTAGAGCTAAGACCTCAGATAAGAAGTAATCGCGGTTCCGGTTTATACTCTACATTTAGATTTGTTGATAGTGAAATTTCAAAGGGCTTCTTAACCGCCGGTTATTTTAAAGAAAAAGAGGAGTACTTTCTTGAAAATAAGTTGGGAAATCAAGAACATTACGGTTTTAAGTTCCTCTATGAAAACAGCGATGTCATAAATCAGTGGTTTAATACAAATTTTAAGGGTCAATCAGGTTTATATATGGACATTGTCAATATGAACGATGTTGATTATATTAACCTTTCTTCGCATGATACGACAAAAAATGCTACGGCAAAGCAGTTACTCTCAAGAATAAATCTTTTTTATAATACCGATAATGACTATTTCGGGGCATATTTTAAGCATTATAAAGATTTAACGCTAGATAGCAACGAAAAAACTCTTCAAAATCTTCCGGCGCTCCATTATCATAGATATCTTGATACACTGCTTGATAATCATTTGTTGTATAGCACGGATATAAAGAGTAACAATTACTATAGAAATGTCGGCAAAAGTGCTGTTCAAACCGATTTAAATATCCCTTTGACTCTTCAAACATCACTTTTTGACGAGTCTTTAAATATTGCGTATAAAACAAATTTATATGTACAGCACACAAGTTTTAAAGGTGAAGAGGAGAGCCTTCGGGTACCGGCTGGAGAGTATGACAGCGGTGTTTTTGCAAGAAACTATCATGCCGTATCCGCATCATCACAACTAACCCGTGCTTTTGATGAAGTTACACATGTTATTGATTTCGGTACACAGTATCAAGTAGCAGGAACCGAGTTCGAGGACGGTTATTATAAAAAACAAAAAAATTACTGTTCCAAATCTAGTAATAGATTTGACCCGATATGTGAATTTTATAATATTAAAGATATTGAAGAGAATTTACAACTATACTTTTCACACTATCTGCATGATATTTCAGGAAAACAGCTGTTTTACCATAGACTCTCACAAAATATTATATACAAGGAGACCGGTGGGCAAACGAGTGAACTAGAGAATGAGTTAGACTATCAGATAAGCAATCATTTAAATTTTTATAACAATATGTTTTATAACTATGATGAGAACGGTTTTTCTAAAAATTTCAATAAAATAGCATATACGGATGATAGTTTTAATATTGGCTTAGCTCATATGTATAAAAACAGTTTTGTCGATATAGAGCCCCAAACTAGTTATATGACATCAAGTATAAGATATAGTTATAACAAACACTACTCTTACAGCTTCAGATATGATTATGATTTAGAAAGAAAAGATAAAAAAGGTTTTGAGATTGGATTTTTATACCAAAAGAAGTGTTGGGATTTTGGGCTTACATATCTTGAAAATAATAGACCGATTCTTAATCAATACGGTCAGTCTGATTCAATATATGACAGGTATGTTTACATAACGATAAGACTCAAACCGATAATGGCACCTGATAGCAGATTGTCAGGTTTTGTATATAGACTTCCTGATAAATCAGAAGCAAAATAAAAGCATAAAAATAGAGAAAATATTAGGAGAAGAAGATGAAGTATGATGTTAAAGTAGATTTGAAAAATAGAAGTGAAGAGTATTCATTTGGTGAAGTTGCAAAGCAGGCAAACGGCTCGGCTTGGGTAAAAAGCGGCAATACCGTTATATTGGCGACGGTTGTAATAGACGAGACGGAAATAGTAAAAGACGATTTTCTTCCTTTAACGGTTCAGTATATTGAAAAAACATACGCCGCAGGCAAAATCCCGGGCGGATTTTTTAAACGCGAAACAAAACCGAGTGATTTTGAAACTTTGACTTCTCGCATAGTCGACCGTTCTCTTCGCCCGCTTTTTCCAAAAGGATTTGGATATCCGACGCAGATTACAATTATGACGTTTAGTGTCGATAAAGAGTCTGATTTGCAAGTTTTGGCACTAAGTGCCGCTTCTGCCGCTTTGTTCGTGAGCAATATTGATATAAATACATCTGTATCCGCAGTAAGAGCCGCAAAAGTTGACGGAGAGCTTATACTAAATCCGACACTATCTCAGCTCAACAACTCTACGCTAGATCTCTATCTATCGGGAACAAAAGATGATCTTTTGATGATTGAGATGAGAAGCATGGGAGGAGAAAAAGTAGATAGCAGCTTGGTTATCGACCCTTTAATGGATCCGACGGTTAGCGCTCCGATTATAACAATGCATGTCTCAAATGCAGTGAATGAAGATGAATTGATAACTATCTTTGAAAAAACCCAGCAGCTGCTTTTTGAAAATAATGCCAAATATGAAGAAGCGTTTGGGGCATTTAAAAAAGAGACGATGGAGATGGAGTGCAAAGCGCATGTCATAAATGAAGAGATGGTTAATTATGTACGAGAGCACCACTTTTTAGATATAAAATCTGCAATGAACCAAATGGCAAAATCAGAACGCTCGACGGCTCTAAGACAACTCAGAAAGAAGATAATGCTAAATAAAGAGCATTGGGATGAAGTTGAGTTAAAAGATGCGATTGAAAAAGTAAAAAGAGAGCAGGTAAGGGCTCAGATTTTAAATGAGAGAGTTAGAGCCGACGGCAGAGCGTTAAATGAGATTAGACCGATATCAATCAGTACAAATGTACTTCCGAGTGCGCACTCATCTTGTCTTTTTACCCGCGGGCAGACTCAAGCGTTGGTTGTTCTTACAATGGGCGGACCAAAAGATGCGCAAATGTTTGAAAATCTAACGGATGAGGGAACTCAAAATGAGAACTTTATGGTTCATTATAACTTCCCGGGATTTAGCGTTGGTGAAGCATCTCCGATTATGGGAACAAAAAGAAGAGAGCTAGGGCACGGAAATCTTGCAAAAAGAGCGCTAGAGCCGATAGTAAATCTTAACGGACAAACAGTTCGTTTAGTTTCTGAAATATTAGAGTCAAACGGCTCATCTTCAATGGCTACTGTTTGCGGCGGATATATGGCGCTTCGTGCGGCCGATATCGATACAAGTGATGTTGTTGCCGGAATTGCTATGGGTATGGTAAGTGATGGCGATAAGTATGCAATACTTTCAGACATTATGGGACTTGAAGATCATGACGGAGATTTAGATTTTAAAGTGACAGGCTCAAAAGATGGCATTACTGCTATGCAGATGGATATCAAGCTTGGCGGAATTAGTTTAAATGTTTTAAAAGAGGCACTTTATCAGGCTAAAGAGGGCAGAGCTCATATTATAGATATTATGGTTGAAGCAGAAAAAAAGATAAAGTTTAACGACGGTGTTTTACCGAGTACAGACTTTTTTCATATAAATCCAAGTTTTATCGGTGATATTATCGGTCAAGCAGGAAAAACTATTCGTGAAATAATCGAAAAGTTTGAAGTTGCAATCGACATAGATAAAAAAGACGGAAAAGTAAAAGTTACCGGCAAGAGCAAAAGCGGCGTAAAAGCTGCAAGAGAGCATATAGAAAAAATCGTAAGTGTTCCAAAAGTTGCTAAGATAGAGTATAAAGTCGGCGACAAATATAAAGGCATAGTTAAGAAAATAGTTGATTTCGGAGCTTTCATAGAACTTCCCGACGGAACTGACGGACTTATTCATATCTCTAAAATATCTGATCAAAGAGTAGATAAAGTAAGCGATGTAGTAAAAGAGGGTGATGAGATAGATGTTGAAATTTTAGAGTTTAAAGGTAACAAGATTTCATTAGGTCGCGCATAAATAGCGCTATCTATAGATTTCAACTAGTTTTTATCATTTTTTCTGTAAAATCCCAAATCAGATTTTAGTAGGGAAACTTTTGCATTTATGTAGAAGTTGCTATATCCATAATGGATATGGTTACGCTAGCCGAAAAAGTTTGTAATAATTTTATTGGAGAAACTTATGAAAAAAATTCTTTTCTTAATGGTAGCTTTAGCTACTGCTGCTTTAGCTGCTGACGGTGAGGTTGCAAACCAAACTCTTAAAGCTTACTCAATGATCGCTGCAGGTCTTGGTCTTGGTCTTGCTGCTCTTGGTGGAGCTATCGGTATGGGTAATACTGCTGCTGCAACAATCGCAGGAACTGCAAGAAATCCAGGTTTAGGTGCTAAACTTATGACAACTATGTTCATTGCTCTTGCGATGATCGAAGCTCAAGTTATTTACGCACTTGTAATTGCTCTTATAGCACTTTACGCAAACCCATATTTAGGTTAATTATATCTAAATAGTTAAAGCACCTTTTAGGTGTTTTAACACAACCTCTTTAAATGTCTTATGCGACCGTGGTGGAACGGTAGACACACTACCTTGAGGTAGTGCTCCAAAGCATTGTGAAAGTAGAAGAAAAAGTAAAAAAAGCGGACGTGGTGGAATGGTAGACACACTACCTTGAGGTGGTAGCGCATTACGTGTGTGGGGGTTCAAATCCCCCCGTCCGCACCATTTAATTCCCTATAATACGGGCTTTCAACAATAAATAAAAAAACAAAAAAGTAATTGTATTCTCACGGACAAATTTGTTTTTCTTATATTCAATCAATTTTTTTTCAAATCAATTCGTTTTTCTAACTTGTCAGAATGTAAGCTTATTGACAGTCTTATTGCACACTTTTATTGCACAATTATGAAAATATTTTTGATTTTCAGTGATTTAATTGCACAATAAATTAAGTTTCATTTAATAACAATAATGAGTTTGTACTTAGTTTAAAGAAGTATGAATATCAATAATACTATTTGTATGAGATTCATATTTTGCCAATTCTCCGAGTATAAATTCTTCAAATCTATCTTTTGTAGAGTTCTCCACTAAATTATCTTGATAAAAAGAACAGTCTTCAATCCTCTCATTCATTTCACCTATTAGATATGAATAATCACGACTATTATTTTTACCTATAACAATGCATTCGTCTCCTTCTTCAGAGCGATTATTGAACTCTAAAAAATTAACTATTTCTTTATAACTATTTTTCATTCTTTCGAATAGTAAAAATAAATTGGTTTCTTCCCATTTTTTAAGTATTAAAGAATTTTTATTATCATCAAAGTAGAGAGTAGTTATTTCTATTCCTCTCCCAGTTTCAATATCTATGTTGTAAGTGTTAATTCCCATTTATTATTCCTTATAATATTTTTATAGCTCTAAACATATTCTTTAAATATGTTTTTAATGCCGTTATGTATGATATATTCTTCTTCATAAAAGAATTCAAGTAAATTATTATGAACGTGATTAACAAACAACATATATTTTTCATTCATATTTTCTTTAAGATACTCAAGTTGTTCTTCATCTTCATCCACAAAATAATGAGCTATATTTTCAAATTCTATGATATTACTATCAACTTCATCATTAATTATTTTTGAGTGAATTTCAATATCAATATTTTCACCATTGTGCTCAAATTGAAAATTTGTTTTTACATAAGGAGTTTCTTCATCTCCTACAAATACATTGAACGATAGCATATAATTCCTTTTAGTTAATTTTACAATTCTATTCTGCTTGAGGTAATTTGAATATTTTCTACAATATAAACTTCTGTTTCAATAGCATTTAATTTGTCATCAAAAAATATGGCATAGTTATCACCATCACCAACAGAACTTTTATAGATAACTCCATCAAAGCCACAATGTTTAATAAGTTCGCAAAGGTATTGACTTGATAAATATTTTAAATGTGCTTCTCTTGGTAAAATTGGCTTTGAAAGTTCGTCACCTAAATGCGTTAAAAATTCCAAATCTGCTATTCCACCTTCGGGAAGTTTGAACGGGGAGATAATCTTTCTCGGATTCCTTAAATCAGCAAAAATAAGTTTTTCAGATGATTGAAAGCTTGCGACTGTAATTGAATCTTTTTTATGAGGTCTTATTTCTGCAATGGCAGTTTCTTTATTTGAAGCTGTATATAAATAAGAAATTCCTAAAGGGTTTGCACGTCCCGCACTTGCAATTTTAACAGGAGGCTTGCCCATATCTTTTTTATTAATACTATCAATATCAATATTGATTCTTGCACGATAAAAAAGTTCTGGAACTTCGTTTTGCGGTAAAATTATATAGTTTAGAAGTGTTTGTAAATGCTCATAATCTGGTGATTTTTGTGGAAAAAAACGATTCACATGTTTAAGCTCTTCCTTAAATTCTTTCCAATTCAGTATTTTAGTTTCATTTTCTTGTTTAGTTGGAATATATAATCCACTCATATTTTCTTGAAGGATGTCTTCTAATAATTTTAAAGTTGTTTCATCATTTAACTGTTGAAATAAGTTCCAATCATTTTTTAATAATGATGAAATTAATGAACCTTCTTCGTTTGATAGTTCATATCTTTCCAATAGTGGTTCAATATAGGCACTTAATATTTCTGTATTTATTAAAGAAGTATCTGATGTATGACAAAAATCACATTCACCTTTAGAATGTGATTTTCCCTCAATAATAGCACTAAGAAAATTATCATTAAAACAATTTGAACAACAAAGCATTTATTGCTCTAGTAAGTATTTTGATATTAACTCTAAGTGATGTTGCATAGATAGTTTTTTTGCATAACCAAGACCTGGAAAATGGGCTTCTTCAAAAAAGTTTTTAAATTGTTGATAAGCTTCTGTTTTTAATATCAATGAATTCTCTTCTTCGACAGCTTTAACTAACTTTTCTAAAGCTTCTAGAAATTTTCCTGCTGGGTCTGTTGGTGTATCCACTCTATCTGAAACAAAATGACGAATATACATATCTTCATCTTCTTCTAAATATGTTAAATGAAGTGCAATAGCATATGCAGGACCGCCACTTTCTGAATAATCATCTCCTACTATTAGAAAATCTCCAAAGCCCTCCATCCCTTCATCATCATATGTAATATGCAAATCTGAAAAATGTTCTTTATGAGGGTAGTCTCTATTTTTATTCTTTTTGAATCCATCACGTATTAAAATTCTCGGGATACCATTTTTTTTAAATTGCTTTTGATACAGCTTCCCTGATTGAGCATCCATAAAAATATGTTTATTGATATTCGAAAAACTTTCTGTAAGCTCAGCTAGTTCTTTAGCTTTTGGATATCCATTATGAATAATCACAATAGATTTATCTAAATTATCATCTATGAAATCTTTAACTTCCAATAAATTACTTTCAGCATCTACAATATATGCAATACTGTATTTATCATATTCACGTAAAATTGTGTTAATCGTATTATCAAATATTGGGAGGGAATTACTTTTAAAGTCACCATACTTAGGGTTAATCACTAAAATAAATTCTGTATTTTCTTTTTTTAGGGATTCTATAGCTTTATTTAAAGGTGCAAAGTTTTTTTTAACAGGCTCTATAATAGGTACCATTGCCGATTTAGTTATAAGTTTGGCATTTTCTCTGAGTAATATTAATTCGTTCTGCTTACCTCTAAGATATGGATGATACATTGTAATCCTTTTTGTTAAAAATAACATTCATCTTTTGATTTAATAGATATGAAAAATCTTTTTGTTCTTCCATGGATAAGTCTGATTCTAATACTGCGATTTTTAGAGAATTAGGAAATAAGCTTATTGTGCTAATGAAATTCTTGTGATTTTTACGTTCTTTAAAAGTTCTTAACATTTCTTTATGAATAATTTCAATAGGTAGCTTTATAAATAATTCTTTGCAAGCTGAATAAATTTTTGTATTTGGTAAGTCAGGAACAGAATTATAGAATTTCTGAATGATTTGTAGATATTCATTTTTACGTAAAAGATTAAACATAGATTCTTTATTAAGTCTATTCAAACCAGATTTAGCTTTGCGTATTGTCCTTAGCGTGTATTTATCTGTTAATATAATTATCCCTACTGATTCATCAATCAAAGATTTGATTTCATCTATTTTTGATTCTACAGAAACCACATTCACATATTCAAAAACTTTTTTATAGTTTTCAATTTGGCTTTCAAGTCGCTCAAAATTATCTAGTTCCGTTTTAATTTCATATACATGTGAAGTTCCATTAAATATGACAACATCAGCTTTAGATGTTTCAACACGCAATTCCGTAAATAAAGAAGAAGAGTTTATAGAATGTCGTCCTATTAAGATTTTTTGGGCGATAGCATTCTTGAAAATATATTCATTTCGATATGTTTTTAAAAGTTGTTTATAAGAGCTTTCAAAAAAATCTTTTAGTGTAATATTCTGATAAATTTTATCAAGCATATTAAACTCATCAAAAAATTTCACCAATCGCCCAGAATGATGATTGTAAAAAAAATCTCTTAAAACATTGGATGTAAAAAGGTAAGATAATGCTATATTGTTTTTTTGCACAACCCAACCCCTTGTTCTTTTTTATATTTTACCATTATTTTTCAAAAGCCTCTTTTAAAACTGCTTGTATTTGAGCTATTGATTTGAGTATCCAGTTCATCACAAATTTTAAAAAGATTTTCTATTTTTAAATTCACTTTCTACGATGTCATTTTGATATTCTAATATATTCTGAATAGAGTTTAATATAATATTCTCTCTAATATATTAATATTCGAGATGTCACTAACAAGTTTTTTTATATTTGTGCTCATGGTAATTCCTCTCCATGTATGTCTCTATGTAGTTTTTTAAGAATTTGTATAGTATTAATAAGTTCTTGTTTATATATAGGAACTTTCATAGTATCATGAGATAAAGGATTTAGTAATAGCCTTGTGAATTCATCTAATGATTCTAATGTTTGTTTTAAATCTTGAATCTTTTTCTTTTTAAAATTTTGAAATATTTTTAATTCATTTCTCATAAAAACTAAAATTTCATCTTTTTTAGGGTTGTCGTTTAATTCATCATCAATAAAGTCTTTAAATTCTCTTTTCTCAATTAATATTTCTATAGCATCTAGTATCTCTTTATACTTTCCAATATTATTATCAGCTTTAGCTTGAGTAAGCATATCTTTAAACTTAGTAAATTCTTCATCTTGATTAAATACTATATCTGTTAAGTGATTTTGATTGATATACTTTAATAGTCTTTCAGCTTCTTTTCTTAAATAGTTAGCACATGCTGGATAATCGTGTTTGACTAAATAATATTCAGCTTTAATAAAATAATCTTCATGAGGGATAATTAATGGCTTTTCAATGCTTGCAGAATCATTAACATACATTTCAAAATACTTCCATTTATTTCGTTGAATAGTATCAAATTTATTTTTAGCCATTTGAAAAAAAGCTTTATCATGCGTGAGTATAATGAATTGAAAATTTTTAAAATTATCATCATTTAGTAAAATATTCAATACTGTATCACGATTGGACATATCAAGCGATACCAGTAAGTCGTCAAGAACCAATATTTTTAACTCACTATCTTTTAGCTTTATTTGACTAATTGCTAATCTTACTGAAAGTGCAATTGCTGTTAATTTAGCCTCATTAAAATAACTTTGTGGTCTATGAACTGGTAGCATCTCGCCACTACTTTTCTTGACTGTAATAACTAATTTAATTTTAGGTTTTAACAATACTTGTTTGTCATATTTTCCATTAATAATTTCTACTTTTATCTTGATATCTTTAAAATTAAATTTTATTAAATAAGTATTTGTAGGTAAATTTATATCTTCTACTTTTGATCTCAGCAAGCTATTAAATTGAGCTAATTTCGATATTAAGTTGATGTAATCAGTTTTTTCTACAATCTTTCTAGGTTTATGTTTATTTAGCTCAAGTATTTCATTCCATAAATTTCCAAGATTAACACCATCTTTATCCAATATATGAAATATTTCATATTCAAATAAAGAGAATAAATCAATATGTTCTTTATGTAAAAAATTAAAAAATCTAAATAAATATTTATAGTTAATAAAATCACTAGCTAAATTGGCATTTGCAATAATTTTATCTTCTTTATTTGTATCTATTGTGTTTTTTGAAATAGTAAAATATTTGTTGTCTGCGTGTGGTTTTTGTAAAGAAATTTTTACAAATGACTTTTCATCATCATCTTCATGAATATTTACTAGAGATTTTTCATTTTCATTCTCTTGTGTTGATTGAGTAAAGTATTCCTTGATTTTTATATCATTCTTGAAACTACTTTGTAATAATGTGTATAATGACCAATATACTGTGCTTTTACCACTCCCATTCTCACCATAAATTAAAATATTTTTATTTTCAAATTCTAAGGAGTCTGTGTCTAAAAAAAATTTAAAAAACTTAATATCAAGTGTATTTATTTTATACATACTAAACCTTCTTGATATAGCTAATTATCTCTTTTAATTCTGTGTCAATTAGCATTAAGTTATTACGAATTTTATTATAAGGTTCTTTGAGTGTGCTAAATGTTTGATTGATGATCTCTATCTTTTCGGAAAGCTTTTTATCTTCAATACTTTTATATTCTTTTGATACATAAGAGACAAATTCAAGATTTTTATTTGAAAAATCATTACTAAAATATAGCTCATATACCATCGCATCTAATATTTCTTCAAAACTTTCTGTGATATGTTGATTTGACACATATTCATTAATTGGCTCATTCAATGAATTTAAACACACTATATAATCCACTAATATTTCGAAAGGCTTTGTATTGTCAATTTTTTTTATTGGTATATCTAAGATAGGCTCTTTATCAACTTGATAGTTATCTCCTTGCATTTTACCCTTATATTTGAGCCAAAAGGCTATTAATTTAGAATTTAAAATTGCCGTTAAGTATTTCAAACTAATTCTTTTAGATTTTATTACATAAAATGCTTGATTTACATAGCTATCAAAATCAACATAGGTAAAAACTGGTCTATTAACACATTTTCTTAGTGATAATATTTTTTCGTCTTTAAAAAAATATTCATTTCTAGCTCTATGAATACCATACGGTTTATTGTCTGAAGTTATAATTTTTTTAAATTTATCTAAATGTATTTTTAAATTTGAATATGAGTTCATACTATCTGCTCTTTTAAAACTACTATCAGTGTATATTATCCAATATTCATTCTCTATGTTAGATTTATATCGTCCTATTTCTTTTGAAGTATATAGAGGTTTAATTAAAGATAATTCCTTAGCAGAGAGGTTTAAATTATTTTTCTCTTCTGTCGTTAGGTTAAATATACCTTGATTGAGTTCAAAAGTATTTCCTAAAGTTTCAAGAGATTGTTTTGTTACATTGTCATTTGGTGTTACTATTCCTTGCGCCACCTCTTCTTTTTTATCTAAAATAAAATTTCTATTACTTTCAATTTTGTCTAAAATAGAAGATATGTCTGATTCTAGAAATGTGATATTTTTATCAATTAAATCTTTTTTAATAATGACAGAATTATATATGGAGAATTTAAGATTATATTTTTTTCTTAAAAACTTTGATAATTCATTTTTTGACAAATTTTTGTTTATGACTTTAGAATAATTACAGGTATATTTTTCATTACTAATGTTTTTTTGTAAAAACATTATCATTGTTTGTATTCCAGCAGTATCAAAAACTTTATAATCCCCAAAATCGATAAACTCTTTAATGACAGATGAATTTAAAAGTTTATTCCGAAATTTTGAGGCTCCAAAATTACTAATCCAGTTATTTGTTGCTATGAAAGACAAAATACCATTTGGTTTTAATAAGTCAATTCCTTTACAAGCGAATAGATACCAAAGATCCATTTTTCCTTGATAGCATTCTAAAACCTTAGTTCTATTAAAAGCTGACTTATTAGTATATTCCTTAATATATGGTGGATTGCCAATTATTACATCAAAACCTTTATTATTTAATACTTCAGCAAAGTACAGTTTATAAAAAAATAGTTCTGTTGTTGGTCGTTTTTTTACTAATTCCGTTAAAGATATATCTTCATTTAATTTTTGAATTATGTCCGTTTGTTTTTTGTCAAAACCGAATAAATTTATATTATTTAACTGACTTTTTAATTCTTCATTGTGTTTATCAAGTTTTTTATTTAGTATATCATCGATTTTATGCTCTATACTTTCTTGTATTTTTGTTTTTTCTGAGTTAGTATGAGCATTATAAAATTTGTGTAATAGTATTTGAATTTCATCAATTATAGTCTCATCGGTAGAAAATAATGAGTTTGAATCTTTTTCCAGTGGGTCAAATCCATGAATTGTTTCTAGCAAGCTATTTCCAACCATTATTTTATAAAATAAATTTGGTAAAGGTGTTGGTTCCTCTTCATCAACTACGATACTTAACCAAAATCTTAATTTCGCGATTTCTACCGCACTTTGTTCTATATCTATTCCATAAATACTATTTTCAATCACTTTTCTTTTTAGTTGTCCAATATTAGCTGTTTTATCAATATTTGAAAGAACAGAAACTATTTCATGTAACATACCCATAGGAAAAGCACCTGAACCAATAGCTGGGTCTAAAACCTTTATATTGAATAATTGGTTTTCTATTGCTTTTGCATTTTTTCTAATAAAAGTATTATCTGTACTTTGATTAAAGACCAACTCTTCAATAGCTGTTATATCGTCAAAATAATTTAATAGATAGTTTATAATTGACTTTTGACACATATAATGAACTATTTCTCTAGGAGTATAATAAGCACCCTTATCTTTTCTATCTTCAAGTAAATCTTCAAATACACGACCAAGCATTTCAGGGTCAATTGCTATTTCACTATCGTCAGGAGAATCCTCTATAATTGTAAAATTATAACTATCAAAAATTTCAAATATATCTCTAAAAAGAGAGTTGTCTAATATGATATTTAAAGTATCAAATTCATCTTTACTAAATAATCCACCATTTAAAAATGGCATTTTACATTTTAATTTTTCAAAGTAATCGTTTTCTCTTTTTTCATTCAGTGCTTCAAAAAATATAGGTTGTAAAATATCCATATAATAGTTATCGTATTGTATGTATTTATCATATTCATTGTTAAAACATTTTGTTAAGAACTTTTTATCTCCATTTTTCCAGTTGTCATCACTTCCTAACCAACCTTTTTTTTCTAAAAAGTATAAAAATACAATTCTCCCCAAAAGTTTTTTCGTAAATAATTTTAATTTAATTTCACTCCCAAAATAAGCCATTTGAGGATTTAGATAATCAGATATTTCAAAGTATAATTCTTTATATTGTTTGAAAAATTCTTTTGATACTTTTTCAACCCCAAAAGCATCTTGCAAGACTTCTATACTTGGATGTTTTAAATCATTTAATTGAGAATATGCTGTTTTTGTAGCAATATCTTTCCCAAGCACATAGGTATATCGCTTTAGATTTGACACTTGTTGCTTATTATCTTCATCATAGCTAAATCGTATAAAAGAAAGTCTAAATATTTCATTTTTTAAAGGATTATAAAAGATTGCTATTGCACCATCAAGAAGTTCGTCTTCAACTCTTTTTTTTAGTATTGTATTTAAAGACACCCTATTATTTTCGATATCTACTTTTTCAGTTGATAGGAATTCAAAAAAACCTATTTCTTTTCCATCATCAAGTGCAACTTGCCCTAAAAATTTATATTTTTGAATATTTTTTTGTTCTACTTCAGTATCTGGAATTTGGTAGTCAATATCATTCTCTTCAAATCCGTAAAACTTATCATAGATAAACTCTATAAAATTTTCTTTGCTATAACTTGATTGTAAAAATTTTTTAATATCCAAGGCTTGTCCTTTTAATGCTAAACAAATGTTTCACTTAAAATAATATCCATATTAATTTTAAATTTTTGTTGCTCTTTTTTTGTTTCAAATAAACTATATTTGTCTTGTAGTTTATTGATTTCTTTAGCTATTTCATAATCTTGATATTTTTTAGAAATAGAAATTACTTCCTTACTAAGATTTTGTAATTTACCATCTCTAATTGTTTTTGTAAAAATATTAAATGTTTCTTTCTCAATAAACTCTTTATCTATCCAAGATTTAAACAACTTAATAGCTTGTTTATCAAACTTGTGTTCAACTCGTATATTTGTAGTTTGATGGGCGATACCATTTAATTCTTTTTCATAAAATTTCATAGCAGTTTGAACATGCTCATAGTGATAATTTTGTATAGGTAATATAGCCACTTCTTTTCTATCAGTTTTTAATTCTGTCGCCATTTGAATAAAATTTACTGCTTCACATTTTTCATTATTAACTTTGTAGTAGTTCTTTGATTCATAGTTCTTTATAAAAACAAATGAAGCCTCTTTTACATTTTCTATGTCTCTTTGAACTCTGACTTTTTTAGGTAATTTATATAGTGCATTGAATTTTTTAGGATTTGCTTCTTTAAAAGTTCTAATTTCTTCTAAATATTTCAATTCTTCGTCAGGCTTTTCAATATCTGTTTCGTATAGTGCAACAGTTCCAACTTTTTCATCTTTTGAATAGATTTGACTATCCTCTCCGACTGCATGGTGAAAAGTTTGTAATTTTATAAATGCTTTTTTAGATAGTTCTATTAGGCTTTCACTTTGAGCTGTTGGCTTAAAGTTATATATGAAGATTTCACTATGCTTCGTTCCAATACGATTTATCCTACCAATTCTTTGCATTAGTCGTGTAGAGTTCCAAGGAATATCATAGTTATAAACTATATTAGCCCGATGCATATTAACACCCTCACTTAAAGTGTCAGTTGAAATAATTACATTATATTCATCTTTTTGTGTAGAATAATTAGCATCAAAATTTTCTCTAATGGTGTCTCTTAATTTATCTCTATTTCCACCATGAACAGTTAAAACTTTATTATAGTCTTGAAGCTCTTGTTCAAGATAAAGAGCAGTTTGTTTTGATTCTGTAAAAACTACAATTTTACCTTCAGTGTGAGTATCTAAAATAGATTTAAATTTCTCTAACTTAGGGTCATAATCAACTTTATTCCATAAGTTTATTAAATCTTCTAAAATAAGTAAATCACTTTCTAATTGTTCTAAAAACTCATTTGTAAAATCACTTGAATCAAATGCTTTCATTTTTTCATTTTCTAAAAAATAATCAATTCTACTTTCAAAGTCTTCCTCATCCTTGTCAATCATATCGTAAAGATTGAAATGTTTAGAAGGGATATAAACAACACCTGATTTGAACATTTGAATTAAATAGTCAAGGTTTTTAGTTTGTTTATTTATTGTAGATTTAAAAGCAGTGAATGAACTTTCAAGTCGTTTGACTAACATCGTTTTCATAATATCGGCAAGACTTAAGGCACTTTTTTCAAAAAAACCTTCTTGTACTTGTCCATATTTTTTTCTGCCAGATTGATTTAGATTAGCTAGAATCTGATATCTGTAATACTGTAAATCTTTTGTCAGAATTGTAATCGTTTTATCAAAGATTTCAAGTAGATTATCATCTAGCTTATATTCAAGTTCAATAACAGGATTAATAATTGGAATATTTAAACCTTGCTCTATTAAATCTTTTTTATAAGTTTCATTTATTTGTATATCAGTTCTTGTTCTCCTAACCATTACTTCTCGTAAAATATTATCTCTAACTCTTTTTGATAATCTTTCAAGTTCAATCAGCTCACTAGAAGATAATTCAAGAGAGTTTTCTTTTTTACCAATTATCTCTTTGTATTGTTTGTCAATACTTGCAAAAAAACTTTCTAAATTTGGATGTGAATCAATTGTTGAATTTCTTTTATCTTGAAATAAATATAATTGATTAGCAATATCTTGTGGTTTGTTATTTAATGGTGTAGCGGATACAAGAAGTATCTTTTTTTTGTATTTAACTTCTTCTTTACAAATTCTCTCCAACTCTTTATATCGCGAAGTAGAAAAGTTCTTGAATTTATGAGATTCATCAATTATAATCATTTCATAATCTTCTGTATCTTTTATTTTTTCCAATGCTCCATACGATTTAAATACAAAGTGTCTAATACTTCCTATCTGAAATCTTTTAAATGTTTCAACCCACTCTTTTTCAATAGACGGAGGGGCGATAATTAGTATTTGACCTTTTGTCTCAAAACATAATTTTTTAATAATCATTGCACTTGTTATAGTCTTTCCAAGTCCAACAACATCCGATAGAAAAAAGCCATTATGCCTTCTGATTTTAGATAATCCCTCATTAACTGCATCAATTTGATATGCTAACTTCATATATCCTTTTGGTAAGTCATCTGCAACAGAAGAGTCATAATCAACTCTATCTTCAAAATGTTCTATTAAAAATTTCAAATATAGTTCATAAGGAGTTATCTCTTTGAGATAGCTATTCTGCTTAATAGTGTCTATATCAGTTTCAGTAATTTCAATAGATTTAGCCCATAAGTCTTCAAATTCAGTTAATGCAAACTCTATATCTTCACTATATTTTAGTTCAACATTAAATTCATAATTTTTAGATAAACCATTTTCAGTAAGATTTGAGCTACCTGTAATAACTGAACCTCTGTATTCAGTAGTTCCATCATGCCGCTCAATGTTATTTTCTCGTAAAATATATATTTTAGAATGTATGTTTTTATCTTGTGAAATTTTTATTTCAAGGCGGTTTTCAACAATCATTTTTATAAATAAATTTACACTTTCATCGATCGACTGAGAATACTCTTCTTTTTCTAAAATATCTTTTTGATTATCAACAAACTCTTGATTAAACTTTTCATAATCTAATAAATTGAATTTTTTACCCCTATTCTTAGCATCAATAGTAAGTTTATCAACATTAATACCTACAAGAATTCTAACTTTTTCAATGTTATTAAGTAGTGAGGCTATTTTTTTAAAACCACTAATTCTAAAATAACCTATTAAAAATTCTAAGTTTTTAATATCATAATGTGTGAGAATATCTTTCAGCCTATTCTCTAATGTATTAGTATCTTGATTTGTGAAAAATTTGGAGTTCATATTTTATATTTCTTATAATTGATTTGCATCTTATTTTATCTAAATAAAACAAACATCCACCTTTTTTAAACTCTTCTTAACTTTCTAATTTTTGTTGATTAACAGAAATTAGAAAGTTAAGAAAAGAAAGAATCACCCCTCAAAATCTTCAAATAGATTTTAAAAATTATAATTTTTAATCTTCTTTCTTCCCAAACATATGTTCATTCAATGTAAGTTTTGGTTTTAAATTGTCTCTATTATTTTCTATTTCATAATAGAGACATCCTATCGCTTCTGAAAACTTGGTATCTATCGTAAGTAATATCTGGTACTTTAAATATTTTTCTCTATACTCTTTGCCATACTTTTTAAAATGTTCTTCTGTGCCAAAATTATCTATCTCGTCAAGTATATACTCAGGGAAAAAATCTTCTTGGTGTTGCGTTAAAGTTTGACTTATAAAATTTGCAATTTCCCATTGCTTATCGCTAATACTTTGTTCAATCAAAGTAAATTTGTTTGCAAGTTTTACTAATTTTGAATCTTCAATATCATGCATAACAAAGTCATTACAAGCATATTCCATAAATTCAAATATTTTATCTATCGTTTTAATCTCTTTTTTTGTCATTAACTTTTTATACAATTTTTTATATTTACCGTTAGTTCTTCCATCTTTCATAAGATTGGTATAGTGTAGCTTTTTAAAATTTTTCATATTATTGGGATCCTTTTACATTTGATTAAAATTTTAACTAACTTAATAAGTATTTATTGCTGTCTTATATAAATAAAGATTATGATTTTATCAAAAATATCTACATCAATATCTTTTAAATCTTCTATATAGTTTTCTATATGCTCACATTATTTTACTTTTATTTAAAATTATTTTTTGAACTATTATAATGATAAGAACATATCATTATAATTATTTTTGTTCATTGATGGCTTGCGGTCTTTTTTAGGTGAGTGTGAGTTTAACAGACTTTCAATGAAGTCAAACATATCAAGTAAGAAATCAAGGAATAAACTAAAAAAAAGCATTATTTCCCACCTTTTGACAATTCTGTTGCTAAGTTCATAAGAGTAGTTATTGCCTGAATTACGGTGTTTTGTGCATCTTCATTATTGTCATACCTATCTTTTATTAAATCTTTTATTATATTTTTTTTACTCTCTAATTTTTCTAATTTTTGTTTATTTGTCATAATTATCAACCTTTTTTTATCTGTTCATATAGTTATTTTTGTCTTCGACAAGCTTAGTATAAATAGATTTTCGATTTTCTTTAAAACTTTTGTAATTAAATGAGGGATTATTTTTTTTCACCTCTTCGACTAAGTCGTTTAAATCGTCTTGCAGTTGTTTTTTGTCCTCTGTAATGGTTTTTATCATTTCCACTTGAAATTTGATTTTTTGGGTATTTTCTGCGTTTTCTGATAGAGTGTTTTGAACAAACGACTTTTGTTTCATTAGAGTGTCTTGTAATTTTGCATTTTGTGTTGAAAGTGTCTCTTTTTCTTGTTGTACATCTTGAAGTTCTTTTAATTGTGGTTTTATATTTGAATATTGAACCAACACTTTTTTAATTTCTTCGTGTAGTTTTTCCTTATCAATACCCATAAACCCCTTTGAGTTGTCGATTACCACCTGTGCATCTTGTTTGATTTGTTCAGCAATTTTCTGTTTTGTGGATTTGATTGTTTTAATATCGTCTCTGATTTTTGTTTGCTGTTCTGTAATGTCCTGATATTGGGCTTTTTTGCCAATCAAATCCATATCAATTTTTGACAATTCTAATCTTCTGTCTTTTAGATTTTGAAGTTGTTGTTTTAAGTCCTGTTCAATCTCTTCCATCTCTTTTTTATGACCTTCTAAAACAGAATAATATTTACGTCCTGAAATATCTTTTTTTATCCCTCTTTGATACCCCATCACTCCCCATTTTTCACCTGATAAATCTTGTAAAAAGGATAGGTTCTCTCTGTTGATATTCCGTTGAATCGTCTTGCCTGTTTCTCTGTTGAAGTTTTCTCCCATAAAATGTATGTGTTCAACCTTTTCGTCCCTATGTATGACAGCATATATGATATTAGTATTTAAAGTCTTTTCAATCTCCGCTAAAGTTTCTTTCATAATTTCCAAAAATAATTCGGGATTTTTTTGGTAATCTTCGCTCATTGTCGGTGAAAAGGTAATAATTCCTGCAATGGCAGATTTGGTGTTAAATTGAAAACGTCTTTTAGTTTTTTCTTCACTGATTTTTATATGGTCTTGGCGACTTTTATTTTTCACTTTTTTTAAATATTCATATAATTGACTTATCTTATCTTCGTCATTGTCATTCTGTGAAATTATGTGTCCGTCAATATAAATAATATTGTCTCTTTCTTTGTTTCTAAGGTAGTGAGGTTGATTAACTCTAATATCGTGTTTAATTTGTCCTGTTGCTTGTAAATTGTCAATTGAGTTAATTCTTATTGATACATGTCCCATTTTTCAAATCCTTGTTTAAATTTGAGAAATGATAACGCTGTCAAATCACTTTTTTTTAATTTTGCAGAAAAAGGGTATAACCCACTATACACTATCTACGATAGTATAAGATGGGTGAAGGGGATAAACCCCCTTTCAATACCCAATTGTTTTCAACAATTAAAAGGAATTGATTTAAAAATCAATAACATAAAAACTCTTCTTAACATTCTAATTTTTGTTAGCACAACAGAAATTCAACTAAATCAATAATCTTTCAAAATCAATCATTAGTTCAAGTTTTTGTCATTTCACTCTATTCAATTATTTACTGATACTAAAAATAAAACATTGCATATTTATATTTTATTCTAAGTGAAAATTAATATCACACATTCCTACAAACCCGATGAACTAACGAAGAGATTTTGAAAGATTTAGAGATTTAGTTTTTGAAGTTCTTAAAATTAAAAAGTTAAGAAAAGAAAGAACCACCCCTCAAAATCTTCAAATAGATTTTAAAATTAAAGGATAATAGATGAGAGTATATATAACGGATTTAGAGGCTTATAATAACGGACATTTAGTTGGACAGTGGTATCAACTTCCAATGAATGAGGACTTACTCGCTGAGAGTATAGAGAATGTATTACAAGAGGGAAGAGATATCTGTGAAGATACACATTTTCACGAAGAGTATTTTATAACAGATTTTGAATGTGATTATATGAATATAGAAGAGTATGACAATTTATCTAAACTCAATGAAATTGCCGAAGCTATGGAAAATATAGACGAAGATGGAGTAAAAGCTGTTAATTTTCTAATGGAAAATCATTTTGTGAAAGATATTTTTGAAGCGATAGAGAGTTATGAAGATAGTGTAAGAATTTACGAAAATCAATCAATGGAAGATATCGCTTATGATTATGTGAATGATTGCTATAACCTTGATGAATTAGCCCCAATAATTGCCAATAATATTGACTATGAGAAAATCGGTAGAGATTTAGAGATAGAGGGTTCTTACTATAAAATTGGCTCTGATATTTATGAGTATATAGGCTAAAAAGCCTATATACTATTTAGTTTTTTTCATTTTATTCTTTATTTTTGCGACAAGTGCATTCACATCAATATCGCTTTCTTTTTCCTCTTGCAAGCGTTTTTTGTTTATTTTGACGGCTTTTAATCTTGCATTTTCGTCAATCAGTTTTTTAATCGTAAAAGTGATGGGTTTGTAATATTTCTCTTTGTGATAACTCACTTCAATATCAAGCCTACCGTCAAGTAAAGCCATCTCTTTAAGGGAGCGTTTTATGATGAGTTCAAGAGGTGCATAATTTTTATAAGAAGTATCAAACATCTCATTCAGTTCATCAAGTGAAAATTTGATATATTCTTGTCCTGCCCACGACTTCATATTCTCATAGAATAGCAGAGTATAGAATGACTTAAACCCCATCACTACATCCAAGGATAGCTTTGTCCATTGGTTTTCACTTTTGACTAATAATTCTATAAACTCGTCCGATAAAGTGATTTCACATATATAAGCGTGTTTTTTAACGATGTGAAGCTCTTTTATTATCTCCATAGGTAAATCTTCACTTTTTTTATTTTTTGAAGATTTAGGGGTAAAGGGAAGAGTTTTAGCGACTGTTCCATTCTCATCCGTTGAAAAGGTTGTCGTTAAGTTTTTTAGAGTTCTTTCTATAATTTTTGCATAGTTCCCTATTCTTTGAAGCCCCATCTCTTCTCTTATATCAATCATAAAAAAAATAAGTTTATTGTTGTCAAACCCTTCTTTTTTAGAGTTTATTTGTGCGTGATAGTATAAAAAATTTACGCAACGAGCGGTGTATAAGTCATAGTTGTTAAATCTTCCACGAATGATAGAATTTGCTTTCATAATTGTTTTCATAATTTTCCTAATAATAATTTTTATAAATACATCTTATATCAATTTGAAACAGAAGCCAAATTAAAACGAGTGTTGCTATCTAAATGTTTTGACTTGCTTCGTATATAAGCGAGATAGCTTTATTTGTAATGATTGTTGCTTTATAGATATATGTTCCTTGCTTTACATATAAAAACTAAAACCTTGATTGTGTCCTATTTTATGGACTTTATAGAAGTGTTAAAGAGTATATAAAGAGACTTAAAGAGATTATAAACTTTTTTAAAGATACAAATCCACCTTAAAGGGTGTCTTTGTAGTTAAATATCTGTTTTTTTGATTATTTATTTATGACAATAACTCTCTCTACTCTATAAATTACCCTTTATATTTTTGAAGATATAAAGCAGTGATTCTTTTCTTCAGGAAAAAGAAACGATACTGTCGTATCTACTTATAACAACAATTTTCCACTGAAAATTTAGAGAGTAATTTTATCTTATGAGAGTTTTATTTCTTTTTTAGTCATATTTGCTCAGACTTTGAAAACAATTTCTTAAATGTAAAGGCAACAATAATTTATAAAAATGTAAAATTAGGTATGAAGTTAATCAGCAGACATACTTATTTGAAATTACTGTCGTGGGTGGAGGATGTAAATATCAATTACATCACTTATCATACAAACACTCGAAAAGTGAGAAACTACTCAACACTCGATGTGGATAAGTATCGCGACAATCATAAAAATCCCATCTGTGATAGAGATGATATTTTAATTTTTGACAGAGAACGATATAACGAAATTTTAGAAGATATTCCTTCCATTAATGGTGCTATTTTAAATAGCAGTTTTAGTTGCAGTCAAATCGTAAAAGATACTTTATTGGACTTCATCGGAAAACACCACGCTATCCATTTTATTTTAGACAGAGAAGATGTTCTTAAATCTATACAAAAGCATATGAGTGGAAAAGACGTGAAAGAACAGTCGTTGAAATACTACAACAACATTTTAAAAAGACTGACATTTGGATGTATGGAACTTTTTGAGAAAACGAATAAAGAGCGGGAAAATATTTTTGCTCAATCAATTACCCAAAGAGACTTAAAAATTAGAAATGTCAAAGAGCGTTTGAATATGAAAAAAGGCTCTATATCCATAACAATTGAAGTGCCAGACATCTCCCTTTAATCAAAAATTCCATAAATTGACTATTTTGTCATAAAAATTTATTAAATTTCAAAAAAATCCGAAAATCATAACCCTATTGCTTTTTCAGACTTCATTTTAACAATACCTTGTCGTTTTTTCATCTTCATTTTATGACCCCATTGTATATTTTATCTCTATAAATTTGACCCCATTAACTAATTTTATTTTCTAACAAAACCCCATTGCAATTTTTTAAATAACCCCATAGATTATGCCTGTTTCACGGATTGACAAGAAAAATATGTCTGATACAATTGTGCCATATATAAAAAATTAATTGCAAAAGGATGCAAGATGACACTCAAACCTAGTCAAAAATATAATCAAGAAAATGGTATGTCAAAGACACAGATAAATAGATTTAATAAAATTTCTAAAATTTTAACAATTCAATCTATTAGTGATGAAAGTAAGAAATCAATTAATACAATGATATCAAAGATAAACGATGTCTCTTTTGGTAATGACACTATGTCAAAACAATTTAATACATTGTTAAATACTATCCCTAAAACTGATAAATCATTAGTAGATGAACAAATAGCACTATTGGTTGAAACTTTTACAATTATTGAAAATAAAGTATTTGCTCCTGTGGTTGTAAAAAAATCAAATAAAAGTAATTCAGAGAAAAAACACACTGTTATTAACTTTATCAAGAATTTAATTGTGTCTGATAATGGTTTTAACAATCTTGAACTACAAAACTTTGTAAATCGTCTTCAAAACACAAATCACATGACTGATTATTTTCATATAAATATCGTTCAAGAAAATATGAGTGATATTGAATTAGTGAAAACAATGAGAACCCATTTAACAGATTACAAACAAGTTAATTCTAGGACTCTATATAATCTTTCAGGTTGTAAAGAGAGTTTTGTATCAGATTCTCAAGATATTGTAAATAACAATATCGACTTAGAAAAAGTCAATAGATTAAATATTCCATTTGGTGGAACTGGGATGGACTTTATAAATGTTTCACCAATCATACCAGAAGGGATGACAGTTGTATTGAATTCTATAAATGAAACAAATTCCCAACTTTTTAAAGATATTAAAGATGAAAGAAATTCTCTTGTTGAAGGACTTTTAGAACTTGAAGTTGAACTGACACAAAGAACCCATCAAATTGTCAATAAAAAACAAAAACTGATAGAAAGTGGTTGGTTTTTTAAACAAAAGATAGAAAAACTTAATGACTTGGAAAAACATAACAAATATGGATTAGAAACGAGTATATTGTTTATGTTTTTATCAAACAAAACATATGGTGGAAACATAGAATGGAAGGATGGTATCAGTTATATTCCTATGGGGAAAGATATCAAGAAATATGAGAAATCCTGTGTATCCAAAATTGAAAGTTTTGGATACTGGGTAGATAAATTTAATGTGATAGTAGAAACAGAAGACTTTTCAACCATATTAGATGTGTATGAAGATGAAAATTCATTCACTATTTTAGATCCGTTGTATGTAAAAGAAAATGAGACAGAACTACTTCAAACAAGAACGACATATGGGAATACAAAATTTCCTCATCGTAAATGTGTTGATTATACATTGGGACTTAAAGGACAATTTATCTATCACAACTACAACAATTCAAAATTGATTGAGTTGTTTTCAACAAGAAGTGATGTAAATTTCAAAGAACATAAAAAATCTATCAACAATACTGACTCTGTCAATGGTAAAAAACCAACATGTGTTGAGTTGATTTTTCATACTACACAAAAAAATAGTCAAGTTGTAAATAACAACACTTATCAACCTCTTCAATTAGTTTCATAAGTTTTACTGAAACTAACTTGGAGGTGTAATATGTAAAAAATTGAATCTAAAAGTATGTTAAAAAATTAGAGTTGAATAATAAATTATTTTAATTGTTAAAAATAAAGATAAAAGAATAAAGGACACAACAATGGGTTTAGATATGTATATTGTAAGAGATGAAGAAGTAGTGTTTTCTTGGAGAAAAACTCCGAGTGTTCATGAGTGGTTTAGACAACTTGGAGTTAAAAAAAGTATTGAAGACTGTGATGATGATAGTTTTAATGGTGTTAAAGTTCCAATAACAATGAAAGATATTAAACAATTTAGAAAAGATTTACTTAATAAAAATATGAACTATAAAGTTCAAGGATTTTTCTTTGGAGATGACAGTAATATGGATAAAGAAGAGTATTCATACTATATGGAACAAAATTTAAAGTCCATAGAAGTTATGAAACAAGAGTTGAAAAATGGTAAAAAAATTTATTACTCCTCTTGGTGGTAATAGATAGTCTCTCCAAAGTGGAACTAACCCACTATAAACCCTATGAACAGATTTAAAAGTTATTTATAACGGATAATTATTTACATAAAAGGAATGAAAAGTTGAGTAAAAAAATAACATTTAATGAATACACATATGTATTACATAGATATACAGTAGAAGTAGAAGTGTCAGAAGAAGACTATACATTTTTAAAAGAAGAAATAAAATATAAAGATGACAATGAAGTTATCGAATATATAGTAGATAAATATGATTTGGAATATCCAAATGGTTCCGAACCAATATATGATGTTAATGAATTTGACGAATACAATGATTTAGATTTAAATTTATATACACAAGAAAAGGACACACATTGAGTAATTTTAATAGAAAATTGAAAAAAAATAAACAAAATAGTAGCTCTGTTGGAGCAGATATGGTGAAAACGTTTGAAATGTTTCAGATACCACTTGATTTTACAGATGAAGAAAAAATATTTATTGAATCTTCTTCATACAACAAACATTTTTTTCAAAGTAGTGAAGACCTAGTTGATGGGTATGGATTGTTCTTTAATGATTATGTAGAGTTCTGTGAAAAAAATCAAGAGATAGTAAGAGTAATAGTTTTCTTAGAAGATAGTGTAAAAAATAATCATTATTTATGTGATAGTTTAACTGAGTTAGATTTTACGATTCAAGATAATCATATATTTTTTAAAAATAATGGTCAAAAAAATGACTATATCAATATTGGAGAATTCTATATTGATAATTATAAAGTGAATGTATGCCATTCATATATGTTTTTTGAAGATATTTTAACAAATAAAAAATTTATGTACTACGGAGATTAAAAAGTATGAAAAATACAAAATATTTAATAGAACCAAAAAAGAGACAGTCAATAATTTTTATAACTAAATTGCATAGTTTTAAAAGACCACATGGACGTGGAGAACATGACCGTTTTTACCCGAAGTCAGGACTTACAGTTTCTTTTCCTTCGACAATAGTTAGGGAAGATTTATTACCATACATTACAAAGGATGGTTTTGTAATTACAAAAGACAATATTCTAAATAACACAACTCACAAAATAGGAAAAGTATCATGATTAATATGAAAAAAACAGAAATAGATATGACAGAAGTAGATGCTCATGAAGATAAAAATGAATTTGTTCCAAAGAGAGAAATCAACTTATTAGAAAGTAGAAAGAAGATTGATGATATTCTTGAAAAATTAATGAGTTCTAGAAAACCATTAATAAAAGAGGATATTGAGGGGTTATCTTTAACGGAAAATAGAATGATGCAAGAGTTATTATTAAACACATTATAATGTAAGCATAGAATTTATAAAAAAGGATAAATTTTGATAGAAGAAATTAAAATAGTTAATCAGTTATTAGAAATTAAACAAATACTGTTGAAACAACAGAGTTTTATAGATTTATTATTACCAAAAAAAATATCTGTTTCTTACCTTGTTGAGAAAACGGGTAAGTCAAGACAATCAATTAGAGAATATTTAATAAATAATTTTGAACCTGAAGAAGATTTTTGGAAAGAAGGTGCTAGAATCTACGTGTCCCGTGAGACTGCGATTACAATCCAATTGAAAGGTTTGTAATGAGTAGAGGTGATGGTAAATTATATTTACGCGGAAATATGATTTGGGTTCAGGGTTCCATAAATGGAAAACTTTACCGTAAATCAACAAATAAAATATATAGTTCTTTTACAAAAAAATGGTTTGAAAACGCAAGAGCGATGGATGTTTTAAAAGAGATGATAGAGGAAGAAACTTCTTTATTATCACTGAAAAATATTAGTTTTGAAAAATTTGGTTTGGAAGTTATTACATTGACTTCTGTTAATCGTGGTGAAGCTACTCAAAAAGATATACTACGAATATTTAAGAAACATATTTTTCCATATTTTAAACATTATGCAATGAGTGATATAAAACCATTTGATATTGTTAAATTTACAGAACAACAGAAAGAAAAATTTTCTGGTGATAGAGCTAAGAGAATTAAAAATGTTCTTGGGTTAATTTTGTCATACGCACATGACAATGAATTAATTGAAAAAAATCCAATGGAAACAAGAACTGTAAAGGGTATCGGTTTTGACACGACACCACAAGACCAAAGAGTTTATACAACCGATGAGGTAAATAAGATTTTGTCAAACGCTTATGGATGGTTAAGAGTTTTTCTTGAAATTTCTTATACAAGTGGGCTCAGAGTTGGCGAGGCAATGGCTTTACAATGGAAAGACTTTGACTTAGATAATGGACTAATGTCTATTAGTCGAAGTATTTCAAAAGGTAAAATCGTAGTTGGTTCAAGTGGTAAAAAGAATCATAATAGATTGATTCCACTATTACCACGAACTCTTGAAGTATTGAAAAGTTATTTTCAAGTTCGCCCATCCAATGAGTGGTTGTTTATAAATAAAGATGGAAGAGTGTTTTTAGAGTCAAAAACGATTGTCAATTACCATTTTAAACCATTCTTAAAAGAGATTGGAGTTGAATATAAAACTCTACAAGCGACAAGAAGAACATACGCTTCAATTATGGATTTTGGTGGGAACACTTTGAGTGATACTAAGTCAGTAATGGGACATAGTGAAAATTCAACTATTATCAATAAACATTATATTAAACAAGGTGTTTTGAATAATGGAAACTACGCTAAAATGGCGGAAAATTCAGAGAGTATATTTAATAGAATGATTGGGTGTAATTGAAAAATGGTGCGAACGGGTAGATTTAAACGTGCACAGTTGTGGCACAGAGAGAACTTTTATCCCTATTTTTAGGGGTTAAATGGACTTTTTCCCTACATTGAGGTGGTAGCGCCCTACGGGTGTGGGAGTTCAAATCTCCCCGGTCGCACCATCTTCTATTTAATAATAGTAATACAATCTTCGCCTTTAGGCACTAAACACAGAAAACTGTAACTCTCTTCCCCTATCGTTTTATAACTATGAGAAACACCTGCCGGAATTAGTAAAATATCGCCTGCTTTAGCCTCTATAATTTCATCTCCGATTTGAACACTAGCACGACCTGATAAAACATACTGTTCATGTTCAACGCTGTTTGTATGAAGCGGCATATATCCGCCTGATTCTATTATAAAGTTACGCATTGCAAAATTAGGCGATTCATCAGGAGATAAAAGCATCTTCATAGATACGCCTTTTCCTGCTTTTTGAGGCATTGCCTCAATAGAATTAATCTCTTTGTGTAGGTACATTATAGCCCCTTATTATAAATTTTTCGGTAGCATATCATAAAAATGTTTGATTTATTTGGAGAGTATTTATGAAAATTGCAAAAAATATAACGGAGTTAATCGGAAATACTCCTTTGGTGAGATTGAATAAGGCATCAGAGATAACGGGTGCAAATATAATAGCAAAATGTGAGTTTATGAATCCGACAAGCTCAGTAAAAGACAGAATCGGTTTTAATATGATTAGGCGAGCGATGGAAGAGGGAAAGATAACGCAAGAAACTACTATTATCGAGCCTACAAGCGGGAATACGGGAATAGCATTGGCGGCAAATTGTGCGGCACAAAATTTAAAACTGATTTTAACAATGCCTGAATCAATGAGCATAGAGAGAAGAAAATTACTAAAAGCATTTGGAGCACAGCTTGTTTTAACTCCGGCTTCACTTGGGATGAGCGGCGCTATTGCCAAAGCGGATGAGCTTGGGTGTGAAATTGAAAATTCGATTGTTTTACAGCAGTTTAAAAATCCATCCAATCCTGAGATTCATATGCTGACAACGGCTAAAGAGATACTGCGTGATACGGATGGCAAGCTTGATGCTTTTGTAGCAGCTGTCGGAACAGGCGGAACATTAAGCGGAACGGCAAAAGTTTTAAAAGAGCAGATCTCAAATATAGCCATTTTTGCGGTAGAGCCTGCAAGCTCTGCGGTTTTATCGGGGGAGTGTGCCGGTGCGCATGCCATTCAAGGTATCGGAGCGGGGTTTGTACCTGATATATTAGATACGACAATCTACGGTGAAGTTATAAAAGTAAGCAATGAAGATGCTATTAACATGGCAAAAAAGTTGGCAAAAGAAGAGGGGCTGCTTGTGGGCATATCTGCGGGTGCAAATGTGTTTGCGACGATGCAGATTGCTTCAAGAGAAGAGTTTAGGGGAAAAACACTCTTAACTATTCTTTGCGATACGGGCGAGAGATATCTAAGCACAGAACTGTTTGATGAGTAACACTTTTTTTGAAACTATCAAAGCAATCGACGGGAAAGTTTTAAATCTCTCATATCATCAAGCAAGGTATGAGAGTGTTTTAAATTATTTCGGTATTAACAAATCGCAAAATTTAAAAGACTTTATACAACCGCCTAAAAATGGACTCTGCAGATGCCGCTTGACTTACGATATATCTAAAACTTACATAGAAGTAACATATCACGAGTATAATAAGAGAGAGATATCTTCATTAAAAATTGTCTATGACGATAGCATAGAGTACTCTATGAAATATGCAAATAGAGATAAACTTGATGAATTATTTTCTTTAAGAGGCGAATGTGACGATATTTTGATAGTAAAAAACTCTCTTATAACCGATACTTCAATAGCAAATATCGCTTTTTTTGACGGCAGCAGATGGATCACCCCTGCATCGCCGCTTTTAAGAGGAACAACAAGAGAGAGGCTCTTAAGAGAGGGTAAAATATTTGAAGAAGAGATAGCTGTAAATGATTTAGAAAAATTTTCACAAGTTGCTCTTATGAATGCGATGATAGATTTTGATATAATTACGAAAAATGCAAAGGATTTTTGTGCTAGATAATTTAATAGAAGATAGAGATTTTGCAAAAATTATGCAAAAAAATATAGAGAATTTAATCATCCTGCTATTTGAAAAAGATCAGAATTTTGGTATTCTTTGTAAAATTGAGCAGATATCTTTTGAGCCTCCGCTACCTAAAAGTATAAGTTCAGAGTTTAGACCTATGACTCTTTTTTTCTTAGCAGGATATACGTTTGATACGGCTAGCATTGTAGATGATATGATAGTTTTTGAAGCCGGTTTTGGAACGGATAACTTTGGCAGCATCGTTACTGTCCCGCTTTTGAGCATTATGCAGATAATCGTAGATGAGACGCCGCTGCTTATAAATTTGGCAAGTTATAAAAAAGAGAATAAAATTATTCAAAAGATGGATAACGGAGGAGTTGAAAATTCAATGGCATCTTTTTTATCAAACCCTGAAAATTCAAAATTTTTAAAAAAATAGAATTACTCTAACGCAATTTGCAGGCTAAATCTGCAAATTGATTTATATTTTATTTAGAGATAGCAGATAATTTACTACATTATCGACAAAAGCATCATGTTTTTTATCTTTTAAGTATGCTATATAAAAACTTCTCTCAATTTTATAATTTTTAAGTCTTGCCTCAAAAAGTTTTCCGTTTGCAAGCTCATTTAGTATCACATGTCTTGACATTACGGAAACAACCGGTCTTTGGCTCTTAGAATCAGCGCATAAAATCGACTCTTTGATAGCGGTTGGGCTTCCGAGTATGCCGAGTACGTTAAAGTTGCTGCATTGAACCCCCATCTCTTCAAAAACATCGCTTGTCAGTTTTCGAGTATGAGAGTGTTCGTCCCTACATATCCAATCAAATCCCATTAAATCTTCGGCAGTTAAATGTTTTTTTAACGGTTGGTTGGAAAATACTACCAACTCGTCTAAAACCCACTCTCTGTAGATGATACCGTCTCTAAAAACAGGAGATTCGATAAGAGCAAGATCTATCTTTTTGTCTTCAAGTTGGTCAATAATCTCACATGACAATCCGACGTTCATATATACATTATTGTTTATTCTGCTTTTAATTTCGCCGAGATAATTCGGCAGAATATAGTTTCCTATCGCATTTGACGAACCCATAATAAATGTAAAATCTTTGTTAATAATTTTTAAAAGTTCTTTCTCGCTGCTCATTATTGCTTTTTCAAGTTTAGTTGCAATTCTAAAAAGGTCTTCACCCTCTTTTGTCAGCAAAATACCGTTCTTTTTTCTTTCTACAATCTTCGTGTCAAGATAATCTTCGATAAATTTTATTTGTTGTGTAACCGCAGGTTGAGATACACCAAGTTTTGCCGATGCTTTTGAAAAACTTTTCTCTTTTATGACCATTAAGAAAGTTTGGAGTTTTGCAAAATCTTTTAACATAATAATTCCTATAAGTATATATAATAAATAAAAGTATAACTCATAATTATAATTAAAGCAATAGTTCTGTAATAATTTATATCTTTTAGGTTATAATAAACTAAAACAATACGAATAGTGACAAAAAAATGGAAAAAATATTTGATAAATTAAACGAGTCGCAGATTTGTGCCGTAAAACAAACGGAAGGTTCGGTGCTGATTTTAGCCGGTGCAGGAAGCGGAAAGACAACTACGATAGTCTCTCGTTTAGCTTACCTCGTTGAGGGAGTCGGGATTCCTGCTTCAAATACTTTAACACTGACATTTACGAATAAAGCTGCAAAAGAGATGAGAGAGAGAGCATCCGCTATGATGGACGGTTCGTCTTATCCTCCTCTTTTGTGTACATTTCATAAATTTGGACTGCTATTTTTAAAATTTCATATTCATCTTTTAAATCGTCAAAATAATTTTGTAGTAATTGATACAGATGATAAAAAGCGCATTATAAAAAAGATAAATAGTGAAATACCTACGCCGCTGATAGCAAGTGAAATATCAAGATATAAAAACTCGCTTTTAAATCCTGATGATGCTTATAAACAGGCAGAATTCTTTAATTATCAGCAGATTGCAAAAATATATGAAGAGTATGAAGCTTATCTTTTGGAGAATAATTTAGTAGATTTTGACGATTTAATCGCACTTACATATAGGCTTTTAGACGAAAATGAGGAGCTTGCCCGCGCTACTTCAGAAAAATATCGCTACATAATGGTAGATGAGTATCAAGATACGAATGAGTTGCAGTTAAAATTGCTGCAAAAACTTTGTTCTGCGCACAATAATTTATGCGTAGTGGGCGATGACGACCAGAGTATATATGGATGGCGCGGCGCACATATAAGAAATATTATGGAGTTTGATCAGGATTTTAAGAATACGGCTGTTTTTAAGCTTGAAGAAAATTATCGCTCAAAAGAGCCGATACTCAGAGTTGCAAATGCACTTATCGAGCATAATCGCTCAAGGCTCGGTAAAAAGCTTATTCCTACTCGCGGAAGCGGTGAAGAGGTAATAATTTTAAACTCTAATGACGAAAATGAGGAGGCTAGAAAAATTGCCTCTAAAATTACCAAGCTTTTAGATTCCGGCATAAGAGCGCAAAATATAGCCGTACTCTATCGCGTCAATGTTTTAAGCCGCTCAATCGAAGAGGGACTTAACCGTGCAGGTATTGCATATAAACTTGTCGGTGGACTCAGATTTTACGACAGAGCCGAGATAAAAGATCTTATAAGTTATATTCGAGTTATTACAAATTTTCATGATGATTTTTCATTTAAACGCATAGTAAATAAGCCAAAAAGAGGTTTAGGCAAAGCAAGCGTAGATAAAATAGAGTTAGCTGCACATGCAAGCGAATTGTCTATGTTTGAGTATATTGAAAAAATTTCGCTTGCAGAATTGGAACTTTTAGTTAAAGGCAAGAATGCAAAAACACTCAAAAAGTTTATAAAAGATATCCAAAGCGTAGCAAAATTAGTAAATGAGTCCACATATAACTTTATAGATGTTTTAGAAGATACTTTTCATCTAAAAGAGATCTACGCAGGTATGCCTGATGAAGCGGAAAAGATACTTAATATGGATGAATTTTACGGACTCTTTAGAGATTTTGTAAAAAATTCGCCGGAGGCATCTTTAGATGAGTTTCTAAATGAATTGACGCTTCAGAGCGAACAGGATCAAGTAGAGGGTGAGAGTATCTATATGATGAGTATTCACGCTTCAAAAGGTTTGGAGTTTGATCATATATTTATTATCGGCTTAGAAGAGGGCTTTTTGCCGCTTGTCGGAGACGGAAGTGACCTTGAGGAAGAGAGAAGACTCGGGTATGTCTCTTTTACGAGAGCCAAAGAGACCTTGACTCTTTCACATGTGGGAAGCAGGTTTTACAAAGGCAGAAGAAGCGATTTGCAAAAGAGCAGATTTTTTAATGAAGCCGGACTTTGTGAAGGTTCGCTTATAGTCGAAAAAAATACAGCCTTTAAAAAGGGCGATTTGGTACGACATAAAATATTCGGTACGGGAAGAGTAAACGGCGTTAGCAAGTCGGGAAGAGAGTTTAAATTAAACATCAACTTCGCAGGCACAAAAAGAGATATACTTGCATCGTTTGTTGAAAGATTATGAATAGACTTTTTGTAGCATATAAACCTTCAGGTATAGGTTCAAACCTCTTTTTATCAAAGTTAAAAAGAAAATATAAAACTAAAAAAGCCGGCTTTTCAGGAACGCTTGACCCGTTTGCAAAGGGGGTTCTTCTTATAGGCATAGGGAGTTATACAAAACTGTTTCGTTTTTTGGATAAAACACCAAAAGTTTATCGTGCAACTCTTTGGCTCGGTGCGAAAAGCGATAGTTTAGATACGGAAATGATAGAAGAAGTGGATATCTTAAAAGAGTTTGACGAAGCGGATGTTTTAAATGTTATAAAATCTCTTCAGGGCGAACTTGAGTATGAACCGCCTATCTTTAGCGCAAAACGCATAGACGGGCAGAGGGCTTATGATTTAGCTCGCGCTGGCAAAGAGTTTACTCTAAATAAGATAAGCTCGACTATATATGAGACAAAACTTATAAGTTATTGCCATCCGTTTGTAACATTTGAAGCAACCGTTTCAGAGGGGACATATATTCGTTCATTGGGGTTAATAGCAGCAAATAGGCTTGGGGTTAAATATGGAAGTCTTAGTGCGCTAGAGAGGCTTAATGAGGGTCAGTTTAAATATTGCGATGAAAAACCGCTTGATATCAAGAAGTCTCTAAATATCAAGCAAAATTATTATTATGGGCAGAACGATAATCTAAAATATGGAAGAGTTCTTGCTTTGGACGATTTAGAGATTAAAGAAGATGGATATTACTGGCTTGATAGCGGCAGTTTTATATCAATTATAAATGTGGCAAATAAAGATGTAAATTATGAATTAGGCAGGATTGAATGTTAGTATTATCCAGAAAAATAGATGAATCAATAGTTATCGGAGATGATATCACTATAAAAATTATATCCGTTGAAAAAGGGGTTGTAAAGTTAGGGATAGATGCGCCCAAAAATGTATCTATTATCAGAAATGAACTGCTTGAAGATGTAAAAAGTGCTAATATTGCAGCTTCTCAAGAGATAAAAATGGATGATTTGACTCTGCTTAGCACTATTATTAAAAAATAAGAGATAGAGAGATGAAGCTCTACAAAGCTTATGCAAAAGTAAATATATTTTTAAAAATCACGGGCACGCGCGGTAATTATCACGAAATAATATCTAGGTTTATGAGAGTGGATACTCTTTATGATGAACTCTCATTTGGTGCTAAGAGCGGCAGTGATGATTTTGAAATCATCGGCGAGTTCTCGTGCAGTACAAAACAAAACACTATATATAAAGCATATACGGCGCTTTTAGAATTTTTGGATGACGCTTTGGCCTCTCAGCTCAAAAATTTAATGAGTAGATATGCCGTGCATGTAAAGAAAAATATTCCGGCTTTTGCAGGTTTAGGCGGTGGAAGCAGTGACGCGGCAACATTTTTAAAAATGTGTAACGAGGTTTTGAATCTTGGACTTAGCAAAAATGATTTGGCACTCGTAGGAGTCAAAGTCGGTGCGGATGTTCCGTTTTTTATTTATGGATATGATAGTGCAAATGTCGCAGGAATAGGCGAAACCGTTGAAGAGTTTAAAGAAGAGTTGCTAAATCTTGAGATTTTTACGCCAAAAATAGAGATAAGTACGCCAAAAGTTTACACAAGTTATAGAGAGAATTTTTACAATCCCATAGATGGTTTTGAAGCAGAAAAGCTGAAAAAGACATCGTCATTAGATATACTTAAAAATATGAACGCGTATAAAGCCAATGATCTATTTAAACCGGCACTTGCCGAATATAAAGAGTTAAAAAATTATTATAAAGAGGGATACTATTTCAGCGGCAGCGGAAGCAGTTTTTTTCGAGTTAAAGAGAGGATAGGGTAAATAATGGGTGAAACAATAGCAAAAAATAAAAAAGCCTATTTTGATTACTTTTTAGAAGAGAAGTTTGAAGCAGGGATAGTTCTTAAGGGAAGTGAAATCAAAGCCATAAGAGCCGGACGAGTCAATTTAAAAGATAGTTTTATCCGTTTTGTGCAAGGCGAAGCATTTCTCTTTAATGCTCACATAGGCAGACTTGAGACGACTCATCACTTCTACGCACATGAAGAAAGAGGCAGCAGAAAACTTCTTTTGCATAAAAAACAGATAGCAAAAATGGTAAAAGCGGTTGAAAAAGATGGTTTTACCGTAGTTCCTTTGCAACTCTATTTTAATGATAGAAATATCGTAAAAATCCAGATTGCCATAGCAAAAGGCAAGCAGCTTCACGATAAAAGAAATGATTTAAAAGAAAAAGATATGAAACGCGATATGGAGCGTTCTATGAAAGATTACTAAATTAATTAAAAGGTACAAAATGACACTATTTCAAATCATTATGCTGGCTGCTTCGGCATTTTTCGCATTTAAAGTTTATGAACATATCCAAGCATTGCAAGACATAGAACCAAAAAGCAGTAACTCATCGCCCTCTTCATTTGATCCCGAAGCACTAGTGCAAAGAGCTGATGAAGCATTTGAGAGCGGTGACTTGCAAAAAGCATTGGCGCTGTTAATCGAGGCAAATGCAAAAGAGTCTCAAAATTCAGATGTTTTATTTAAAATGGGCTATATTTTGCAACAACTCGGCGACAACACAGAAGCACTTAAATACTATAAAGAGGCTCTTGAGAAGGATAAAGAGAATGAGTATATCCACAATTCAATAGCAAGTGTTTATAGAGCCCAAAAAGAGTTTGTATCGGCTAAAATGCATTTAAGCGCATCCATTGGCATAAATGATAAAAATGCCATAACATACTATAACTATGGAAATCTTTTGGTTGATATGAAACATTTGGATGAAGCAAAGGCGATGTACAAAAAAGCAATAGAGCTAAATAGCGATTTTAAAGAAGCAAAAGAGGAGCTTGAAAAGCTTGCTTGAGGAGATTTGCAGATGAAAATATCGGAGATATACGCATTTTTAAATAATCTTTCGCCATTTGAACTTCAGGAGCCTTGGGATAATTCAGGGTTGTTGATTGGAGATTTTGGGCAAGATGTGCAAAAAATAGTCTTAAGCATAGATGTAGACGATATGCTAATTGACTCAATGGAAGAGAATACTCTTTTGATAACGCATCATCCGCTTATTTTCGGAGGACTTAAGCAGCTGGAGTTTAGTAAATATCCCGCAAATTTAATTCGTAAAATGATACAAAAAAATATCTCAAATATCTCAATGCACACAAACTTTGACCAAACGCATCTAAACGAATATGTTGCAACAGAGGTTTTAGGATATAAAATCGCACAAAAAGAGGGATTTGTCGTCTATTTTGATTTAGATGAAGATTTTGATGTTTTTGCTTCAAATGTTGCCACTTCTTTTTCGCTCCCGCATACAAAATGCGTAAAAAGTTCTAAAAGAGTAAAAAGAGCAGCTTTAACAACAGGTTCGGGATGCTCTTTGATTAAATCTATAAAAGCAGATTGTTTTTTAACGGGAGATATAAAATATCACGATGCTATGGAGGCAAAAAGTATAAATTTGTCGTTAATTGATATAGGACATTTTGAGAGTGAACACTTTTTTGCAGAGATTTTGCTTAAACATTTGAAAAATTTAGGTTTAGAAGCTATAATTTCGTCATCAAAAAACCCTTTTACTTATATTTAATAAATCGGTACAACTATTTAATCCAAAGGAGATTAATGAACTTACATCTAAAACAGCTAATTGACCTATCACATGTAGATAAAGAGATAGATGCTTTTGAACCGCAAATAGAGGAAGCCAACTACAAACTTGAAGCAGCCCTTGCAAAAAAACAGAGCATCGATTCCGATATTGAAAACTTAACCAAAGAGATTAGGGATGAAGAGATCAAAAAGAAGAAAAACGAGCTTCATCTTGGAGAACTTTCTCAAAAATTAGAAGATAATTCTAAAAAAAGCAGTGAAATTAAAACAGAACGCGAAATGAAATCACTTCAACTTGAAGAAGAGATTGCAAAGGAACAAGTAAATTTTGCAAACGAAGAGATTGAAAGACTTGAGAGAATTGTTGAGTTAAAAACTCAGCAGGTTGAAGCTGCAAAAAAATCTTTAGAAGAGATAGAAGCAAATTTAGTATCCATAAAAGCTGAAGTAGATCAGAAACTTGAAGTTATAAACAACTCTTGTCAAGAAGTTTTTTTGAAAAAAGAGAAGCTAATTTCTGAAATGAATCAAAAAGGTCTTGCGTTTTATCAAAAAATTCGCAGATGGGCTAAAAATACGACTGTAGTACCTGTTGAGGAACAAGCTTGTATGGGCTGTCATATGGTTATTAGCGATAAAATTTATGCAGATGTTATAAAAGCTGAAGAGATTACGACTTGTCCACACTGCGGGCGTATTCTCTACATGGAAACTGATAAAGAATAGGCTTGAAGCCTTTTACCCTTCTATATTTTATCTTAAGCGTGGTGCTCTATCTTGTAGCACTGCCGCTTTTGGTTTATCTCTCGTTTAAACAAAAATATAAAGAGTCGATTCCGGCTCGTTTTTTTCTTTTTAACAATCCAAGATTTAAAAGCGGTAACGGAGTTTGGTTTCATGTATGCTCACTCGGAGAAGCAAGAGCTCTAAAGCCGATTCTAGAACTTCTAAATGACTATGAGATAAAAATCACGACTATAACACATACGGGTCAAGCAGAAGCAAAAAGATATAATGCGGAAGTTAGGTATTTGCCGTATGAGATGTTTTTACAGTTTTGGGTTAAAAAACAGGATGTTTTAGTAGTTTTAGAAGCAGAATTTTGGTATATGCTCTTTAGCGTTATGAGAGCAAAAGGAACTAGAATTATACTTTTAAATGCCCGTATCTCCGAGAAAAGTGTTAAAAAATATCTTCAATTTGCTTGGTTTTACGAGAAACTGCTCTCAAATGTGGAAGTGATTTATGCTCAAAGCGAAGCTGATAAAAACCGTTTTATCGCACTCGGGGCCAAAAATATCGAAGTTATCGGAAATATTAAGTTAGCCGGTAAAATCAGTAAAACAAAAGATTATAAAAAGCCAAATGCAGAGTTGATAGTTGCAGGCAGCACCCATGAGGGTGAAGAAGAGAGTGTTTTAAAATCATTTGTAGAGTACAAAAAGCAGAGTGACGCAAAGCTGGCTGTTGTTCCAAGACATCCTGAGAGATTTGAAGCGGTATATGAACTTATGAAAAAGTATGCCGCTAAAAGCTCTTTGACTCTAAGCCGATTTTCGCAAGATAAAGAGTTTAAAGCGGATATGGTTTTAGTCGATGTTATGGGAGAGCTAAATAATATTTATGCAATAAGCGATATAGTAATCTTAGGCGGTGCTTTCAGAGAGGATGTGGGCGGACACAATCCGCTTGAACCTGCGCATTTTGGATGTAAAATAATTACTGGAAAACACTTCTTTCATCAAAAAGAACTTTTCAGATATGTTCATCATGTTCAGTATGTAGAGCCTGATGAGATTCATAAAGCACTTATGGCATCAAAAGAGTTACCGCCGAGTATGGTAGAAGAGAAGATAGATTTAAAACCTGTAGTAGAGAGAATAATAAAAAATCCAAATCTACCTCTTTAGGGGTTGGTTTTAGTGTTTGTAAAAAAAATTAAGGAAATAAATATTATGGCATTAGAAAAAGCATATAAACTTTTAGCGGCACAAGAGGGAATTTCAAATTCGGAAGCAAAATCAATGATAGACCGCGGTTTGGTATATGCCGCAAATAAAAAAGTGATGATTGCCCGAGGAGATATTGATACAAAAACTCTATTTAAAGTTGAAAAAATAGAAAAGATAAAGCCTATTTTTGAAAATAATGATTTGGTTGTCGTAGATAAACCTGCCCATGTAAACTCGGATGAGATTGAGAGACAGTTTAAACCGGCGGTACTTCTGCATAGACTCGACCGTGAAACAAGCGGAGTTTTGATGCTTGTAAAAAATGAAGAGTTTAGAGAAAAAGCGATACAAGAGTTTAAAAAAGATAGAGTTTACAAAGAGTATATCGCATGGATTGAGGGGATTTTAAGTGAGCCCGTAGATGTTGATAAGCCGATACTTACTACTAAGAAAAACAATCGTGCATCTTCAAATGTATCGGCAAAAGGAAAACCTGCAAGAACAGAGATTTTTCCCGATATTGTCAGCGGAAACAAAACAAAAGTTAAATGTATTATCCATCACGGAAGAACACATCAGATAAGAACCCATCTAAGATATATAGAACACCCGATAGTCGGTGATGAGCAGTACGGCGGAAGACGGGCAAAACGCGTAATGCTTCATGCTTACAAAGTAAGACTTCTTGGCATGGAGTTTATAGCGCCTGAGCCAAAGACATTTGTTCATTTTGAGTAATAAAGAGTTTGTGGTATGTTTATATGTTAAAATGCAGTGATGATACACTATATACAGGTATTACCACAGATTTAGATAGAAGAGTGTATGAACACAACAACTTGCCAAAAGCGGCGAAATATACGCGTATTAGAAGACCGGTCGAATTAATATATTTTGAGTCTTGCGAAAATAAAAGCAGTGCATCTAAACGAGAGTATGAGATAAAGAAACTCTCAAGAGTTCAAAAGCTCTTCCTTGTAAAATAATGCGTCTTTTTGTTGATGGCGATGCTTTTCCAAATTTGCTCAAACCGATTTTGTTTCGTTCCATTGAGAGATTAAACATAGAGACTTTTGTTGTCTCAAACAAATCTATAACTATAGGGAAATCCAAACTTATAAGCTATATAATTGTAGAGCAGGGTGCAGATGAAGCAGATAATTATATAGCAGAAGTCGTAAAAGAGGGAGATTTGGTAATTACTGCAGATATTCCACTCGCAGATAGAATTATAAGTAAAGCGGCACATGCTATTGATCATCGAGGCGAACTCTATAGCGTGGATAATATCAAACAATATTTGGCGATAAGAAATTTAATGGAAAAAGTTCGCGAGAGCGGAGAAATAACAAAGGGACCAAAACCATTTGACCAAAAAGATGCACATCAATTTGCAAATCAGCTCCATAAATTTTTGACTAAGTGTTATAAATAAACATATCAAATATGTAGTTAATAACTTTATAATAAAAGAATACTTAAAGTAACTTTCAGCTACAATTCGCCACTTTTTACATCCGAGATAATTTAAAAGAGGAGGGTTTATGTTTGACATATTAACAGATTCATTTACAAATGCTATTAGAAAAATTCGCTTTCATGATGATGAAAAAGCCCTGACTAAAGCTCTTGATGAGTTAAAAAAATCTCTTTTAAAAGCAGATGTAAACCATAAAGTCGTTAAAGATTTAATTTTTAAAGTTCAAATAGAGACTAGAAAAAACGGAATCGGCAAAGATCAATTTTTAGCCGCGCTAAGAGATGCTCTGCATGAACTGCTAGAAATCGGAGGAAATAGAGGTTTTATATTTGCATCAAAACCTCCTACCGTTATCTTAATGACGGGACTTCAAGGTTCAGGTAAAACAACTACAACCGGTAAATTGGCTTTATATCTAAAAAGCAAACAAAAAAAGGTTTTAGTTGTTGCAGCCGACTTACAGCGTTTGGCAGCGGTTGAGCAACTTCGTCAAATTACGGCAAAAATTGAAGTTGAACTTTATGAAGACAGCAGCACGAAAAATCCGGTAGAAGTTGTTACTGCCGCGCTAAAAAAAGCAAACAGCGGTATATATGATGTCGTTCTAATAGATACGGCAGGTCGTTTGGCAATAGATAATGAACTTATGGATGAGCTTGAAGCTGTTAAAAAAGCGGCAAATCCAAGTGAAATCTTTTATGTTGCAGACTCTTTAACCGGTCAAGATGCGGTTAAAACTGCTACAACTTTTAAAGAAAAAATCGGAATTGACGGTGTAATTTTAAGTAAATACGACGGCGATTCAAAAGGCGGTGTTGCGCTTGGGTTATCGTCACAAGTGCAGGTTCCTCTTCGTTTTATCGGTAGCGGTGAGAAGATGGAAGATTTGGAAGTTTTCTTGCCGGATCGCGTTGTAAATCGTCTTATGGGATTTGGAGACATAGAGGGTCTGGCCGAAAAAACGGCATCTGCAATTGATGAAAAACAGGCTAAAAAGCTTACCTCGAAAATCAAAAAAGGTGAGTTTAACTTCAACGACTTCTTAGAACAGATGGAAAGCATGAAGAAGATGGGCAGTATGAAATCTTTAATGGGCATGATTCCGGGTATGGGAAATATGTCTAAAGCACTCAAAGATTTTGACCTTGAAAACTCCGGAGAGCTTAAAAACATTAAAGCTATGGTCTCATCTATGACAATGAAAGAGAGAGAAAATCCGGATTTGTTAAATAATTCCCGCAAGCAAAGAATTGCAAACGGTTGCGGGCTTAGTCAAATTGAGATAAACAGAATGATTAAACAGTTCAAAAATGCCGGTAAAATGGCTAAGAGATTCTCAGGTAAGAACGGTATGAAAGATCTTCAAGCAATGATGGGTCAAATGGGCGGTGCAGGAGCACTCAGAAGATAGCTCCTGCCTTGTGAGAGTAAATCTATAAACTTTTAGAAGCTTATAGATTTGCATTCAAAATGCAAAATTTAACATATACAGCAAGTTGAAATATGACTTGCGCAGAGAAGGACAAAACATGGCAACAGTAATTCGCCTAACTAGAATGGGAAGAAAAAAACAACCTTTTTACCGTATCGCGGTAACAGATTCACGCAAAAGAAGAGACGGTGGTTGGATTGAGTTAATTGGACATCACAATCCAATGGTAGCAGAGAAAACAACAGTTGTTGATAATGAGAGATTAGATTACTGGTTGAGCGTCGGTGCTAAAATGAGTGATCGCGTTAAAAAGATAACAGGTCGTTAATATGATAGCTGATTTTGTCGCACAATTTGCAAGACTTATAGCATCTTACCCTGATGATGTAAGAGTTGAGGTAAAAGAGGGCGATGAAATAACTGAGATTCTGCTCTATGCCAATCAAGCCGATATCGGCAAATTGATTGGTAAAGAGGGGAAGATGATTGGTGCGATTAAAACCGTTATATCCGGCTGTAAAGCAAAAGACGGCATGAGTTACCGTATTAATGTCGAAGCAACTAAGTAAACTACTTCATATCGCTACAATCGGCAAAGTTGTCGGTTTAAAAGGTGAGATGAAGCTTCATATCAAGAGTGACTTTCCCGAGCAGTTTAAAAAAGGTGCTTCATTTCCGATAAATGAAAATGAGAGCCTGACTATTAGTGAAGTAAATCATGAAAGAGGTCTTGTAAAATTTGTCGGCTATGCTTCGCCTGAAGATGCTAAAAAACTTACAAATAAAAAATTATATACAACAATAGAGAGAACAAGAAAAGAGTGCCGCTTAGATGATGGCGAATATTTTTGGTTTGATATTGAAGGTTGTAGCGTAATTGAAGATGGTAAAGTTTTAGGCGTTGTTGATGAGGTTGATAGAATTTCAGTCACAAATTATCTTAGTATAAAAACTGATGAAGCTTTAGTAAAAGAGGGGTTTGCAAAAAGTTTTTTAATTCCTTTTAGCAAACCTTTTACGATAAGTACCGACATAAAAGAGAAAATCATAACCGTTAGCGGTGCTATGGATATTTTAGAAGCTTCATAATGAAATTTACTTTTGTAACTCTTTTTCAAAATATAGTTGAAGGATATTTTGGGGACTCTATTTTAAAAAGAGCAATTGATAAAGATATTTTACATATAGAGTATATAAATCCTAGGGATTTTAGCAACTCTAAACATTATAAAGTTGATGATACTGCGGTTGGAGGTGGTGCCGGAATGGTAATGAATCCGCAGCCGTTGTATGATACTTTAAATGCATTAAAAATTAAAGAGAATGATGTACATATTATTTTTTTAACTCCCGTTGCAAAACCTTTTAGACAAAATGATGCTAAAAGATTGGCAAAAAAATCCCATATAGCTTTTGTGAGTGGAAGATATGAGGGAATTGATGAGAGAGTTGTCGAAAAATATGCAGATGAAGTTTTTAGTATCGGCGATTATATTTTAACCGGGGGCGAGTTGGCTTCTTTGGTTATTTGTGATGCTATTTCCAGAAATGTAAACGGTGTTCTTGGAAATAGTGACTCTTTATGCGTAGAGAGTTTTGAGACTAAACTTTTAGAAGCACCGTCTTTCTCTAAACCGGAAAATTATGATAACAATTGTGTTCCATCAGAATACTTAAAGGGAAATCATAGTAAAATTCGCTCACTAAAATTAGCTCTATCTGAATGTAAGACTAAATTCTTCAGACCTGAGCAGCTTTTAAAGCATAGAACAAGGAAATCTTATGAGAAATAAGTACATAGAAAACTTTGAAAAAGCACAAGTAGCTGGAAAAAATATTCCGGATTTTCGTGCTGGTGATACTGTTCGTTTGGCAGTAACAATTACAGAAGGTGACAAAACTCGTGTACAAAATTACGAGGGTGTTTGTATTGCAAAAAGAGGTCAAGGTACCGGTCAAACTATTACAGTTCGTAAAATTGGCGCTAACAGCATAGGAATTGAGAGAATATTCCCACTTTACAGTGACTCAATCAGTGAAATAGCAGTGATTCGTCGCGGTCGTGTTCGTCGCGCTAAGCTGTTTTATCTTCGTGATCTTGCCGGTAAAAAAGCTCGTATCAAAGAACTTAGAAGAAAATAATCTTCTAAGTTTTCCACTTTTTTCATCTTGTTTTTTTAAAATTCATCTTCAAAGTCATATAATCTTAAACTAATTCTTGTTTCAGCTATTCTAATAATGCTAAGTTAAAATCAAAATACTTACGGTCTTATTTAATATATACATATATAATGCTTTTTAAATCACCATAAAAATATGATTTTATAAAATTTGAAAATCTTTCCAAATCCCCCTAAAATTTAAGCCTCTCCTAAGAATCATTTGTCTATAATTCCCATCCACAAACACAGAGACCTAAAGTTTAGGACCTGAAGAAGCCTTAAGTAGAGGTTTTTAGAT
>NZ_JAQTLH010000006.1 GCF_028714975.1 Sulfurimonas sp.
GATGTGGCTTGCGGAACGGGTAGAAATACGCACTTTTTGGCTGATTTGGGATTTTTGTAGATGCCGTCGATATATCCGACTATGCTCTTGGTAAAGTAAAAAAAGGCTCAACGATTACCAAAATAGATGCAGATTTGGATAAGTACAATCTGGCTCCAAATAAGTATGATTTGATAGTAAATGTCAACTACCTAAACCGTCGTTTGGTTTCGCAGATGAAAGACGCACTTCGTAGCGGTGGAGTTTTGATGTTTGAAACATTTATAGTGGCACACGGGGATTTCAATCTTCCGACTACAAACTTAGATTATCTTCTGCGTAAAAATGAACTTCTTCACTCTTTTATCGGACTTGATGTAATCTACTATGAAGAGAGAATCGATATAAATCTAAGAGGTGAGAAGATAAAAGTGGCATCTCTAGTAGCTAAAAAAGGATAATACCTTTTTAGCTTCTAAACTCGTTAATGCGAGAGTCAAGCAGATGAGCTACTTCAAGTAGGCGTTTTGAGTCGTTTTCAATGCTGATTACTCTCTCTTTATTTGAGGTTGAGTGGTGATTGATTTCGTTGATTTTATTGATAATTTCGTCAGTGTGTTTTACGATAGTCTCCGAATCTTGAACTGATTTAATTGCCACTTCAATTGAGTGTCTCATCTGTGATGATGTGTCGTTGATTTTTTCTTCAACATCTTTTGAGATGGTTGTTAATTTCTCCATACCTCTTGCGTTATCATTCATCTTATCGCTTACATCGTTAATAGATTGAACAATTGTGCTGACGCTGATCTCAATCTCCGTAAGAGATTTTTGTGTGCGTTCTGCTAGTTTTCTCACTTCGTCGGCAACAACGGCAAAACCGCGTCCGTGTTCACCTGCTCTTGCAGCCTCAATCGCTGCATTAAGCGCTAAAAGGTTTGTCTGCTCGGCTATGTCTTTTATAACAAGCAGAACGCTTTTAACTTGATCGGCATCTTGTTTTAAGTTTGACAACTGACCGGAGAGCTCATTTTCCACTTCTATAAATACGGCAACTTCATCAACTAACTGATCCAGTGCTTCTCTTGATGATTCAAGGTTAAAATTTGCTTGTGAAACTTTTTCTTGCGTCTCTCTTGCCATTGCTATTGATTTATCAAGAATCTCTTTTATGGATTTACTTTTATATGTAGTGTCTAAAACGATAGCACTCTCTTCTTCGATACTGTTGTGAATTGAGTAAGAAGACTCCGTTATCATGTTAGCGATAGAGACATTTTGGCTTCCTAGTGATTTGACATCATTGATTGTGTTTTGTATGGAACTTACAAAATCATTTACCGCATAAGCAGATTTTGCAAACTCATTTTCTCGTAAAACTTCAATTCTTTTGGTTAAATCTTTATCTCCGTCAACTAGAGCGCGAATACGAGAGCGAAGTTCATCTAGCGGAGCGATAACTTCTTTGCCGAAGAAGAGACTGATTATAATCGCAAATGCAACAAATACTATAATAAGCGTGATTAGTAAAATCATTTTTGTATTATTGATTTCTCCGTCGTTTGCATCAAGAGAGATTACAAGATTCATAACTCCAAGTATATCTCCATCTTTTGCGTTGGAGTGACATGAGATACAACTAGCATCTGCTATCATCGGATTTAGTAGTTGAATGGAGTGGTGATTGTTCCCTGTTTTTTCAATCGTTTTAGGCTTTTTGCTAGCAAATACCTCTTTAATCATCGCATCATTTGTAAATGTTTCACCGTCTTTTTTGTAAATTTCAAGCACTAGTTCAGATTTTGAAACATCAAGAGACTCAATCCCTTTAATGTCTTTGGATTTATTTAATGTTTTTGCAACGACTTCAGGATCTCCCGTTAGCATGCTCTGAGTAACTGTTTGAAATATAGATTGACTTAACATCTCAAGGGAGTGTTTCGCCGTTTTGTTTGAAAAGTCATTGAATGTATAAGAGATGTAACTATACATCGAACCGACTGCAAGAGCGCCGAAAAATAAAATTGTAACAACGATACGAGATTTGACTGAAACTAACATTGTGCCATCCATGAAAAATTATTTTCAATTCTATCATAAGAATGTTTCAATATGTATATTTTTTTACAATCCTTCAAGTAAAATATACCAAAGCCTGTCTATCTCGTCATCGTTTAAAAATAGGGTAGATTTGTTTTTGAAAAGTTCGATTAAAGCGCTTTTTTTAATGCTAAATGTATGTGAGCAGCTCTTGTGTGTCGGTAGAAATGCACGAAGCAAAGAGATATCCTCATCATGTATTGGAGTAGAACATAAAAAACATTCAAACTCTTTATGTAATCTCCCCTCATGTTCTAGTATCTTTATATATGATTCTATCGCTACTCTTTTTGGATTTTGTTTGTTCCAGTTTTGCGAAGCACTATCTAAGAGTTCAAAGTAGAACTCATCAATTTCATCGGCATCTTTTAGGTGTTTGTAAAAAAGTGCGCTAAAGTCTTGCCAGAGTTTTAGAAGTTTGTAATCGTTTATCCATTTAAATCCTATATGAATCACATCTTTTAGTCTATGTACTGTGGATTTAAAAGAACTTTCTTTCTCATAATCTATTTTAAAGCCGAGATTTATAACTCCGTGTCTTGCACCGTAAAATCTATAAAGAGTATCTAAGTTATCTCTTGATAAAATTGTCACTATTAAATCTTCATCTTTAACTCTGTTGAGATTTAAAATAAAACCCTGCATTATTCGCTTCTTTTGTACACATATTTTGTTTTTTATTTAAAAATTATCCTGATATTATATTTTTTTAAACCTTTAACCAGTATAATGCAACTCTTGTCTCTAAATAGACTAAGTTTCTTTAAAAAGAGATTAAATTTGTAATAATATTACAAAAAATTGTAAAATTTAGGAGTTAATATGGTTGAGCATCATGATTTATTAAGATCATTCAAAGATAATTGCGGTTTTGGTCTTGTAGCAAATATTAAAAACAGAGCATCACATAAAGTTTTAAATGATGCGGTGACTGCATTAGAAAGAATGATGCATCGCGGTGCGGTGGCAGCTGACGGTAAAACCGGAGACGGAAGCGGTCTGCTTTTATCTCTGCCTGAAGAGTTCCTTCGTATGGAGGCGACTAATAGAGGTATCGAGTTACCAAAACAGTTTGCAATAGCTTCAGTTTTTACAAAAGATTTGAAAAATTTAGATGTAGTAGAAGAAATTTGTGAAGCCAATGACCTTAAAATTGTTCTTCGCAGAGTCGTTCCGGTTGACACAAACGCACTTGGAGAACAAGCTTTAGCATCTCTGCCGAATATTATTCAACTTTTTATTACTCCAAACTCTATTATGGCTACAAATAGATTTGATGCGCTTTTATATCTTTCAAGAAAAGAGAGTGAGCACAAACTTATAGATGATAGAGATTTTTATATAGCATCGATGAGCTCAAAAGTTCTTTCATATAAAGGTCTTGTTATGCCTACGCATATTAAAGAGTTTTATAAAGACCTGCAAGATGAAAACTTTAAAATCTCTTTTTCACTATTTCATCAAAGATTTTCAACAAATACTCTGCCTGAGTGGAAACTTGCACAACCGTTTCGCGCTGTAGCACATAACGGCGAAATCAACTCTGTTGAGGGGAATCGTTTTAATGTAGAGATAAAATCCGAATCAATTAAGAGTGAAGTTTTTACAGACGAAGAGATACAAAGAATATTACCGATTTTACAGCCTAGACTATCCGACAGCGGCTCTGCAGATAACTTTTTTGAGTTTCTTTTAGTCAATGGAATGGATTTTTTCAAAGCCGTTCGTGCAGTTATTCCTGCAGCTTGGCAAAACGCTCCGCATATGGATCCTGAACTCCGTGCATTTTATGAGTTTCACTCTACTGTTTTTGAAGCATGGGACGGTCCTGCGGCGTTTTCCGTAACGGACGGAAGATATGTCGGTTGTGTGTTAGATAGAAACGGTCTTCGTCCATCAAAATATATAATAACAAAAGATGATACTCTACTGATTGCCAGCGAGTACGGTGTTGTCGATATTGCTGAAGAGGATATCAAAGAGAGAGGTCGTCTGCAGTCAGGTGAGATGCTGGGACTGGACCTTAAATTTGGTAAAATATTAAAAAATAGTGAAATTAACGACTATTTAAAAAGTTCAAATCCATATATGAAGTGGCTTAATGAACATATGATTTATCTGCAAGAGCATGTAGTGGATCAATACATGTCGACCTCCGAGTATGACAAAGAGGAGCTAATCGCAAGACAGAGATATTTTAACATTACGCATGAAGTCATAGAACAGGTAATCGAACCTATGATTTTAGAGGGTAAAGAGGCTGTAGGCTCTATGGGTGATGACACTCCGCTTGCCGCATTTTCAAATAAACAAAGAGCATTTACAGACTTCTTTAAGCAAAAATTTGCTCAAGTAACAAATCCTCCGATTGACCCGATTAGAGAAAAAGTGGTAATGAGCTTAAATACAGGCTTTGGAGAAGTTCATAATATTTTAGATGAAGTTCCTTTCCATGCACACCGTTTAAAGTCTATCTCACCGATTATTACAAGTGAAAAATTACATATTTTAAAATCGTTTGGAGATAAAAAAACACCGAGTTATCAAGCTTTTTATCAAAGTAAAACATTCTCTACCGCTTATGAAAAAGATTTGAAAAAAGCTTTGGACTCTTTGGTTGAATGTGTTGTTGATTCTGTAAAAAATGAGGGAACCAGAATTGTAATTTTAGATGATTACGAATTTAGTAAAAGTAATAAAATTATTCCTATGGCAATGGCAATCGGTCGTTTAAATATTGCACTTTTAAAGGCAAAAGTTCGTCATCTTGTTTCTATGATTGCAGTGAGCGGTGAAGTGTATGATCCACATTGTGCAGCGGTGCTTATAGGGTACGGTGCAAATGCAATACATCCTAAACTTTTAGCAGAGACGGTTATTGAACATACAAAGCGTTCTAATGCAATTACGCTGGATTGCCATACTGCTTTAAAGGCGGTTCACAGTGCCTTAAATGCGGGAATTTTAAAAATAATGTCTAAAATGGGAATTTCAACTATCGCCTCTTATAGAAATGCAGGCTTATTTGATGTTATGGGGCTTAGCCGTGAAATAGTAGAAGAGTGTTTTGAGATGTCAAACTCTGCACTGGGCGGACTTACTTATAGCGATATCGACGATAGACTTACAAAGTATCATGCAGAGGCGTTTAACAGCGACGGATTTAATAAGATTTTTCCGCTTAACATAGGCGGATACTATAAGTTCTATACAAATCAAGAACATCATGATTTCGGTCCTGCCGTTATTCAAGCTATCCATGCAATGGCCCAGAGCGGATCTAAGAAAGATTATGATAAATTAAGAGACCTTGTAAACAAAAGAGGATTGAAATTTATTCGTGACTTCTTTGATATAGAATCTGATAGAAAGCCGATAGATATCTCAGAAGTTGAGCCTAAAGAAACAATATTTAAGAGATTTGCATCAGCTGCTATGAGTCTTGGTTCTATCTCTCCTGAAGCGCATGAGACTATAGCAATTGCCATGAATCAGATAGGTGCTCAGTCAAACTCCGGAGAAGGCGGAGAGGACAGCGATAGATTTGGAACAAATAGAAATTCAAAAATCAAGCAAGTTGCAAGCGGAAGATTCGGAGTTACTCCGGCTTATCTAAGAAGTGCCGAAGAGATTCAGATAAAAGTTGCTCAAGGAGCAAAACCGGGTGAAGGCGGACAGCTTCCGGGTCATAAAGTATCTCCGCTTATCGGAAAGCTTCGCTATACGGTTCCGGGTGTTACGCTTATTTCGCCTCCTCCTCATCACGATATCTACTCGATTGAAGATTTGGCACAGTTGATTTTTGATGTAAAACAGGTAAATCCAAAAGCAAGAGTTGCGGTTAAACTGGTTTCTACAATCGGTGTAGGAACAATTGCAGCCGGTGTCGCAAAAGCGTATGCCGACAAGATTATCATCTCAGGCGGTGACGGCGGAACTGGTGCTGCGCCGCTAACTTCTATCAAGTTTGCAGGAAATCCTTGGGAATTAGGGCTCAGCGAAGCGCATAATGCATTAAAAGCAAATAACCTTAGAAGTTTAGTAGAAGTTCAAGCAGACGGCGGATTAAAAACAGGTCTTGATGTTGTAAAAGCGGCACTTTTGGGGGCTGAGAGCTACGCGTTTGGTACGGGAGTTTTAACTATCGTCGGTTGTAAAATGCTCAGAATTTGTCATGTAAATAAATGTAGTGTGGGAATTGCTACGCAAAACGAGAAGCTTCGACAAGAGTTTTTCAAAGGGCATGTTCATCAGCTTGTAAATTACTTTACGCTTTTAGCAGAAGATGTTCGCTCTATCATGGCACAGCTTGGTTTTAAGACAATGGAAGAGATGATAGGAAGAAGCGATCTTCTAAAAGTTGTGGATGACGAGTTTGCTCAGAAGTTTGACTTTAGTGCTGTTTTACATCAAGAAGATGGTGTAAACAGTTGTCAGCAAAAATTCAATCATCCGTTTGATGATAATGCTTTTGAAAAAGATGTTTTAAAAGAGGCTATGGGAACGATTAAAAATCCTGAACATCCGGTAAGAATCAGCAGAGAAATTACAAATGTAAATAGAAGTTTCGGAGCACTCATTAGCGGTGAAATCGCTGAATATTACGGCAATAAAGGTTTAAATCCGGATACTATCAGAATTAATTTAACAGGTATTTCGGGACAAGCACTGGGTGCATTTTTGATACCGGGTGTTTCAATTTACTTAGACGGTGTTGCAAACGACTATATCGGTAAAGGTATGCACGGCGGTAAAATAATTGTTACTTCTAAAAATGAGGGTCAAGAGTTTGCTGCGGGCGGAAATACATGTCTTTACGGTGCGACGGGCGGAAAACTCTATATCTCAGGAAGCGTGGGCGAGAGATTTGCCGTTCGTAACTCGGGAGCGCTTGCTATCGTTGAAGGAACAGGCGATAATGCTTGTGAATATATGACAGGCGGAGTAGTCGTGATTTTAGGCAAGACAGGAATCAACTTCGGAGCGGGTATGACGGGCGGAATCAGCTTTGTGTATGATGAAGAGCATAAATTTATGGAAAATGCTAATCGTGAATTGGTGGAACTTGTCAGAATCGATACGGACGAAGCAGATGAAGCAAGACATTATCTTAAAAAACTTCTAAAAAGTTATGTCGTTGAGACACAGAGCAAAAAAGCAAAGGCTCTTTTAGAAAACTTCAGGGTAGAAGTGAGAAATTTTTGGCTTGTAAAACCTAAAAATTTAACAAAACTTCCTATTAATTTAGAGATCGGAGATTAATCATGAGAGAATATTTAACAATCGATAGAGTAGAAGCTAGAAAAAGATTAGTCGTTGAGAGAACAAAAGATTTTGGCGAGATTTATGAAGTTTTTGACAAGAGTGAAGCGGCAACTCAAAGTGAGAGATGTATCCAGTGCGGAGACCCGTTTTGTCTAAACAAATGTCCGCTGCATAACTATGTTCCGCAATGGCTAAAAGCCGTAAGTGAAAAAGATTTGGAGTTTGCGTTTAAACTCTCAAATGAGCCGTCACCGTTTCCCGAAGTTATGGGGAGAGTTTGTCCGCATGACAGACTTTGCGAGGGTGATTGTACGCTAAATGACGGTCACGGCGCTATAACAATCGGCTCTGTTGAGACATACATTACGGAAGAGGGATTTAAAGCGGGATATAAACCTGATTTTCCCGGGATTACAACGGATAAAAGAGTGGCAATTATAGGAAGCGGTCCGGCGGGACTCTCTGCTGCGACATATCTTTTACGCTCGGGAATCGCCGTTACTATGTATGAGAGAAGTGACAGAGCAGGTGGACTTCTGACTTATGGAATCCCAAACTTTAAACTTGACAAAAAGATTATAGAGCGTCGTATAAAGTTTCTTATCGAAGCAGGAATGGAACTTGTGCTTAACTGTGAAGTAGGTCGCGATATCTCGTTTGAAGAGATAGCTTCTAAGCATGATGCAATGTTTATCGGTGTCGGTGCAACAAAAGCTAAAATCGCTTCTATAAACGGTGAAAAAGCAAGCAATGTTTATAAAGCGATGGATTACTTAACTGCAATACAAAGAAAAAATTTCAAACTCTCTTATGATAAAAAGTTTGATTTTAAAGATAAAGATGTAGTTGTAATCGGCGGCGGCGATACTGCTATGGATTGTCTTAGAACTGCAAAAAGAGATGGCGCAAAGAGTGTAATGTGTCTATACCGCCGTGATGCGCATAATATGCCCGGAAGCCAAAAAGAGTATAAAAATGCTATGGAAGAGGGCGTGGATTTTACATTTTTTGTCTCTCCAAAAGAGATTATTTTAAACGAAAACGGAGTGGCTATTGCCGTTGAAGTTATAAAAACAACTCTTGGCGCAAAAGATGAGAGCGGTCGTCAAAAAATGGAAGAGATAAAAGGAAGTGAATTTAGAGTCAGCGCAGATGTAGTTATTATGTCGTTAGGCTTTGACCCTGAAGTTCCGTCGTTCTTGGCAGAAAACGGGATTGAAACAAATAAGTGGGGCGGGATTATCATTAATGAAGATACGCATGAAACAACGACTGCGGGAGTTTATGCAGGCGGTGACTGTTACAGAGGAGCCGACTTGGTTGTAAGTGCCGCATATGACGGTCGTGAAGCAGCAAGAAGCATCGTTAAATCTTTACTTAAGTAGTCTTTATGACACTTTTTTATATTTACTTGCAGTTATTTATAAATATGATATAATTCTGCTAGTTGGGACAAATAGAGAGCGGGGGCTCTCTATAAGCTTTTAATACAATCTTTCTGCTAAAAGCATCAAGATTATAACAATTACAAGGGCTAATTGCATTGTTACATCCTTTTGTTAAAGGCTGACCCTGTCCCACCTTCCACCTCACAATACAATCAAACCAATTATAACCGCCAACTAGAACTGAAATAATAGCCATAATAAATTATGATTTTTATGAGAATTTTTCAATTGAAGTATAAATTTGATATAATTGTGCCATTATATAAAAAAGGATACTTTTTGAACCTGCTTAGCATTTTTTCTAGAAATACAGATACGAAACAACCGGTTAAAAGTGAAGCTCCGTCTCATTGGGTGAAGTGTAAATCTTGCCAATCTTTGATGTACTATAAAGAGGTTGAAAATCAAAAACATGTCTGCCCTAAGTGCGGTTATCATATCAGAATAGGCGTAAAAGAGAGAATCGAACTCTTAGCAGATGAGGGTACTTTTGTAGAATATGACGATAATTTAAAGCCTATAGATCCACTTAAGTTTGTAGATAAAATATCATATAAACAGAGACTTGAAGAGGCAAAAGTAAAAACAGGCAAGAGCTCATCCGTTGTGAGCGGTGAGTGCAAAATGAACGGCGTTGATGCTCAATTGGTTATATTTGATTTTGCTTTTATGGGCGGCTCTCTTGGCTCCGTTGAGGGTGAAAAAATTGTCCGTGCCGTAAATCGTGCGATAGAGAAAAAACAGGGTCTGATAATTCTTAGTGCAAGCGGCGGGGCTAGAATGCAGGAGAGCACTTTTTCACTGCTTCAAATGAGCAAAACTTCTGCAGCTTTGGCAAAACTCTCTAGCCACAATCTTCCGTATATTTCAGTTTTAACGGATCCGACAATGGGCGGAGTAAGTGCTTCGTTTGCAACGCTTGGAGATATTATTATAGCCGAGCCGGGTGCGTTAGTCGGTTTTGCAGGGCAGAGGGTAATCGAGCAAACGATAGGTTCGGCTCTTCCTGATGGATTTCAAAGAGCAGAATTTTTACTTGAAAAAGGCTCTATCGATATGGTCGTAAATAGAAACAACCTTAAAAAGACACTCTCAGATCTATTAACACTTCTTAAAGTTGCATAATGCGGCTTTATGCGCTTTGTGATCAAGACCTTTTAGACAAAAAAGGTCTCTCGTTAGAAGATTTTATCGGTATTGCAAAAGAAAAAAATGCCGAGATAATTCAGTACCGCAATAAAAACTCGGATGTGGCGTTTATAAAACAGCAGCTTATAAAAATCAGAAAAATGTATGACGGTTTTTTAATAGTTAACGATGCATATGAACTTATAGAGTTTTGTGACGGCGTTCATGTCGGGCAAGAAGACCTCAGAGCAATTGATAAAGATATATTTACAGCCGTAAAAATCCTTAGAAGCGTTATAAAAAAAGATAAGATTTTAGGCATATCCACGCACAATAAAGAAGAAGTATTGCAGGCTAACGAAATGGATTTAAACTACATTGGCTTAGGTGCATACAGAAATACAGACACAAAGAGCGATGTGTCAACCGTTCTTGGAGAAAAACTTGATGAAATTGCTTCTCTCTCCAAACACTTAGTTGCTGCAATAGGCGGCGTACAAGAGAGCGACAAGTTTGCTTATGTAACTTATCATGTTATGGGAAGCGGACTGATTCGGTGAATATAGATATAATTTCAATAGCAAAAAAAGAGCGCTCAACTTATGACCCTCTTTATAAAGAGCTGCAAAAGATGATTTCGCGCTTTGCAAAAGTGCAAGATATTGAACTTTTTAACAAAGATGTAACAAAAGCACACACTATCTCGCCTGAAGCCTCAAAGGCGGCATATACAAAAATCTTAGAACCCTACATATCAAACGGTTTTAGCGTAATACTGCACCCTGATGGAAAAATAATTGATAGTTATGAATTTAGTAAGCTATTAGATGGTAAGATTGCGATTAAATTTTTCATAGGCGGGGCTTACGGCTTTGAAGATGATTTTTTAAAAAAAAGTAGTGCAGTCATAAGTTTAGGAAATATTACAATGAGTCATAAAATTGCAAAAGCCGTTTTGCTTGAGCAAATTTATAGAGGTTTTTCTATTTTAAGTAACCATCCATATCACAAATAAGGAATATAAGTGCAAGACAGCGAGTTAAAATATTTTAAAGAGATTCTTGAGGGTAGAAAAGAGCAAATTATTAAAAATATTAAGGGTGTTAATGCCGAGTTGGATCAGTTAAGTTCGCTAGAACTAAACGATGAAGGTGATTATGCGTCTGTAGATAATAGCTCAATGGTAGAGAGTGCGATAGTTCAACAGCAAGAAAAAGAGTTAAGAGAAATTAATGTAACACTTGGAAAGATTGTAACAGGAGATTATGGAATTTGTGAAATGTGTGAAGACCCTATAGGTTTTCAAAGACTAAAAGTTAAACCTCATGCGATATATTGTATTGATTGTAGAGAGATTGTAGAAAAAAATAGATAAGGAGTATGTGATGCATATAAAAAAATACACGATAGCGGCATTTATATTAATCGTTTTAGTCGGATGGTATGTTTTTGCTTTTATAACACAAGAAAGTATGAGTATCAATTTTTTCGGAATGACACTGCCCTCACTGTCGATAGCTATGTGGGTCATCGTGCCTCTTGTGATTTTATATATAGCAAGTGTCGGACATATGTCGTTTTACTCACTTCTAGGCAGCTTAAAACGTCGCAAATATGAAAAAGATCATGAAAAAATAATCGATGCAATTATAGACGCTTTTCTTGGAAAAGAGAATCGTTCTACTACTTTTAAAACGGATAAGTATAAACTTATAGGTACATTGGTAAACAATGCGACGATTTTTCCGGTTGAAGAGTTTGACGTAAACAGCGATAACAAAAAATTGAATGAAGTTCTAAATAGTATTAACAATATTAGAAACGGCGGTGTTGCCGATTTAAGAAAATACTCATTGTCATCGTCAAATGCATTTGTTATACAAAATGAGAGAAATAGATATAAAAAAGGCGATATTAGTGCCGAAGATATATTAAACGCTAAAGATAGATACGATATTAGCTTACGCAAGGAAGTTTATGTCGATTTTGTTAAAAATGCGCAGCTCCAAGCTATTGAAAAGTATAAGAGCAATATGACTAAAGAGTCACTTTTTGAAATTTTATCAAGAATCAATGCCGATACCGATACTTTGGTTATACCTAATGATTCGCTTATGCCGTTTTTCAAAGATTTAAATTTAAGTTCGGAGGATTATATGCAAGCATCTAAACGATTGTCTTACGCGATGCTTCCTGAACAGAGAATGAAGCTATTTGAGATGTTAAGCAACGATAGCGATGTTGCAATGGAAGCTTACCTATTTACTCTTTTTGATTTGGAGATGATAGCACCTGCAAAAGAGATATTAGATATTTCGCAACCCAATGAGTATATGCGTTTTAAAGCATATGTTTCATTAAAAGAGTGTGGAAAACACTTTAATATCAATCTTTTTATATAGTTTGTATATAAATGATTAAAAATCTATCTTTTGATAAACCCGTATATGTTTTAGCTCCTCTTGCCGGATATACGGATTTACCTTTTAGAAGTGTCGTTAAAAAATTTGGAGCAGATTTGACGGTGAGCGAAATGCTTAGTTCAAATGCTCTGGCTTACGGTTCGGCAAAAACACTTCATATGATAGAAAAAAGTCCTAACGAAGACCCATACTCCGTTCAAATTGCAGGAGCGGATGTAGATGTAGTAAAACGAGCGGTTGAGATTTTAAATGAACAAGACGGCATAGATATAATTGATCTAAATTGCGGCTGTCCGGTACCTAAAATAGTAGGTCACGGAAGCGGAAGTTCACTGCTTTTAAATCTGCCTTTAATGGGTGATATTATAAAAACCATTAAAAAAACTTCCAATAAAAGTCTTACAAGCGTAAAAATAAGACTCGGTTTTGAGAAAAAAAATCACATAGAAATAGCAAAAATGGTTGAAGACAGCGGAGCTGATTTTTTAGCCGTTCATGGCAGAACTCGCGCAGGAAAGTTTAAATCAGCCGTCGATTATGATGCAATCAAAGAGATAAAAGAGGCTGTTAAAATTCCCGTAATTGCAAACGGTGACATAGACTCTTATGAAAAAGCAAAGTGGGTATTAGAACATACGGGTGCCGACGGCGTTATGATAGGAAGAGGTGCAATAGGCGCTCCTTGGATATTTCATCAGCTCAAAACCGGAACCAAAGATATTGACAAAAACATTAAGCATGCTATAATCATGGAGCATTTTGATAAGATGATCGAGTTTCACGGCTCGCATGGGGTGGCTATGTTTAGAAAACATACGCACACATACTCTAAAGGTTATAGAGGTGCTTCGTCTCTTAGAGACGGTGTAAACCGTATAGTGGATGTACAAGAGTATCGCGCCCTGATAGATGATTTTTTTAGTAATAGTGAGATAATTTGTTAAAAATCAGCAAATCGATAAAAACATTAGACGAGAGTGATATAGGAGATAATCTACTACATTACGACTATAATGTTAAACACCTTTTAAATTTAATTAGAAAAGGTATCAGTGAGGATGACCCGCACTACTTAAGCTCTTACCGTTCTTTTGAAGGAGAGGTGTTTGAGAATTTTGTTTATGAGAAACTTTTAATATATGCGGCTCAAAATGAAGATATAGAAAAATTTGTGCTAAAGGGTTTTCATCAAGACAGGATTAAGGCTCACGCAAACACTCTCTCTATAAGTGAAAAACAGCAGATAGTTTATAGAACTAAAAATAGAGAAATTAGTGAATTTGACGCTATGTTTATCACAAAAGATAAAGAGCTGTATTTTGTAGAGATGACTTTAGTAAAATCAGTTTTAAAACTTAGAAAAAGACTTAGAAAGAAAAAAGCCCTTTTAGAGATTATATTTCCAAATTATGAGATAAAATCTTTAATCATTTTAAACGAGGGTGCTACGGGGGCTAGACAGTTTCCGCCTTATTGCAGTGTTTGGTATACGGAAGAGTTTTCGGCTAAAGGTGTGCTTGATTATATCGTCGATACCGATTCTAAGAAACTATTGCCGAAAAAGAGACCAAAATCTCCAAAAATGATAGAGGCGCACTCTTTAAAACTTTTTCCTTTTAGATACTACAATACAATTTCATGGATAACAAAAACTATAAGAAGTCATAAAAAATATATTTTAGATATGAATTTTTTAATGAGTGAGAAAGTTCAAAGATATCATGATCTTTATAATAAATTTTATATCGGTTATATAGATGCGGTTGAACTAAGAGACGAATTGGGTCTTGATAGCAATTATAGAGATGATCATAGGGTTATAGTGGCAATCGAGAAGAAACATTCGGGGGAGATAGTAGTAACTTACTATATTCAACAGGCGCGTAAAAATCTTTATCTATACTCTTATGACGATAACGGAAAAATCGTTAAAGAGAAGAAAGATCCGTACGGTATTACAATAACTGAAGTTTATCATATAAGTAAAATGATGGATGAAGGGTATAAACTGAGTACATCAAACTTAAATACAATCAAAAAACTTTTAGAAGATAGAACCTTACAAGAGAATTAAACTTCATATAGTATAGAGGCTGCTTTTTCTTTGTATGTCTGCAGCGGCTCTTTAGGAGTACTGTCGTTATTTAAAAATTTTTCAAGCTCTTTATGTCTACTTTGTAAGATGGAGTTAAAATCATCTTCCGTAACAGGTTTATTTCCGGTAAATTTATCAAGCATTATGTTGCTTTTCCCCATCAGAACAAGATAGCTTTGATTTGCAAAATCAAGCATAACAACACTGTTTTCATTGTTGAGTGTTTTTTGAAATCTTATACTTACACCGTTTGAATCATTAGCTGATTCTATGACATCTTTTAGAGGCTCTTTGTTCTCTTTAAACAGCCAAGACGGCATCTCTTGCTTGCTGTTTTGTGTCGTTGAGACTCTCTTTTTTACGTAGAAGAGGACTATTATCCCCAAGATAAGTATAGTTACGACAATGTAATAACTTGTGGACATCTCATCATCTTTTTTTGTAGGAAGAGAGCTTAAAAACTGGGCTTGCGCTTCTTTTGACTCCTGAATATTTGTGCTTGCCGGTGCTGGCGCTGCCACCGCCGTTGAAAATCTGAGTCTTAATCCGTAAGCATCAGATGTTTTTGAAGCTTGCAGGGTAACGGACGGAGGTACCTCTGCAACTATTTCAGTATAACCCTGCATCGGTGAAATTGTTATAGATTTTATATATTTAGATGAGAGCTGCTTGATTTTTGAGGATTCTATTGAAGTATCTTGAAGTTTGATGGAGATAGCAGAATCATTTGTTTTTTGTTTTATGACTCCGTCATATGGAGTATCAAATGTAATCATAACATCAACTCTGTCGGTTCTGTCGTAAATATTATAACTAAGTATTTTTGAAGCGTAGAGAGAAAACGGGATTATAAAAATAAGCAGTAATTTAATCATAGTCTCTCTTTTGCGAGATGGTATAAAACCGCACTTGAATCCAAAATTTCATTAATACGAATTGCTAGATTTTTTTCATATACCATAACTTCACCTTTGCCAAGGATACGACCGTTCACATAAGATTCGACACTCTCTCCCGCCGGTTTTTTAAGATCTATGATGGAACCTTTTGTGAGTTTTAAAATATCTCCGATAGAGAGTTCGGTTTCACCCAGATCAGATACGAATTCAACTTCCATATCCAATAATCCGGAATAATCCATCCATGAAAGTTCTTCTTGGGGATTAAATATGAATTCTTTGGCTCCGTAATTGTACTTTTTGTTTCTCAACTATAGTTCCTTGATAGCAATAATCATCTCATCATCTTCAACTTTTAAAACTTTTGCCGTGTCGTAATCAAGATCAAAACTATCTATCTTCTCAAAATGAGGAGTTGACATAGTATAACTATGTTCGCCCGTCTCAAGTGCTAAAACTTTAGCGCTTCCGACTATTAGATTTGTGGTTTCAAGTATCATATCAATCAAAGTCTCTTCATCACTTTCATCTTCTTCTAGAAGAAGCGTAGAGATTCTTTGTGCAAAACCTAAAGATGCTCCGATATAAACCCTGTATTTTTTAAAGCTTATAGTTTCTATATCTATATAAGCAATAACTGTTCTCATTTGAGTCACATCATCATGTATTTCATGTGGCGCTCTGATTTGGTGAATACAAAAATTTTGTGAAGCTTCTACAATTGTGTTTAACATTCTTTATAACCCCTAGTGTAAGCGATTATACTTCAATGAATCTCAAAGTAAAATTAAACCCTAGAAAGAATGATATAATTCGAAAAAAAAGTTTTAATAGATGATTGAATTAGTGTTTTTAGGTATGGGTATCGGTCTTTTATCAGGATTTTTCGGTATCGGAGGCGGGACAATACTTGTTCCTTCTCTTCTATTCCTTGGTTATCAGATTAAAGATGCTATCGGTGTTTCGGTAGTGCAGATGGTTTTTAGTTCCGTGTACGGCAGTTATTTAAATAGAAAAAATAAAACATTAGATGTTCCGATGGGTTTAGTTATTGGCTCAGGCGGTTTTATCGGTGCGCTATCTAGCGGGTTTATCGTATCAAACATTGATGATAAAATGCTAGAGGTTATATTTTTATCTTTTGCAATGTTTGCACTTATAAGGCTTTTTTTTAAAACAAAGCAGGGTGTTGCACAAAAAAAAGTAAATAGAGCCATTCTATTTTTTATAGGTCTTATATTGGGTGTCTTGGGTATGATAATCGGTGTCGGGGGAAGCATACTTTTAGTTCCGATACTTGTCGGATTTTTACATGTAGATCTTAAAAAAGCCATCTCTGCCGGTCTATTTTTTGTAGTTTTTTCATCTATTTCAGGACTTATTTCTCACTATCTAAGCAGAGAGATAGATTTTTACAGCGGAGCGGTTATAGGTTTGGCTTCGCTTATCGGTGTTTATGTCGGAATACATCTTAAAGATAGAGTCGATACGGCACTGCAAAAAAAATTATTAGTAGGTTTTTACCTTTTAATAGTAATATATTTAACAAAAAGAATATTTTTTTAGAGGGAATTATTTATAAATGAAAAATAGAGATGTCATCAAAATAACGGGTGCGAGAGAGAATAATTTAAAAAATATATCGCTTGAGATTCCAAAAAATCAGCTAGTTGTTTTTACGGGTCTTAGCGGAAGCGGGAAATCGACTTTGGCATTTGACACGCTTTATGCGGAGGGGCAGAGACGATATATGGAGTCATTGTCTTCTTATGCAAGACAGTTTCTTGACCGTGTAGGCAAGCCTGATGTAGATAAGATAGAAGGACTTACTCCAGCTATTGCTATTGACCAAAAAACAACCTCTAAAAATCCTCGCTCAACCGTCGGAACAATCACGGAGATATATGACTACCTAAGACTTCTTTACGCCCGCGTAGGAGTTCAGCATTGTCATAACTGCAACAAAGTGATATCGCAAATGAGTGCGTCGGATATTATCGCTCAAGTTGCAAAACTCCCAGAAGATGCGAAGCTTGTTATTTTGGCACCGCTTGTAAGAGAGAAGAAGGGTAGTTTTAACGATGTGCTTGAATCATTGGTTCATAAAGGTTATGTAAGGGCTATGATAGACGGCGTAATGGTGCGGCTTGACGAAGAGGTAGAACTCTCTAAAACTAAGAAACACACTATAAAAGTAGTAATTGACAGAGTTGCTCTTAAGCAGGAGAATAAAGAGCGGATAGCTGCGGATGTTGAAAAAGCTCTTAAAGAGAGCTACGGCGAGCTTGAAGTGGAGATATTAAACCATGAAGAGCTGGGTTTAAAAGAGTCAAGTTTTTATTATAGCGAGCACAATGCCTGTTTTGACTGCAAGATAAGTTTTGACCCGCTTGAGCCTCTCTCTTTTTCATTTAACTCGCCAAAAGGCGCATGTAAGGAGTGTGACGGTCTTGGGATTCGCTATGCACTTGACCATGACAAGATAATAGATAGGGACTTAAGCATAGAAAGCGGTGCCGTAAAGATAATTTACGGTTTTAACAAAGGGTACTATTTTACATTTTTAAAAGGGTTTTGTACTGCAAACGGTATCGATATGAAAATCCCGTATGCCGAACTTAAGGAGTACCAAAAAAAGGCTATTTTACACGGCGGAATTGATGAGGTGAGCTTTTTATGGAAAAGCCATGAAGTAAAAAGAGTGTGGCCGGGAATCATAAAAATAGCATACGATATGTTCAAAGATGAGAAAGAACTAGCTGATTATATGAGTGAAAAGGTTTGCAATGTTTGTACGGGGCATAGACTAAAAAGAGAATCGCTTGCGGTAAGAGTTGCAGGCAATGGGATAGCAGATATTTTGGATATGCCGATTTCTAAAAGCTATGAGTGGTTCAAAAAAACAGAACATTTTTCTCATTTAAGCGATCAAAGTACTCAGATATCAGCGCCTATTTTAAATGAAATCAGAGAAAGACTCTACTTCTTGTTTGATGTAGGACTCGGCTATATTACACTCGGTCGCGATGCAAGGACTATCAGCGGTGGAGAAGCACAGAGAATCCGCATTGCTTCGCAAATAGGAAGCGGTTTGACGGGTGTTTTATATGTGCTGGATGAGCCGAGTATCGGACTTCACGAGAGAGACACTCTTAAACTTATCCGTACGCTTAGAAGTTTGCAGGAGAAGGGAAACAGCGTTATAGTTGTCGAACATGACAAAGAGACTATTGAGAATGCTGATTTTATAGTAGATATAGGAAGCGGGGCAGGGAAGTTTGGCGGAGAGGTTGTTTTTGCAGGAACGCTGGATAAGCTAAAAAAAGCCAAAACACTCACTGCCGACTATCTCTACGGCAGAAAAAAGATAGAGTACTTTTATAGAAGAGCGCAAGATAAATATATAGAGATAAAAAATGTTACATTAAATAATATCAATAATTTAAGCGCAAAAATTCCGTTAAATAACTTTGTCTGTATTACAGGTGTGAGCGGAAGCGGAAAGAGTTCGTTAATGCTTCAAACACTTCTTCCGACTGCTAGAGAGTTGTTAAACCACGCTAGAAAAGTAAATAAAGTTGCAGGTGTAGAGATAACGGGTCTTGAACATGTCGATAAAGTTATCTATCTTGACCAAAGTCCTATCGGACGAACTCCAAGGTCAAATCCCGCAACTTATACGGGCGTGATGGATGAGATAAGAAACCTTTTTGCACAAACAAAAGAGGCTCAAATAAGAGGCTATACAAGCTCAAGATTTAGTTTTAATGTCAAAGGCGGAAGATGCGAGAAGTGTCAAGGCGAGGGCGAAAACAAGATAGAGATGCACTTTTTGCCCGACATTATGGTTAAATGCGATACCTGTCACGGCACGAGGTACAATCAGCAGACATTAGAAGTTTTGTATAAGGGCAAAACTATTTCCGATGTGCTTAATATGAGCGTAGAAGAGGCTTTTGAATTTTTTAAGGCGATTCCAAAAATATATCAAATATTATCTACGCTAGTCGATGTCGGTCTGGGTTACATTACGCTTGGTCAAAATGCGGTGACGCTCTCAGGCGGTGAAGCTCAAAGAATAAAACTAAGCAAGGAGCTTAGCCGCAAAGATACGGGTAAAACGCTTTATGTCTTGGATGAACCGACGACGGGACTTCATTTTGCCGATGTTGATAGACTAACAGGCGTGCTTCATAAGTTTGTAGAACTTGGAAACTCAGTACTGATAATCGAACACAATTTGGATATGATAAAAAATGCAGATTATATTATCGACATGGGACCAGAGGGCGGAAGCGGCGGCGGCCTGATTATCGCCGAGGGAACTCCCGAAGAGGTGGCAGAAGGCTATAAAAAAACAGGCTCTTACACCGGTGAGTATCTTGCTAAAGAGCTTGCTCTTCATAAGTGATGTTACGCACTAGAACAAGCATACCCAAAAGCTAGGGCTATATATATTGACAAAGTATAATTATATTTTAGTTATAATTTTCAATTAAAATATGAAGGATTTTAATGCCGACTATAAGTATGTTTTATGGAATTGTAGTTATGCTTTTTTATTATGATAATAAGCAGCATAATTTACCTCATATTCATGTAAGATATCAAGATTCAAAAGCAATTTTTGATATAGAAAATGCAGAAATGATTGAAGGTAATTTGCCAAATAAACAAAAAAGGTTGGTTCAGGCTTGGATGGAAATACACAAAGATGAATTGATAGCAGATTGGGAATTGGCTATTTCTGGCGAACAACCTTATAAAATTGATCCTTTAAAATAGGAGTTAGACAATGCTTATTGATGTAGTAAATGTAAAGCCAAAAGATGATTTTATATTATTATTAAAATTTGAGAACGGTGAACAAAAAGAATTTGATTGCAAACCGCTTTTTGATAAAAAACCTTTTCAAAAACTAAAAGATAAATATTTTTTTGATAAAGCAAGAGTGGAATTTGGCACGGTTGTTTGGTCAGATGAAATTGATGTAGCACCTGAAACACTTTATTTAGAAAGTAAACTTCTCGCATAATCTAAAATTTAGATTCTAAACTCAATTTGGAATCTCATTACCCAAATTGCCGCGCTTGCAATGACGAGGAGTGGACTAACTATCAAGGAAAAGAATGGAACAGATAAAACTTACAGAGTATAGTCACGGTGCGGGGTGCGGATGTAAAATCTCTCCTATGTTGCTTGACGAGATTTTAAAAAGTAACAGTGAGCAGCCTCTCTACCCACAGCTTCTTGTAGGAAATGAGTTTAAAGACGATGCGGCGGCGTATGATTTGGGAGACGGCTCGTCCGTTCTTTCGACTACGGACTTTTTTATGCCTATCGTGGATGACCCTTTTACTTTTGGACGAATTGCCGCGACAAATGCACTTAGCGATATTTATGCGATGGGCGGGCGACCTCTTATGGCTATTGCAATTTTCGGATGGCCGATTGATAAACTCTCTGCAGATGTTGCAAGAGAGGTTATTGAGGGTGGGCGTGCCGTTTGCAAAGAGAGCGGTATTCCGCTTGCAGGCGGACACTCCATAGACTCGCCTGAGCCGATTTTCGGACTTGCAGTGACGGGAGTGGTAAAGAATGAAAACCTTATGAAAAACAGTGGAGCGGTTGAGGATTGTTATATATTTTTAACAAAACCTATCGGCATAGGCATACTTACCACTGCACAAAAGCAAAAAAAGATAGAAGAGGGCGATATAGATGCGGCGATAGAAGCGATGACGACGCTCAATAAAATAGGCGCTTCTCTCTCAACGCTTGAGAGTGTAGTTACAATGACCGATGTAACGGGATTTGGTCTTTTGGGACATTTAAGCGAAGTGTGTGAAGCAAGCAATATAAGTGCGAATGTGTGGTTTGATAGAGTGCCGCTTCTGCCGAATGTAGAAAAATATAGAACTCTTGGATGTATTGCAGGAGGGACACGAAAAAATTTTATGAGCTATGGGCATAAAATCTCCGAAATGTCGCAACAGCAGCGAGAGATATTGTGCGATGCCCAAACATCGGGCGGTCTGCTTGTTTTTGTTAAAAAAGACGAAGTGGAAGAGTTTTATAAAGCGATTCGCCAAGCAGGTTTAAATCTTGAACCGATAGGTGAGACGGTTGCAAAAAGCGAACGATTGGTAAAGGTTTTATAGGTGTCTGAACTTTATGATGATTTTAAATCCATCGTCTTAAATAACACTCCGCTTATAGATGTGCGCGCACCCGTAGAGTTTGAAAAGGGAGCGTTTTTAAACTCATGCAATCTTCCTATTATGAATGATGAGGAGAGACATATTGTCGGGATATGCTACAAAAACGAGGGTAACGCAAAGGCGATAGAACTCGGGCATAAGTTAGTTAGCGGAGATGTAAAAGAAGAGCGAGTCGTGGCATGGATGGATTTTATGGATGCAAATCCTGATGCACTGCTTTACTGTTTTAGAGGAGGGCAGCGCTCTAAAATATCGCAAGGGTGGCTGCGTGAAAGCGGCAGAGAGATTAAACGCTTAAAAGGCGGATATAAAGCTTTTAGAAACTACTTATTGCGTGAGCTTGAAGAGTCTCATAACCGGTTTAAGCCGATTATTTTAGGCGGGCGTACAGGCTCGGGGAAAACTCTGCAACTTAAAAAGATGCCAAACGCAATCGATCTTGAAGCTCTTGCAAATCATAGAGGCTCATCTTTTGGGCAAAAAATTACACCGCAAACCTCGCCTATTAATTTTGAAAATAATCTCTCTTATGAGTTGATTCAAAAGATAGAAGAGGGTTTTAAACATATTATATTTGAGGATGAGGGAAAACATATCGGCAATGTTTTTATGCCCCAGAGCTTTATTTCGGCTATGGCAGAAGCTCCTCTTATTATCCTTGAGTCTACTATGGAGAAGCGAATAAATATCACGCTTGCCGAATATGTTATAGAAGCACAAAAAATGTATATTATGGCAGGTTTTGAGGACGCTTTTAGAGCGTGGCAGCAGAGTATAGAGAGTGCTATGAAACGCATAGAAAAACGGCTTGGATATGAGAAGTATGCTATTGTATGCGCTCTTTTTAAAAGCGGAGTTAATGAGCAGATAAAAAACGGCTCCTATGAGAAGTACAAAGAGTGGATAGAGTATCTTTTGCGAGAGTATTACGACCCTATGTATGATTATCAGATACAAAAACGCTCAAAACAGGTAGTGTTTCGAGGCGGCGAGAAAGAGGTTTACGAGTATATTTTATCTTCTTTTAACAATGCGATAAAATCATCTTCACACATCGGTTTTGCGAAATAGTATCCTTGTATAGTGTCGCATCCGTTGTCTCTTAAAAATTCGTACTGCTCTTTAGTCTCAACGCCTTCGGCAACGGTTTTTAGATTTAAACTTTTGCCCATAGACAAAATTGTATTTACCAACAACCTGCCGCTTTCGTCTGCATCGATAATATCATCGACAAAGCTTTTGTCTATTTTTAATGTATCTATAGGAAATTTTTTCAGGTAAGACAAGGATGAATATCCGGTGCCGAAATCATCTATATGTATGGAGACGCCGAGTTTTTTTATCTCATTTAAAGCCATCAAGGCATTGTCTACATATTTTAGCATTACGCTCTCCGTTATTTCGATTCCAAGCTGAGCAGGGTCTATATGATTGTCGTCTATGCTCTCTTTTAAATCCTGATATAAATTCGTATTTTGAAACTGTCTTGTAGATACATTTATGGATATACTCAGGTTTTTATAACCCAAAGAGTTGAACCTTTTTATGGCTTGCGTACTGTTTTGGATTACAAATTTGCCGAGATTGAGTATAAAACCCGTATTTTCGGCAAGCGGAATAAACAGATTGGGTCCGATTAAGCCCTTTTGCTTATGTTGCCATCTAAGAAGCGCCTCGGCACCGATAATCTTTTTACTTTTTACATCTATTTTAGGTTGATAGTAGAGTTTAAATTCGTTATCGTAAAATGCTCTTTGCATATCATTTACGATATCTACTTCGTTATGTATCTTTTTATTTAGCTCTTGCGTAAAAAAGCTGAAGTTGTCTCTCCCGTCCCCTTTAGCTTTGTACATCGCTATATCCGCATATTTCATAAGATCTTTTATGCTTTGCGAGTCATCTGGATATATTGAGACTCCTATGCTTGCTGAGAGCCTTAGCGAGTACCCCTTTATAAGCAAATCTTTTCTAAAGCTATTTAGCAGGTTATTGATGGTAGGTATCAGTTCGTTTTGATTATTAAAGTCGGATACTACCATTATAAACTCATCACCGCCGATTCTTGAAATAAGAGTATCCTGCGAGACGCTGTTTTTCAATATATTTGCTACCGTTTGCAAAAGCGCGTCTCCGATATCGTGCCCCAGCGTATCGTTTACATTTTTGAAATGGTCTAAATCCAAAAATATAATCGCAAATTTTTTAGACTCTTTTTCTGCGTTTAACATCACGGTTTTTATCTTTTGATTTAGATTTAACCTATTTGGCAAATCTGTAAGCGTATCATGTAAAGAGATATACTCTAACTCTTTATTTAACTCATTTACCTGATTTTGGGAGCTGTTTATATTGATTGTATGTTCTATCTGCAGTCTAACCATATAACCCAAAACAAATAGCTCGATTATTACAAAAACCGCATGCAGTATTACAATGTCAAATCCGCAGCCGTAGTTAAAAACCATCACAGGCATATCAAAAAGCGAAACTTCGTATAGCTGCAGGTAGTTAAAGAGTAGATGGTGTGTTATGGTTGTGGCTGCCGCGATTACAAGTGGCACCACATCTTTATAAAGCGTTAAGATAGCCATCCCGATAAACACATGAAAGTGCATCTCGATTCTGCCAAGATATTGTTGGATAAATATAACGGAAAATAGCATCATGGCTACTGCTATAAAGTATCTATAATATCTTTCACCCTTTAGGTATTTATATAAATAGAGCAGGGGTAAAACGATAAGAGCGCCGCTAAAAAACCCGTAATAGTATGTATCGTATTTTATAGATGTGATAAATGTTGCAACAGCCCATTGCAGAGTAAGCAAGAGTAACATTACTCTATCGGACTCTATATGAAAAAGCTTAAAGCTGATTTCTGCATAACTTGGGATTTTCGGATACGCAAAAATATAATTAACTATTTTCATCACTTATATTTCCAAATTCTTTTTTATTTGTATGATATCATCAATTAGCTTTTTTATCTTTAACGGATGTGTAGAATAGATAGATTTTAGCACTTTAGTCTTTACGCCGTTTTGAATCAAGTATATATTATCCGTATGATTCAACTCCGTATCGTCACTTAAGCTTCTTGCAAAATAGAGCTCAAAATTTCTATCTATCGCAAACAGCTCACTTTTTGATAAATATACGCCATTGAAATTTTTGTTAAAATACTTTGCAAATAAATCCGGCTGAGATTTTTCAACTTCCGGCGTGAGATTTACAAACAAAAAATCCACGCTATCTTTTACTTCTTCAAACTCTTTTGATTCATACAGCCTAGCCATCTCTTCCATAATAGGAGTGCAGACATCCCTGCATCCGAAGTATCCGAAAAAAAGCAGTATAAATTTTTTATCGCTTTTTATAAAATCGGCTTTTATTTCTCTTTCGACTTTTATGGCGCCTTTAGAGTTGCCGCTAAAAAATAGCGACTGAACAAAAGGAACTGCGCTAAAAAACAGAATTAAAATAAAAATAGTATACGCCTTATATCGCTTTGTCAATTTTCATAATTCCTGCAATGGGAAGTCTCTCTTTTTTGCCATGACATATAAAGTAACGGTTGTGAAAAAGAGAATAGCCGTAATTACAGCAAATATATTTAGAAGAATAGATTGATTTTTTTCGATAAAATCTTTGTCTTTACCTATAATAGTAGAGTTTCTTGCAATGTACTCTGAGAGTATTACTCTTGCGTCTATCAGCTCTTTTGAGTCAAAAATATATAAATTCGGACTCTTTAGCAAAGAAGTTATATTTTTTAGAGTTTTCTCATCTAAATATTTTAATACTAAATTTGCCGCCTCTTCGCCTTGTTTTATTCCGCTTGTTACATATCCGCCGACGACGCCTTTGCACATGTAGGCATCCTCCATACTCAATATGATAAGGTTTTTATTTTGTTTCATTCTCTGTATGGATTCTTCCGGCAGCAGCATATTGTTTTTTTCATCTTTTATATTGCCGATGGTTGTTAAAATAACAAAAGTTTTCGGTTTATTTGGCAGTTGGCTTTGAATCTTGACAATTTCGCCCTCACCGATATAGTGAAATTTAAAATTTGCAAAAACAGTTTCTTGGGTTTGAATCTCTTTTTTTATAAATTCATAGGTGTTTGAGTTGTCACCGACAATATATACATCCCTTGTTTGCGGAGAAAATTGCTTTATCAATTCTATATTGGGTTTTATCTCTTTTAGCTCGTATACCCCCGCATAAATATCACTGGGAAGTTTTTCGTGCATATCAAAATCATTTATTCCCGAGAAGAAGACGGGTATCTTGTTTTTATCGTTTTTAAATAGTTTGTCATAATGTTCATATACAAAATTCAACGCGTTGTCGTCTGATACATATATTAGGTCTGGGTTTGCATCGGCGTATTTTATTTTTAGATATTCGATAAATTTATTTTGATAATCAAGAGTAAAATCTACTCTTTTTGTATCCAAATACTCGCTATAAATTTCAAACTCTTTGTCGCTTTTCTTTAGTGTCGATACAAATGAGGAGTGCTGATTTTTTGTCCATTCGTACTCCTGTGAATACGAATGCAGTGCAAATACTTTTGCTTTTTGCGAAGCGTATAAAGAGTAAGTAAAACAAACGACTAAAAAAAATATTTTTAATAAATTCAATTTCATCACTTTCTTTGTTAGATATTAAATTATACATATAATATCTAAATATAATTTTAAAAAAAGTTATGTTTTAAAGTAAATTTGTAAATTAATTTGTTTTAATCTTTATTGCCATACAATAATGCATAGGAGTGTATCATGAAAGTTTTATTAACGGGTGCAAACGGATATATCGGAAGAAGACTAAAAAATATACTTAAAAATCAAAATGGTGTAGAGCTGAGGATTTTTGTACGCAACAAAAAGAGCCTTTCAAAAGATACGGTTGAAAATTTTGAAGTGATTGAGGGCGATACTTTTGACAAAGATGCTCTAAAAAAAGCGCTTGAGGGAGTCGATACGGCTTATTATTTAATCCATTCGTTAAACAAAGAAAACTATAAAGAGCTTGATAAACTCTCAGCTCAAAATTTTATAGATACGGCAAGTGAATGTGGAGTAAAAAGAGTTGTCTATCTTGGCGGATTAGGCGTAAAAAACAGCGATACGAGCAAACATCTGCTAAGCAGAATCGAGACCGGCGAGATACTTAGCTCCTCAAACAATGTACAGACGGTATGGGTGCGAGCAGGAGTCATTATAGGTTCGGGGAGTGCTAGTTTTGAAATTATTAGAAATCTTGTAGAGAAATTGCCCGTTATGATTACGCCAAAATGGGTAAATACTTATGCCCAACCAATAGCCGTAGATGATGTAATAAATTATCTTGTCTCATCTTTATATCTTGAGTATGATAAAAATTTAGTAGTTGATATAGGTTCGCAAAAGATGATGTATAGGGATATGATGCTTCAAACAGCAGAAGCGCTTGAGCTTAAAAGATATATTTTTAGCGTTCCTTTTATGAGCATAAATCTCTCATCTTACTGGCTCAACCTTTTTACTCCGGTGCCTTTTAGCGTTGCAAAAGCACTTATAGAGGGATTAAAATCTGAAGTGACTATTCAAAATGAGAATGCAAAAATATATTTTTCATCTATTGTGCCTATGAGTTATAAAGATGCCGTTAAAAAGGCTGTACAAGAGATAGAGCAAAATCAGGTTATAAGCAGATGGAGCGATGCCGACGATGCATGCTGGGATAAAATACACTCAAAAGAGATAAATGATGCTATTTTTGTAGATAGAAAAGAGGCGGATATAAGCTCTTATGATAAAGATAAAGTTTTTCTTGCTATAAAGTCAATCGGCGGTAAAAACGGTTGGTTTGATTATGATTTTTTATGGGAACTTCGAGGAATTATAGATAAAGCTTTAGGCGGTGTTGGACTCAATCGCGGAAGAAGAGACGGCTGTGACTTAAGACTCGGTGAATGTCTTGATTTTTGGAGAGTTGAAGATATAAAAGAGGGTGAGAGGCTTCTTCTATTTGCTCAAATGAAACTACCCGGACATGCATGGCTGGAGTTTAAGATAGACGGAGATAAACTTATCCAGTCTGCATATTTTTATCCGAAAGGGATATCTGGCAGGGTGTATTGGTATTTTTTTATACCTATGCACTATTTTATTTTTAATAACATGATAAAGAGTATTTTAAAAAACAGTTTAAAAATTTAACGCTTTGCTCATTTTGCGTAATTATTGAAGATTGCTAGAAGCTATAAAAGAGGCAAGCCTAACTATGTAGTCGTTCTCATTTGTCTCTGCAATCTCTTGTGCTAAGATTTTATCAGTGCCGTCACCTAAAACTTTTTTATAGATGGCTTTTATCTCTTCTATATCCTCTTTGTTTTCAAGTCTTCTTCTTAGACCTATGACATTGAGTCCTTTTATGGTTGCCTTGTTGCCCTCGACAAGCATAAATGGAGGTATGTCCGTTGTTACGACCGATGCTCCGCCTATCATAACTCCCGTACCGATTTTATTGTTTGCTTCGATTGTGCTAAATCCGCCGACTATGACTCTCTCTTCGCATTTTACATTTTCATAAAGTCTGACGGCATTTGTAACTATACAAAACTCGCCTAGATTAACACCTGAGAGTATCTGTACATAGCCCATAATAAAGTTGTTTGCGCCGATAGTGATTTTTTTGTTTTTCTCATCTTCGCTATCTTGAGTGCCGATTTGCGTAAACTCTCTTATATGTGTTTTTGTTCCTACCGTTATCTCAGAATCATCGCATCCGATTGTAGCAAAACTAAAGATTTTTACACCTTCGTCTACCGTTAATTTGCCTCTAAGGATAATGTTTGACTCCAAGACGGAGCCTGATTTTATCTCTACGCCTTTGCCGATGTGGCAAAATGGACCGATGATAACATCCGGAGCAATTATAGCACCCTCTTCGATAATGGTTGTTTTGTGTATATTTGACATTATTTACTCGCGATTTCTAGTGTTACGATGCTGTCTTCTACTGAAGCTAAAGAGCCTCTCTCACCGCTTTTTAGGTAGTGTATAAAGGCTTTTAGTTCTGATTCGAGAGCATTATTTCTTTGAACAAAACAGTTTTTTGTTATGTATGAGCTTGGGTTTATGTTTACTCTTTCATCAAGAGTTTGCGAGATGAGATCCGCTTCAAAATATTTAATTTTGCTATGCTCATCAACTCTGCAAGCTACGGCAATGCTTCTTTTTCTGTAAGGAGTAAGCCAGTTTGTAGTTATATCGCCTATGATTTTTCCCTCAAGCTCAAATGCCAATATCGCATTGTCTTCATGGGTTTTGTGAATCTTTTGGGACTTAAATACCGCACTCTTAATGATATCTTTTTTTGTTATAAACCTTATCAAGTCGCTGTCATGAACCGAAAGGTCAGTTAGTATGCCCACATCTGCTATTCGTTCAGGAAATGAACCGCTGCGGGTGATTGAGATGGAGAGTACCTCATGGTGTTGAATCTCTTTTATGAGTGAAACTACAACAGGGTTAAATCTCTCGATATGCCCTACACAGCTTTTGATGCCGTTTTCTTTGACGGCTTCTAGTATCTCTTTTGCCTCTTCTACGCTTGAAGCTGCAGGTTTTTCTATAAAGATATCTATTTTACGCTCTGCACATTTTAGTGCGACGGCTTTATGTAAAAAAGTAGGCGTTACTATAATGACGGCATCAGGATTTGTTGTATCTAGCATAGTTTCTAGGTCGGTAAAAAAAGGCTCTTCAAACTCTCCGTTTTTTACAACATCGCAAAGTCCGACTATCTTGACTCCGCTAATATTTTTTAGAGTGTTATAGTGGTTTTTACCCATCAGTCCAAGCCCGATGATAGCAATTTTCTTCAAGATTAACCTTTTATAGCATGAACTACGAAGTCTTGCTCAGCTTCACTTAAGTATGCGCTCATAGGCAGTGACATAATCTCTTTTGAGACAAGCTCGCTTATCGGAAAATCGCCCTCTTTATAGCCTAAGTATGCAAATGCTTCTTGCAGGTGAAGAGGAAGCGGATAGTGAACTGCGGTGGGAACTCCAAGAGCGGAGAGTTTTGCAACCATCGCTTCTCTATCTTTTACTCTTATGGAGTATTGAGCATAAACGCTTTTGTTTGCCTCTTTTATCTTTGGAGTGGTAACGGCGGCATCTTCTAGCAAATCGCTATATCTTGAGCCTATCTCTTCTCTAAGTTTTACCTCATTTTCAAAATGTTTTAGTTTTACACCTAAAATTGCGGCTTGAACAGCGTCAAGACGACCGTTTATACCGATGTATTTGTGTTTATATCTCTCATTTTGACCATGATTTAAAAGCATACGCATTTTTGCCGCAAGTTCATCGTCGCTAGTAAAGATTGCTCCGCCGTCGCCGTAAGCTCCAAGAGGTTTTGACGGGAAAAAGCTGGTACACGCAATAGTCGAGAGGTTACATGACTTTTTGCCGTTGTAAGTTGCACCGAAACTCTGACATGCATCTTCTATAACCGTAATGTTATGTTTTTTGGCAATCGCATTTATCTCATCCATGTCGGCGCATTGACCGTAGAGTGAAACTGGGATAATTGCTTTTGTTTTAGCGGTGATAGCCGCTTGGATTTTAGAGGCATCTATGTTGTAGTTATCTTCGTTTATATCGACAAAGACACTCTTTGCGCCAAGTAGAGCAATAACTTCGGCAGTTGCTATAAATGTAAAAGGGGTAGTAATTACCTCATCGCCCGCACCGATATCTAACGCCATAAGAGCCAGTAGAAGTGCATCGGTTCCGCTACTGCAGCCTATTGCATGTTTAGCACCGGTATAAGCTGCAAGATTTTTCTCAAGTGAGTTTAGTTTCTCTCCGCCGATAAACTGAGCTGAAGCAAAAACCTCTAAAACTTCACTATCTATTTCGCTTTTGTACTCTTTGTATTGTGCTTGTAAATCTATAAAATTAATCTTCATCTCTACCCTCTATTATTTTTGCTACTTTTTTTGAACTGCCGTGTTCCAAATAAGCTCTTAATGCTTTTGAATCACTTAAAAACAGATCTCTGTCATACTCTTTGTAAGCATTTATGAGATTTTGTGCAGTTACATCTTTTTGTATAAACTCCGGATGCAGTGCTTTGTTTTTAAATTTAGAAAACATTATATTGCCAAGTCCTATATAATCAAGCTTTACAAGTCTGCTTGCAATAAAGTAATCTAGCGGTTTGGCAATATAGCATAGCACAAAAGGTATCCCGATGAGCGATGCCTCCAGCGTAGCGGTTCCGCTACATATAAATGCAAAGTCTGCTTCAAGAAGTGTTTTGTGTGCATCATGAGCTATTTTAAAACCCAAAAGGTTACCATAAAGTTCTTTTATATCTTCTTTAGAGAAGTGCTTAGGTATGATAATCGTGGAGTTGATTCCTAACTTTTTTTGAACCTCTTTAAAGATAGGCATGAGTTTTTTTATCTCACCCTTTCTGCTTCCGGGCATAAAAGCGATATGCTTTACCTCTTTTGATGTCTCTTGCTTAAACTCTTTTATCTGATCAAGCAGAGGATGTCCGACATACTCGATGGGAGCGTTTTTTGAATAGTAATCTTTTTCAAACGGCAGTATTGAAGCAAGGTGATCAACGGTTTTTTCCAAAACGGGAATTCGTTTTTTCTTCCATGCCCAAGCCTGAGGTAAAATGTAGTAGATTATCTCTTTATTCGGGTACTTTTTTTTGATTTTTTTGGCAAGCGGAAGATTAAAGCCTGACGAGTCGATAAGTAGAATTTTGTCGGCATCGTTTGCTAGTTCAACCATCTGTGAATTTAGTTTAAAAAAGAAGCTTATTTTTTTCAGTACATCAACAAAACCCATTATTGCCAAAGATTGCAAATCAACTATCGGAGTTCCGAGTTCGCTGTCAAATATACCGATAAATTCCACATCATCGCTTAACTCTTTTTTAAGAGATTTTAGGTGAATATTTGCCGAATGTTCAAGCGCGCTAACCAATATTTTCATGAACCGCCGTCTCCTTGTGTTTTGTATTTATCGTCATATTTTTTAGAGTTTTTCTCCTCAACATACTCATACATATAGGTAGTCAAATCTTCTATCTCTTTATCGCTTAAATCGAGTGCAAAAGCAATCATCATCTCTTGTTGCTGATTGTCGGAAAGCTTTGAGCGAAATCGTTTTAGTTTGTATGACATATACCCTTTTGCTCTGTTTGCAAGATATGGATATTTGTGTAAACCTTCTAGTTTTGTTCCGTGGCAGCTGTAACACCCTTTTTGCATATAGAGGCGTTTACCTGATTCATATGCCGCAGAAGCATCCAAAAAAGAGTGTAATAGTAAAAATAAAAAAATGTATCGCAATATCAAACCTTAAATAAAATGAAATTATTTCTAATTTGTGTTAAGGGTACCCTTAACATATCTGCTTAAAGTAGTAAAAAATTTTTCTACATCAATGGGTTTTGCAAGATGTTCATTCATTCCGGCAGTTTTTGTCTTTTGTATCTCATCTTTCATCACATTTGCACTCAAAGCGATAATAGGGATATCTTTATCAATACTTCTAATGATTTTAGTTGCTTCATAACCGTCCATGACAGGCATCTGCAAATCCATAAGAATAAGTTCATATTTGCCGCGCTCAAACATATCGACCGCTTCTTTGCCGTTTTTTGCAACATCTATCTCTTTAACATGATCTTCTAATAGCCCTAAAAGTATGAGTTGATTTGTTAGATTATCCTCTACTATGAGTATTTTGTTTAAATTTAATGTCTTTTTATCAAACTTGGTTTTTTTCTCATCAGTATTTATAAAATCCGGTTTTATCTCTTGAAGTTCAAGTTCAAAGATGAATCTGCTGCCGACACCCTCTTTGCTTTTAACCCAAATTTTACCGCCCATCAGCTCCGCAAGCTCTTTGCAGATAGCAAGCCCTAAGCCGGTTCCGCCGTATTTTCTTGTAGTAGAGTTATCGGCCTGCGAGAAGGACTTAAAGAGTTTTTTCTGTTGTTCGTCACTTAAACCGATACCGCTGTCTTTAATTTGAAATCTCAGTTTGTCGGCATCAACCTTTATGATAGTTATATAGATATCCCCGTTGTTAGGAGTAAATTTAACGGCATTGCTTAATAAATTTGTCAATATTTGGGAAATTCTTAAACTGTCTCCGTAAAAATAATCTTTTAAATTACGCCCATACTTAAGATGAATTCTTATATTTTTTTCTTGAACTATAAATTTTACAGATTCTATGATATTGCTAACGTTTTTTTTAAGATTAAAAGTAGTTTTCTCAATTGTTAATTTTCCGGCTTCAATCTTTGAAAAATCTAAAATATCATTTATGATTCTAAGCAGTGATTTGGCTGAATTGTCAATATTTTTAAGAAAATTCATCTGTTCTTTAGTTAATTTTGTTTCCAATAACAGATGGCTCATGCCGATAACACCGTTGATAGGCGTTCTAATCTCATGCGACATATTTGCCAAAAATTGCGATTTTGCCTTTGTCGCCTTTAGAGCTTTTGTTTTCTCTTTTTCTAACTCTTTTGTTCTCTCTTTTACTATTTTTTCTAGGTTTATACGCCGTTTTATATCAAAATAGATGACGGTAGATAGTAGTAAAAATCCCAAAAAAGACAAAGCATTGATCCAAATATACTCATGCATCATATCTTTAAGATATTGATTTTTTTCGTATGAAACCAGATATGCTACGGTAGAGTTTTTCTCTATATCTTTTATAGGTAAAAAAGAGACGATGGTAGATAAGTTTTCATTATGATAGTAGAGCGCAAACGAGTTGTTATGTTCTATGTTTTTTGCAATCTCTTTTTTTAATTTTTTGGTTATCTCTATCTTTTGGGAAATAATATTTTTGGCATCATCGGCAGTATTTATGGAAAAAAGAAAATCATCATGTTCAATACTTTTTGTATATTTTACGCCTGAATTATTTTTATATACATTAGAATCAAAAACATTTTTTTTGATTATAAAGCTGGTATCCGTATCATGTAGCTTCGTCATGTTCTCTTGTATGCTTTGAGATGAGAAAGAGATATCTACGCTTCCCAAATATTCATCCTTGTAAAAGAGCGGAAAGAGGTTGCGAAAACCGTGATCTACTTTACCTTGTTCAAATCCGCTTATGGGTTTGCGGTTTGCATTGATATATGCAAATGAGTGGCGAACCGTCGATAAATCGTCACCGAATGCATCAGGACTATGCATTCTTAAAAATGATTTGTTGTCTTCAAAAACAAACTGAATGATGTTAACACCGCTCTCTTTTAGGTGCTCAAAAATCGGTTTAACCTCAAAATAGAGCATTGCACGAAACATATTGCGTTCTTCTTCGTCTTTTGCGTATTTTGCTTTATGTAAGAGTTTTAAAACCGTAGTGCTGTGAAAAACTTCATAATTGATAATATCGGAAATTATGCGGTATCTCTCCGTAATACCTTTATAGTTGTGTTGTAAATCAATGATTTGTTGATTTAACAACAGTTCCATGCGAGTATTTTTATCATTGGTCGTAACAAGATAGACCGTTAGATAAATAAAGAAAAAAAGTAAAATGATAAAAGCTCTAACCCTACTTAATGAATATCTCAAGCCATTACCCTTTTTTTTAAAAAGTATAACCTAACTTAACTAAAAGCTCATGAAATTAATATATAAGGCATAATTAATTACAATTCCATCAACATGTCAAAGGTTGAAGAGATGGTAATAAAAAATGCAATAGTTTGTGATGTGGACGGTGAGAGAGAAGTTGATGTCCGTATTGAGGGCGGTATAATAACCGAGATCGGTTCAAGTCTAGCCGATAGTGAAGTTATTGACGCAGAGGGTTTATACTTTATGCCGCTTTTGGTTGATACTAATATAAGAGTTCAAGACTCTGCACTAAACGCTAAAAATATAAAAGCCGTTTGTGATGAAGCGCTTAGAGGCGGAATAGGGCATATCGTTTTAAACCCAAACGGCACGCCTGCAATAGATAATGAGATAGTTTTGGAGTTTGCTCAAAACGGATTGCATGATTTAAGAGGTGCAAAAGTTGATTTGATGTTAAATACTCTAAAAGAGGATGCAACGCTTAGTAATATTGCGATTTTATTAAAACGCGGTGCAATTGCGCCGTATATGAGTACGATTGCAAAAAATGACGTAGCTATTAAGATTGCGCAGTATTGTCAAATGTACGGAGTTACTCTTTTTTGTAAAGCAGAGGACAATTCATTGATAAGCAGCGGCGTAATGCTAGAGGGTGATATCAGTTCAAAACTGGGACTTGCTGGCATACCGGATCTTAGCGAAGTTTTACATGTATCCCGTATGATAGAAATTGCCAGACACTTTAAGATAAAAATCCTTTTCAAATCAATCGCTTCTCCTCGTTCAATTTATCTAATAGACAAAGCAAAAAAAGAGGGAGTGGATGTTAGATGCGAGGTGTCTATCCACCATCTTATAAATTCCGACGAGGCTTGTAAAAATTTTAACACTACCGCAAAGCTAAATCCGCCTTTGGCTTGTAATGATGATATGAAACTTCTTCAAGATGCGCTAACAAATAACCAAATCGATATTTTAACGACTCTTCACCAGCCAAGCTCTCCGGTAAATAAAGAGGTGGCGTTTTATGATGCGGCTTACGGATGTGAAGGGCTTAAAAATGCAATGAGCCTTTATTATACAAAACTCGTAAAGAGCAATATTATTTCAATGAGTCATCTTGTAAGAGTTTGCGTGAAAAATCCATCGGATGCTATAGGTGAAAATTGCGGAGTTATAGCGGTCGGCAAGAGAGCAAATGCCATGCTTTTTGATCCAAACAAAGCCGTAACGATGGATGAAAAATTTTCACTCTATGACGGTGAAAAATTATACGGTGAAATTAAAAAGACTTTTTATTAAGAATATGATAATATTCCAAAAAAAACTAAGGATTGCAAAATGTTACATGAATACCGCGATATTATTACTCATATGAAAGAAACCGGAAGTGAAAACGCTCATTTTTTAAGAATCTTCAACAAACACAACGAGCTTGACGACAAGATAACAAAAGCTGAAAACGGTGATATAGTATTAACGGATATGGAGATAGAGACTCTTAAAAAAGAGAAGTTACTACTAAAAGATGAAGCTTACGGACTTATCCTAAAGTATAAAAAAGAGCATAATCTATAAGACTGCCACGGCTTTTTCAAAGCCTCGCAGTGACGGTCACTGAGATTGCTGTGCCTGTCATTGAAATTGCCGCGCTTGTCATTGCGAGCGAAGCGCGGCAATCTTAAAACATAATTATTCAGAGAGTTCAAACTCTTTTTGCATAAAACTCCGCTTTAAACTCCGCGTATCTATCTTGTAAAATTGCCTCTCTAGCTTCTCTCATCAGATTTAAGTAGTAGTGAAGATTGTGGATAGTTGCAAGTCTGAAGTATGTTATCTCTCTTGCACGAAATAGATGATTTAAGTACGCTCTTGTATATCTTTTACATGTAAGACATTCGCACTCGCTATCTACGGGAGCATTATCCTCTTTATACGCCGCACCTTTTATGTTTAATCTTCCAAACGATGTAAAAAGAGTACCGTTTCTCGCATTTCTAGTCGGCATAACACAGTCAAACATATCGATACCTCTCTCGATATTTTCTATCAAATCTTCAGGAGTTCCTACACCCATTAAATAGCGCGGTTTATCTTTGGGCATATGCTGCACCGTATGTTCAACCGTATCGTACATATCTTGATTTGCTTCGCCTACACTTAAGCCCCCTATTGCAAAACCGTCAAAATCAAGTTCACAAAGCTCTGTCGCACTTTTTGTTCTAAAAGCTTTATCCGTTCCGCCTTGTATAATTGCAAATATATTTTGCTCCAAGCCGATACCCTCTTTTTGTTTTGCTCTAAAATACTCAATGCTCTCTTTTGCCCATGCAGTCGTTCGCTCGATACTTAGCGCAATTCTCTCCTGCGTTGCGGGAAGTGCCACTAAATCATCTAAAATCATCATAATGTCCGACCCAAGATTGTGCTGAATATCTATAACTTTTTTTGGAGTAAAGAAGTGTTTGCTTCCATCTATATGGGAGCGAAACTCTATGCCGCTTTGCGAAGCTTTGGATATGTCGCTAAGGCTAAATGCCTGAAAACCGCCGCTGTCCGTTAAAAAACTTTTAGGGTAGGTTGTAAAGCCGTGAAGTTTGCCCATTTTAGCAACTGTTTCATCTCCGGGACGAAGATACATATGGTATGTGTTTGCCAAAATTATCTCGGCTCCCAGCAAATCTACTACATCTTGCATGTCGAGTGATTTAACGCTGCCAACCGTTCCGACCGGCATAAAAACAGGTGTTTTAATGGTTGAATGAGCTGTTTTGATTGTACATGCACGAGCATTTTTCGAAGTGGCTTCTAAAGTAAATTCCATGAGTAGTAGGTTCCTAAAGCTTATAATTTTTTGACATTATAACAAAAGAAATTAAGTCCACTTAGGATAAAATTCGAGAAAAATTTTTCAAGGTGTGTTTATGGCAACTATCGGAATGGGTGATATTAAAAAGAATGTTCGTCTAATTATTGGCGAAGTACCATATAAAGTGGTGGAGTTTCAGCATGTTAAACCGGGTAAAGGTGCAGCGTTTGTTCGTATGAAGGTTAAGAGCTTTTTAAACGGTAAAGTTGTTGAAAAAACTGTTCATGCCGGCGATAAATTTGAAGTTCCTGAGATAGCTTACAAAACTATGCAGTATCTTTATGATGACGGCGAATCATTCCAGTTTATGGATCAAGATACTTATGAGCAGATGTCTCTTTCATATGAGCAGTGTGACGATGCTTCAAAATGGTTTAAAGACGGAATCAATGTTGACATTATTTTTTACAAAGGAAATGCTATATCCGTAACTGCTCCTGAAGTAATGGAACTTGTAATCACGGATACTCCGCCAAACTTCAAAGGCGATACTTCAAGCGGAAGCAGAAAACCTGCAACTCTTGAGACTGGTGCAGTTGTTCAAGTTCCTTACCATGTACTTGAAGGTGACACTATCAAAGTAAATACTGTTGATTGCGAATACCTAGAAAAAGTAAAATAAATCCTCTTTTTTATATTTGATACGAGTTCTCTCGTATCAAACACTTCTTTGTTTATTAATATAATTACATAACTATTTTTTATTTTTTAAGTTTAAAAAAATAATTTGCAGATATAATTAATTTTTTTTAAAAAACCGGGGAAGTAAATGCCTAAGACATTAAAAAACTTTATATTTTCGATAAACATAGTTCTTCTATCGACCCTCTTCATCGTAGTCCTAATCTTTACGGCATATCTACATACCACGCTAGCGCAAGAAAATGCCATAAAACACGCAAATGTAGTTTCAAATCAAATCTTCTCTTCAATGTATCAAGTTATGAAAAAGGGGTGGAGCAGAGAGGATTTGAATGATTTTATGCACTCTTTAAAAGAAAATTTTAACGATAGCGACTATACGGTAAATATCTATCGCTCAGATAAAATTAAAGAACTCTTCGGAGAAGTTAAGGAGAAACAAAAAGATGATTTGGCAAACTCTGTTTTGGCAAGCGGAGAGAAGATAACGCTTACTGAAATGGGCAGACTTAGAAATCTTCTACCTTTGAATGCTAAAAAAGAGTGTCTGAGCTGTCATGTAAACGCAAAAGCAGGTGACACGCTTGGCGTAATAGATGTAGAGCAAAATTTTGTCGAAATCATAAAAAAGACATTTTTGGATTATATATATTTTTTCCTCATAGTGTTGCCGATTTTTGTGTTTGGCGCGTTTATGAGTTCGAGATATACCACATCAAAAATAACCGAGTCGCTGAAACTTTTTAATAAAAAAGTTCAATGTATCAACTCTATGAAAGATTTTAAAGAGTTTGACTCTACGGACATAGACTCAAGGTTTGAAGAGATTAATGCAATTATTATGAATGTAAACGAGTTGGCTAAAAAGCTAAAGACTATTGCCGTCGATAAGGATTTGCTAGAGTTTGAAGTGCAGCTTTTAGATAAGTTTATAATCACTTCGGAGGTTGTTCAAGATTGGCGTGATTTCATAAATGAGCTTCTAGTCGATATAAACAAAGTTATGCCTACATATACGCTTATGACTATATTTAGAATCGGCGATGATCAGTTCGAGGTTGATATATTTTGGTACGGTATTCCTGAGAGTAATGTTAAAGGGAAGTTTGAAGAGTATGTAAGAGAGTCCGTTCAAAACAGCAATCACTTCTTAGGCTATACCGACTATACGATTCGCCACAATACATCCGAGTACAATAGATGTATAAATATGGATGATTATGAAAATTTTGCATATAGAACAAAATCACTATTTTTAGATACTCCAAAAATAGGCGGAATCGTAGGTATCAGCGTTCAATCTGATATGGCGGCGGACCCGATAAAACATATAGTAATTGACAGTATTTTAACGACTATGGCAAATCTTGTCGGTTCCGTCAAGGCTATAAATAAATATACAAACGATTTAGAATACTACGCAGCACACGACCCTCTTACAAATCTCTTTAATCAAAGAGTTTTTATAGACTTTTTGGAGTACGAGATAAAGCGTGCAGAGTCTCGTGACTACGAGTTTGCTTTAATGGTTATAGATTGTGATAATTTTAAACCGATAAACGATAGATACGGGCATGCATTCGGAGATCTTTTCTTACAAGAGTTTTCTAGAATTCTTGTAGAGTCAAAAAGAAATGAAGATATTCTCTCTCGCTACGGCGGTGATGAATTTACTATAATCCTGCCTGAATGTGGACTAGAAGGCGCTCTTGCCGTCGCTCATAAAATAGCAAAAGCCGTTGAGGAATTTAAGCTCTTGACTACTGATGGAAATTATGCAGGTGTTACGGTTTCTATCGGAATATCCGTCTATCCTGAACATGCAAAAACACAAAAAGAGCTATTTTTGATAGCCGATGGCATGATGTATAAGGCTAAAGAAGACGGTAAAAACAGCATTAGAGTTCCTTGCGGCGATGATATCGTCTCGGTGATAAAAGATCAAAAAGCAAAATCCGCGCTTTTGGTGGATGCCGTTGCAAATAATCGTATAGTTCCGTACTTTCAGCCTATTCAAACTACGCTTAGCGGTAAAAATGAGATACACGAACTTCTTATGAGAATCGAGGTAGACGGCAAGGTAGTATCTGCTTACGAGTTCATAGAAGTTGCAGAGAGCATGAGCATAATAAACCGTATGGATTTGATGGTAATCGAAAATGCGTTTATGAAGATAAAAACGGAGAACTATCAAGGGATTTTATTTATAAACTTATCTCCGAAATCTCTTATTGTCGGTAATTATGCAGACTCAATTACTCAACTTATCAAGCATTATGATATATCCAAAGATCATATAGTTTTTGAGATAACCGAGAGAGAAACCGTTAAAAATTTCTCTGTTTTGGAAAAATTTGTAATGAATCTAAAAATGGCGGGGTATAAATTTGCAATCGATGATTTCGGTTCAGGGTTTTCTTCGTTTCACTATATCAAAAAATTCCCTATAGATTATCTAAAGATTGACGGCGAGTTTATTATAAATATCAATAAAGATAAAAAAGATAAAGCTTTTGTGCATAGTATCTTAACACTTGCAAAAGAGCTAAATGTCAAAACCGTCGCAGAATATGTAGAAGATGAAGAGATAGTTGAAACACTTAAAGAGATGGGAGTAGATTATCTACAAGGATTTCACATAGGAAGACCGCAAAACCATTTTACGAATAATAGCTAGAATTTTTAAATCTAGCTATTACCTCACCTTAAAGCCATTCATACTATAATTCTTCTACATTGTAAATCAGATAAAATTAAAAGCCAAAAAAGGTTACATATACTATGAGCGCTCAACCATTTACGCATCTTCACCTGCATACGGAGTATTCGCTGCTTGACGGCGCAAATAAACTCTCAAATCTTGTGAAGCAGGTTAAAAAGCTCGGTATGACATCGGTTGCTATGACGGATCACGGCAATATGTTCGGCGCTATTGATTTTTACAAGCAGATGAGAGAGGCGGGTATAAAGCCTATTATCGGGATTGAGGGCTATATCCATAACGGCGAAGCTATTGATGATAAAAGCACAAAACAGAGATTTCATATCTGTCTATATGCAAAAAATCAAAAAGGTTATGAAAACCTTATGTATCTCTCTTCTAAAGCCTTTATAGACGGTTTTTATTACTATCCGCGTATAAATAAAAAAGAGCTTCGCGAGCATAGCGAGGGGCTTGTTTGCACCTCTGCATGTCTTCAAGGCGAAGTAAGCTGGCACTTAAATACGGCAAATGAGAGAAATATAAAAAACGGCGCACTCGGATATGAGGGTGCAAAAGCCGTTGCGTTAGAGTATAAAGAGATTTTCGGAGATGATTTTTACTTAGAACTTATGCGTCACGGCATAGGCGATCAGCTCTTTATTGATGAGCAGGTACTTAAGCTCTCAAAAGAGCTTGATATAAAAGTAGTGGCTACAAACGACACTCACTACACATTCCATGATGATGCGCAGTATCATGAAGCTTTTATGTGTATCGGTATGAATAAACTCTATGACGACCCAAAGAGAATGCGTCACTCAGTTCATGAGTTTTACCTAAAAAGCCCCCAGCAGATGGCAAGACTTTTTGCCGACATTCCAGAAGCCATTATGCATACGCAAGAGATAGTTGATAAGTGTAACTTGGAACTGCGCCTTGGCGACCCCATTCCCCCGAACTTTAAATTTACACCCGAGTATTCTAAAGCCGATGGGCTAAGTATTGACAATGTTGATGATGAGCCGTTAAGCCCTGATGCTTCAAAAGAGCAAAAAAGAGCTTGGATGAGCGCCATAGATAAAAATGATGCCGAGTATTTTATATATCGCTGTGAGTTGGGACTGGAAGAGCGACTAAAACATGTACCGCAAACAAGGCACCAAGAGTATAGAGACAGACTGAAATTTGAGATGAATGTAATCAACTCTATGAAATTTCCCGGATATATGCTAATCGTTTGGGATTTCGTTAAAGTTGCAAAAGAGATGGGTATCGCGGTCGGTCCGGGACGGGGAAGTGCCGCGGGAAGTTTAGTTGCTTATTCGCTTGAGATTACGGACATCGACCCGATGAAGTATGACCTTCTTTTTGAGAGATTTTTAAATCCCGAACGCGTCAGTATGCCCGATATAGATATGGACTTTATGCAGGCAAGACGCGGGGAAGTAATAGACTATGTCGTAAAAAAATATGGTAGAAATCAAGTTGCGCAAATCATAACTTTCGGTTCGCTTTTGGCAAAAGGGGTTATCAGGGATGTTGCACGCGTTCTTGATATGCCGCTCTCTCAAGCCGATAAAATGGCAAAACTTATCCCCGATGAGCTTGGAATAACGCTAAACGGCAAGACAAAAAACGGTGATTTTATACCAGGAGCATTTCAAAAAGAGCCAAAACTAAAAGAACTAATAGATAGCGATGCAAATGCGGCAAGGGTTTGGGAATTTGCAAAAAGACTTGAGGGATTAAAGAGAAATTCTGGCATTCATGCGGCGGGAGTCGTTATCTCAAATGAAGAGCTTTGGAAAAAAACTCCTATCTATAAACCCTCAGGTGAAGATGTTTTTGTAACGCAATACTCGCTTAATTATCTTGAAGATGTGGACTTGATAAAATTTGACTTCTTGGGTTTAAAAACTCTTGATGTAATAGATAATGCTATAAAACTTATAAAACTTAGATACGGCAGAGCCGTCGTCTGGCATGAGATAGACGAGAATGACCCAAAAGTTTATGATGTTATCCGCAGCGGCGATACGGTCGGAATGTTTCAGATAGAGAGTTCGGGTATGCAGGACTTGAACAAACGCTTAAAACCCGATAGTTTTGAGGACTTAATCGCGGTTTTGGCACTCTACCGCCCCGGACCGATGGAATCTGGAATGCTTGAGAGCTTTATAGAAAGAAAGCACGGAAGAGAGAAGATTGAGTACACATTTGATGCGATGGAGCCGATTCTTAAAAATACTTACGGAGTCATCGTTTATCAAGAACAGGTTATGCAGATAGTTCAAACTATCGGAGGTTTTTCTCTTGGATATTCCGACATCATCCGCCGCTCTATGGGGAAGAAAAAGGATATGTCGGTTTACAACGACGAGTTTGCAACGGGAGCAAAAAATCAAGGGCTGGACTACGCCGAAGCGTCTAAACTATTTGATTTGATAGAGAAATTTGCGGGGTACGGTTTTAACAAATCCCACTCTGCGGCTTATGCGATGGTTACATTTCAAACCGCGTGGCTAAAGTGTTACTATCCAAACGAGTTTATGGCGGCTCTTTTAACTTCGGATAAGGATAACACAGATAAGGTTGTCCGCTATATAGATGAAACTAAAAGAATGGGAATTGAACTTTCTCCGCCTGATATTTGTGACTCTGAGTTAGAATTTTCAGCTATTACAAAAGATGAAAGAGAGATAGTTCTCTTTGGTTTGGGTGCAATCAAAGGAGTAGGCGAAGCGGCTGTTTACTCAATTTTAGAGACAAGAAGAGAGGGCGGAAGTTTTAAATCACTAGAGGATTTTGTAAACAGAATCGAGCCTTCAAAAGTAAATAAAAGAGTTATAGAGTCAATCATAAAAGCGGGCGGATTTGATAGATTCGGATATTCTCGAAAAGCTCTGCTAGACCAAATTGAGAAGATTGTAGATACCGCAAAAGATGCCTCTATGGCTAGAAAAAATGCTATCGGAAGCCTTTTTGGAGATGATACTGAAATCACAAGCGTCGAGTTAAAACTGACAAACTCAGGCGAATATGAGTTAAAAGAGATTTTGGAGTTTGAAAAAGAGACCATAGGTTTTTATATCTCCGGTCATCCGCTTGATGAGTATAGAGAAAAGCTTGATGAGTTAGACTATACGCTCTCATCGGAGATAGAGAGTGTCAAAGACGGTTCATACGCTATTTTTATAGGAAAAGTCGAAGAGATAACCAAAAAAACATCCAAAAAAGGAAATCAGTTCGGCATAGTAAACCTTATGGATTTTCACGGAAACATAGAGGTTATGCTTTTTTCGGACAAGCTTGAAGAACTGAGTCAAATGAACTTGCAAGAGCCGATAGCCATTAAAGCAAAAATAACTCATACGGAAATGTTTACAAGAATCGGTGTAACTAAAATTATGACTCTTAAAGAGGCAAAAAAAGAGACTCAAAAGACGAAAAAAGAAGTAAGAGAGACAGAACAAGAGCCGCAAGAGGCGATAAATCTGGCAATAAAACTAGATACGGACATGAGAGTTTTGGAAGATTTATACAGAATTGTCCGTCAAAATCCCGGTAAAAGAGAACTAAAACTTACCATTATCTCAAAACTTCAAAATGTCGTTATCGACTCTGCTATAAAAGTTGACAGCAAAATTTTAACCGCACTTGACGGAAACGAGTTTGTGGATATATTGGTTTAGGAGTGTAATATGAGACATAAAATTAAAGCAAAAGCCATGGAGATAGCCAAAAACCCAAATACTCAAAAAGTGATTCTTTCTATGAAACCACAGAAAAATTTATGGGGTATAAGCGGAGTGGTTTTGTTTATGATAGCCCCTGAAATTATCGCTTACATCTGGGGTGCAGATATTACGCAGTATGCAAAAAATGAGCTTTTAACAGCTCATGATTTTTTGGAACAAAAATATTATGAATTCTTGGTTATGCTCTTTGAAGACGGCATGAGCTGGTTTAACCTTGTTTTTGGCGTAGCACTTCTTGTTTGGCTTTTTTTCTGATGAGGGCAAAAAATTTAGCCAATGTTTTTTATGAATGGCAAGGCGATGTACTGGTTATCAATATCTTAGGAACTCCTGCCGCAAAGAGAGATGCTATCGGAAAGGTAAAGGGCAATCAGCTAAAAGTAAGCGTAAAAGCTCAGCCCGTAGCTGGAAAGGCGACGGACTATATGGTCAATTTTTTGGCAAAAGAGTTTGGCATAAGTACATCCAACTTTGAGGTTGTTTACGGACGAGAAAGCATTCATAAACAGCTTCGCATAAAAGCACCGAAAAAACTTCCTAAGGGCGTGGAATATGAGTAGAATAAAAGATATTTCTGTATAATCAAAAAAATAAATTATAAACTTTGACTAGGAACTATGCAATGACGAAACAAGATTTCAATGAAGGTTTACTCGGTTTTTTAGATGCTTCGCCTACGCCTTTTCATGCAACGCAAAATATGGTCGGTATGTTTGCCAATGCAGGTTTTATAAGGCTTTATGAAGAGCAAAAATGGGCGTTGGAGCAGGGAGAGAAGTATTTTGTTACCCGCAATGACTCTTCTATTATCGCTTTTACATATCCTAAGAGTAAAAACTATGTGATGGTCGGTGCGCATACGGATTCGCCAAATCTTAGACTAAAACCAAATCCCGTGATAAAAGAGCACGGAGTCGTGAAGTTTGGGGTTGAACCTTATGGCGGTTTGCTGTTTAACACTTGGTTTGACAGAGATTTATCTTTAGCAGGGCGAGTCTCTTATTTGGATTCTAGCAATATGATAAAAGATGCTTTGATTGATGCCAAAAAAGCCATCGCAATAATTCCATCTCTTGCAATCCATCTTGATGACAATGCAAATAAAGATAAAACCGTAAATGCGCAAACGGACATTACGCCGATTTTATCAACTTCTAGCGAGTTTAATCTTGACGAGTTTTTAAAAGAACTTTTAAAGATGAGCGGCATAGATGATGTAAAAGAGCTTTATGCAAACGAGCTTAGTTTTTATGATACGCAAAAAGCCTCTTTTATCGGTTTAAATGACGACTTTATCGCAAGCGCCAGAATCGATAATCTGCTTAGCTGTTATGTCGGTATGCTATCTATTTGCAGTGTAAATGAGAGCAAACCTATGCTTTTTATAGCAAGTGACCATGAAGAGGTCGGCAGCGAATCAACTTCGGGTGCAGGCGGGAGTTTTTTGGAAAATACGCTTCGCAGAGCATTTAGCGACTATGAGGAGTATATGCTTCTTATCCGCTCATCCGTAATGATTTCTGCAGATAACGCACATGCAATTCATCCCAATTTTCCCTCAAAACATGACTCAAATCACGCTCCGCACATAAATAGAGGAAGCGTCGTAAAAGTTAATGCAAATCAGCGTTATGCGTCAAACTCAAAAACTATTTCAAGATTTATGAATGTTGCATCATCTTTAAATGAGCCTATTCAGACATTTGTAACAAGAAGCGATATGAGATGCGGTTCAACCATCGGTCCAATCACTGCTACAAGACTCGGCATTGAGACTTTGGATGTTGGAGTTCCGACATATGCTATGCACTCGGTACGAGAACTTTGCGGAAGCGACGATGCTTTTAGTCTTTATAAAATTATTTTAGGACTTAGCGACTGATGTCTACTATAACGCCCGATGAATTAAATCTTTTAATAGAACAGACATATAAGGTTGAATATGAGTTCAACGAACTAAAAGCATCATATGCGCATCTGCAAGACACCATAGAGAAAGTTGTGGAGTTTTTGCCAAACGCTATCTGGATTTTGGATGAAGAGGGAGATATTTTTTTACAGAATTCTCAGGCAAAATCATTAGGTAAACTATTTGAACTTTTAAAATCCAAAAATAATGATTACGAGGTTGAATTTAACTCTAAATCATACCTTATAAAAAGTTCATCTTATAAAAACAAAGTAATGCTCAGTGCTACGGATATAACTGAACAAAAAAGAAAAGAGAATCTCGCGACTATGGGGCAGATGGCTGCACATCTCTCTCACGAGATACGAAATCCTATCGGCTCTATCTCGCTTCTTAGTTCAACGCTCAAAAAAAGAGTTCTTCCCGAAAATGTCGAGCTTGTTGAAGAGATACAAAAATCTATTTATAAAATAGAGCGGATTATAAAAGCTACGCTAATGTTTAGCAAGGGCGTATATGCCCATAAAACCATGTTTATGTGGAATGAATTGGAGGATGCGCTTAGAAGAGTTATAGGTTATTACGGTTATACAAAAGAGATTAAATTTATATTTCCCCAGCAACAATTTATACTAAACGGTGATAGAGATTTGCTTGAGATGCTCTTTTCTAACTTCTTAACAAATGCGATTGATGCGATAGAGCTTGATGAAAATGATGACGGAACGGTTGAGATTGTATATAAAAAAGATGAGAAGTTTCATAAATTTTATATCTATGATACGGGCGTTATGATTGAAAATAAAAAAGAGCTTTTTGAAGCGTTTAAGAGTACAAAAGTCAAAGGAAACGGGCTTGGACTCGTACTCTCAAGACAGATTGCCGAAGCTCACGGCGGAAGCGTCGAGCTTTTGGATGAAGAGAGAAAAGGTTTTGAGATAAAACTAGCCGTTTGATATGGTAAAATTTTGATACGAAAGTGTCAAACTTTAGTAGCCACAGCGGCTTTAGCGAAGCAAAAGGTACTTTGTTCCTTTTGCGGACAAATACAATAAAAAGGTTTAAAAAAATGGAAAAAAAGTTAATAGAAGTTCCAAGAGCAACTTTGGATTTTTATACATATGAACAAGACGGGTTAATTTATTATGAGTATGATGCGACAAAGTGTCAGCCGCCTGAGCCGATGGTAAATACAATGGTCGGACTATCTTTGCTTAAGAGCAAAAATGACAGACTAGTCGGTATCTTTTTTCATGAGCCGTTTCCGCTCTATCAGAGAATCCCCTTAACGATATCGCATGAAGCCGTAGAGCTTGATAGCGGAGACTTTAGAATTACTTTTAAGCTAGAAGATTAAGCACTGATTTAAGACTTTATTAGCTAATTTTAACTAGAATATCCTTTTTAAAATAAGGATAGATATGAAACAACTTCTCTCAGTTTTTGGCTCCATGAAGACGATGGCTCTCATGATGCTCATTTTTGCTTTTGCTATAGGTTATGCCACATTTATAGAGAATGATTACGGTACGATAACCGCAAAAGCAAATATATATAACGCTCGTTGGTTTGAGATTTTAATCGCACTCTTAACAATTAATTTAACTATAAATATTTTTAGATATAAAATGTTTAGCGTAAAAAAAGCTCCTATATTTATTTTTCACCTTTCATTTATTATTATCGTTCTCGGCGCTGCTATTACGCGTTTTGTTGGTTTTGAAGGAACTATGCATATTCGTGAGGGTGAAGTTGCTACAACAATGCTCAGTTCAGATACCTACTTTACCGTAAGCGCAAAAGTGGGTGATAAAACTCAATCAAGCGAGCAGAGTGTTCATTTATCTAAAAAAAGTACAAATTCTCTTTCCTCATCTCTAAGTGTAGATGGCAAAAATGTACATGTAGAACTTGCAGGGTATATTCCTGATGCAATCGAGAGTTTAGTTGAAGCAAAAGAGGGCGGTTTTGAAGTTATTGAGATGATGGTTGCTACAAGCAGTTCGAGTGAACCTCTTAAACTTAAAAAAGGTGAGTTTTACGAAAATGAAGATATCGCCATAGATTTTGGTTCGCAAAAGATGTTTTTAAGACCGGTTCTCTCTTTTTTTAGCGAAAACGGCGAGCTTTTTATGAAGCATGAAATACCGATTAGATTCTTAAAAATGGAAGATAACACTCAAGGCGAAATCAATCCGAGTGATAAAACTAAAATTGACGGAAAAACTATTTTTGGAACCGATAGCACTAATTTTGCGGTAAGAAAATTTTATCAACATGCAACCGCAAAAATCATCTCAGACCCGAATGCTTCACCTATGAAGCCTCAGATGGATGCTATGAAGTTTAACATCAAAGTAGGTGATATCTCAGAGACCGTTATGATTTTTGCTCAAGCAGGAAGAGCCGCAAAAGAGCATCATAATGTCGTTAACGGAGTGGATGTGCATATTTCATACGGCTCTAAAAAATTGGAAGTTCCATTTGGTGTAAAACTTGTCGATTTTCAGCTAGATAGATACCCCGGTTCAATGTCTCCTGCATCTTATGCGAGTGAAGTTGAGCTAATTGACAAAGAGAAAAATATCAATATGCCTTATAGAATATTTATGAACCATATTTTAGAGCATCGCGGATATAGATTTTTCCAATCTTCTTACGATCAGGATGAAAAAGGAACAATTTTATCGGTAAATAACGATCCGGGAACTCTGCCGTCGTATATAGGTTATTTTCTCTTAGGTTTGGGAATGTTTTGGTCGCTTTTCTCTAAAGAGAACAGATTTGCGAAGCTCTCAAACATAGCAAAAAAAGCCAGCCAAGGCAAAGCCGTAGCTCTTCTGCTTTTGCTTGGAGTTCTCTTTAGCGTAACTCCGTCTTATGCGGAGGAGTTGGATCCGTCTATAAAAACCATTTTGTCTTTTGACAAAGAACATGCAAAGAGATTCGGTCAGTTGATTATTCAAGACAGCAGCGGAAGAATGAAGCCGCTTGATACACTCTCAACCGAAATTTTGGCAAAAATCTATAAAAGCCCATACTTAAATATCGGCGATGAAAAACTAAACGCAAACCAAGTAATACTAGGGATGATGTCCAAGCCTGATGCATATAGAGAGCTAAAAATAATTAGAACAAAAAATGAGGAGATAAACAAAATAATAGGTACAAAATCTGATGCAAAATATGCATCTTTTGCGCAATTTTTTGTGGATCCGCAGAGTTTAAACGGTTATAAACTTGCAGAATATGTAGATAATGCAACCAGAAAAGAGCCAAAACATAGAGACCTCTTTGATAAAGCAGTCTTAGAGATTGATGAGAGAGTAAATATTTCTTACTCGGTATATTCGGGCGCTTTGATAAAAATTTGGCCCAAACCAAATGATGTAAATAACAAATGGTATCCTACGGTAGAGGCGCTTGAGACATTTTCGCAAGATAACGCTCTAAAGATCAGAGAAATCGCATTTGAATATTTTACGGCATTAGATAGTGCGGTAAACGGCGGAAACTGGGCAAGTGCAAACTCTGCAATAGAGAAGATAGTCGAATATCAAAAGTTTTACGGCGCATCGGTTTCACCTTCTGAGACTAGGATAAAAGCAGAGATGTTTTACAACTATGCAAATATTTTTGAGAGAATTTATCCTATATATTTTTTAATCGGATTTGTGCTTTTAATTGCAAGTTTTATTAAAATACTAAAACCAAGCTTCAATATTTCTATGTTTGCAAAAATCTCTTTAGCTCTGCTTATAACACTGTTCTTAGTGCACACATTTGGTATAGGGCTTAGATGGTATGTAGCGGGTCACGCACCGTGGTCTGATGGATATGAATCTATGATATACATCAGCTGGGCAACGGTTTTGGCGGGTTTTGTGTTCTCAAAACGCTCATCTATGACTATGGCATCCACGGCAGTTTTAACAGGATTGATTCTTTTTGTGGCGCATCTAAACTGGATGAATCCGCAAGTAACAAACCTTGTACCCGTTCTTAACTCATATTGGCTAAGTATACATGTCGCTGTAATTACGGCAAGTTACGGCTTTTTGGGTCTTGGAGCGCTTTTAGGTTTTATTACGATTCTTCTTTTCATACTTAAAAATGAGAAAAACGATACTCACATCTCTCTTTCCATCAAAGAGTTAAACTCCATAAATGAGATGAGTATAATGATAGGTTTGGCGTTTTTAACGCTAGGTAACTTCTTAGGCGGTGTTTGGGCGAACGAGAGTTGGGGGCGATACTGGGGATGGGATCCAAAAGAGACATGGGCTCTTGTAACCATTTTGATTTATGCGGTTGTCGTTCACTTGAGATTTATCAAGCAGATTTATAGCGAATTTAACTATAGCGTTATATCACTTTTATCGTACACATCGGTAATTATGACATACTTCGGGGTTAACTACTACTTGGCGGGAATGCACTCATACGCAAAAGGCGACCCTGTGCCGATTCCTGATTTTGTACCGATTACTTATGCTATTTTATTTGTTCTTATCGCTATTGCGTTTAGAAACAGAAAACTGGCGTAAAAGGATTTTTTGATGGAGTTTACGGGTTTTAAAAATGCAACGGAGTTTTTAGAATCCATCCGCAAAAATAACAACAAAGAGTGGTTTGAAGCAAATAGAGATGAGTATGAAAAAACCATTTTAAATCCCTCAAAAGCCTTTGTTGTTGAGATGGGCGAACATCTTATGGCATTAGAGCCGACTATCGAAGCGGAGCCAAAGATAAACAAATCTCTCTTTAAGATGTATCGGGATGTCAGACGCATGGGTGAAAATAAAGAGCCTATGAAGTCTAAAATAGGTGTCATCTTTCCTCAAGGCGGTTGGAGTGGATGCAGACTTCAAAAATCCTCATTTTATCTCCATTTCTCTCCTGATGAGCTATTTGTCGCAGTAGGCGTGCGATGGTTTAACAAACCTATGCTTGACGCATACCGTGACTACATAAAAAACGAAAAAAGAAGAGTTGAGCTTGATAGAGTACTTGACAAGATAACTTCTATGGGATATAGCATAATAGCAAAAGGGTATAAAAAATATCCGCGAGGTTTTACTTCAGATATGCCGAGTGTAGATTTAAGCCTCTATAAAGGGATGGCGACTTACAAAATTTTAGAGCCCAAACTTATCCAAAACGGGGAGTTGCTTATAGATACGCTCTATAAAATTTATGAAGATATGCTACCATTACAGCAGATAGTATATGAGATAAGTTTAAGGGTTAAAGAGAAGTAAGTAGATACTTGTGGTATAATGTATCTACAAATATCCACAAAAGGGTACAATATGAAAAAAGCTATAAATATAAGACTTGATGAAACTCTTCTAGCAGAACTTGATGCTTGTGCAAGTGAATTAGACAGAACAAGAACATATTTGATAGAAAAGGCGATAAGTAGTTACTTTGATACACTTGATGAAATGATAAGCGACAAGAGAATCGATGATATAAAAAGTGGAAAAGAAAAACTTATATCGCTTGAAGATGTGTTTAAACAAGCAGGAATAGATGTATAAAGTTGCCTTTAATAAAGGAGCCCAAAAAGAGTTTTTGGAACTTGAAAAAAGTACTCAAGAGCAAGTTGCCAAAAAAATTATTGATTTACAAAACGGAATATTTATCGGTGATAAAGCATTAAAAGGCAAGCATAAAGGGAAATTTCGCAAACTAGCGGGCGATTATAGAATTGTTTATCTTAAAGAAAACAATATTTTAGTTATTACTCTAGTGAGAATAGCTCATAGAAGAGAGGTTTATTAGATGAAAAAAGAAGCAATTGTTTTACTAAATATGGGCGGACCAAATAACCTAAACGAGGTTGAAGTTTTTTTGACGAATATGTTTAATGATAAAAATATTATACCTTTAAAGAGTTCATTTTTGAGAAGTTTTATAGCAAAGATGATAACTTTTTCAAGAGTTGAAAAAGCTCAAGAGATATATAAACGAATCGGCGGAAAATCTCCGATTGTAGGACATACGAGAAAGCTGGTTAAAAAACTTCAAGACAGAGTAGGAGAGAATGTCATAGTTGATTTTGCTATGCGTTATACGCCCCCTTTTGCTTCGGAGGTTATCGAGAGGCTTAACAAAGAAAATATAGAAAAAATCTATCTTATTCCGCTTTATCCGCAGTTTTCAACAACTACGACAAAATCTTCGCTTGAGGATTTCGAAGAGCAGTACCACTCAAGCGGCGGCGATGCTATCTTGGTTGAAATAAAACACTTTTTTCAAAACGACACTTACAACAGAGCCGTCATTGAGAGAATCAAAGAGAGAGTAGGCTCTGATGAGTGCAAAAATTTTGATATTATCTTCTCAGCACATGGAGTTCCGCAAAGTGTTATATACGCGGGGGATGTTTACCAAAAGCATATAGAAAAGCATGTTGTTATTTTAACGCAGATGCTAGAAGATGAAGGGATGAAGTTTAACGATGCTCATCTTGCATATCAATCAAAAATCGGACCCGTAGAGTGGTTAACGCCCTCTTTAGAAGATAAACTAAATGAGATTAAGAGCAGGGGAGTCGTTATTTGTCCCATAGCTTTTACTATTGATAACTCCGAGACTGATTATGAACTTGAAATTCAGTATCGCGATGTTGCAAGTGAACTTGGGTTTGAAGATTATAGAGTTTGCAGATGTTTAAATGACAGTGAATCTTTTGTCGAAGCATTGGTAGAGATATATTCAAAAATGAGATAAAACAAAAGATGAAAATCGTTATTTTCGATATGGACGGTACTCTGCTTGATTCTAAAAAAGATATAACTATATCCGTAAATCATGTTAGAGAAGTTCACTACAATCTTGCTCCGCTTAGTGAAGCTTTTATAGTCGAGGCTATAAATATGGAGGTAAGAAACCTGTCACGGCTTTTTTATGAAACAGAGGTGTATCACGAGAAAGATAAAGCATTGTTTGAGAGCCATTATGAGCTTCAATGTATAAAAAATGTCTACCTTTATGATGGCGTAAAGGAGATGTTGGAGAGTTTAGTCGCTTCGGATGTAAAGATATCTGTTGCAACAAACGCGCCTACGCAGTTTGCGCTAAGAATGTTAGAGCATTTAAGAGTAAAAAATCTTTTTGATGTAATCATCGGAGCAGATAGAGTTAGCGAGCCAAAACCCAGTCCTTTGATGTTAAATCGCATACTAAATCACTACGGCTTTGATAAAGATAACCACAAAGCATGGATGATAGGAGATAATTCAAAAGATATTTTAAGTGCTCATGCGGCCGGAATAGAGCCTATATTTGCAACTTGGGGATTTACGCCATATAGCAATGCAAAAGTAGTTGCAAAGAGACCAAAAGAAATATTGGATATAGTTTTATAAAATTTTATGATAGAATAGTTGTAGATTTTTAGAGTCAATCTAAAGGATGTACAGTGTTTGATATTGATTTATTACTCGCATTTGTATTTATGGCATTACTTTTTTTAAGACAGATATCTATATTAAAACAGCCAAACAAGATAAATTATATACCGCTTATAGTGGGTATAGGTATAATTAGCGCTCTTCTTCACTTTATAATCCAGCCTGAGGCGGCAAATATATTGCTTACTCTAAAAGAGAGTTTTATTCCTATTTTAGTTTCACTTCTTTTATATATCGTTATGAATGTACTTCATCAAACGCAACAGTCCGAACAGTCAAAAACTCAACAAGAGTTTATAAAAGAGTTGATGGAACAGATAACAGAGATAAAAGAGTTTAGTTCCGAACTTGAAAAAAAGATGATTTTAAATCAAAATGAAGATAAGCAATCCCAAGAAGAGTCAAGAGAGCGATTTAAACACGATGTAAAAGTGTTAGATATGATTTTAGTAAATCAAAATAAATTTTTACAACAGTTTGAACAGATAGAGAGTTGGCATGTTGATGTCACAAAATCATTTGAAAATTTTACAGAGGTTCAACTCCCGTCTTTAGACAGTGTTGTGCATAAACATATAGATATACTTAGAGTTACGGAACAAGACCATTTTAACAAAGTAAAAGTAATTCTGGAAAAAGCGCTTGAAAACAAAGGCAGCATAAGAGAAGAGATGGAAGAGTTAAAAGATAGTTTACAATCTATCGGCAACACTTCTCAGACTATAGCAAAAACTATTATTAAGTATACCATTGAGCAATTAAGCGAAATTATAAAACCGTTTGAAAAAGAGCTGCTCTCCCTTAAGTCACATACACAGAGTATAAATACTTCTCTTTATGAGAGTGAAAATAAGCTAGGCGGTATAAAAGAGCAGAGTGAAATGATAATGAAGCAGATGATTCTTTCATCTAAAAAAATGAGCGAATTGCAAGCTCAAAATAGCTCTTTGCATGATATTTACGCATCAATGAGAGATTTGATGAAAGATATAGAAGTTATAAAATCAGAGTATGTAAAATCGCAATCGCAGTTAAACATGATTGTAAATGAGTTTAAAGAGTCTAAAGATAGTGAAATAGATAATATAAAAGAGCAGATGGACTCTTTGAGAGTTGCATTGACGGCTAAGATGGATAATTTTTTAGAAAAATTAGATGAACATCAAGAATTGCCAAATGACGGTATATCGCAGAGTGTAAAATTTTTATCTAAACAAGCTCAGCTTAAAAGCAGTTATTCTGATTTAGAATGACAAGCACGGTTAATCTCTCTTTTTCTCTCAGACTGCCGCGTCACTTCGTTCCTCGCAGTGACAATGCCACTCTCGTCATTGCGAGGAGCTTGCGACGAAGCAATCTATCTTTGTTGAGATTTTATATAGCCAGTGCAATAAGAAGAGGGTATATTACTAACCCCATATACGGTAAAAAGCTATCTATGGGTGCTAAGAAAATCAGACTCATTTCGTGAGATAAGCTTTTTTTTGTAAAAATCTGCTCTATAAGAAGTATCTTTGTTGCGATATCTGCTGTTTTTAAAAAGAGTAAAATCATTGCAAATATATTGTAATCACACAGCATCGCAAAGCCGATGGCAAAGTAAAAAGTCGGCTGCATAATCAAAAACAGCAATATACTCTTTGAGTAATATTTGTTCATGCGCACCACCATCCCCATGATGCTTGGAGCTTTTTGCCAGCTAATCTCGTATAGTTCAAGAAAAACAAAAAGAAGTATGTAGTTTAAAATTAAATTGTCTATCATTTTTGAATTTTACAATAAAAATTTAAAAATAGCCTGTAAGCCGCAAGAGTATTGTAGAAAAATGGTATGATTCTCTAATGAAAATATGCAAAATTTGTAATAACGACACGATAGAGACAACGGATCCAAAAACTAAAAAAATATATCATAAGTGCTTGTCTTGCGACTATATTTTTTTAGATGAAATTTTTTATGTTGATGAAGCACATGAGAAGAAACATTACGATAAACACCATAACAGTTTTGAATCACTCGGTTATGTAAAAATGTTTGAGGATTTAATAGAAGAGTTTGTTCCCTCAAATATGAAAACAACGCTTGATTTTGGGTGCGGAAGAGGCTTGGTTTTGCCGACACTTTTAGAAAAAGAGGGTATCGTATGCGACAGATATGATCCGTTTTATTTTCCGCAAAAAGTGTATAAGGGTAAAGAGTATGATTTGATTATCTCAACAGAGGTTTTTGAGCACTTGCAAAATCCGCTTGAAGTTTTTAAAGAGCTGCTTTTGCACCTAAGAGAGGGCGGTTATCTGCTGCTTATGAGCGCTTTTCATCCAGCAAATGATGAAGAATTTTTTAAATGGTGGTATATAAGAGACATAACACATATAGGTTTTTTTAATCTCAAAACATTTAAGTATATTGCAGATGAGCTAGATTTAAAGATTGTTAAACATAACTTTAAAAATATTACTCTTTTTCAAAAGGAAGTGGTTTGATAAGAAATAGAAGTTATACTAATAGAGTTCTGCAAGAACTTTACTCTTAAAATAACCCAAAGGATAAAAATGAAAAATGTAATTATCTCCGTATTTATAGCGCTATCTATTGGCTCAAGTTTGTACGCGAGTGCTAAGGGCGGTTGTGAACTGGCTCAAGTCGGAGCCGTTGAGGTTGGTTGGATTGGCTATAAAACTAATGAAAAAATAGGTGTAGGCGGAACTTTTGAGAGTGTGGCATATACGCCGATTGTAAAAAGCGGTGAGAATTTTCGTTCTATCTTGGTCGGTTCAACGGTTGTTATAGATACATCAAGCGTAAACTCAAAAGACAAAGGTCGTGATGAGAAACTTGCTAAATTTTTCTTTGGTATGATGAGCAGTAAAGACATTAATGCAAAAATAGTAGATATTAAAGCTGATGAAAAAGTAAAAGATGCCCCAAGAACAGGTGTTGTAAGTGTTGAGATAGAGATGAACGGTATTAAAAAAACAGTTCCTATGAAGTATAGTTTTAGCAATGATGTTTTTGAAGCAAAAGGCACAATCGATATTTTAGATTTTAGTGCAAGCAAAGCACTCTCTTCAATCAATGAAGCATGTTTTGATCTTCACAAAGGTAAAACTTGGAGCGAAGTCGGTATAAGTTTTAAAACAAAAATAGAAGCCGTGCTTTGTAATGTAGCACCTCTAAAATAGTAAACCCTTAGATCCTGAATCATACCCAAAGGGCACGCGAGTTCAGGATGACGCAGACACCGTCATTCCAAACTCTATCGCACTCTTGATTGCATTCTCATAGCTTAGAGTGTTTGCTTTGCCTTTGTAAGCTATGTCAAAGGCGGTTCCGTGATCTACCGAAGTTCTTATTATCGGCAGGTTTAGCGATACATTTATGCTCTCGTCAAAATAGAGCGCTTTAAGCGGTGCTAAACCTTGGTCGTGGTACATCGCCACAAAATGTGTAAATGAGCTTCTCATGTGCGGCGTAAAAGCGATGTCGGGTACGATTGCGCCTACAAATAGTTCTTGCCCTATTGTTTCATTTGCCTCTTCAATAGCCGCCTCTATAACTCTCTCTTCATCTCCTAAAACGCCGTTATCTCCCGCATGAGGATTTAAACCTAAAACGGCAAATCTTTTGTTAGGAATTGCTCTGTTTAAATCAAGGAAAAAGCTAAGAAGTCCCTCTTTTGTTATGTGGCTTGCCACTTCTCTTAAGGGTATGTGTTCGGTGTAGAGTGCGACAAACATCTTATCGCATCCAAGCATCATAATGGCATCTTTTTTGAAGTAATCGCGAAGCAAATCCGTGTGTCCTTTGTAGTGCAAACCTGCCAACGACCACGCCTCTTTATGAATCGGCATAGTTACAACCGCATCAGTCTTTTTTTCTTCGCAAAGTTTAACGGCACTCATAAATGAGTCATAAGAGTATCTTCCTGCATCTTTATCTACACAACCCTCTCTTATGTTAAAACTGCCCTCAACTTCAAATATCTCAAAATCAGACGGAATTTCTACATCCAAAAGTTCACACGCCTGATGGAGCATATAGGAGTTTATGCAGTAGATGGGAGTACAAATGGCAGAGATTTTTTTATGAGCTTTTAGGGCAATTTCAATCCCGACTCCGTTTAAATCACCGATACTTATTGCAATGTATGGTTTCATCTTGTAGTCAATCTCTTCATCTCTTTTACGGCGTCTGCTAAACCGCTAAAGACGCTTCTAGCTACTATGCTTTGTCCGATATTTAGCTCCGTAATCTCTGCAATCTTCATCATCTCGTCGACATTGTTGTAGTTCAGTCCGTGTCCGGCTGCGACTTCCAAACCGATTTTTTTGGCATGTTTTGCGGCTTCTTTTATAGCCGTAATTGATTTTTCAAGCTTTATTGCCAACTCGTGACGAGGAAGTTGCAGCTCTTTTATGGAGTGGTTTGAGTAAGATAGAGATGAGTTTAACATAGCGTAAATATTTGCAAAACTCCCCGTATGAAGCTCTACCATCTCTGCCCCCAATTTTTTTGACATCTCTACCGCCTCTATGGTCGGGTCGATAAAAAGTGAGACTGGAATGATATAGTCATGCAATAGTTCGATTGCATAAGAGATTTCATCTTCGTATTTTATGACATCAAGTCCGCCTTCAGTCGTCACCTCTTCTCTCTTTTCCGGAACCAAAGTAGCGCGGTGCGGTTTTAGGTCTGTTACTATATTTAAAATGCTTCTGTTGATAGAACATTCAAGGTTTACGGGCATGGTGGAGTGCTTCATAATGTTATAAGCGTCGACATCTTGAATGTGGCGTCTATCTTCTCTTAGATGGATGGTTATCTGGTCTGCACCGCTTTGACATGCGATGAAAAGGGCATTTAAGATATCAGGGTCATTTACTCGTCTTGCCTCTCTTAAAACTGCCACATGGTCGATGTTTACGCCGAGTTTCATACTACTCATTATTTTTTCCTAAAAAGTTTTTTTGATTATATCATTGATTTCATTAGGGTTTTGCGTTGTAGCAAAACAGCTTTTAGTTCCGCAAACCATAAAAAAATCATCGTCAGAGGCTTTTTTTTGGATAAACGGATACTCTAAAGAAGCAAGCTCAAGCGCCTTTGACTCTAAGTTTTTCAGGTTTGATTTTATAACTCTCTCACCCTTTAAATATCTTAACATTTGGCGTAACATATACGGGTAAATAACGGGGCGTCTTCCCAGCTCGTATGAGTTGTATTCTAGCGTTTTAAACGCAAAGTGATTATATTTGTCATCTTCAAGCAGAGTGCCTAGAGAGAGCAGAACATCAACTATTATTGCAACTGAACTTGTGTAGGTATTGTCCGAGATATCTGCTTTTGTTTCAAACTCTCCTACGCTAAATCTCCATGTTCCTTTGTCGTAAAATCTCTCTAATGCCATATTTGCAAAGTGTTGAGCACGGATAAGGTAGAGTTCATCCCCCGTGGAGTTAAATGCTTCAATGAGTGCTTGAGATAAAAACGCGAAATCTTCTAAAAATGCCTCTACCTTTGGAGTTTTATGTATGAGAGCCGTATGGTAGAGTTTACCCTCTTTGTACATTGACTCAAGCAGAGCATCAAGGTATTTTATAGCTCTTTGTTTGTATGAAGCGTCTATATTTCCAAGCATAAAAAGAGCTTTTATCATCATAGCAGACCATGAGACTTGAACTTTTTTATCACAAAACGGATAATCTCTTTTTGCTCTTAATCCCCCAAGCAGAAACTTTATATTTTCAAAATTTTTCGGTGTTTCATCACTTTTAAATCTGATGATATTTTTCCCCTCAAAATTTCCATCTTTTATTACGCTTAGTTTTTCTAAAATCTCATCTATCGCTTCGTAGCCGTTTTTACTTAAGAGTTCATAAACTTCATCATAACTATATGTATAGTAAGTTCCTTCTTCTCCATCGCTGTCCGCATCGCTTGCACTATACATTAAGTCGTCTTCGCTCATATAGTTATGCCAAAAATCGGCAATCTCTTTGGCAGTTTGTAAAAAACTTTCATCTTTGTAGGCAAGGTAAGCATTTGTGTAAAGTTCACAGAGCAGGGCATTATCGTAAAGCATCTTCTCAAAGTGCGGAACCGACCACTCCTCATTAACGCTGTAACGGCAAAATCCGCCCTCTATCAAATCATACATACCGCCTTTTTTCATATTTTGAAGCGTGTTTAAAACCATCGCTTTTGCGGATTTGTCATCATATAGTTTGTCGATGACAAGAAGCGTGCCGAGCGTGCTTGCATGCGGAAATTTCGGTGCTAAGGAGAAGCCGCCGTTTGTCGTGTCGTAGTTGTTTTTTACTTGAAGCATAAAGTTTTTAGTAAAATCCTCTTTTAGAACCGTTGCCTCTTTTGGATGTTCTTTGTGGTTTAAAAAATTCTCTATCTCATCGGCATTTTTTAGTATCTGCTCATCTCTTTGCGATATTTTGTCGGCTATGAGTTTTGTAAGCTCAACAAACCCCATCCCATCTATGCTTCCTTCACGAGACTGCGGCGGTATGTAAGTTCCCGCAAAAAACGGTTTGTTTTCGGGGGTGCAAAATATGGAAGTCGGCCATCCGCCGCTTCTGCGGTTTAAAAGCATATAAACCTCTTGATAGTGCTTATCTATGTCGGGTCGCTCTTCACGGTCAACTTTGATGCAGACAAAGTGGGCATTTAAGATATCTGCACACTCTTTGTTTGTAAAGACATTTTCTTCCATAACATGGCACCAATGGCATGAGCTGTAGCCGATGGATATAAAAATTGCTTTGTTTTCATCTTTGGCTTTTTTAAATGCTTCGTCGCACCACGGATACCAATCTACTGGATTATCTTTGTGCTGTTGTAAGTAAGGTGAATCTTCTAGTTTTAATCTATTTGACATATTTAATTCTTTAATTTTTTATGTAGATTATTTAAATCTCTCTTTTTTTGGGCTTAAAGCAAGGGGTATAAGGCTATTTTAATACTATTGTAATCATTTATGAATATAATAGTGATAAGAAATAAAAAAAAGATTATATAAATATGCAATACGGCAAAAAAATAATACTTACTATTTTAGCAATTCAGACGATTAGCTTTCTGATTCTTATGTATTTGGGGCATTATCAGTATGTGACGGTTTTAGATATGACTGTTTCTAAAAAAGAGCGAGATACCGCGCAGCTTATAAACACGATATTTGACCAGATAAAAGATGAGTATGGCAGATACGGAAATGAAATTTTATCAAATCCTAAAGTAGCAGAAGCATTTGCAAAAAAAGATAGGCAGGAGCTGTTAAATCTAACTATGCCTATATATAAAGAGTTAATACAGCGTAACGAATTTTTATCCGTTATGCACTTTCATACGGTTGATAACCATAGCTTTTTACGAATCCACAAACAGGAAAGCTTTGGAGACGATCTTAAAGATATTCGTCCGATTATAGTAAAAACAAATATTTCAAGAAAAATGGAATCCGGTTTAGAAGTCGGAAAGTATGGCGTTAGTTACAGAGTAGTATTTCCCGTCTTTCATAAAGGCGAATATATCGGCGCATTTGAATTAGGGGTGGATATTAAGTATCTTATCTCAAAACTTTCAATATCAAACGAGTATGTACCGCTCTTTTTAATATCAAAAAAGGCAGCCGAACCTATTTTTATGTACAGCCAAGGAGTTGATGACTATTTAGCCAAGTTTTCGGATGATTATCTAATCATAAAGTATAAATCATCAAGTGAAGAAGAAGAGTCGGTCTTAGATGTAATTGATGAGAGAATCATCAGCGAAGATAACTATTTTAGAAAACAGAACAAAAAAGAGTATCTTGTTTTTAAAAGTTTTATCTTAAAAGATTATAATGAGAGAGATGTAGGCTATTTTGTTTTTAAAAATGAGATGGATTATTACAAAAATACGATTATGTTTATCAGATGGTTTTCAGTTATAACGGCTGTTTTGATAATTATCGTAATTGCTCTGCTGGTAAATGTATTGATAAAAAACTACACTGATAGACTTAACGAACAAAAAGATATTTTGGATTTTCAAGCTCATCATGATGCTCTTACAGGACTTCCCAATAGGATTTTATTTAGCGACAGACTAGAACAAGCCATCCAAAAAGCAAAACGCCAAAAAACAGAGTTCGCGCTTCTTTTTATTGATTTGGACAGATTTAAGCAGATTAACGATTCGTTAGGACATATGTTTGGAGATAAAGTTCTAAAAGTTATATCAAAAAGATTGCAGGGAATCGTCCGCAAGGAAGATTCCTTGTCGCGTTTAGGGGGTGATGAGTTTATACTTCTTGTGGAAGATTTAAAAGAAGAGATAGATGTTTCTGCACTTGCAAAAAAAATTATTTTAGTTCTAGCCGAGCCGATTATTATAGAGAACAATACGCTTTATATTACTACTAGTATCGGTATAAGTATTTTCCCAAAAGATGATACGGATGCGGATAATCTTTTAAAATATGCCGATGCTGCTATGTATAGGGCTAAAGAAGAGGGCAGAAATAATTATCAATACTACTCGGCAGAGATGACGGAGCTTGCACTTAAAAGAGTCGTTATGGAAGCAAGCTTAAGAAAAGCATTGGAAGATGGAGAGTTTATCGTCTACTATCAGCCGCAAGTAAACGGCAAAACCGGTGAGATAATCGGTATGGAAGCGCTGGTTAGATGGAAGCATCCGAGTGAAGGACTGATTTATCCAAATAGTTTTATTCCATTGGCTCAAGAGACAGGACTGATTATAGCGATTGACCAGTCAGTAATGAAAATAGCTATGAAGCAGGTGGCCGAGTGGTATAGCAAAGGTCTCAATCCCGGAATATTAGCGTTAAATCTTGCTATGAAACAGTTAGGGCAAGAGAGCTTTTTAGAGACACTTGTGACAATAATGCAAGAGAGCGGATTTAAGCCGGAGTGGCTGGAACTTGAGGTTACGGAGGGTGAGATTATGAAAAACCCCAAAAGCGCTATTGAAGTTCTAAAAAAGATTAGCGATATGGGCATTGAAATCGCAGTTGATGATTTTGGTACTGGATACTCATCTCTCTCATATCTAAAGCGGCTCCCGATTGATAAGCTAAAGATTGACAAGTCATTCGTAGACGGACTTCCTGACGACGAAGAGGATGTTAGTATCGCAAGAGCTATTATTGCTCTTGCACATAGTTTAAAATTGAGTGTTATTGCCGAGGGTGTTGAAAACAGAGAGCAAAAAGAGTTTTTGGTAAAGAACGGATGCAGTCACATCCAAGGTTATTACTACTCTAAACCGATACCATCAGACGAGATGGAAGAGATATTAAATAATAGAGATACGAAGTTTAATAATTAAAATATACAAAAAAAATAGAGTTAGTGCTATAATATTTTGTATCTATAATTTTTAATAATATTTATTAAAACAGGAGATCTAAAGTGAAGGTAATACAAAAATATTTTCCTGATATAGAAAAATGTGTTCAAGATTTTAATATTAATATTGAGAGTCTACAGTCTAATAACACTAATGAACTTCTCTATAGCAGTGTGATAACGGAATATAAAAAACTGTTTTTAAATCTTTTACTCTCTACTTCCAAAGAGGATATTGAAAATAATACTACGGTATTAGTGCACTTTGCGATTGAACATGATATATCCTATCTATTTTTATACAGTGAATTTATCACCGTTGTTCGTAAACTGCTAGGCAGCCTCCTTGAAAAAAAAGATTTTAAGCATATAGATGAGCTTAATCATTTTTTTGCAGAACATGAGCATCGTATTACCGAGTTATATCTGCAAAATTTTTTAAATCAGCTTAAGCTTAAAAGCGAACTTCGCCTCTCCCGCATTGGGTTGATGCCTGATAAAAAGTTTATGGTGCATTATGAAAACCATATCAAGTGGGTAATAAACCTTATAAATTATGTTCAAAAAAAAGAGTATGATAACGGATATCCTGAGTTAAACCCTACTAAATGCGAATTTGGTAAATGGATGGGCTGCGCTACAACTTCTTATGTGCTCTCTACTACCCATTTTAAAGTGATAGAAAAACTACATATAAATCTCCATGACTTGGCTGCAAATGTTATTAGCTATTGCAAACGAAATGAGTTTCGTCCTGCAACTCTTATTCATCTTATGCAGCGGATTGACTACTATTCGCTTGAGATAGGAAGCGAGATAGCTTTTTTAAATGAAATTGAAGAGAGTGCTAAAGACCCTCTTACTCATCTGCTGACTAGACGGCTGTTTAACAAGATAATGTTAAACAAGCTTGATATTGCCAAAGCGACCGGCAGAGAATTTGCTTTGATGATGTGCGATTTGGATCATTTTAAACTTGTCAACGACACTTACGGTCACAGTGTAGGAGATATAGTGCTTAAGCACTTCTCCAAAGTATTAGAAGATACTCTTAGAAAATCGGATTATATCTTTCGTTTCGGCGGCGAGGAGTTTATGATTTTACTGCCTATGACGGATAGAGAAGAGACTCTTATGCTTGCTCAAAAAATATGTGATGTAACTGCTTCAAAAGAGGTAATTGTTGAGAATATATCCATCCGCTATACCGTAAGCATAGGAACGCTCTCTATTTTAGCCGATAGCAAAACGATTGTTGATCAAGATACGGTTGACCGCTATATCGCTCAGGTCGATGAGAAACTTTATCTTGCCAAAGAGCGAGGTCGAAACCGTGTTGAATAGTTGAATATATGCTTTGATATAACAAGATTGCAAACAAAAAAAATTTGACTAATGTGTGCCACTTATGGCATAATTATCAAAAGGATTTGCTATGATGAGATTAGAATTAATAGATAAAATAGAACAAAGACGAAAACAGCTTAATATTACCATTGATAATCTTGCAAAACTCAGTAATCTTGGTTTAAGAACTGTTCATAGATTTTTTGCAGGTGAGGATGTTAAGCTAAGTACAATAGAACATATCACAAATCTTCTTGGTGTTGATTTTGCAGGTAATGAAATTATTCCTTTAAAGCAACTGCAAAAACAAAGAGCTAAACAAAAAGCCATCTTTATGGCATCTTTAGTTCAAAGCACCTCTGCTCTTGAGATGCAGGGTTTAGAAAAAGATAGTTTAGAAAAAATAATTTATAAATTTGAAAAAGAGTTTCTAAGCGGTTCTTATACAAACAGATTGTGGGTTGCATAATGATTGATAGCACCAAACCAATTGATTATGCAACACTACTTAATGATACTTCAGGATTAAAGCTTTCTCACTTAAAATCTTACACACTTAAAGAAATTTACATAAAAGAAGCAGAAAATATTGCAAATGCAACTTTAAAATATCTCTCTGCACAACCTACAAAAAAAGATACACCTTTTACTTATGAATGGCTGCTTTTTCTTCACAAAGAAATGTTCGGTGATGTATGGGAGTGGGCAGGTAAACTAAGACATAACGAACTCTCAATCGGCATAAAGGCGTATTTAGTGCCAATGGAATTAAAAAAACTCTCTGATGATATAGAGTATTGGAATAAAAATAAAACATTTGATATATATGAAACTGCTGCAAGAATTCATCATAGAGCAGTGCAAATCCATCCTTTTTTAAACGGAAACGGTAGATGGTCCAGAATGCTGGCAAATATTTATCTCAGACAAAACGGTTCAATGCCTGTTAAATGGCAAGAAGATTTACTCGCAAAAGAAAATCCTAAAAGAAGTGACTATATTCTGGCATTAAAAAAGGCTGACAATGGAGATTATAAAGATTTTATACAAATGCATACAATTACATACTAATTAAGAAACACAACTAAAAAACAGATGTTAGCTCCGGCTTGTACGCTAAAGCATAATTTTTCTCAAGCGCATCAATCCCAGAAGATATTAGACTATTTTACACCTTCTTGCTAAGCGCTTCTATATTGTTGCTGTTGCCCAAAACAACCAGTATATCGCCCGCTTCAAGAATATCATCATTTTCAAACGATGTATGCCACTCTCCTTGATGTTTGTATGCGATTGGTTTTACTTCAAACTCATCTTTAAATAGCGCAGAGAGTATTGAAGTTCCGACCCAGAATGACGGAACGGTCATTTTGGCAAGTTTCATTGTGATAGAGAGATCAATAGTCTCATAGTGAATATTTTTAACAATTTTTTTAACAAGTTTTTTTGCAGACTCCATCTCGGGGTAGATGACTTTTGCGGCACCAAGTTTTGAGAGAATTTGACCGTGAACCTGCGTTATAGCTTTGGCAATAACCGTTTCTATTCCAAGTTCTTTTAGCGCCATAACCGTAAGTATGCTTGCTTCAAGATTTTCTCCAATGCTTACAATCGCAACTTCCGCATCGGCAATTCCCGCTTCAAGAAGTGCTTTTGGATCTGAAGAGTCAAGAACAATTGCGTCTTGTACGAACTCGCTTATATCTTTTACTTTCTCTTCACTATGGTCTATAGCAATAACTGCTTCACCTTGCTGTGCCAATCCTTTGGCAACATGGTATCCAAATTTTCCTAGTCCAATAACAACATATGTCATATAATCACCTTTCCTTCTGCATATTTAATACGGGTTTGCACCGCTTTGCCCACTATGACGATAGTAAATGCAAAAACACCGATTCTACCCATCAACATAAGCAGAATAATGTTAACTTTTCCTAAATCACTAAAGAGCGCACTATAACTTAGTACACCGCCGTTTCCGGTAGATACGCCTACCGTACCGAATGCCGAACAGGTTTCAAAGAGAGTTCTGACAAAGTGAAGATTTTCGCTCTCATTTAATATAATTGTTGAAATCATTATATAAAATGAGGCAACAAAGATAATTGCATACGCTTTGTTGATTTGATACGGAACTAGACTTCTGTTAAAAATATGCGGGTTGTTTTGACCGCGAAGAGTGTACCAAACCCCGATGATAGCTAGTGCCAGAACCGTGGTTTTAATACCTCCGGCAGTTCCGCCCGGACTACCGCCGGTAATCATAAAAACAGTTCCGAAAAAGAGATCGGAATCATTGAATGTAGAAAAATCGATACTGTTAAATCCTGCAGTTCTGTAATTTACCGACGCAAACCAAGCAGCCATGATTTTTTCCCAAACGTCCATATTGCCGAATGATTCCGGATTATTCCATTCTAAAGAGAGAATAATTGCCATTCCGGCAATAATGAGGATACCGGATGACCATAGAACCAGTTTAGCATGAGTAGAGATGCGTGTTAGTGATTTTTTACGGTAGTTGTAGAGTTCTAAAAGTACCATATATCCCAACCCACCGAGAATTATCAACAGCGGAATGGTAATGTTTATAACTAAATCATTTCGAAATCCCATCATATTGTCGCTAAAAAGAGAAAATCCGGCATTGTTAAAAGCTGATACGGAGTGAAAAAAACCAAACCATACCGCATCGCCAAGCGGCATATCTACCCAAAAACGCAATGATAAGATAAGTGCGCCGCTAAGTTCAATAATGATAATACTGGCAAAAACGATTTTCAAAAAACGAAAAATTCCGCTCATCCCCGGATAGTTTAACGACTCTTTGAGGATAAGACGGTCGCGATATCCAAGCTTTTTACGACGCATAACAGCCAAAAAGGTAACCGCCGTCATATAGCCTAGACCTCCGATTTGAATCAAAGAAAGGATTACGACATGTCCAAAACTTGTGAAGTCAACAGGAGTGTCTTTTACTATGAGTCCGGTTACGCATGCGGCAGAGGTAGCAGTAAAGAGGGCATCTATGATAGTTAGGTTACCATTATGGGCAAATGGAAGCATTAGCAAAAAAGCACCGACTCCGATGAGAATAACAAAACTCATAAAAATAATTTTTACATCTTGCGTTTGCGTAGGAAATCCTTAAAAAAAGTAGATGAAATTATATCACAAATTTGCATATTAAACTATTAGAGAAAGTATGCCCTCAGCTACTTTGCTAAGCGGTAGTTGTTTCTCGACGGCTCCGATGTCGTAAGCGACTTTGGGCATACCGTAAACTACACAGCTTGCTTCATCTTGTCCGATTGTATCGGCTCCCGCATTTCTCATGGCTAGTAGTCCTTTTGCCCCGTCACCGCCCATTCCCGTCAAAATTACGCCTATTGCGTTTGAGCCGGCAATTTTAGCAACTGAGTTAAACAAAACATCGGCAGAGGGTCTATGTCCCGAGACTTTTTCCCCGTTTCCTATCTCAACATAGTATCTAGCTCCCGAGCGTCTAACAACCATATGATAATCCCCCGGAGCAATGAGAGCAACCCCCGGAATAATCGAGTCACCGTTTTTTGCCTCTCTAATCTCCATCGCACATAGCGTGTTTAATCTTTGTGCAAACAAAGCGGTAAAGTTTGCGGGCATATGCTGAACTATAACCATTCCGGGTGCATTTCTCGGAAGAGCTATTAAAACATCTTTTAGTGCTTCCGTTCCGCCTGTCGATGCGCCGATAGCTACTATTTTATTTGTGGTTTGTGCTAGTGAAGTTTGATTTGCCATCTGCGGAGCGGAGAGTATTTTTTTAAATACTTTTGCTTTTGAAGCAGCTTTGACCTTGGCGATAAGCTCATCACGCATCTCGTCTTTTCCGTCATATATGTGAGAGTGAGGCTTCGGCACAAAATCAACCGCTCCGGCTTCTAGGGCTTCAAGCGTTGTTTTGGCTCCGCTTTGCGTGAGTGAAGAGACCATAACGACGGGTAGGGGCATATAGTGCATAAGCTTTTTTAAAAATGTAATTCCGTCCATTCTAGGCATCTCTACATCAAGGCAGACAACATCGGGGCGAAGCTCTACTATCTTATCTCTTGCGACATAAGCATCCGACGCTGTTCCTACAACTTCTATGGAAGGGTCCGAACTTAAGATATCGCTAAGTACTGCTCTGGCAGTTGCGCTGTCGTCTATGATTAATACTTTAATAATGGGCATTTACATATCTCCAAAGTTTGATTTAGCGGTATATTTCAACAACACTTTGCCTTGTTCTAAGTTTAACTGAATCTTTCTGCCGCTGTTACCGCCGACATCTTCGGCAACTATTTTTATCTTGTAATCATTTAAAATCTCTCGTGCTACTAAAATATTTTTCTCCCCAACCATCATAGTTTGGCAAGATGAGAAGTTTATAGAGGCACCGCCGAATATTTTTGCTTCCATCGTATTGCTTTTTGCACCTTTGTCAATCATACTTTCTATCAGTTTTGGAATTGAGATATTGCCGAATTTTAAAGATTGTAAGCCATTGCCGTTCCAAAACGGGAGCAGATAGTGATTCATACCGCCTACACAGACTCTTTTGTCGTACAGACAAACTGCTACACACGAGCCTAAAACGGTAGATATCAATATCGGCTCGGTATCGACATGGATTTGACCGACATGTATAAAGTTAGAACCTGTTTTTATCATTAGAGTTCTATAGCATCATCAAACGAGTCAAATAAAAATTCGTTAGAACCGCATGCCTGAAAATCCTGCATTGCTTCATCTAGCGGTAATTTAACTTTAAAGGTTACAAAGTTGTTATCTATGTCGTACTCTACGCTTCCGCCTAAACTCTCGCAGAGTTCGCGAACAATGCTAAGACCTATACCAAGACCGTGGCGGCTATCGATTTTTTCACTAAAACGGGTAAATATTTTGGGTATCTCTTTAAGCTTAGGTTCACTGCTCTCATTTTTTATAAGCAGTGTAAGTATGGACTTCTCTGTACTTAAGATGATATCGACAACCCCGTTTTGCGGGCAATGCATACAAGCGTTTGAGATTAGATTTTTTGTGATAATATAAATCTTTTTCGGGTCTGTTACAATTTTCTTTTCAACTAAATTTTCTACATTTATCTCAATATTTTTATCTTTAATTATATATTTTAGACTCTCTAAGGCTTCATCAATAATCTTTTTAATCTCAAGGAGCGCATGGGTGTTGTTCATATTTCCGCTCTCTATTTCGGCAACCGTTATAAGATTTTGGATTTTAAAATCAAGGTCTGATGCTTCTTGGCAAATAGTTGAGAAAATTTTCTCGTTGCCGTTTTGAATTTTTAAGTGAGGCAGCATTCCTAAAATAGCCGTCATCGGGTCGTTTAATTTATTGGCTATAAGAGATAAAAAAAGTGTTTTTGCTTTATCGCTATCTATGAGTTTTTTATTTAGCTCTAAAATTTTTTTACTTAAAAACTCTACCTCGTTTTCAAGAATTTCTATTTTGGATAAATTTTGCACTACTAAATACTCCCTATTTTTATCTCTAATTTTATTAACATCTCTGTAATCTCTTTTGAATTTTCTTCTAGTTTTGAATTTTCAATATAAAAACTTCCGCTCATACTATTTACCAAAGATATCTCTTGTGTTGTTTGTGCGATTAAATCTTTTAGTTGTAAAAATATTTTGCCAAAACCCTGTGAATCATCATTGTATCTTGCCGATTCAATAATTCCATAAACCTGAACATAGCCTAAATACATTATTTGCTGCTCAAGCTCATCTAAACAAGTTATGGTTTTTCTAATAGATTTGTTCATTGATAGCGGTAAGAGGGCTAACTTTTTATGGTTGATTTTTACCAATTCAAAGAGAGTTTGGATATTTTTGTTCAACTCTGGGGTATAAACTTTAGTTTTATTATCGATTTGCTCTTGAATAAAAAAAGTTACCATTTCCATCTGCAGACTTATGGATGAAACTAGAAAAATAGTCTCGTTTAAAAATTCCGACAAAGATTGAGAAAGGTTATATATGTTTCCGATAAGAATATCATTCTCTTTGGAGTTGCTACGGATATCACTTGCAAGTACGCTAAATGTTTCTCCTCCGTCATCTTTAAGCTTATAAGATGCGATTGAGGCATTTAGAGACAGCAACACAATCTCTCTTGCAAGAGCATTTAATGCCAAACTTTTTTCCTCAAACATAGATTTGATTTTATTAAATGTATCGATTTTTTCAAACCATCTGCCGTATTGGTCGAGCAATGTTTTGCTGGAAGTAAAAATTGATTTCATACAAAGACCAAATTCAGAAGTTTCAAAATCAAGCTCTTTTACATAAGATTTGTTAAGTAAAAGCAGTTTTTTTCTCTCAAGCAGTTCGCCCAAGAGAGCTTCATTCATAAAATGAGTGTAATCTCTGTAACCGAATTTGTTTAAAAGCTCTAACAACAGCGCTTCACTTTGAGGCATCTCAAGCTTACTCTCCGCCATAAGCAGTCTAAAATAAATCTCTTTTACGGATGTAAACAACGAACTAGTTGGCTTAAATCTGATGGAGATATATCTATCTTCTAAAGGAAAAACTGCTGCAATAACCCAGTAGTATCCTCCACTTTTTGTTCTATTTTTAACATAAGCTACAATAGGTTTGTCGGCTTTTATGTAATCCCAAAAGGTTTTAAATACCGTGCGAGGCATATCTTGATGGCGTACAATATTGTGAAATTGACCTACAAGCTCATCTTTTGCATATCCGCTGATGCGCACAAAAGTTTCATTTCCTGAAACTATAGTACTTTGGTTATCAGTGATCGAGAAAAATAGTTCGTGTATATCAAACCTTGCTTCTTGTTCCGTTGAATTATTTTTTATACTTTGCAACTGTTTTTCCTATAATTTTTTATAAATCGAAGAACCTGATAGTTTTAGTGTTTCTTTATGTGTCGTCAAAGATTCCGAACTTCCTAAAAAAAGCGGAGATCCTTTACTCAGCAGCTGAGCAAATCGTCCTATTAGCTGATGTCTGGTTTCATCATCAAAATAGATCATTACATTTCTGCAAAAAATCATATCAAATTTGTTTTTGAAAAAAAACTCATCCGTGACCAAGTTATATAGTCTAAATGTCACTTTGTCTCTTAGAAACGGTTTTATCTGATATTTGATTTCATCATTATTTTTTATTTTTTCAAAAGATTGTACAACTATATTTTTTGGAAGCTGTTCTATCTGTTTGAGTTCATAGCAGCCTGCAACAGCGTGAGTTAGAACTTTTGACGAGATGTCCGTTGCCAAAATCTTGATATCCCAACTCTCAAAGTCCGGCAAATGGTTTTGCAAAAACATCAAAATAGTATATGGTTCTTCCCCACTTGAACATCCTGCCGACCAGATTCTGATTTTTTTATCTCTCTTTGTGGATATCAACTCAGGCAGATGCTCTTGCAGCCATCTCCATTGTGCTTCTTCTCTAAAAAACGATGTTACATTCGTGGATATGGCACTTACAAAAAAGAGCAGCTCTTCACCGCTTAAATCGTTGACTAGGTAGTCGTAATAATCTCTAAACGATTGCAGTTTTAACTCATGCAAGCGTCTATTTAAACGACCTTTTATTAGCATACTTTTTTGTTCGGAGAGAGAGATGCCGACTCTCTCGTAAATGTAGGTGCGAAAAAGTTTAAACTCTGATGGATTTAGCTCAATATCATACATGAGAAATTTCACCAAGCGGACGCAACTCGTCTACATTTAAAATGAGTGCGATATCGCCGTTTCCGAGTATCGCGCCGCCTGATATCTCCTTGAGTTTTGAGAGTGATTTGCCTAAAGTCTTAATTACAACCTGTTGTCGTCCTAAGAGCTCGTCAACAAGAATCGCTATTCTGCCTGCTTCGGTCTCTACGCAAACCAAAATAGCATCCCAAGCTTCTATCTTTTTTGCATTCAAATCAAAAACATCGCTTAGCCTAATTATGGGTATACACTCCCCGCGTAGGTTCACAAACTCGCCTTTGCCTTTAAAAATATGTACAATCTCCCTTTGCGGGCGAAACGACTCCACGACGCTAAGAGTAGGGATTATGTATGTTTCATCGGCGGTTTGTACAAGCATCCCGTCGATAATGGCTAATGTTAGGGGTAAAATTATAGAAAATGTCGTACCTTGACCCTCTTTGGAGTCTATCTCTATCTTGCCGCGAAGTTTTTCTATGGAGGTTTTTACGACATCCAAACCGACACCGCGTCCTGAGAGGTCGCTGATAACTTCTGCGGTTGAAAATCCCGGCTGCATGATAAGAGCAAATATTTGCGAGTCCGTTAGATTTTCGTTTTCGCTTACAACACCTCTTTCTATTGCTTTTTTCAACACCCTATCTTTGTTTATCCCTCTGCCGTCGTCACTTACGCTTATGACGATATTGCCGCTTTTGTGAAATGCTTTTAGAGTGATAACTCCCTCTGCATCTTTACCGGCACTAACTCTCTCATCGCCGCAAGACTCCAAGCCGTGGTCTATCGCATTGCGAATAATGTGTATAAGCGGGTCGGAGAGGTTGTCTATCATAGTTTTGTCAATCTCCGTCTCTTCGCCTTGTATGATGAGATGAATCTCTTTGCCGGTCTTTTTGGAAGTGTCCCTAACAACTCGTTTCATCTTCTCAAAGGTATCTTTGATTGCAACCATGCGAAGACTCATAACTCTGTCTTGAATCTTTTTCGTAATTTTTGATAGGGTCTCTATGGTGCGATTAATCGATTCGTCTTCAATAGAGCGGATTTTCTCGCTTTGAGCTATAAAGTTTTGTGCGATTACCAACTCTCCGACGGAGTCAAACAGTTCATCAACCTTAAATGTATCTATGCGGATTGTCGATTTTGGCATGTTTGCATTTGAAGAAGTTGTAGATGTTTTTGAAGCTGTGCTTTCTACCGTCTCCGATGTTTTGCTTAAAGAAGAGATGCTTTTTACCTCTGCTTGCGTTTTTTGCTCTACAACGAGCGGCGCTATTAAAGCAATACTGTATTCGTGGTCAAATAAAAATTCAAAAACTTCTTCAACTTCCGTATAAACAAAAGGCGTTAATATAACGATAGTTACTTTAGTTATGCTGTTTTCGTCGCTTTTAAACTCATCTAGCGTTTGAATATTTTGCATATCAAAAAAGCTCTCCAAATGAGTTGTTCTCTCTCCTAATATTTTTAGAAAAACAAAATAGTCAAATCCCCGTTTGTAAGAGTCGCTATCTAGCGTTAAATCGATTTTATACAGATTTAACCCATCTGTTTGTATACTTTGATGAAATTTTATACTTTTTTCTACTTCATCCCTTTGTTCATCTTCTTGCTCGTCTAAAGTGTCCAAAGCAAATTCAAAAGCCAAATCTTTTAATGTCTCTTCGCTCTTTTGCTCTATAACGGGCTTAGGTCTGTTTTTCTTGATATCAAGTAATATTTTTATTTTTTCCAAACACTCCGCATAACTCTTTGGCAATATTTCGATGGAATCCAGTTCGCATCTCATTACCTCTCTGACAACATCCACGCTCTCGACAAACAGCTCTAAATTATTCTCTTCTATGCTCTCTTTGGTTGAGCGATAATAATCAAGCAAATCCTCAAAATGGTGAACGAATTCGCCTAGTCTTGTAAATCCAAAAGCGTTAGAGTTGCCCTTTAGAGTATGAACACCGCGAAATATCTCATTTAGCAGCTCTAAATCATTTGAATTCTCTTCAAAACGAATAATGTCCACATCTAGTTTTTCAACTATTTCGCCTGCTTCTTCTATGAAAATTGCTTTGAGTTCTTCTTGTTTAGTCATGATATGTCCAATGCAGTGTTCCGTGAACAGGGGAGGTTGAGCCCATTTTTTCTAAAAAAGGTATCTCTATTTCGGGGCGAGTTTTCTTTATGCTTACCAAAAGAGAGAGCAGTGCGCCCGATGTAAGCGTAGAGTTCTCTTCTACCTCAATTTTTTCGATATATTCGATTCTAGGACGAATAAACTCTTCAAAATTTATAACTTCGTCCATAGACATATTTAAGTCTATGGTAACTTCATCGCCGTTGATTTGCATTTTAAAATTCTTTTAAATCGTCTTCATGCAGAGGAAAAATCTCTTCGGCTTTGTTCGGTATTACTCTTTTTGGAGCAACTTTAACTGTTTTATGCATCATTTGCGGAGTTTTGATATCCGGTTGATGAACGAAATCCCTTTTTGTTTTAACGACTGCAACATCGGTATCCATTCCGACCATTTTTGCTAAAATGTAAACGGCTTCCATCATTGAAGTTGCCTGTGCGCTTAGTTCCTCTGCGGCAGCGGCAGCTTCTTCCGAATTAGCGGCAACTTGTTGAGTTACTTGATCTACTTGTCCCATTGCTTGATTTATCTGCGTCATTCCCTCGCTTTGCTCTTTTCCTGCTATGGAGATTTCACCGATTAGATCTGAGACTTTTTTAGATTGCTCGACTATCTCTTTAAAAGATGTGTGCGTTTCATGAGCGATTTGATTTCCCTCTTTTATCTGTCCGAGTACTTCTTCTATTATCACCGATGTCTCTTTTGCCGCCAAAGCCGCTCTTTGAGCAAGGTTTCTAACCTCATCGGCTACTACCGCAAATCCAAGTCCATGCTCACCCGCGCGCGCCGCTTCTACCGCTGCATTTAGAGCAAGTAGGTTTGTTTGAAACGCTATCTGATCAATCGCTTTGATGATTCCGGAAATCTTCGTAGCCGACTCCATGATGGCGCTCATAGAACGGGAGAGGTGTTCGCCTTTTTCATAACCTGCACGAGCAGAATCATTTGCATTTTTTGCCAAAATATCGGCTTGAAGCGCATTGTCCGTGTTTTGCGTATTTATCGCGGTACTTTGTTCTAGTGTCGCACTAACTTCTTCCACGCTTGCTGCCTGTTCGCTGGCACCCTGCGCTAAAGAGGATGACGAAGAGGCAACTTGAGAGCTTGCGGAAGTGATTTGAGTCGCACCGTCTCTTATAGAAGTTACGCTCATAGTGATTGAACGCGTAATTGAGCGGATAATTATCGTTGCAAGGGCGACTGATAATATCACGGATATAATGATAACCATCATAGAGAGTTCTCTATATGAAGCGGATTGCTCTTCTGCTCGCTTAGTTGTTTTAACCATATTATCTTTGTTTATAGTGTATAGTTTTTGTAAATTTTCTTCCATACTTATACGCAAAGCAGTAATGTTTTTAAGGTGTTCGCCTATTTTGCCAAAGAGTATCTCGTTTTGTTCCAAATCACTGCTCTTAGATAACCCGTCGATTACATCCGCTTTGTAAATCTCATTTCTTTTTCGCCACTGCTCGTAGTCGGCGATAAACTTTCGCCACGCATCTGCTTCTTCGCCTACGGGCATAACTTTTTTATAGTTGTTCATCCCTTCGTCGATTCTATCAAATGCTTTTTGCATAAGTTCGGATACATTTTGCATCTTTGTTTTCATCTCAGAATCGCCTTTGAGTCCGGTAGAACGATTTACTTGAACTGCAAAGAGTAAAACACCGTAACGAACGGTTCCTACACTCATTAGTGAATTGGCACGAACTTCTCCGAGTTCTTTAACATCTACCTCCCATGCATTTACCGCCTTATACCCTAAAAATCCTACAATCGCCAATGCAATTATTAAAACCGCCGTTAGCAACATCAACTTACTTCTTAGTAACATATTTTCTAACCAACCCATTTTAAACCCCTTCTATTAATTTAAAACGCCAAAGGAAGTAATTCCTTCGGCTACGCTAGCCGCTTTGGCACTAAAGCTTGATGCATTAAGCATCAGATGTATTACTGTTTTGTATCTGCTCTAAATCTATGATTTCATCAGCTTCAAAAAGCTTGATAACATCTAAAATCATCACGACATTCTCACCCATTTGCGCAACTGCCGAGATAAAATCAGTATCTATATAACTTCCGAATTTCGGCGGTTCACTAAGGCTTGCTTTATCGATTGAGGCTACCTCTTCAACCCTGTCTACGATAAAGCCGATATTAACTTTTTCAACCTCAACGATAATGATGGCAGTATGCATATCCGCTTCTCTGCTCTCCATCGCAAAACGCAGTCTGGTATCCACTACGGGTATGATTGAGCCGCGCAGGTTGATAACCCCTCTCATAAATTTAGGTATCTTAGGTACGCCCGTAATCTTCATCATAGCGATAATCTCTTTGATACGCTCTATTTCGATTCCATACTGCTCATCTCCTAAAAAAAAGGTGAGATAGCGTTCCTTTTTTGATTGTGGTAAATTGGGTTTCATGTTTATACTCCCAATACCATTTTGATTGATTTTACAAGCTTCTCATCGCTGAAAGGTTTTACCATCCATCCGGTTACGCCTATCTCTTTACCCGCCATTTTTATCTCGTTTGAACTCTCTGTCGTTAAGATAATAATCGGTTTGGTCTTATATCTATTATTTGATTTTATAGCCTTTGCCAAGTCCAATCCGTTCATTTCCGGCATATTGATATCGCTTATAAGCAGATCAAAATTTTCACTCTCATTTTGAAGCGCATCTAGGAGTTTTAGCGGATTTAGATATGATTTAAACTCTATCGCACCGCTTTTAACCATCTCCTCGAGTGCCAACTCCGCCATCGCTACTACTGCTTTGGAATCATCAACGATTATTACTGTTTTTGCCATCTTATTCTCCTTAGGTTTAGGTTTAAATTAAAAAAATTCCATATCATTGTCATCATCAACATCAATCTCCTTATTGCTCATGATACCCTCTATCTGCATGCAAGAGCTAAAAAACGAACTATCGAGATAGTGGATGTCTTGCGTATCTTGAAGTTCAAAAATATGCTTTCTCCATGATACGAGATCATATCCCAAATTTTCCAGCAACATAATAAGCGTTCTTGTTTTAGCCGGGTCTTGTACGACTACATAGGCTTTTTCTTTTAAAAAAATCCCCAGTGAAGTCAAAGCGTATGCAAGTGCGGTAAACTCAAAGAGAGAGTTGATAGTATGGGCATAAACATCGAGTACTCCGTTTGCAAATTTTTTGAGATTTTCATCATTAGGCATCTCTTCAAATGTCGTTAGTTTTTCCCTCCACTCTTCATCCAAGCTTGCCAAATCAAGAATCTCGTCTAAAATATCTCCGCCGATATCGCAGACATAATCGGCTGCGGTAGTTTTTTGGGTAAAACTTTGTCTTAAAAGTTCTCTCTCTTTTGATGCGACGGTGTGAATCTCTTTGGTAATCTTTAGTTCGACTATCTCTTGAACTATCTCTTTTGTTGAGGTTGTTTTCTGTGCTTCAAAATTTGAATTTTTTTCTTCGATATATTTTTTTAGTTTAGCGCAGAGTATATTTTTTTGAACAATAAATTCCGATTCAAATGCGTTTAGTATCTCACTCATTCTCGGCTCTAAGACAATCATATTTTCAAATTTAATCGTTATATAAACCTCTTCATAGCTCTCTTCGACTATGATGCTCAAGTTTTCTTGATTTTTTGTTCCTTGGCGCATAAGTTTGTAAAATAGCTCTACAATCAAATCAAGTCTGCCGCATGCCACGACATCCTTGCTTGCACACTGATCAAAGAGCCACATACCAAAATCCATCATCGATTCGGTATCAGTGATATCAAAAATAATCCTAAATGAACGGATATCGCTATTAAACGGATTTAGCGCATTTTTTCTTGAGAGAGTTTTAAATTGTCCCTGTTTTAAACGAAGGGATGCGCCTATGCTTTGGAGTTTAAATAAAATCAGCTCTTTATCAATCGGTTTATGTATGTAGGTGTCAACTCCTATATCGCTCATATTTTTTTGCATATTTGGATCAGTAACGGCAGATACAATAATAATGACAGTCTCGGGATATAGGTTTTTTATGATTTTTGATGCCTCATAACCGTCCATTTTTGGCATCATAACATCCATAAGTATGATATCAGGAAGCCAATCTTGAGCTAGTTCCACGGCTTCAAGCCCATCCTCTGCCTCTTTTATCTCAAAATTTTCCAATTTTCTGCATATAGCCCTTAAAACTAAACGATTATCTTCTACATCATCAACTATAAGAAGTTTTAACTTACCCATTTCTGCTACTCTTTTGTTATAATTTTTTTAGCTTTTAGCCTAAAACAGCTGCCTACGCCCTCGGATGAAGTTACCTCTAAAGCAATTTTCATGGCATTAACATATTCTCTTACTATACTTAGTCCCAAACCGGTACCGATATCATTGCTCCTAGCCTGTTCAAAAGGTTCAAATATGCGTGATAGTTTCTCATTTGGTATACCTATTCCGCTATCTTCAACTTCAATCCAGTATTCATCCCCAACTACGCTTAGATGAATCGATACAAACCCCTCTTTTGTAAATTTAAAAGCGTTTGAAATCAAGTTTATTAAAATTTGATTGAATTTAAAGTTATCACATATTATTAAGCCGGAAATAAAATCTATTTTTAATCTATAATCTACATTTTCCTTAGTGTTTAAGCTTGAACAGCTCTCATAACTCTCTTTGACAAGCTTTACAACATCATGGATACCGATGTTAAAATGCTCCTTTGTAGATTTGAGTTTTGAGATATCCAGCAGAGAATTGATAAGATTTAAAAGATTTTTAGAGTTTACATTAGCTCTTTGAAGATACAATTTCACCAATTCTCGACTCTCTTTATCATCTAAAATCTCATCATACATCTCTAATGCTTGATCCGTAAAATTTATAATCGCATTTAACGGTGTTCTTAGTTCATGAGATACCTTATCAAAGAACTTACCTTTTGCCTCAAGAGCTTGCACGGCTTCTTCTTTTGTCTTAACCGTATCCGTGATTTCATCTTGAATGGAAAGATACTCTATGATTATGCCTTGCTGATTTTTAATTGGAACGATAGTCGTGTTAAAAAAATGACTCTCTCCCTCTCTGTCTACATTTTCGATAATGCCTTTATGAACCTCACCGTTATTTATGGTTTGGATGATTGAACTATAGTATCTGTATGTTTCATTTTTATTACAAAGAATTTTGATATTTTGACCTATCAGCTCTTCTTGGGTATGTTTTAGAGTTTTGCAAAATGCGTCGTTGGCATAAGTGATATTTCCGTTAATGTCTATCTTTACAACCAAATTTGATATATTTATTGCGTTATTGTATTGGTTTAGTAAAAACTGTGTCTCTTCCTTGTTTTTAGAAACTGACCTTAAGTTGTACTCTAGAGTATTTTTATATCCCATTATTTCGCTGATATCTGTCATAATAACTATAAAAACATTTTGGGATAGCTCAAACTGCTTAATTGAGATGTTAAATTCATGAAGTCTGTTTATGCCGATTATGCCCACACGATAGTAATCTCTATCTTTTTTATGAATATGCTCAAACCATCTTTTGTTTTGGTAACCGTCATAAATATAACCGTATTTATCTATTTTTTGAAAAACCGACGGGAAAAAAAAGTTTTGGTCAAAAATATCGATATCTTGAGCCGCAAAAAAATCCACAAACGCTTTGTTAGCATCCATAATCGTGTCGCCGTCGGTTATAACTACGAGATTTTCGGTAATGTTAAATAACGCTTTGTAGTATCTAAAATCAGGATTGTTTTTTTTGATGTTTTGCTTAAGTTGTGCTTTTGGAGTAAGTAAAATTTCAGAGTTGTTTTCTTGCATTTTCCAGCTTTATCATATTAACTTTACTTATGTTACTACAAAAAAATCAGGATTAAATAGTTGTTAAATAAAATTATTTGAAAAATATCTCAAAAGTAACTTTATGTAACTAACTAACCTTAAATGCTTTTTTTGTTATAATTTTGTCACATATAAAAATCGGGATATATATTCATGAAAAAACTTATCTTATTTCTCTTCTCATCTATTTTATTATTTGCGGCACAGCCGAAGTTTCTGATGCCGGAGGAGGCGTTTAAACCATCCGCCAAACTAAATGAGAAGATGCAGATTGAGGCAACCGTTGAGATAGCAAAAGATATCTACCTTTATGTAAACACTCTTAAGTTAAATGTAAAAGAGGGTTCCGGCATAGCTGTTAAAAACATTGACGCTCCAAAAAGCGTAGCACATAATGATGAACAAGTTTATCTTGAGTCGCCGAAATTTGTCGTACATCTAAAAAAAGAGCCAAATGTTGCAGGAGTTAAAAAAATAGAGTTTGAACTCTCTTACCAAGGATGTTCGGAGCAGGGTCTTTGCTATGAACCGGAGACGAAAGTTTACGAGTTTGAGGTAGATACTTCAAAGCTTGAAGGCGGTGAAGCATTAGCCAAAATAGAGAATAAGACAGAGAACAAAACTGAAGTAAAACAGGCGACAAAAGAGCTTTCTGAGAGTGATTCCATCGCCGATACGATTAAGCATAGCAGTCTTGGTTTGGTTCTTCTTACCTTTTTGGGTTTTGGGCTCTTGCTCTCTCTTACTCCGTGCGTATTCCCGATGATTCCTATCATTTCAGGCATTATTATCTCTCAAGGGGAGGGTCTGACAACCAAAAGAGCGTTTATGCTATCCATCGTCTATGTACTGGCTATGGCGGTTGCTTATACAATAGCGGGAGTTTTGGCGGGACTGTTCGGTTCAAACTTGCAAGCAGCACTTCAAACTCCGTGGGTTATCTACTCTTTTTCGGCTGTTTTTATTGCACTCGCACTTAGTATGTTCGGTTTTTATGAGCTTAAACTTCCAGACTCTTTTGTTGCAAAAATAAGCTCAAATCACCACTCAAGCCGCGGCGGTTATATAGGTGTAGCTATAATGGGCTTTTTATCTGCTCTTATAGTCGGTCCTTGCGTTGCGGCTCCGCTTGCGGGTGCTTTGGTCTACATCGGTCAAACAGGCGATGCTTTTCTTGGCGGAATGGCTCTTTTTTCTATGAGTATAGGAATGGGACTTCCGCTTATTTTAGTCGGTGTGAGTGCCGGTAGATTTATGCCTAAACCGGGTGCATGGATGACTATGATTAGTGCGGTATTTGGTGTTATGATGCTGGGAGTGGCTATTTGGATGCTTGAGAGGGTAGTGGAGAGTTATGTCATTATGCTTCTTTACTCTATGCTAGGAATCGGTTTTGGACTCTACTTGGGGGCATTTGTAAATGAGGCTCACATATTTAGAAAAAGTGCGGGTATGATTATCTTTATCTACTCGACACTCCTTTTTATCGGTGTTATGGGCGGCTCAAGCAGTATGACTAAACCGTTGGAGTTTTTAAAACCAACCGTAACGACAGCGTCTGCGGTAGAAAAATCTTCACATCCGAAATTTCAAAAAGTAACTACTATAAAAGAGTTAGATGAACTGCTTGGCGCAAACAGAGGTAAAAAAATATTGCTTGATTTTAGCGCACAGTGGTGTGCCGTATGTAAAGAGCTTGATGAAAAAACATTCTCAAATGAAGCCGTAAAAGCTAAAATGAGCGAGTTTGTACTTATTCAAGCAGATGTTACGCAAAACACTCAAGAGCAAAAAGAGTTAAGCAAAAAGTACGGTGTTTTCGGTCCGCCGGTTATCATCTTTTTTGATAAAAATTTAGAGGTTATAAAATCCAAAACTATCGTCGGGTTTATTCCGCCTGATGAGTTTTTAAAACATTTAGATAAATAAAACTAGATTGCCACGCTTGTAATTAAGATTGCCGCGGCTGAAGCCTCGCAATGACAGAGTCCCGTCATTGCGAGAAGCAAAGTGACGAAGCAATCTCTTCCGCCACTGTGAGCAAAGTGCGGTAGTCTTAATGACAAAGTCCCGTCACTGCGAGCGAAGCGCGGCAGTCTATAAAATAACTCCATAAAGGTAAAAAATGGAACCTCTTAGCATCATAAGCATAGTCGCTATCTCAAGCGTTGCTTTAGGTTTGATATATTGGCTTAAAAAAAGTTTGGAAGCAGGCGATGCGATGCGTCAAGAGGTTGGGGCGTTGCCTTTTTTACATCGGCAGATAAGCGAGCTAAAAGAGAATATCTCGACACTTAATCAAGAGCTTTTAAAAAAAAATGAGACGATGGAGACACTTAGGGAAAATTATGCACTCATAAGAGAAAAAAATTCCGAACTTCAAGCAAACCTATATGCACAGCAAGAAAATAATATAAAACTGCAAACGGAGTTTAACGAGCAGGGCAAGAAACTAGAACTTAAACTTAATGAAATCATGCAAAACTCTCTTGAAGGCAAACTCAAAAAGTTTGATGAAACTTCCCTAAAATCGCTAGATACCATCTTAAAACCGTTTAAGGAAAATATCGACTCTTTTAAGAAAAAGATTGAAGAAGCAGAAATTAGCAGCGTGAAAAAATTTGCCGAACTCTCCAAAGAGATAGAACAGGTGACAAAAGCAGGTATGAATATCAGCCAAGAGGCGCAAAATCTCACAACTGCTCTCAAGGGCAAAAAGCAGACTCAAGGGAGTTGGGGTGAGATGATACTTGAGAGCGTTTTGGAGTATTCGGGTCTTTTAAAAAATGTTCACTATCAAACTCAGGAGAGTTACAAAGACGAGCAGGGCAAAACCAAACGACCTGATGTTATTATCAAACTCCCGCAAGAAAGAACCATGATAATCGACTCAAAAGTCTCTTTAGTTGATTATGACAACTATATCAGAGCGCAGAGTGATGAAGAGCGCGTTATTGCCGTTGAGGGTATTATAACCGCTTTTAAAAATCATATAGATATACTTGACTCAAAAGATTATGCACACTATAAGATAGGAACTCTGCAATATGTCTTTATGTTTATCCCGATTGAGGGAGCGTTTGCATTAGCCGTTCAAAAAGATCCGACCCTTTACGAATATGCACTTAAAAAACATATAGCCATCGTAAATCCCTCCACTCTTATCGTCTCTTTGCGAACCATATATCTTTACTGGCAGAGTGAAAAATCAAACTCTCTGAGCATCAAACTCTTTGATGAAGCGGGAAAACTTTACGATAAAATGGTCGGTTTTGCGGATAATTTTCATAGAATGGGAAGCCAGATAAAGACGCTAAGTTCAACTTACGAAAATTCCCAAAAGCAGCTAAGCGAGGGAAGCGGTAACATACTAGGAAGAGTTGAAAACTTAAAAAAACTCGGTGCAAGAGCTTCAAAAACACTTAAAGACTCAAAAATAGAGTTTAGCGAGTTTGACGAAGAGAACCTTGATATTTTCGTAGCAGATGATGAGATTGAACTTTTAGAAGAGCAAAAGCATTGAAAAATAATCTTAATTAGTATATACTTCTAAATATATACTAAATTGAAGTTAAGGAATAAAAAATGACGGCAGTTGCAAAAATATTTAAAAATGGTCAAAGTCAAGCTGTTAGATTGCCTAAAGAGTTTAGATTTGAGAATCAAGAAGAGCTTTTTGTAAAAAAAGTTGAAGATGGAATTATTTTATTGCCTACTAATGATAAATCGGTGTGGGATCATATGTTTGATAAACTAGATGAATTTTCGGATGATTTCATGCAAATAAGAGTACAACCTATTCAAAATAGAGAGGAACTATTTTGAATAAAAAATTAATGCTTGATACAAATATATGTATTTATATCATAAAAAATAGACCACAAACTGTAAGAGAAAAATTAAAAGAGTTTGATGTCGGTGATTTGGCAATATCATCAGTAACGGTATCTGAACTTTATTATGGAGCTTATAAAAGTTTACATATAGAAAAAAATCTTCTAGCGTTAGAGCATTTTTTAAGACCATTTAATATTGTTGATTATGATACAAAGGCTTCTATAGAATATGGAAGAATAAGAGCTACTTTGGAAAAATCCGGCAACATTATCGGTGGACTTGATATGATGATAGCAGCTCATGCATTATCGAATAAAATGATTTTAGTTACAAACAATACAAAAGAGTTTGAAAGAGTTGAAAATCTTAAGATAGCAAATTGGGTTTAAAATAGAAAAAATGGAACTATGTTATTTAAATTGCTTTAAAAGATGCTAAAAAATGGAAAAATAGTGATGAAAATAAGAGTCTATTACGAAGATACTGATGCAGGCGGGATAGTTTATCACTCAAATTATCTAAATTTTTGCGAGAGAGCTAGAAGTGAACTGTTTTTCAAAAAAGGGCTTTCGCCGGTTTTAAAAAACGGTCACTTTGTAGCAAAAAAAATAGAAGCCGATTATATCGCTAGTGCAAAGTTGGGTGACGAGTTGTATATAAAAACAGAGCTAGTCGGTATGAGGGCGGCTTCATTTGAGCTTTTGCAAACTATTTTCAAGGATGAGGGTGCGTCTTTGGGGCACAAGAAGATATTTGAGTTAAAAATATTGCTTGTTTATACCACTTTTGACGGAAGACCTCAAAAAATTGCGCAGGATATCAAAGAGCTTCTTTCTCTACTCTTCATCGCTTAGTCCGTATGGGACAAAGCTGGAGAGAGAAGGTTTTGTTAACACTATCGGATATATCATCTGGTTATTTTGCATCTCTATACTATACTCTCTATTTTCGCCGCTTATAAGGTGAGTAAAATAGTCTACGCCGACAGTTGTCGTATAGTTAATCCAGTCATAAACTATATCGTTTGATAAAAAGGAGTTTATCTCTATAAGAACATCTTTATTTTGGGTAATCGAATTTGCTATTATCATCTTTTTTCTATCTTGGTACTGCGTCATAGAGAGCAGTAGCGGGTTATAGTTTGTTTGGGTTGATAAAACATTCATTATATTCGTATCATAAAGCGTCAGCTGAGATATGATCATTCCGCTTTTTACTATCGGCGTATTTATAAAAAACGACCCACCGTTTATTTTTGAATTGTCATTTATCTGACTCTCTAAATTCGTTATCTTCTGAGGGATAGAATATTTTATGACGGTTGGATTTCTGACCTCTGAATTTTTAGTTTTAAATGCAGACTCCTGATAGCTAGAGAGTTGTTTGCCTATTTCAGATTCGTCATAAAATATAACAAGCGGTGATGTTGATTTGCTTAGAAGCAGATCGCTCTGGGCACGATAGTCAATTCCGCCGTAGTAGAAAAATTTAGAGTTTGAATGAGTGTCCTTTTTGTTGATGGTAGGGAAAAATATATTGATTTGAGGATTTATTTGTGAGACTACGCTCTCACCCTCTTGAGTTAACGGAGCTATAATATAATTGAAACCGTCCTCTTGAATTTTTTTAAGTGCACTAGATATCTCTTTGCTGCTTTCATCTTCTATTTTATAGCTTTTTAGCTCAAAAGGGTATTTTTTCGACATTAAATATGCAAATGAAGCGTTTGTCGTAGATGCTGCATATCTGGTGATTTTTTTATACGGCAGAAGTAGGGCGATACGAATTTTATCTTTAGAAGCAATTTTAGAAGTAGCTTGATAAGTGGCTTCATAAGTCGCTTCGGAAGCTGTTTGAGAAGCTGTTTGAGAAGCTGTTTGAGAAGCTGTTTGTGGCACAACTTGTGCAGTGGCAGTTTGTTTTACATTAAACATAGCCAAATACTTCTCTTTTACTTTTCCAATTTCTACATCTTGAAACTTAGTACCGGTATTGGATAAAAAAGAGAATAAAAAACCCTCTTTAAGATATTTTTGCATGCATTTTTCATTACACGCATAAGGGTCTAAATTGAGTACGGCTATCTTTGGTAGCGGTACGCTTGAAATCAAATAACTCTTTGCAAATAAAGAAATCGGAAATAGCAGTGCTAAAAAATATAGTTTTTTCATATACAACTCTTTATGGTTTTTAAATCATTAAATGTTACTTTCTTGTCATCTGGATTTCTAAGCAGATGATTTGGGTGATAAATCGGAATCAGCTTATAATCTTCAAAGTAAACGACATGTCCTCTTACGCTTTGAAAATTTTCATTTTCTGATGTAACTTTAGCATAAGCTTCTTTACCTAAGGTAACAACTACTTTTGGTTTTATAAATTCTATTTGTGAAAATAGATAATTTTTGCATGAATCCCACTCTGAACTTGACGGTGTGTTCGAGTTTAAAGGTTTGCACTTAACTGCATGCGTAAAATATACATCTTGAACTTTTAAACCTAAAACATTCTCTATCATATCTTTTAGCATTTCACCGCTTCTACCGCAATAGTAGGAGTTTGTACTATCTTCGCTTAGCGAAACGGTGTAGTCGATTATCATGACATCTGCATTTGGATTTCCGTAACCGCTCATACTCTGAGACCTTGATTTGCTAAGGTCGCACAGATGGCATGTGGATATATCTCTTTTTATTTCATCAAGATTATGAGGCTTTTCATTTGAACTTTTTTGATTTACTAAGAACGAATCACTATATTCAAAACCGAGAGCTTTTAATCTATAGAGGTTTTGAAGAAGAAGCAGGTTCTGAAAAGAGTCCAATTGTAACCTTAATTGAGTTGAAATAGTGATGAGAGTATATTTAAAGTGTGGTTGATTTCGGCTTAAAGTTTTGCAGTAACTTTGCAATAAAATAAGGAAAATAGCACCTCTATAAATCTGTTTTCTTAGTTATTTTGCAGTCTTTTTGCACAAAAGTGGTACAAAAACGGTACAGTAGATTTTTGATTATTACATATTTTATGCACATTTAATATATTCATTTATCTTCTATCCATATTATTAATTAGAGAGGTAATATCTACTTTTTGTATGGTTGATTCTTGTTCTTTTTGGCTCTGAATACTGGAAATTCTAAAACGACTTAATAAAAACTATGAAAGACTAAAAAAACGAGAACTCTACAACCATATCAAAATATTTTAAGTTCTTCATAAATAGTTTGTTTTTAGGCACAGTATGGACATATTTTTATACTAATGTATAATGTTTTCATTAAATATATATAATTAAGTTAACTGATTCTATAATCTAACAATTATCACATTAAAATAACATCAATGATTCTCATATTCATTAGATTATTTATTATTTGGAAGTGTCGTTTGCTTAACTTCAAACCATATTTATAGTGTTTATTTAAAAGGAGAGTAATGTATGAGTTTTGAAATGTTAAATTATAGCGATGTAATGAAAGCTACAAAAGAACAACGAAGATACCTACTACTAGGTAATGGTTTTAGTATGTCTTATAATAGAGATAGGTTTTCTTTTACTAGTTTATTAGAAAGCGCAGTAAAAAATAAACTTATAGAAGAATCAAGTGCAGTTTATCAAATCTTTAAAGAGTTTGATACTAAAGATTTTGAAGAGGTTGTTAAACTTCTAGAAACATCAGTAAGGGTTTTAAAGAAGTATGGTGTGCTACATCGTGCTGATGAGAAAAAGATACTTGATGATTCTATTTTACTTAAAAAACATTTAGTTGAAATCATAACAAATAATCACCCAGAAAAAATAACAGAAATATCTGATGAGGAATATTTAAATAGTGCTAGTTTTATTAATAACTTTGAAAAAATATACACTCTTAATTATGATTTGCTATTGTATTGGAGTACTATTAAACTCATGGATTTTATTATTCAAGGTAAAATCAAAAAAGGTAGATTATCTCCAACTGATGGATTTCATGAGGATGATGAGTTTGGAAAAGACTATGTTATATTTGGAAATGATAGTTCCCCGCAAGAGATATATTTTTTACACGGAGCACTACATATCTTTGATAAAAAAAATAAAATTATAAAAAATACATATTCTAGGACAGATATTGCTTTAAAGGAACAAACACTTGAAAATCTAAAAAATGATATTTATCCTATATTTGTTTCAGAGGGAACGAGTGAACAGAAACAAGCCAAGATTATTCATAATGCTTATTTGAATAATTGCTATAAAAGTTTAAGTTCAATAGGTGGTACAAAAGAGCCAAGCAATTTAATAATTTTTGGAACATTACTAAAGACAAATGATACTCACATTAGAGAGGCAATTTTAAAGAATAAAGTAAAAAATATTTATTTTGGTATATCATCTGAAGCAGAAAAAAACTCATTAGAAGAATTTTCTAAGAAGTTAGCAAAAGCAAGAGTGCCTAAAAAAGTATTCTTCTATGATTACGCTACAGTAACAGTTTGGAGATAATTAATATGAATATAAAAATTTTACCAGTTTATAATAGTAATTCAAGTGCTAAACTATGGAAATAGATTTTAACGCAATCATCAATGGTGCTTTATCGTTTGTTGTTTTATTAATACTGAAGGCATTGCTTGACTTTAAAATTGCTCCGTTTTTTGTTAAATATTTTTATTGGTTGCCAGTCAGGAATTATTTTAGAAGTAAACCAACTCAAATTACCGGAGATTGGGAACAATTATGGGGTTCGGCAAAAAGTGAGAACTTTCTTGAAGATATAGATAGACATAGTTATACAAATATTAAACAATTTAATTCTTATTGCTATGCTGAATTTATCTCAAAGGGAATAACATACATTATTTTTGGAAGAATAATTAATAACCATTTTGTTGGTGATTGGTATGACAAAAAAGATGATTTAGGTTATTATGGAGCTTTTCAGCTAGAAATTACTAATTCAAATAATATGAATGGAATGTGGATAGGTCATTCAAAAGTAACTCATATAGTCAAGGGTGACAAGTGGAGTTGGAAGAAAATAGAATAATTGTCAATGTGAAAAATAAGATTTTTTATATATTCATTATTTGAATTATAAATGAAGTATTTTAAGTTTTATTAGGTTCACTTTAGGATACAATATTTCCGCATTTCCTAGCTTGGCTTAAATCAGAATAGATTTTATAGCTTGTTGCCAGGTGTATAGCCTTGGTCGAATTTAATTGTACCGCATTGTTTGTAAAGCCCTTCTTTTAGAGCTTTGCAACATTCGTTACAAAGCTCTAAAAGAATGTCTTTACATCTTAAAAGTAGGAAATGAGAACAGGACTTCAATCCTGTTCTAAAATATTTAATGTCTATTATCTCGTATGAACAGGTTAAAGAACGTATTGAAGAACTTATCTTCATTTTTAAAGCACCAAAATCACTTAAAGAGCATTTAGAAATTGTATTTGTCTTTGGTGGAACTAGCAAAAATCTACAAGATACTACTCGCGAACAATTTTTATCTTATGCAATTTCTTGTGATACACCTTTTAAGTTTATTACAATTGAAGCTATCTATAATGATTTAAAAGAATTTAGTAATATTGGACATGGTATTACCGCAAAAAGAACAGCATTAGTAGAGTTAGAACTATATGCTATCAAACAATCTTACTCATTAGTTATTTTTCCTGAAAGTGTAGGCTCATATGCTGAATTGGGCTATTTTACAGCAATTCCTGAAACAAAAGCAAAAATTTATGTTGCTAACCATTATGATTTTGCAAGTGCAAACTCTTATTTAAACCATATTATAGATGTCATTCATAACAATAAGGATATCAGACCATTACTCATGGATTTTAAGTCTGCAACAAAGACTACAAAATTCGAAGAACTGATTACAAATCTTACTAAAGATTACACTAATAAACATTCGTCAGTCAGACTTACAGAAAGTGAATTGTTTCCATTGTCGGTTACATATGAAATTATTAAACTACTTCCTACTTTAACATATAAACAATTGCAAATGGCAACGGAAATGATTTTAAAAGAATTTACTTCTGTATATAAAAGTAAAAATTTCACAACCATAATATCAATATTAGTAGTTTCTGATTTAATTAGAAGAGTTATACTAGAAGATTTTATCTATTTTACTCCAGTTAATAGTGAATACTCATTATTAGATATAAAGTTGACGGAACGGGAAAAAGCAAGACTGCTTTTTTTACAACTTCAATATAAAGAAGAAGGAGAAGCTGTATGAGCTATTTTCAAAATGCAATAGAAAGTGAATTTTCAGAGACTTTTTCTTATTTATATAAGTTTGCATATAGTGCTTCAAGAAGATATAAAACTTATTCTATTCCAAAACGTACATCAGGTAATAGAATTATTTCTCAACCATCTAGAGAACTTAAAAGTTATCAACGGTATATAATTTCTAGTATTTTGGAACAATTTCCTATACATGAGTCTGTATATTCATATCAAAATAATAAGAATATTAAAAAGATGGCAACTAATCATTTAAATTCAAGGTTTCTATTACGAGTTGATTTTAGTAATTTCTTTCCGTCAATTAAAGGTGAATATCTTAGAGAATTTTTTCAAAAGAATATGCACTTCTTAGAGAATCCATTAACTGATACAGATATTACTTTAATAAATCTTTTTGTATTTAGAAGTAATAAACTTACTATTGGTGCCCCTTCTTCTCCTATCATAAGCAATATAATATTATATGATTTAGACGAATATTTATCTAATATATGTACAAAAAAACGAGTTACATATACTAGATATGCTGATGATTTATATTTTTCTACATCAGAGCCTAATACATTAAACGAAATATTGCAATTATTAAAAGAGTATTTAAAAGATTTTTTTATTAAATTATTGGTTAATGAAGATAAAAATATTTTTACGTCCAAAAAAAGACGACGACAAATTACAGGATTGACGCTTACGACTAGTAATAGCATATCTATTGGAAAAAAGAAAAAAAGAGAAATCAGGACTCTAATTTATAAATATTCTACAAACAATATAGAGCTTAATGAACTTAGCTATTTAAAAGGTTATCTCCCTTATTTATATTCAATAGAACCATCCTATATAGATAATTTGAAGAGAAAATATTCGGATAAAATTATTCAAGAGCTTTTGCCATTAAAGCAAAGTAATATACCTATAAAATAAAATCTAATATGTCTTTAGTATTAACAAAACAAGAAATAGACTTTATATTCAACACTCTAATGCCCCTTAATTTAGGTAAAATAAAAGAAGGTGAATATAAGTCAAAACTTCAACTATTTTTAAATGCACACAATCCAGAAAAACTAACACTTCTAGATACCAAACTAGAAGAAGAAAATATCACAAAAGAACAACATTACGAAAAGGCTTTTGAAGATACAATAAATTATTTCTTTTTGGAACAAATAGCCAGTAAAGAAAAACGATATTTTTCTAAATCAAATCTCTATGATTTTAAAGATGACATATTTTATTTATTTCAATACAACAGTTTTTATCATTATGAAAAGTACATAATATCTGTTCAATTTTATATGTTTCTTGGATATCTATATAACACATTTAAAACATTAGAAGAATATTCAAGAGACGAAAGACTGTCTCGTGGAACAGCATTTCTAACAAGCAGTTATAAAGATGGTTTAGAAGCTCCTTTAAATTTTGTTCGTAAACAACTTGATGAATATCAGCCATTTTCTGCCGTAACTGATTTTGGGCATGATAGATTAAAAATAAGTAGATTTTCTATAAAAACCTTTCGTAACCATATAAATATAGCTAATTTTTTTATTACATTAAATGCAATGCATGGTTTTAACAAGTTAAAAATAGAACTCTCAGATGGTGAAAAAAAAGGTTTTGAGCAGGTATTTTCTTATTTAAACGGTTTGAAGACCTCTAAAGATGAAGTTATACGTAGCTTTATGATTAAGGCATATTTCCCTTACTATAAAAAAGAAACAATCAATAAATCTAGACTAGCAAAAATAGTTCATAATTTGGCAGAAAATTTTTTCCCAAATATAGTTTATGTAAGAGAGGGCGGAAGCTATACAATAGGCTTGAGTCCAAAAGTTTTCAACTATAATATCTATATAAAAACGGCATTAAATGAAAATACTATATATGCCTACGACCATAAAAAAGAATATACATGGCTCATTAAAGGCTCTGTTAATGATGCATTGAAATTAATAAAAAGAATGTATTTAGACGAAGGTCACGATGAAATAGTAAATCATCCATTATTTGATAGAACGATAAAAAAACTCGTTAAAAGCCCAATATATCCACTCTAAAAACTCCTATACTTCTCATTAGTTGGAAAAACTCCTTTATATCAGCCTAGGTCTGACAGTACATAATTTCGTATGATACAGAGTTGCAACAGAATAACCAAAAATGACTAGCTAGTCTCCAAAAAACAAATGTCATAGGAGACAAAAAAATGTTAAAACTAAGTGCTGTGTTACTGAACACATTTAAAACAGACGAGTACACAAACAAAGAAACTGGAGTAGTAACTCCCTCACGTTCAAAGCTACAGCTTTTAATAAAAAAGCCAACTAAAAACGGCTCTATAAAACAAGAGCTCATTGACATAAGTGTCAAAGAAGAAGTTTATCTCAAACACAAAGATTCAATAGGAAAAACTATTGAGATTGATGTAGGCTATTTCGGTCAAGGAATAACTTTCTTCGGTATCTAACCATAAAGCTCAGATATTTTACAAATATTTGAGATGTAACGAGCTGTAATAGATGTCGGCTTGTGACGCCTAAGTCACAAGAGACATCTATGCAAGCCGTTACCAATCACACCAATAATCATGAAAAATAAATAGTTGCATTGATACTTCTCTGAGGCAAGAGGCTCCATATTTATATGGAGAAAGTATCTGAGAAGTGTCAATTAAATAATTGCTAGGGGGTTCTAGTAACACCCCCTGACGTAAGTCATAAAGAATATATATAAAGGAATTTACTATGAAAGAAAAAGATATAAAAAATACACCTCATATCAGCGGTATAGATGCACTCTATTATTTTGCTCAAAGTGGCGGTAAATATGATGAGTTTTATGAAAACATTATAGAGCAGATAGAATATAAAAAAGCAGAGTTTAATGCTCTAAATTATGCCTATGATGATAATGACCTAATCATCACTATAAATGATATAGATGTAAAATATAGCGGTATGGGCAGAGACGGTTTTCTCTGGTTTAACCATGACTTCTTTAGAGTTGGATTTAAAGACTCCCAAAAAGCTCAAAATATTCACAACATCAGAGTTCAGCTTAATGCTATCGGAATATATACGCTTGGCATAAAATCTTTGCTAGAGTATATCAACACGCAACTCTTAAAAGGTGCTCTGCTTAGTACAAACTATTTTCCAGTAACTAGAATAGATGTAAATATATTTGTACAGCATAACTTCAACTATCTACGCAAAGAGATGATACTCTCTAAGAAGAAAAATCACTCTGCAAACATAGCAGAGCGTTCAAGCGGTTATGAACTTGAAACCTACTATGTAGGTAAAAAACCTTTTTTGCTTAGAATCTACAATAAGATGAAAGAGTTGGAGACTGCATCAACCGCAAAAAAAGAAATTATGTATAACTACTTCGGAGTCAATGGACTGGATATTAAAAAACCTGTATTTAACGTTGAGTTTGAACTTCACCGTGAGTTTTTAAAAGAGTACGGCATTGATACTATAGAGGATGCATTAAGTCGTTCTCAGAGCTTGTTTGAGCTTGGATGTAAGTTTATAAAGCTGATTGACTCATCATCACTTACAGAGGCTCAAATTAACTCATCAAACCGCAAACGAGCAGATGTCTTGCCTATTTGGGAATTTATCTCCACTCACTATGACAATAAAGATTTTATGCAGATAACTACACCTTTGGAGAAGATAGAGAAGATATCTTACAGATACTCTTTAGAAGATGCCCGTAAACCTATTAAGAGACAGATTACAAGATTGCTGCTGCATGATAATGCTCCTACACTCTTTTACTTCTTGGAACTGTTACAGAGTGCTGAGGAAGATTACAAGCTCCGCCAAAACATCAAAAAGTTTCATAATGAACATAAAGAGGCAGAGAAGCCGAAAATCACGGATGACTTAAGAAGCTACTCGGATGATGGATTAATAAGCTATGAAAAAGCACTCTCCAAAGAGATGAGCGGTGTAATGCCTGACAATGAACTTTATGACGAGCTGCTCTATAAGTATGATGCCATTGATGATGAGCTTGTAAGACGCGGTCTTAGAAAAATACCTTTCTAGGAGTTAGCTTATGAATGTAGAATCATTTGAAAATTTAGAGTTAATTCCAAAGCTTTTAATGCAGATAGAATTGATGGCTGAGAGAATGGCTAAATTGGCACCGCCTCTTACCAGTAAAAAAGAAGTAGCAAAGTTTTTAAACAAATCGGAACGAACTATTAACAACTACATAGAGCAGGGGCTTTTAAGGGAAAATCATCATTTCTATAGGAAAAATGGTAAAATTCTTGTGTTTATAGAGGATGCTATTTTGAAATTTCGTGATGAGCGAGATAAAGGAATAGTAAAGTGAGAAAGTTAAGATTTAAAAACCGTAACGGTATTTTATATTTTGGCGTGGGCGATAAGCTCATATCGTCGAAATTAAAATTTACGAATGTAAATAAAAATATTATTATCGGAAAGTTTAGAGATGGCAGATTAAATGAGGATTTAGGCATAGGTGTCAATGAAGGCACACCTATGATAAATAACTTGTTAAGAGAAGTTGTAAAAGATAAAGCCGTGTTTGTTAAACACAAAACAAATATCGCTTACAAATCTACTTTAAAAAACATCTTGCCATATTTTGAAAATAGGTTAATAACCAGTATCAAGCCAATAGATATAAAAAAATGGCACGATATCCTCATAGCTAGAGGATTAAAGAGGCAGGCAATATCAACTGCACGAGTTCTTTTAAAAGAAGCTTTTAATATCGCCATAATGAGTGAATTTGTAGAGACTAATCCAGTAATGATGGTTCAGATTCCAAGTATGAAAAAAGTAAAGAAAAAACAGAAGCCTTTTACTTTGGATGAGATTGATTTAATCCTAGATAATTGTCCAAATCAGCATATAAAAAACTTTCTCGGCATATCTTTTTTTACAGGGATGAGGTCGGGTGAAGTTTTAGCACTGGAATGGGAAGATATTGATTTTGAAACAGATACGATATCAATATCAAAAACAATTGCACAGGGCATAATAAATACGCCAAAAACTTATTCAAGCCATAGAGATATTGAGATGTTGCCAAGAGCTAGATATTTTTTTAAAAATCAGCAGCTCCAAACCGGTATGCAAAACAGTTATCTGTTTCTCAATACAAAAAACACTTATTATGGAACTAGTTTAGCTTTGTATAAAAACTATAAAAGTATTTTAATGAAGCTAAATATTGAAACAAGAACATTGCACAATACAAGACATACTTTTGCAAGTATGATGTTGAATAATGGAATAGACCCAATGTGGGTATCAAATACTTTAGGTCACGAAAACCTAGATATTACCCTCAGAGTTTATGCTCATTTTATGCCTAAAAAAGAGAAGATGGTCATAGGGTTTTTAGATAAGCGGTACAAAAACGGTACAAGCCATCTCTAACCCCCGCAAGGCAGGAGCCACATATTTAAAGTGTGGTTAAAATTTACTTTTTTGGATAAAATTACGTAATAAAAATCAAGAGTTTTGCATTAAAAGGGAAAAGATAGTGACAAAAAAAATATCGGCAATTTTAGCAAGCATCTCCGTAGTAGCACTTTTTTGGTACTTGGTAGGGGAGGTGTTTATCTTAAAAGATAATAAAAACTCTTTTTCAAAACTAGAGTGTGTTTCTTATGCACCCTTTTCAAAAGATCAATCTCCATTTTCCTTTGCGGATGGAATGGTAGTTTCAGAGGATTTGGTAAGAAATGACTTAGCGTTATTATCAAAATACACTGATTGTATAAGAACATACTCAACCGTTGGACTAGAGATGATTCCTCGTATTGCTAGAGAAAACGGTCTTAAAATGTATATGGGTGCATGGGTAAGCAGTGATAAAATCTTAACGCAAAAAGAGATAAACGCGCTTATAAAACTGGCAAAAGAGAATCAAGATATAGTCAAAGCCGTTATTGTAGGAAATGAAGTTTTGCTTCGCGGCGATGCGACAGAGACACTCTTGGCAAACTACATCAAACAGGTAAAAGCAGCACTTCCAAATACTCAGGTTACATATGCCGATGTATGGGAATTTTGGGTTAAACATCCGCGAATAAAAGAAGTTACGGATTTTGTAACGATTCATATATTGCCGTACTGGGAAGACAACCCTATGAACATAAATAAATCCATCGGTCATTTGGCGGATGTAAGAGGCGAGGTTGAAGCCGTTTTAAAAGATAAAAATATTTTAATAGGCGAAACAGGCTGGCCATCAGAGGGCAGGGCACGAGAAGACGCTATCCCTAGTAAGATAAATCAGGCGGTTTTTGTTAGAGAGTTTGTAAAATTAGCCCAAAAAGAGGGGTGGAACTACAACATCATAGAAGCGTTTGACCAACCGTGGAAAAGAGTAAGTGAGGGAGCCGTGGGCGGTTTTTGGGGACTTTTTAATAAAGACAGAGTCGATAAAAAAGTTTTTGACGGCGATGTTTCAAATTTTCCAAATTATAAACTATTAGCACTCGGCTCTATCACTCTTGTGGTACTATTTTCGTTTTTGCTAAAAAATGCACAAATCAGAACAAGAGAAATACTCCTTTTTGGTGCATTAAATACTCTTTTTGCCATCTTGTTTACACTTCAAATCGAGCAGTATAGCGTTACGGTAAGAACAGCTGCAGAGCTTTTATGGGCGCTTTTAGTTATGTTTGTACATATTTTAATATACTATTTTCTACTTGCCAATATTGCATATGGCAGAAAACCTCAAATATTATCGCTTAAGGAAATTTTTGCCAAAAAACTAAAAGGTCCTGACTCGTCTCTTATGATACTTTTTTACGCTTCGTTTGTTTTTGTAACCATTTTAAATATTTCTCTTGCCTTTGACGGAAGATATAGAAATTTTGAGATATATATTTTTGCTATTTCGATTATCTCTTATTTGTGGCTTTATAGAGATAAATTTAAGAGTATGGAATTTGGCAAATTTGAAAAGGCATCTTTTTTAATTCTTGCATTAACATCAATTGCTGTTTTTATAAATGAAACATATCTCAATCTCTTCTCAAATGTATGGATTTTAATTTCGCTTGGATTTGCCTATATTTTATATAGCGGAAGTAAAAAAACGGCATATAGCGAACTTAAAATTTTTGGGTTGTATATGGCGGTATTTTTGGCGATTTTTGCCTATTTAAAATACGGTTTTTTAACAAATAGCGATTTTGCGGCAGAGTGTGGCAACTCATCAGGCTCTTTTTTATGTGATGCAAGAGCCTCTCTTGCGCTGTTTTTGTATCTTGGGAAGTTTGGAATTGCGGCAGTTATTATTGCGATTACTGCGTTTTTTGTGAATAATAAATATTTGACTTTCTTTGCACTCTTTATGAGTATCGGAGCCGTTTTGATGAATAACACCTTTTTAGGTGCGGTAGCATTTATTTTATCTATGTTTCTTGCTTTAAAAAGTTTAAGTAACATTATTGAACATACCGATAAAAAAAGAGTTTTGTAAAAAAAATCAAATTTTTTAAATATTAGTTTTTTAAATATAAATATGGTGTAAAATCTTTTTACATATGCTAAAATAAAAAATCGAGAAAATATAGGGAGTTGGAATGTTTAACAACATGTCGATTAGATTAAAAATGGCACTTATGGTTTTTGTGCCCGTGATTGTAATTTTTATTACGCTTGGGATAAGCAGTTATAAAAATTATCAAGAGGTTCAGGCTTTAAAAAGTATAAGTTTGATGGTCTCTTTTGCTACAAAAGCGAGTGAATTGGTACATAACCTTCAAAAAGAGAGAGGCGCATCGGCTGGATTTATAAGTTCAAAAGGTACAAAATTTTCATCTGAACTTCAAGCAATCAGAAAAGATACTGATAAAGCTTTAACGGAAGCTACAAAAAATTATAAAGAAGATTTGGATGTAGGACATCTCTCAAAAGATTTACAGGCAAAAGTCGCAAAAGCATTTGAGAGTTTGTCTAGAATTGGGTCAATAAGAAGCGGGGTAGACTCACTAGGCGTTGCGGTAAGCGTTCCTGTGGGTTATTATACTGACTTGAACAATGATTTTATTTTATCCATTGAAGAGATGGTAAAAATGAGTTCAAATGCAGAGATGAATAATCTAATTAACGCTTTTGTAAATTTCTTATCTGCAAAAGAGAGATCCGGGATAGAGCGGGCAGTTCTTTCATCTACTTTTTCTCAAGATAAATTTGCTCCGGGATTTTATGAAAAGTTTATAGGACTGCTTAACGGTCAGGAAATTTTTACAAATAAGTTTCTATTTTTAGCACCTGCGGAGATTAAGAATTTTTATGAAGAGAGTATGAAGTCAAAAGAGGTATCGGAAGTTGAGCGAATGAGAAAAGTTGCTCTTGAACATCCAAACGGCGGATTTGAGATAGACGCGACTTATTGGTTTGCTACAATAACCGGTAAAATTAATTTGCTAAAAAATGTCGAAGATGCCGTAGCTAAAAAAATAGAGCAACAGGTTTCGCATTTAAAGAATATTGCATTTAACACTATGTTAATTGAACTGGCTGTAAATCTTGCCGTGATACTTTTTATACTTATTTTTACTTTTATTATCTCAAATACATTGACAAAAAGGGTAAACAGATTTAAAAATGAGATAGATGATATCGTCTCGTCAAAAGATTTTTCTAAAAAAATTACAAATTGCGCAACCGATGAGATAGGTTTCATACAGCAATCTGCAAATCATCTCTCAAGCGTTGCAAATAGAGCGTTAGAGGAAGCAAAAGAGAGTTTAGAGAAATCAAATAAGCATTTTTTAGAGAGTCAAAAGCAGCTAGAAGCAAATATGCTTACGCTTTCCTTGACTGCACTTTTAAATGAAGGTGCATCAAGCGGTGTGGGAAGCGTTCAGGCAGGTTTGGCGCACAATATGGAATCTCTTAAAAATATAAACGAAAAAAATGCTCAAACAGAAGCTATTGTAGAAGAGGTAAAAAGTTCTACTCGTGAGATGGAAGAGTCCTTAAATAGCATTTCGCTTAAAATGCATGAAAGCAGAGAGAACTCAGACCAACTAAACAATAGTGTTAATGAGATTACAAATGTCATATCGCTTATAAAAGATATAAGTGATCAGACAAATCTTCTGGCACTTAATGCTGCCATCGAAGCTGCTCGTGCAGGTGAGCACGGTAGAGGATTTGCGGTTGTTGCAGATGAAGTTAGAAAACTTGCAGAGAGAACGCAAAGAGCGACAAGTGAAGTTGAAGTAAATATAAATCTGCTAAAACAAAACAGTTCGTCGATGCAGGAATTTTCAGAACATATGGATAGAGAAGTTTCATCGTCTTTGGAAAAACTTGAGGTATTCAATGATAGTTTACACTCTTTGGTAGACGGTGCAAAGGATATTCAACTTTCAAACAAAATGATTTCAAACGAGCTTTTTATAACTCTTGCAAAACTAGATCATATCGCATTTAAACTAAGCGGATATAGCGCCGTGTTTAAGGATGACCATAATTTTAAATTTTCGGATCACACTAGTTGCAGATTTGGTAAATGGTATTTGGGGGATGCAAAAGAGTCATTTGGAGCGACTGCTTCTTATAGCAAAATCGATCCTATTCATAAAACGGTGCATGACAAGGTTAGAACAATACCTGAGTATATCAAAAATGATGCAATTAAAAATTCAGATAACATTATTAAAGCATTTAGCGCTGCAGAAGGTGCTTCAAAAGAACTTTTTGTTACTTTAGACAGTATGGCAAATGAGATAAAGTAAAGTTTTTATCATATGATGCTAGATCCTGAATCAAGTTCAGGATGACCGAAATCAAGTTCAGGATGACCGAAACTCCGTCATTCCAAGCTTGACTTGGAATCTAGTTAATGGTTTAATCAGAGAGTTGAATTACTTAGTTATTTCTACAATTTTTGGAGTCGATTCCCAAATGCCGTGTTTAGTGCAGTACGCTTGAGCAGTAAGTTTTAGTTTGCTTCCTGTTGGGATAATGTTAAAAGTAACCGTTGCATGTGCTTTCATATTTCCTAAAGTTCCGGCTAGAAAATCAGCACGCGCCAAAAGAGTTTCGCCGTTATACAGCGACATATTAGCTATATAGTGGTCAACATCATCCGGATGAGCATACTCATTTCCCATTTTAACGGTTATGCTAAACATCTCTCCCTCTTTTGCGCTATCTTGGCAGTGAATAAACGGTGAATGACGGTCTATATAATCTTTTTTGCTTTCTCTCTCTACTGTGTCTATATCTACATAACGATTGATTATCGGCATATTAATTCCTTTTGTTTTTTTGTTTAAATGCTATTTTAGCTCTAATCTCATTTAGATAAAACGGCATTTCAGGTTTATTTCTCATGATTAAGATTTGTTTAATTTATAAGTATTTAACAAAAATATAGATAGAATCGCGTTCCATAATTTAACTTTTTGCAAAATTGTAAAAAGTTTTCTGGCTCGCAAGAGGCAAGCTTCAGTGCCAAAGCGGCTAGCGTAATAAAATGGGCTTTGCTCATTTTATGTATAAATCCTAATAAGAAGAGTCTATTTATGATAAAACCACTACTGATTGAGATTGGTGTAGAAGAGCTTCCTGCCATTCCGCTTTTAAAAGAGTTAAAAAATATTGAGAAGAAATATGCCGACATTTTAGAAAAAAATTCACTTTTGTGTGAGTTTGAGTTTTACTATACTCCTCGTCGTTTGGTTATTTGGCACAGAGAGTTTAAAACCGAGCAAGATGACTCTACGGAGGAGTTTTTTGGTGCACCTTTAGAAGTCGCATATAAAGACGGCAAAGCAACGCCTGCTGCAGAGGGATTTGCTAAAAAATGCGGCGTAACTATGGAAGCAATCGGTTCTGCACAAAAAGGCGGCAAAGAGGTTCTTTACTATAAAAAAGAGGTTGCAGGAAAGCCGTCGATTGAGCTAATCGGCGATATTGTCGATACATGGATTAAATCTTTGGATTTCGGCAAATCTATGCGATGGGGAAGTTTAAGCGAGAGTTTTATCCGTCCTATCCGTTGGGTAAATATACTTTTTGGCGATGAGTCTGTAAATGTAGAACTCTTTGGCGTAAAATCGGCAAAAAAGACTTTTGTACACCGCATTAGCAATTTTAATTCAGTCTCAATTAACGGGGCAAAAGAGTATTTTGAAGTTTTAAAAGCCGGCGGAGTAACACTTTTCCCAGAACTTAGACGAGAGAGTATTTTAAACAACTTCTCTTTGCTTGAAAAAGAGAGCGGTATTAAAATAGAGTGTGATGAAGACCTGCTTGATGAAGTTGTAGCTATTACAGAACATCCTACTGCAATTTTGGGTTCATTTGACGAAGAGTTTTTAAAACTTCCTCCCGAAGTTATCATTACTTCTATGAAAGAGCACCAAAGATATTTTCCGGTTTTTAAAGACGGCAAGTTGATAAATAAATTTGTTGTAGTTTCAAATGCTCTGACAGATGATTTTTCCAAAGTTATTGAGGGAAATGAGAGAGTTCTGCGCCCTCGTTTGGCTGATGCGCTTTTCTTTTACAACAACGATTTGAAAAAGGGACTTAGTACAAACGGACTGGAAAAAGTCGTATTTATGAACGGTCTTGGAACGGTTGCCGACAAGATAGAGCGCGAGAGAAAAATCGCAAATGCTCTTTTTGATATGTACAAACCAAAAGAGTCAAGCAAAGAGATGTTAAATCGTGCCGTATCTCTTGCAAAAGCAGACCTAATGAGCGAGATGGTATATGAGTTTACAGAGCTTCAAGGTCTTATGGGATGTTACTATGCAAAAGCACTCGGGGAGAGCGATGAAGTCGCAACTGCGATAAAAGAACAGTATTTGCCAGACGGTGAAGATAGTGCGCTTCCTTCAACGCCTATGAGCGCAATTGTAGCCATGAGTTTAAAACTTGACACTCTTATAGGACTCTTTAGCGTAAATCAAATTCCTACAGGCTCACGCGATCCGTTTGCACTTCGTCGTGCGGTCAACGGACTTATAAGAATAACAAAAGAGCATAATTTAGAGTTTAATATAGTTGAAACTCTAACTATGCTTAGCAAGGATTATGCAGAGTTTGATATCTCAAAACTTGAAGCATTCTTTTTAGAGAGATTAAGACAATATTTTAAAGTAAATCCGTCTATCATAGAAGCCGTACTTGCTTCGGGGGAGAGAGAACTGCTCTCTATCGGTAAAAAGATAGATGCGTTAGAGACTATGGTAAAGAGCGAAGGTTTTAGCGAATCTTTTTCAACATTTAAAAGAGTTGCAAACATTACTAAAGATATCGATATGTCAAATGAGTTTAGAGTCGATGTTAAGCTATTTGAAGCAAAAGCAGAAGAAGCTCTTTTTGCTAAATATAGTGAAGTATTATCATCTAAGTACGACTCATACGAAGAGGAGCTTGATGCGCTTTTAGGTCTTAAACCGCAGCTTGACAAGTTTTTCGATGATGTAATGGTAAATGCCGAGGATGAAAAAGTTAGAAATAACAGAAAATCTCTAGTTGCTTCTATATACAAAAGTATCCTAAAAATTGCAGATATTAAAGAAGTGAGTATTTAAGTAGATTTTTTGAATTAAATTTTGATACAATAAATAAATTGGAGAGATTTCAAGCGTTTTGCGGCTTTCCAATTTTATTACAAAATAGGAGTTATCATGTTATCAAAACTTATTATCGTCACAGATTTACAGCGTTACAAACTATTTACAAATAAACAAGATCCACTAGGGAGAGAGTCGGTCGAACTTCTTGAAAGTGCCGACAGTTTAGACATTCATCAGAGATTAAGTGAAAAAGTAACTGATAGAAAAGGTAATTTTCAAAGTTCTCGTGGCAGCGGTTCGGGTGAAGATCACAATCTTGCTCTTGAAGAGGAGCGCAGACGCATTAAAGAGATTGCAAAACAGATCTCTCAAGCACTTCATAACCATAGTTGTAAATCTTGGTATCTTGCTGCGCCTAAAGCGATTAACAATAAATTAGTAGAACTGCTTGAGCCTGCTCTTAAAGATAAGTTGGAGATAAATCTTCATGCTGATTTGACAAAGATTCCCGATAACGAGTTGTTAGAACATTTTACTAAGTAAAAGTAGTTTAGGAGAGCTTCAAAAAAGAGGCTCTCCTTTATTGAGGATTTAACTTGTTTTTATAATTGACGGCGGAAAAGTTGAAAACGCTTTTTTAAAAGCGTTCGCTCTTACATCTCTGAATTTTCCAGTAGCAAGAGGCGGCAGAAAGTATGCCAGCTCTAGGCTCTCTTTTACATCATAATTGTTATCATACATGTATGCTACCTCTTTTCCCAGTTTTACGGCTTGTGCGGCAAGATTTCTTGCATAGGTAATAATATTTTTATGATGCTTATCAAACTTATTTCCCGAACCAAAAAATACAAATTTACCGCTTAGGCGAATATTTAGGTAGTCAAGATAGTTAAGCCCTTTATCGTATCTTGTGAGTTGATTACTTGTGTATTTATCCAAGTCTGCATCAAACTCTTCAAGTACCGTAGTCGGCTCAATATCGGGTCTATTTAAACCAAAAAGATATTTTATCTCTATAAGTTTGCCCCTATATCCGTCTTTGATGGCTGAAGAAAAGAGGTTACAGTAGTTGTCAAAATTTAGTTCGCAATATTTACCGTCAAATACATAACCCTGAGAAGCGAGTTTAGTGTTGCAGTTGTATCCTACGGGAGAAATAGTCGGGTTGTATAAGAAGATAGTTCCTGCAACAGTTTTACGCTTGTTATCAAGCATTTTTTGCAGCTGTTCTATATCTATGATTTCATCGCTTTCTTGTATATAAATATATTGCTCCGTGAGATATTCCATATCAAAGCTTGTTGAGAATTTTCCAAATGCTTGCAAATTAAATCCTAAAATTATTTTATGGAATTATACTATACAAAAAAGAAAACTTTTTGCTTTGTTTGTATAAGATATAGATTATAGACTGTGAGGAATTTTTTAATGTATAATGGTTTTAGACGCACTGTTTTATTTTTTTTGTTTTTTGTATTTATTACGCAGCTCAGCGCATTAGAAGTTTTTAAAGTTAATGATAAGACGCAAAAGATTAGTTTATCCAAGCATTCTGAACTCTTTTTTGATGCACAAAACCATTTTACATATGAAGATGTATCCAAAGATTTATTTAATGATAATTTTAAACCTGTAAAATCAGAATCATCTTATATCGGTTATACAAATGATACTGCCTGGATGCGTTTTAGCATGTTAAATGATTCGCATGAGCTTTTTGAGGGTAAAATAGAAATACCTGTTTCATGGGTGAGTGGGATGTCTTTTTATGTAAGAAAAGGTGAAGAATTAAATGTAACAAATTTTAGTCCGGCTTTTTCGTCTAAGGCCGGAGAAGTTTATGCAAAATCTCTCTTTTTTCCGATAACAATAGAGCCGTCGCAAAATGCCATAGTTTATATAAAAGTAAAAAGCAAAGGCGCTTTAACGCTTGCTCCGCAACTTTATTCACAAAAAAAAGCAATAGAGCGTTTGGCATATATCACTATGTTAAACGGTGCATTGATTGGTATAGTATTTATTATGCTTTTTTATAATGTAAATAATTATTTAAAATTTAAAGATAAAAATTATCTGTTTTATGTGCTTTATTTGGTGAGTTTATTCTTTTTAATGGGTGTTTATTACGGATACGGTATTTACCCGTTTTCTAAAAACGGCTCGATATATAATGAAAATATCTCTTTAGCGATGTCGGCATTTACTCTTTTTACAAGTATGTTGTTTACTAAAAGTTTTTTAAATCTAGACAGATATCTTCCAAATAGTGAGCGTTACTTTTTTATTTTACTTTTGCTCTCTGCGCTTCTTGGCGGTTTTGGTTTTATAATGGGTGATAGTTTGATTTCACTTTATGTCGTTATGCTTTTTTCGTTAATATCTTTCCTATTTTTGATATTTGTTTCTGCTTTTTCATTGCATAAAAAGATTTCAGGAAGCATTTACTTGTTGTTGGCATGGCTGTCATTAGCATTGGGAGCATTAGTGTCATTAATGGCAGTTTTAGGCTTTATGCACTATTATGATTATATGTATAATTTTTATGCTTTTGCGGTTATATTAAATATTATGATGATCTCTTTTGCATTGACCTCCCGCGTTGAAGATATTGAGATGCAGTGTGAGCTTGAGGTTAAAAAAGAGCATGAAGTAGCCGATAGACTCAATTTATCAAAAAAAGAGTTAAGAGAGTTAAATGAAAAACTAGAGCGTAAAGTTCAAAGCCAAGAGCGGGAACTTTTAGCAAAAGCAAAAGAGAATGAAAAATTTTCTACAAAAGATGAAGTAACCGAAATCTACAACAAGGCAAAACTTGAAGAAGTATTAACAGATGAGCTTCATAGATCAAAAAGATACTTATATAAATTTAGTGTAATAGTAATCAATATTGACGGTATGAAAGCCATAAACGATACTCACGGTTATCAGGTCGGAAATTCGGTTATGAAAGAGATGGCTGATTTATTTATGCGCAATATTCGCTATTTGGACACAATCGGTCGCTGGAGTGAGAGCGAATATCTAATAATTTGCCCTGAAACCGATGCTGAACATGCAGTTATAGTTGCGCAACATCTCCAAAAATTGATAGAAAAAAATAAATTCTTTTTTATAGGAACGGCTACGGCTAGTTTTGGAGTAACGGGCTATAGTGCTGATGATACTATGCAAGATATAATGAAAAGAGGTTATGAGGCACTTACAAAGGCTAAAGAGAGCGGTAAAAATAGAGTAGAGATGCTCTAAATCAACACCGATATTTGATTTTACTCAAATACAAACCGTTGCTTTTTGCAGGTTTTATTTTGTGTCTTTTTTTACACTCTAGCTGTTCTCTTATCTCGTTGGCGTCAAGAGTTAAAAGAGCTCCGACCATCAGTCTGATTTGACTTCTTAAAAATCCGTTTGCTTCAAAGTTTAGGATTATAAACCCTTTATGTCTATATGCAAAAGCTCTGTATATAACTCTAGTCGTGCTCTTTATATCACTTCCGCTTTTCATAAACCTTTTAAAATCAAATTCGCCGCAAAAAAGTTTTATATTTTTCTCTATTTTCGTAAAATCAACGCTATCTAAAAAAGTCACATAATTATCTTCAAAAGGGTTGCTTTGCCCCTCTTTTATAATGTATCTGTAAACTCTTTTTTTTGCACTGTATCTTGCATGAAAATCATCGTCTACTGCTTTTATGCTTTTTATATGAATGGATGATGGGAGCATATCGTTTAAAACTTTTTTGAGCTTTGTTAAATTGCTCCAAAATTCCGGTAAATCAATATGACAAACTTGTCCCGCAGCATGAACGCCTCTGTCTGTTCTTCCGCTTGGAGTTGCTTTTGAGTCTATATTTAATTGCCCCAAAGCACTTTCTACTCTTCCAAATATAGTATTTGGTGAACTCTCTTGTGTTTGAGAGCCTAGAAAATTTGTGCCGTCATAGGCAAGAGTTAGGGCACATCTCATCTAAAACTTGGCAACAATTGTTTTTTTATAGATTGCATATGTAGTTATAAGCCATCCAAAAGTTAAAACCGGCAAGGCATAAGCAGAGATAAGAAGTTGAAGCGACATGGCAAGAGCATAGTAGATGATAATTCCTAAAAATAAAAAGAGATAAATTTTTCCTTTTTGATGTCTTGCATGAATAATACCGATACTTGCAACGGCAAATAGACTAAGCATCGGAAAAATACTAAGTAAAATATTGGTTATTAACTTTTTCTCCATTTTAGACGACAACGACGAATCTTTAGGAAACCAATACTCTAGTGCTGTTTGATATTCATCTAAGTCTGTTTTCATAGTATCGTTTATAAACATAACTTCAAAATTTATTTGTGTAAATTTCTCTTTTGAGTAACTATACCCCTCTCCGGAGGTAAGCTTAAGTCTTAAAATTCCCGAATCATTTATGATTTGGGCCTGTTTTGCTCCTACCAAAACTTCTTCATTTTGTTTTTTGTTGAACAAAATTACATCAGAGTATGTCTCGTCGAGGTTATCTTTCCCGATATATAGTAACCATTCACCGAATTTATGTCCAAATTCAGAAGCTGATAAATTGAATTTTGCTTCACTTTTTTTGTATGATAAAAAGTTGTATGAAAGCACTTTCGCATGTGGGAATAGTACGAAAAAATTAAAAAGAAGTATCGTAGATAAAAATAGGGCAGGAACAAAGAGTGTTTTTAAAATAAACTTAGGTTTAATTCCAAGAGCAAATAGAACGATTATCTCATTATCGTTTGAGAGTTTAAATAGAGTAAGCGTAGCGGCCACAAAGAATGATATCGGAAGTGTGTAAAAGAGAAGTTCCGGTAACATAAAGAAAAAGAGCTTACTCATCTCAAAGAGAGATAGTTTGATTACGGCCGTATATGTAGCCATCTTTATCAAAAAAACTATAGATGCTATGGAGAAAAGCGGTAAAAATATCGATAAAAATAGAATAAAGAGAGACTGCTTTATATAGTTTTGTAATATTTTCATCAGTAATTTGCCTCAATGTAGCTTAAAATCGGGCTGTCAAATATATATACTATAAATGTAGCCACAGCTAAAAACGGCACAAAAGGAACACGCTGCTCCTCTTTTGATCTATTCATTACAAATAGCATAACAGGCAGTGACAAAAGAGCCGATAAAAATATAGCAACAAGAGTGAGTTTAACTCCAAGAAGTGCTCCCATAGTAGCAGCAACCATTATATCCCCCTCTCCCATTGCTTCTATAAACGGGTATGTATGATAGTTTTTCGTCCAAGGCGTTATAGTTTTTTTTGCATGTCTGTGAGCTGATGAAGTAAGTGCATAAGAGATGGCAAATCTTAGCAGAGTAAATCCGCCGGCAAAGAGCAGGGCGTTTTGAAAGTTTGCAGCGATTCCGCTTATACTCCATGCTCCAAATACCGCAAAGAGCAAAGCCAGAAGATTTAGCGAGTCAGGAATCATTTTGTACTTAAAATCTATCATAGAGAGTGCTAGTAGAGTTAAAAAACTAAATCCAATCAAAAGAGGGGGAAAGCTAAGTCCGAATTTATTTGCCAAAACCAAAAAAATCAAGCCTGAAGCGAGCTCGATAAGCGGATACTGAAGTGAAATTTTAGTATTGCAAAACGAGCATCTTCCTCGTAAAAAAATCCAAGAGAAAAGAGGTATGTTGTGCCAAGGTTTAAGAGGATTTTTACATGTCGGGCAGTGAGAAGCATCAAATACGATGCTCTCATCTTTTGGAAGCCGTAAGATAATCACATTTAAAAATGAACCAAAAAGGGTTCCTAAGATAAAAGCCAATGCTAGTTCCACTATTTTAATCCTCCGAATCTTCTCTCAATTTTTGTAAAATCTTTTATAATTTTTTCTAATTCATTTGTCGTAAAATCAGGCCAGAGTGTGTCGGTAAAAAATAGTTCCGCATAAGCAGCCTGCCATAGTAAAAAATTAGATAGTCGATGATCTCCGCCCGTACGGATAATCAAATCAACATCATGTTTGCAATCAAGTGCATTTTTAAGCATCGCTTCCGTTATGTCGTTTTCATAATTTTTTATTCTGTTTACGGCTCTGATTATCTCGTCTTGTGCGCCGTAGTTAAGTGCAAGCGACTGAACTAAACCATCACAATGAGCGGTTTTTTCCTGAACATTTTTAATCGTTTGCTGCAGAGATTTTGAAAAAGCTCTTATGTCGCCGATTGCTTCAAATCTAATGTTGTGCTGTAGATAATTTTCAAGTTCGCTATCTAAATATTTTTTTAAAAGTTTCATTAGATATTCGACTTCCAAACGAGGTCTTTTCCAATTTTCAGTTGAAAAAGCATAAAGTGTCAAGCTCTCGATATCATCATTTTTTGAACAAAACTCCGTTATTTCTCTGACTATTTTTGCACCGACTTCGTGACCCTCGGCTCTTTTTTTCCCCTTAAGCTCCGCCCAGCGACCGTTGCCGTCCATAATAATTGCTATATGTCTTGCTTTATTCATATAATTTTGTCCAAAAATTGTTTAATATCTATTGTAATTGTACCTTTTTTTATTATATCTTCTTTGCATGTTCTAAAATCTCAAATGCGACACTGAGTTTATCTGCCGTTGCAATAGACTCTGCTTTATCTGAAGTTATAAAATCAACTTTGTTTGTGTCGCTTCCAAAACTTGAAGAATCTTTTAATATATTTAGACAAACTGCGTCTAAACCTTTATTTTCAATCATCTTTGAAGCATTCTCATGTGCATTTTTTTCATCCATTTCAGCCTTAAAACCGACGGTTATAATACCATTTTTATCAATAGCGCTTAAAATATCGATATTTTGTTTTAGTTTCAAATCCCACTCGCTCCCAAGAGTCTCTTTTTTAAGTTTTCCCGTTTGCGTGTACGACGAGACATAGTCACTGACGGCTGCTGCCATAAAGAGGTATGGTTTTTTTTGAATCAGATGAATCTGTTCGTCTCTCATAAGCGTTGCTTTTGAAAGTTTGCCTTTTTTGGCGATGCGGATAGAATCGGTTAGATATTCTAGCATCTCGTTTGAACTCTCTACATCTATAGTGTATAGTTCAAGCGGCAAATCTTTGTCGAATTTACTTGAGATTAGATTTACATCCGCACCTTTGCAGTAGAGTGCGGCAGCTAAAGCCGAAGCCATCTTTCCGCTTGAAAAATTTGATATAAAACGAACTTCATCTATCTTCTCAATCGTTCCGCCACCCGTTACGATTACTCTTCTGTCTGCCCAAAACTCATCTTTTAAAAGAGCTTTTGCACAGTGCCAAAAAATCTCTATCGGTTCAGCCATAGCACCGTTTCCTACACTTTTGCATGCAAGCTCTTTTGTTTGCGTATCTACTATCTCATAGTTTGCAATACCCAGCATTTTAAGATTTGCTTTTGTAAAAGGGTTTTCAAGCATATTCGTATTTGCCGAGGGTGCAATTATTTTTAGGTGCGGATAGGCAAGCGCCGTTTGCAAAAGCATATTGTCGGCTATGGCATTTGCCAGTTTTGCTATAGTGTTTGCAGTTGCAGGAGCTATCACAAACAAATCTGCCCACTCTCCTACTTTTATGTGGTTATGATTTGTTGCCCACGACTCGTTTGTATCGTCCAATACTTGATTGCCTGAGAGAGTCTCAAAAGTAAGAGGCGTTACAAACTTTTTAGCGGCTTCGCTCATTACGACTTTAACCTCTGCTCCTGCTTTTGTAAGGATTCTTATGAGGTCGAGTGATTTATAAACTGCAATGGAACCGGTCACTCCAAGAAGTATTTTTTTACCGCTTAATAAATTTGACGGAATAAGCATATTTTTTACCTTGTTTATTTATTTTGTATTTTAACACGAAAAGTTGTTGATATAAATCAAGTATACTATTTTAATGTATGTTAAAATTTTAACTTATAATAATTAAAAGGATAGTTAATATGAATAAGATACTATTGTTAGCAGTAGCATTGTCATCGTTACTAATTGCTAAATCGGAGCTTGAGACATGTGTAAAGTGTCATCCGACAATCGTTGAAGAGTTTCAAGGCTCAATGCACAAAAAATCAACATTTTATGATGATGAAGTGCATAAAGCAGTTTGGGATAAGCATCCGTTAAAAGCAAAGGGTGATTACAATTGTGCAAGCTGTCACGCTCCAAAAGCTAAATCCGAAGAGGATTATAAACAAGGTATAACATGTACGACTTGTCATACTATAAAAGACATTGAGGAGCATAAGGTTATAAATAAAAATGTGTACGGCGAAGATAATAAAACATTTTATTCGGCTGAAGCAGGAAGAGAGAATGAGAAGGTAGTTTATAAAAAAGAGAGTTCATGGTTTGGCATGAATAAAACTACAGTCGGCTCACCGTACCATAATATTGACTATACTAATGAAAAATTTTATACCGGTCAAGTTTGTATGGGATGCCACTCTCATAGGGAAAATTCACATGAGTTTATGCTTTGTGAAACGGGCAAAGAGGGTGCAAAAGATAAGCAAGAGAACTGTATAACTTGCCATATGCCAAAAGTAGAAGGCAGTGCAACTACGATTAGACAAAGTCAAAAGCACGCTTTTCACGGTTTTGCAGGTGCAAGAAAACATCCTGAGATGTTAACTCAATATGTTGAGTTTGATTTCAAAAAAACTAGCAGCGGCTTTGATGTAATCGTGGAAAACAAGGCTCCTCATAATTTTATGCTGCATCCGCTTAGAGTTGCAGAGCTTAGAGTAAATATCATAAGAAATTCTAAAGCTATACCGTTAAAAACTGAAACTTTTGTCAGAATAATCGGTAACGACGAGGGACCTTCTATGCCGTGGTTAGCAAATAAAGTCGTACAAGATACTATGCTTAAAGCTAAAGAGAAAAAGAGCGTGAGTTACAGCGACGCAGTTCAAAAAGGCGATAAAATCGAGGTGCAACTCGGATATTATGTCGTAAATCCAAAAGCACTTAAAAATCTAAGCCTTGATGGAAATAAAGAGCTAGAAAAATTCACCATCCTTAAACAGAAATATTTTATAGTAGAGTAGCAAAAAGCTGCTCTACAACTTTAAATCTTTTACAACGCAACACCTTTGCCGATGTCTTCGTCGCTATACATGCTATGAGTTCCGTCACAAAAAGGAAAATTTTTGCTTGTCTTGCATAAGCAGATATGATACTGTTTTGTTTTTTCAACGATTACTTTTTTTGGCAAACACGCCGTCCCCTCATGGTTTCCGTCGCAAAAAACGCCATCTTTGCTTCTTCCGCATGCACAAATATAGTGCTCAACACCGGCTTCGAGCGTCACACCTTCAGGTTTGTTGGAAAATACGATAGCATCTTTACACATAAGTCATCCTTTAGTTTGTTTGAACTATTATAATGAGAGATTAAGTGTGTTGTCAAGGGTATATGATTATATTTGAGTAACAAAAATTACTCATTGAAGTGGATATAAAATAGTTTGAGCGGAAAAATCCGCTCATAGAAAAGTTACAGACCTGTAACGTTTTCTGCTTGAGGACCTTTTTCGCCTTGACCGATTTCAAAAGTAACTTTTTGACCTTCGTCTAGTGACACACGACCGTAGCCTGTGCTGTTGATTTGACGAAAGTGTACGAATACATCTTTACCGCCATCTTCTTGTTCGATAAATCCGAAACCTTTTTCGCTGTTGAACCATTTAACAGTTCCGTTTACTAATGCTGCCATTGTAATACCTTTGTGTTTGAATACACCTCATTACCGGGGTGTTTAAAATCTAATATGAAGTTTTCTTTTAGGCGGATTATACTGTTAACTAGGTCATCAATGTAAAGCAGACTAAAGATGTAATTCGAATCATCTTTTATTGACCGAAGTGTAGCTGAATAAAAAGAGAAAGTATATAGCTATTACCATTTCTTTTTCAAATAGCACTTTTTATACGAGCTGCACTCTCAACTCTTTGCCTAAAATATATGCAAAGTTTTGCAAAGTCGAGAGTTTTATATCTTGTGCATGATTTTCAAACTAATTGGCTTTAAAATCTTCTATCATTTTTGTTACAATTTTTTTGAGTAGAGGTAAATCGTTTTTAATCGTATTCCAAACAATTTCATAGTCCACTCCGAAATATTCGTGGATGAGAAGGTTTCTAAAATCTTTTAAATCTCTCCATGGAATTTGGTCATATTTTGATAATGTTTCAATTGAAAGATGAATGGTAGCTTCGCCTATAATCTCAAATTCTCTGATTGTAGCACTATATACAAGTCTATCCGTTGAGAATTTATCAATATCAAAACCATCTGTAAACTCTAAAATAGCGTTTGTAGAATCTAAAATATCATGCAAAAAAAGAAGCTCATCTCTTTTAGACATAAACTATCTCTTTTAAAATTTTTTCTTTTGCGATTGGCTTTAGAGAGCTTTCTATGCCAAGGTCAACTTTGAGGTTAAAAGCTTCTTCGAGTTCTCTTTTGAGAGAAAAGAATGCGTTCAAACTTTTCTTTTCACGCAACATCTCTATGGCAATATCTATGTCACTCTCTTCTTTAAAATCATCACGCACATAGCTTCCAAAGAGACCTATTTTTGTTACACCATATTTTTGAAAAAATTCATCTTTATGTTGCGACAAGAAATTTAATATAAAAGCCTTTGTCATAAAACGCCTTGTTTGAAACTAATTTACTGAAAAGATTATAACAAAAATAGATACTTTTTTGGTATGTAGATTTCTAAAGAAACATTTTTGCTTTGCAAAAAGTGGTTTCCTTGTTTTAGTTGGAAGCGCTGTGAGTAAAGCGAGAAAGTGCCTTTTGGGACATTGATTTATTTGGCACATGGATTTGTTGCAGATAACTACTTGTTGTTATCTGCAATCTAAATTATTCTAGTTTTATACTTTTGAATATTTATATGTACCTTTGATGTCAGATGCCAAATATCCACCAACTGAATCTGAATTAAGCAATTCAACAAATACGCCCTCTGGAACAGCAAAATATTGGTATGTACCGCCATTTTTAAACTCAACCTGTAAAGTTGAACTATCTTTATTATAACCAACAGCTTTCACATTACTTGATTCTACAAGTGTCATTTGCATAAATTTTTCCTTACTGTTTTATCTTCTCTATGGATTTGAATCCAACATATTTTAATTAACTCTCCGTTATGAGGATAGTCCTCCATTTTGATGCCTCACCATCTAGATTTTCTAAATATTTGCTGACATCATTATTTCTTCATTCATAATGCATTAATAGCGATAGTACATTCTTCAATAATAAACTCAGGAATCATTTCATATTTTGTTGGATTCAATTGACTAACATACTCATTTTCAATATGATAAGTTTCATTAATATATTTTTGTATTACATCACTAGGATGCCTACCAATATTAATAATTCTAAATAATTGTAATTTTTCATAGTTACTTTGAGAAGTTGTATAGATAGATTTTAATGTCGCTTCATTTTTCATTATTTTTAACTGTTGAGTATAGTCAAAATTAGCATAAGTTATTTTGTTGTTAATTGATGCTGAAGCTTCACTTATTTCATCTTCATTCATTTCTACTTCACCAGTAGAGATGAATTTCATTGGAATTTCTCTTTTATGAAATAGATTTGCTAAAAGTTGATATTCTAAACCTTTATTATCTAAAACTTCATAATATCTACGAAGATAAATTAATTTAATGATATTTTCTGGATTATGAGTAATATTTTCATTACACACTTGTGCAAAAGTCATAAGGTCATCTCTTACGATTGGTATCTCTTGAATTATTCCATTTCTTGATTTTAAAAAAGAAGCAACAGGCAATGGTTCAAAATTTCCTGGAAGAATTTTTAATATATCTATAATTGGATCAATATCGTGTGTTAACATTAAAACAGTTTTACCTCTTAATGATTTTTCACCACGAAAAAGCCTTTCAATTATTGCAAACTTTTTATTTTTATCAAATGAGGATATTGGGTCATCAAGTATTATCAAGTCAGGATTTTTAGAAAGACAATCATACATAAATAGCATAAGTGCAAATGCATTTTTTTCTCCATAGCTTAAATGTTGATTTCCTTTTTCAACTGATATGGATAAATCACAATGTCGTAATTTCATTTTATATTCTTGTCTTACTTCTTCAATCTCAATAGTGTATTTATATCCAGCAAAATGTAAAAAATCATTGATTTCTATTTTATAATTATCAATTTTTTTTCCTATTTGTTTTTTTTGATGTTTTATTTTTCCCTGCAATTCACTAGCTTTTTGAATGAGCCTATCTAATGATTCATTTAAAGGGTTGATAATTTCTTGAGTGTTAGTAGAATTTAATTCAGGCATTAAAGACAAATCGATTTTTAAGCTTTCAATTTCTTCTTTCATATTAGTCACATTGTCAAAAGTAAAATAAGCAAGTTTTTGTAGTTTTTCCAATTGCTTTTTCAATAGATCAATTCGTTGTTTAACAATTTTAAGAAATGATTCTTCAGCTTCATTAATTGCTATTTTATTTTTCGTTATTTTTTCTATTGTTTCTTGTGCAGTATCAGTAAAATAAATTTTTAAACTTTCCATTACTGTTATGATATTTAATAAATAACTAATAGATTTATCATTGAATTCTTCACTTACTTTTTTAATTGTTGCTATCTTACCATTTGTTGATGAAGTACAATAAGGACATTTGTCTGATAGCTCCAAAAATCCACTACCTGCAGTCTGCCATTTTATCCATACTGTATTTTGATTACTTTGTAAATATTCTGTATAGTCTTCTAAGCCAACAGGAATATTTTCAATTTTATTCCCATTCCCTAAAGCTTGAACCATTTTACTATTTTTCCCCATCCCGTCCTTTGTAGTACTAAATGTACCACTCAACGCTATTAAATCTTCAATTATTTTTGATAAATCTTTTTCTTGAAAAGTAGTTTTAATATCAGAAAATAGGGTTTCCACAGCATGTAAGTTGTTTATATAATTTGCATCTTTTATAAATATTTCAAAGCTATTTTCAACTAATTCTTCTTGTTTGAATACAAATTGATTTATATATTCTTCGTTAAAAATTACAATATTAGTAAAGTCTTCAGCACCTTCTACCGTAGATATAATTTCATCTAGATTTTCTTCTCTATACTTAAAAGGAAGTAATCCTATTAAATTGTCTGGATTATTATTAGATTCAATAGCTTTTGCAATGGTACTTTTTCCTGTTCCATTAATACCATACTTAATATTTAATTTACCAATTTCAATACTTATGTTTGCTTCATCAATGCTATTACAGTTTTTAATAATAATTTCTGGCATGTCTCTATCCTTTTAAATTTAAAGTTCCACAACCACTTCAAACATCTCTTTTATCTCCATTTCGTGGCTTATCAAAAATATCTGTCTGTATTGCTCTTTGATAGTGTGGAAAGCTTCTAGTATCTCCATGCGTCTTGCTTCGTCTTGGCTTCCGAACACTTCATCAAACGCCAAAAAGCCGATGGAGCCGGCACCGCTAAGCTCTGTGAGTGTTTTTGAGATAGCAATACGCAGAACTAGGTTTGCTAGGTCTATTTCTCCGCCTGAAAACCGTTCTATCGGGTACTTTTTGCCCTTGTCGTAGATGAAAAAGTCAAAGTCGTTGCTGACTTCTATGTGTTGGTATTTGCCTTTTGTGATTTGGCTGTACATCTCTGAGGCAAGTTCAGATATGCGCGGTGCGACTTTTGCGTTTAGTTTTGTCTTAAATTCTGCCAGACTTGTTTTGATTTTTTCATAATCGACTAAGTCCTCTTTTTTAGTCTCTACCTTTTTTAGCTGTGTTTCATTATTATCTAGTGCGCTTTGTACTGTTTTTATTTCGCCCTCTATTTTGGCGATTTGCACTTTTATATTATTTAGTATTGTTGTTTTTGACTCTACTATTTTAAGCAGTTCGTTATGCTCTTGAAGTTTTTGTTTATGCTTTGCTTCATCGTAGATAACAAGGTTAAACTCCGCTTCTTTGCTTTGATATACTGCTTTTAACTCCTCTATCTTTTTATTTACGCTTAGCAAATCTGATTTTACTATTGCGAGCCTTTTTAACTCGGTTTCTAAACTAAGTGCAAGTTTGTATTGCGGCTCCATAGCTATGAAAGAATTTTTGATGCTGTTATGCACTTTTTCATCGTAGCCGTACGCTTCCAGCTCTTTTAACTCATCTCTGTTTTTAAGCCCTTTTTGCTCTACGATTTTAAAATAGTCCCGTGCGTTTTTTAAGTCTTGAAGCTTGCTTTGGATGATATTTATATTTTTTGAAAGTTCCAAAAACTCTTTCTCTTTTACCTTTTTTTCTGCCTCAAATGCACCTTTTTGGGTTTGTACATTTTGGAGCTGTTTTTTGTACTCGTCTATCTTTTTTTGGTGCGTCTCGTTTACTACAAAGGCAAGTGAGTTTATAACATTGTCATACTCTTCTAAAAGCGGTCTTGTGCAGGTGGGGCAGGCACCTTCACTTCCTAGCTCTTTGAGTTTTGCTATCTTTGCATTTGTCATATCTATCTGTTTTTGCTCACCGGCTATCTCGGCATGCAGCTCATTTTCGATGGTCTGTTTGGTGTTTAGGGTATCTTGCAGGATTGCTATATTTTGTTCTAAATTTTTTGCATTTAGTACAAACTCATTATACGGTTCACAAGCTTTTTCAAGTGTGTTTATGTCAGATTTGCTTTTTGCGTACTGCTCTCTTAGTTGGATTTGCTCTTTTTGCAATCCCTCTTTTTTGAGGTGGAACTCTTTTGATTTTTCTTGCTCTTTTAGCTGCTCTTGCAGAGTTGCATACTCAGTTTTTATGCTTTGGAGTTTGCCAAGATGCTCCTGTTTATGTTCTAGCTCGTGAAGTTCGGCGGTAAGTTTTACCTGATTTATTATTTCTGAATTTTTAGAGTTTTTAACAAGTTCAAGTTCGGAAAAAATTTTTAGTTTTAGCTCTTTAGTTTTAGCAAAAATTTCAAGTTCTTTTTTAACTTGCACTTCTTGAAGTTTTATCTCTTTGAGCTCTTTAGTTTTACTTTGTGCATCTTTTTGCAGAGTTTCTTTTGCGGCAACGCTCTCTTTTATCTGCTCTTGTTTTGCTTTTACATCTTCGCTACTTAGCAAAACTTCATCAAAAGCTTTTATTTCACGACCTAGTTGACGGCTCTTCTCAACTAAAGAGTTTTCTACAAAGTCTATCTTCTCTAACCCAAGAAGACGGCGTATCATCTTTTTTCTATCTTCATTTTTGAGCGTACTTAGACTTGTAAGTTCTTTTTGAGAGGCAAAAAGCGTGTGCATAAAGGCATCTTTGCTCATCTTTGTAAGGGAAGTTATGGAAGTTGTAACTTCTCTCGCGCCGCTGGTTATCAGCTCAGAGTTTTTGTATAGTTTTGCATTTGCACTTAGTGCTTTTCCGCGAAATTCGCGTACGATTTTGTACTCTGCAGAGTCAAACTCAAACTCAAGTTCTACGACTACCGCATCTTTAGCGTCTGCGTTTACATTTCTTACTATTTCTTTGTAACCTTTGTTCTTTAGTTCGCCATAAAGTGCAAAAAATATCGCTTCAAAAATTGTCGATTTTCCGCTTCCGTTTTTTCCGATGATGCCTATGAGCCCTTCGCCAAATTCTATCTCGTACGAGCTGTATTTTTTAAAATTTTCTAAGCGTAGTTTAGAGAGTATCATTATTTGCCTCCTCGTACTGCGCAAACAGCTCTTGTATCTTGTATTTTAGTCTATCAAATTCCTGTGGTCGGCTATCCTCTTTTATGTGTTCCAAGAAGTAATTTTCCAATGACAAGGCTTCTATATCATCTATATTTGTCTTATTTTGGGTATGTTTAAACTCTCTTTTTACGCTCACACTCATGGCTTCTGAAAAAAGATTTCTAATCTCTGAGTTTTGAATATCTATGGATTGCAAAGCACTCAGATTTGTGAGTTTTACCTCGACTATTGCGTCTTTTACATCGCTTGTCTCAATATTCAAAACAGAATTCTCATAATCCTCGCAATCAATCTCTTTTAAAATTATCGGACGGATTTTTATCTCTTTGTACTCGACAATCAGTTCATCATAGAGACTTACCACCACAAAACCTTTAGAGTTTCTTTTGTCGTTCATAGATGTTCTCTCGGTTGAACCGCTGTAGTAGACATTTTCATGTTTGCCTACCGCTCCAAAGCCGTGCCAATGACCGAGTGCGACATAATCCATCATCTTAAATATATACTCTTTTTCGCTTGGGTAAACCCACTCGCCAAACTCCGCCATTAGATAAGCTGCTCCCACGCTGCAGTGCATCATCATAATATTTTTTTTGCTTTTATCAATTCTAGCTTCGCAGAGTTCTATTTGTGATAGTGCTTTTGTTTCGTCGTTCATGTGGGGCAGGGCGTGAAAGATTACGCTCTCAAACTCTACCGTTTTGTACTCTTGATCGTAGCACACATGTATGTTTTTGAAGTTTTCAAATATTTTTAGTATCGGTGAAGAGAGGTTTGTCCTTGGTGTCGAGTGATTCCCTGCAATTAAAATAAACGGTATATTTAGCTCATCTATGATTTTAAACTGTTCCAGAGCAAAAGTGATAGCACGATTTGAGGGGCTTGAACGGTGAAATAGGTCACCTGTATGAATGATGAAATCAGGTTTAATGATTTTAATTTGTTTAACTACTTGAGAAAAAGCATCATAAAAATCCGCTTCTCTTTGATTTATGTTATCTTTATTTAAGATATCAAGGTCGTTAAACCCTAGATGAGTATCACTAAAGTGTATTATTTTCAAGCAAAACCCCCGATAGTTTTTAAAAGAGCCTTTTGGATATTCTATCAAAAAAAGTTTTTATATGCAGCAACACTCTATTGATTGTTACTAGAATAAACAGCTTTTGTTAAAATTTCAAATATAGTTGCATTTCTTCAACTAATAAAAAGAAATGTACTAGAATGATAGCGATAAACTAAATTAAGGTAGATGTAGATGACAAAGACACTTTTAAAAAATATTGATGCAATTCCACCGCTTCCAGAGTCTGTACAGGATGTTGAAAAAATATATAGAGATGAAAACGGTACATTTGAGGATATGCAAAAGGCCATAGAAAAAGATCCTATCTTAACGGCGGATATACTTCGTATAGCAAATTCGCCTATGTATGGGATATCCAGAACCGTAAACAGTGTAAAGCAAGCGGTTTCTTTACTCGGTAAAGATGCTATTAGAGCGTTTGTTTTAAATAGTGCGGTTAATGCAAGTTTTAAGATAGATTTATCACCGTACAATATGACAAAAGAGCAGTTTGCTTATGCTTGTGAAAGACAATTGGCACTTACCATAAATTGGTTTGTCCGTCGCCAGCCAAAACAGTTGGCAGTATTGGCTCCGGCTGCATTTTTGGTTGATTTAGGGCGTGTCATTATCAGTAAAACGCTTATAGAAGACGGCAAAGCAGGAGTTATAAAAGAGGCGTTGGACAAAGCAGAAGATATCTCACATGCAGAAAAAAGTGCTTGCGGGGCGCAAACAACGGATGTCACGGCAACACTTTTCAACAACTGGAAACTTGATCCTGAAATCATACATGTAATTCGTTATAGTGATGATCCTGAGGGAACCATAGATGAAGATAGAGAGATGGCGGCACAGCTAAAAGCTATAAGAGAAACTGTACTTCCAAACGGTGAGATAACAGAAGAATCCATAGCTGCTGCAAAAGCAACTATCGAAGAGTTCGGGCTTGATTTAGAGAGTTACGAAAAAGCACTGGACATAGTTTTAAACTCTTAAATTATGTCAAGGTACCTCTCTTTAGAGGTATCTTTATTTTTTAAAAAATTTATAGTAGAAGTCTTTTATTACTCGTAGTTTAGCACTGCTAACTGCAAGCTCTCCACTTAGGATTTTTCCGCTTCTAACCGTTGTTCCAGCCGCAATCATTACATCGTCTTCCAGTATTATGGGCGCGATTAATTGAGAGTCACTTCCAATAAAAACATTTTTGCCGATGGTAGTTTTATACTTGTTTATCCCGTCGTAGTTACATGTAATCACTCCGGCACCGATATTTGTACCCTCATTAACCGTGGCATCGCCTATATAGCTTAAATGACCGGCTTTTACCCCTTTTAGAGATGATTTTTTAATCTCGACAAAATTTCCTATATGTGTATCTTCTATGTTTGAATCCGGACGCAGATGTGCCATAGGTCCGACATCGGAGTTTTTTACAATGCTATCTTCTATGACGCTGTGCGCTTTGATGTGAGAGTTGATTATTTTAGACTCTCCCGTTATGCGGCACCCGTTTTCAACGATGCACTCTCCCTCAAAAACTACGCCCTCTTCGATGTAAATAGTGGACGGAAGCTGCATAATTACGCCGCTATTCATCCAATTAGCCTTGATTTGGTTTTGCATAATCTCTTCCGCAACGGCTAAATCAAGTTTAGAATTTATACCCTTAAAATGCTCCTCATCAACCAAAAGCGGAGTGATTTTTAAACCATCGGCTCTTGCCATAGATATTACATCGGTCAAGTAGTACTCATTTTGAGCATTATCATTGTTTAACAGCGGTATATATTTGTCCAATATTTTTTTGGAAAATGCGTATACACCTGCATTTACGGTTGTTACTTGCAGCTCTGAAACAGAGGCGTCTTTTTGTTCTACTATCCTTTGAACTTGCCCGTTATCTATGATAACGCGACCGTATCCGTCGGGATTTTGAAGGTCAAAAACAGACATGACGATATCAGAATCACTCTTTAAAAAACCGTAAAGCGATTGGGGTGTGATGAGCGGCATATCACCGTTTAAAACCAGTACTTTTTCATTTTTGGTGCAGACATTTTTCATAGCGCCGCCGGTTCCGGGAAAGTTCAGATCATCTTGCACTACAAAGTTTATATCATCAAAATATAAGCTCATCTGTTTTATAACAACCTCTTTTTGATGCGCAACGACAACTGTTATATCATCGCTTATTATACGGGATGATTTTATGATATGGTAAAGCATCTCCTTGCCGCAAATCGTGTGTAAAACCTTTGCTTTGGCAGACTTCATACGGCTGCCTTTTCCCGCAGCCAAAATTACTATGCTTATTTTATTTTTGTCCATTTTTACTCTTTTTTTATTAGAGTTCTTGCAGAACTCTATTTTACACGCTAAATGAGCAATACCCAAAAGTGAGGGCACACGAAGCCCATTTAGCTACGCTAGCCGCTGTGGCACTAAAGCTTGCCTCTTGTGAGGCAGAAAGACTTCTCGCATAAATACGAGAGAATATAGTTATTCATTGCTAAAATTATACCTTTTCGCTCTTATATTTGAAATAAAATTAGTAAGAATTCTTTTTTTAGATAAGAGGCTAATTTTTTTTGTGGTATTATAAGACTAATATTTGTAATAATGTATTTTAGCGGATTTGAGTAAGGCAGAAAATAAGTAATGTTTAGATTTTTTTTATTGATTTTAGGGTTGGGTATAATCCCGATTTTCGGAGCAGAAGCGGTAGCGATTCCTACTATGAATTTTGAGCTCTCTGCTCCAAATACTCCGCAGCAGCTTGTCAGCTCTTTAAATGTACTTGTTCTATTAACACTGCTCTTTTTGGCACCGAGCATGGTTCTTGTTATGACGACTTTTACAAGATTTGTCATAGTTTTTGGTTTTTTGCGTCAAGCACTCGGTACACAACAAGTTCCCCCCACGCAGCTTTTGGTAATGCTTGCTATGATTTTAACCTTTTTTGTTATGGAACCTGTCGGTAAAAAAGCTTATGATGATGGAATAAAGCCTTATGTAGAGAAAAAAATAGGCTATGAAGAGGCTTTTGACAAAACTACTCTGCCGTTTAAAAATTTTATGATTAGAAATACGCGAGAGAAAGATTTGGCTCTCTTTTTTAGAATCAGAAAAATGGAAAATCCTGCAAGCATTGCAGATGTGCCTCTTTCTATAGTCATTCCCGCATTTGTTATAAGCGAGCTAAAAACAGCTTTTGAGATTGGCTTTTTATTGTTTTTACCGTTTTTGGTAATCGATATGGTCGTAGCGTCCATACTTATGTCTATGGGTATGATGATGTTACCGCCTATCATGATAGCGCTCCCCTTTAAGATACTCGTATTTGTTCTTATCGACGGATGGAGTCTGCTCATCGGTAACCTGATAGCTTCGGTTAAATAGAAAATAAAGTGAACGGTATGAATTGTAAATATTTTGGCGAGTGTGGCGCGTGTAAGGTTTATGAAGGCGGCTATGAGCATCAGCTGGCTTTAAAACTTGAGTTAAATCAGGAGAGATTTCTTCCTTTTTACAGCGGCGATATATCTGCATTTGAATCACCACGCACTCATTATCGCTCAAGAAGCGAGTTTAAAATTTGGCATGACGGAGATACTCTTCATTACGCTATGAATCATATAGATAAAAAAGGCGTAGTTTTTATTGATGAATGTCCGCAGGTAAGCCGCTCTATATCCGCATTGATGCCAAAACTCTTAAAAGCTATAAAAGAGAGAGATATCGGCTTTAAACTATTTGGTGTTGATTTTTTAAGCTCAAATAGCGGCGAGATAGCCGTTTCGCTTCTCTATCACAGAGCGTTGGACGGCGTATGGAAAGAGCTTGCCTCTGAGATTGCAGCCGAGCTTGAAATATATATTATAGGACGAAGCAGAGGTCAAAAAGTCGTAATCGGGCAGGATCGTGTAACGGAGATTTTAAATGTGGACGGCGAAGAGTTTAGGTTTAACTATATAGAGAATAGTTTTACACAGCCAAACTCTCAAGTAAATGAGCAGATGATTACATGGGCATTGAAAAATCTCTTGGATGCGGATACGGATTTGCTTGAACTATATTGCGGTGCCGGAAATTTTACAATACCATTTGCCAAAAAATTTAGAAAAGTTTTGGCAACCGAGATATCAAAATCATCCATCAACGCGGCAAAGTCCAATATGGGTTTAAACGGTGTGCATAATATTGAGTTCGTACGAATGGGCGTTGAAGAGTTTGTACAGGCTCTTGATGGCGTACGGGAGTTTAACAGAATGAAAGAGATTGATTTAAAATTATATAATATCAATACTATATTCGTAGACCCGCCAAGAAGCGGAATGGATGAAGATACCTGCAGGTTTGCCGCAAGGTACGAGAATATTATCTATATATCTTGCAACCCTGAAACATTGGCTAGGGATTTGGCTATTTTATGCCAAACGCATATAGTTTGCGATATGGCTCTTTTTGACCAGTTTCCATATACTCATCATGCGGAGATGGGCGTAAAATTAACTAGAAAAGGGCTCTAAAATATGAAAATAATAGTTGTAGCTTTAGTGATATTTTCATTTTTATATTCCGATGAGATAAAAAAAAGAGATTTAGAAAGTGAAAATAAAAAACTAATCGAAAAGATTAAAGAGTTAGAAAATCAAATTAAAAATTATAGCTGCAAATGTGACGATGAAAACAGTTTTTTTGAGCTGATGATGAAAAAAGAGTATCAAGAAAAGAACTTGCAAATACAAAAAGTAGATGTGTACTAAATCGGTAGAGTTGTTAATGATATAATGTCAAAAAAAATAAAGAATTAAAAGATTATATATGAAAAAAATATTGATTATCGGTGACGGCGAAACAGCAGGGCATTTTATAAACAGAGTAATGGATACATACACCAGTGAAAATGTTTACTATGTAGTTCAAACCAAGTCTGAAAAAAATAAAAATATAAATTTACCTCGATTTAAGTTTTACGAGTTTGACCCTACGAGTTTATATAGATTGACCAATCTGCTAAAAATGGAGTTTGCTCAAGCTATTATAGCTATGGATAATCAAGCCGATGTTGAGCATACGATAAAAAACATCAGAAGTCTAAAAAAACAGCTTCGTATTATTGTCTTAAACAAATGGAACTTGACAAATGAGGATGCAAATGTCGTTTTAATCAATACGAATGAGATCTTATCTTCAAGACTAATCGACTATTTGCCCAATGTTCCGGTTATCGCTCAAAATGTAGGATTGGGCGAGGGTGAAATAATGGAAGTTTTAGTTCCGTTTGGAAGCTCATTTGTTTACAAGCATATCGGCGTTATTGAGCAAAAAGATTGGCGAATCGTTGCGATATATAGAAATAGAAAACTTATCATGCCAAACCGCCGCAGAATGATTCAGCCAAACGATCTTTTGCTTCTAATCGGCGAACCTGCCGTGCTTAAGTCCGTTTACAAAGCAATTAAAAGAGAGTTGGGACAGTTTCCGGAGCCTTTTGGTTCAAATATTTATCTCTATCTTGATATGAATTTGTTAAACCTAAAAACTGTTGAGAAGCTTGTCAAGAGATCTATATTCGTGCATAAAAAGTTTGGGCATACTCTTATTATAAAAATCGTCAATCCAAGCGATATCGATGTTATTTGGAAAATAAAAGAGTATAGAGACGAGAGTGTCATAATCGATATAAATTACGACACCGACAATCAAAAAGCAAGCTTTTTTAATGATATAAAATCTTATCATGTAGGTTTGGTAATCGTTTCAAATGAAATATTTAACGATTATGTTATGCGAACAACACTATATGAAGCGCAAATACCTGTTTTAAAACTAACAAAAAAAGAGCTCTCAAGCGTAAAAGATGCTTCAATAATTTTAGGAGACAATCGTGATTTAGAGAAAATTTCATCAATAATATTTGATATTGCAGAACAGATGAATCTAAATATAGAGCTTTACAACTACTTAAATGAGCATCAAGAAGCAAAAGAACAAGTAATAGAACACTATTATAATCTTGCTACAATTTTTTCAAAAAGTATTAAAATCATTAAAGAGAGTGAAAATCCAATCAAAAAGCTTAAAAAGAAAGATAATTTTATTCAGATTTTACCTTTTACAA
>NZ_JAQTLH010000007.1 GCF_028714975.1 Sulfurimonas sp.
TGCCAAATCAACTAAAACTTTGGCACGGCGGATAGAGACGATAGCATCCATGATAAGCTCAAATCTTGCCTCATCTTTTTCGCGTTTTTTGGTTTTAGTAGGGTATCTCATAATCATAATCGAATCACTATCTTCCAGGCTTGTGCCTGAGAGTTCATGGTATAAATACTCCGTGATAAACGGCATAAACGGATGCAGAAGCTTCATAGACTCTTTAAAAATCGCTCCAAGTTCGATGATGGCGCCTTTGTCTGCTTTGCTTAACTCAATGCCCCAGTCACAAAACTCATTCCAGATAAAGCGATAAACTGCAGTCGCTGCGTCGTTAAATCTATACTCATCCATACATGCGCGGACTTCTGCAGTTGCCATGTTTAGTCTTGAGAGCATATATCTACCAAGCCCGCTCTCTACACAAAAACCTTTAAGGTCTGGAAAAACATCTGCATTCATCTGCAGAAATTTTGCGGCATTGTAGAGTTTGTTTGTAAAGTTGCGGTTTTGATCAAGCTTTGCTTTGCTCATACGGATATCGCGCCCTTGAGCAGCCGAGATGGCAAGCGTAAAACGGAGTATATCCGCGCTAAATTCGTTTACCATATCAAGCGGGTCGATAACATTGCCTTTTGATTTAGACATCTTTTGTCCGTTTTCATCGCGGACAAGCGCATGAAGATAGATGTGGTTAAACGGCAATTCGCCTATAAAGCTCTCACCCATCATCATCATTCTAGCCACCCAAAAGAAAAGGATATCAAAACCCGTGATTAGAAGCGAATTTGGGTAAAACTCTTTCATATCGTTTGAGGCAAAAAGTTTATCCATCTCAGCGTCGCCGTTACCCCAGCCTAAAGTTGAAAACGGCCATAGTGCGGAGCTAAACCAAGTGTCTAGTACATCTGGGTCTTGATGAATATTTTTTGAAGCACATTTTGGACACTCATGCTCTTCGTCTTTGAGACTTGCCCACTCATGGTCGCACTCATCGCAGTAAAATACAGGAATTTGATGTCCCCACCAAAGCTGTCTTGAGATACACCAATCACGCAAATCTCCCATCCAAGAGTTGTATGAGTTTATCCAATGAGGAGGAAAAAATTTCGCTTCGCCGTTATTAGTTTTTTCAATCGATTTTTTTGCAACCTCGCTTCTGACAAACCACTGTTTTGAGATGTAAGGCTCAACGATGTTTTTACATCTGTAACAGTGTCCGACTTGATGTTTATGCTCTTCAATCTTTACGATAAAGCCCTCATCTTGAAGTCTTTTGACAATAATATTACGGGCTTCAAGGCGTTCTAATCCTTTGAACTCACCTGCATACTCGTTTAAGATACCTTTTTCATCAAAAACGGTGATGAACTCCAAGTCGTGTCTCTTACCCACTTCATAGTCGTTTTGGTCGTGTGCGGGAGTAACTTTTACCACACCGGTTCCAAAAGTTATATCGACATGCTCATCGGCAATAATTGCAACTTCTCTGCTTGTTAGCGGGAGTTTTACTTTTTTACCTATAAGATGTTTGTATCGCTCATCATCGGGATGAACCATAACCGCAGTATCGCCGAAATATGTCTCAGGTCTTGTTGTTGCAACTTCTACAAAGCCGCTTCCATCTGCAAACGGGTACTTGATGTGGTAAAATTTGCCGTCATGGTCTTCATGTTCAACTTCGATATCGCTTAGTGCGCCGTCATGCGTACACCAGTTCACCATATAGTTTCCGCGAACTATTAGCCCTTGGTTGTAGAGATGAACAAACGCCTCTTTTACCGATTTTTGGAGTCCATCGTCCATAGTAAATCTCTCTCGTTTCCAAGCTGGACTTACTCCCATTTTACGAAGTTGTGAAGTCATAATCCCTGCAGATTCCTCTTTCCAAGCCCATGCACGATTTAAAAACTCTTCTCTGCCGATCTCTTCTTTTGTAGTTCCCTGCGCTAAGAGCTGTTTTTCAACAACATTTTGCGTAGCAATCCCCGCATGGTCTGTTCCCGGCTGCCAAAGAGTTTTATACCCGTCCATGCGTTTGTAGCGGGTGATGATATCTTGAAGCGTAAATGTGAGTGCATGACCTATGTGCAGGCGACCCGTGACATTTGGCGGAGGCATCATGATAGAGAAGTTTTTTCCCTCTTCTTGAATCTCTTTGTTGCCCTCTACTTCAAAGTAGCCTCTATCTTCCCAAATTTTATAAAATTTATCTTCTGTAAGTTGCGGTTCGTAGCTGTTTGACATATTTAATACCTTGAATGTTTGCTGTAAAAATTTCGCGATTATAGCGTAAATGTTGTGATGGGTTGCTTATGCTAAATCTATGTTTTAAATAGATTGAAGAGAGAAGTTGAATTTTAATATATACCAGTAACTCTTTTTTTTATCTGAATTTTATCTTCATACATATTGCTATCTGCCAGTTCTATCACATCGGTTAAGATATCACTTTTTTTAAATTCACAAATACCAAAAGAGAAACTCACTTTAAACGAGGACTCTTTAACTACTAAATGTTTTTTTATAATATTTTCTCTTATCTCATTTAGTTTTTTGTGAGCATCATTTTTTGTTGTCGAGGCAGAAAATATAATTATAAACTCATCTCCGCCGTATCTAATCACACTTTCGTTTGTCTTTTTAAGTTGATTTGCAACATAAATTAAAACTTTGTCGCCTATGATGTGTCCGTAGGTATCGTTTATAATTTTAAAGTAGTTCAGATCAATCATTGCAAGCGTGCCGGAGTTTTTAAATCTTTGCGATTCATCTTCTAAAGAGTAGTCATACAGCCATTTTCTGTTAAATACATCAGTAAGTTCATCTCTATAAACAGATTTTTTGAGTCTCTCTATTTCGCGTTGCAGATTTTGCGTCTCTTGTAAAACTTCCCTAAGGATAGTCTCATTTTTATCTTTTATGGCTAGTAGTGCCTTGTCCGTGCTTTCACTCAGCTTTTTTGCGTTTTTTGCCGTTGTCTCTTGCAAATCCGTAAATTGGGAAATTTTTTTACTCAAGAGATAATCCGTAATTTTATGCTCGTTATCTACATCGGTGTTATGAGATGAAGCACATTTTAAAAAAATATCCGTATAGATAGTCGGAGTAACAATGCTTATATCATCGATAGAATTTTTTGTTTCATTAGATATTACCTGTAGCATCTCTTCATTTATCTGTTGCATATTTAATTACCTTTCATTAGAAATTTGCGGCATAGTCAGTAGAATTATAGCAACATTTTATTTATAGGTGCACTTAAGTGAGTTTTTAGATGTGTTTTAAATAAAATTCAGTGAAGTTGTATTTGGTATAATCACGCTCTTAAAATTTTTATAGGAGTTTTTTTGCCACTTTCCCGCTTAAATGAAGAACAATACCTTGCCGCTACATCTGCATCTACGCAAAACCTTATTATTGCTTCAGCGGGAACCGGCAAAACTTCTACAATAGTCGGACGCATCGCTCATCTTTTAGGCTCCGGTACCAAACCGGAGGAGATATTGCTGCTGACTTTTACAAACAAAGCGGCTGCAGAGATGGTACAGCGGGTGGCTGATTTCTTCGGTAAAGATGTAGCCTCAAAAATAGATGCGGGAACATTTCATGCGGTAAGTTACAGATGGCTAAAAAAAGAGAATAAAAAGGTTGTCTTAAAACAGCAAAGAGAGTTAAAAACTCTCTTTAGAAGTGTTTTTGAAAAACGCTCTTTTGGGCATTTGGGGGCAGAGATAGCACCCTATGGCGGAAACTATCTCTATGATGTTTACTCCTTTTATCAAAATACTGAGATGCATGCAAATTTTGAAGAGTGGATAAAGGGTAAATATCCTGAGCATGAGCCCTTTGCTATGATTTACGCTGACATCGTCGATGAGTTTGAGAGTCTAAAAAAAGAGTACGGTTTTGTAAATTTTAACGATTTGCTTCTTAATTTTAGAGAGATGTGTAAAAGCAGGGATTTGGGTTATAAAGAGGTGCTTGTGGATGAGTATCAAGATACAAATGCGCTTCAAGGAACTCTCATAGATGCTATGAATCCGCCGTCGCTTTTTTGCGTCGGGGATTATGATCAGAGCATTTACGCTTTTAACGGTGCCGATATCTCCATAATCGGTACATTTTCAAAAAAATTTCCAAATGCAAAAGTTCATACCCTTACAAAAAATTACCGCTCAACCGTCCCGATACTCTCTCTTGCTACAAAAGTTATAGAGCATAATGAGAGGATCTATCCAAAAAAACTAGAAGTTACAAGAGGGCATAACTCAGAGCCTCCAAAACTGCTTGCCTATGATGAGCTTTTTGACCAATACCACGATATCGCCTATAAGATAAGTAACACGCTCACACCTAGAGAAGATATAGCCGTTATTTTTAGAAACAACTCATCGGCTGACGGTATAGAAGTTGGTTTAAGAGAGCTTGGCATCAATTGCAAGAGAAAAGGCGGAACTAGTTTTTTTGATTCAAGAGAGGTTAAGGCGGTACTTGATTTTTATACGCTTCTTGTCAATGAGTCGGATATGATGGCGTTTATCCACCTTTTTGAGTTTGCAAGAGGGATAGGGAGTGCGATGGCAAAAGAGATATATATTGCACTCAAAACTCTAGGGCTCGGAAGAATTTTTTATGGACTTTATGCGCCTGATGAGTCCATAAACAACCCTTTTGAGAAGAGAAAGCTTAATCATCAGCTGGGATTGTTTGATGATTTTTTAGAGCTTGGAAGTGTAGGAAAATTTGCAAAATGCGGATTTGAAGATAAGTTTATGAAAAATCCGATTTTAAAACATCCAAAACTTACAAAAGAGAGCGCTACATTTTTGCACGATTTTTATCTTCTTTATCGTGATTTAAAAGGTGTCAAACAGCCTCGCGTTATCGTGAAAAAGATTTCTGAATCGGCGATTTACAGATATATATCCGAGAGTTTGGCAAGCAAAAGAGCAACGCTTAAAGACGGTACGATTGACGAGAAGCAAAAGGCGGATTCACTCTCAAAAATAGCCAGAAAGATGATTTTGCTAGAAGAACTCTCAAAACCGTACTCTGAGCATGATAGATTTTTAAACGCTATGATTTTAGGCTCGTCGGATTTGACGCAAGGCGAGGGTGTAAACCTGCTAAGTGTCCACGCTTCAAAGGGTTTGGAGTACAAAGAAGTCTATATAGTCGACTTGATGGACGGGCGATTTCCAAACAGAAAACTTATGCAGCGCGGCGGCTCACTCGATGAAGAGAGAAGGCTTTTTTATGTCGCAGTTACCCGTGCAAAAGATATACTCTATCTTAGCTATGCAAAATACGACAAAATCAAAAAAACAAACTTTTTGCCGTCTCAATTTTTGTATGAAGCGGGGCTTGTTCCAAAAGATGAAGCCTACCGTGCTATGGTTTTAAAAGATGAGGATAAAGAGTAAATATTGTTGTTGATTTGGAGTATAATTTAAGAACAACAAAAAGGAGTAGAGTATGAAAATTTTAATTTCGATTGTAGTAGCGCTGTTTTTAGTGGGATGTGGTAATGATAACAAACAACAATCAAATGCTCAGAAGGCGGTTGACGCCGTAAAAGAGGTGAAACAGGAAGTTGCTCTAAAAGCGCAAGATGTTAAACAAGAAGCTGCGGCAAAAGTTGAAGAAGTCAAAAAAGCAGTTTCAACACAAATGGATGGAGCAACAATCTATCAAGTCTGTGCAGGATGTCATGGTGAGGATGCTTCTAAAGCAGCTCTTGGAAAATCGCAAATCATTAAAGGCTGGGATGCTAAAAAAATTGCAGATGCACTAAATGGCTATAAAAACAACACATACGGCGGTGCAATGAAAGGCTTGATGGCAGGTCAGGTATCTAAACTAAGTGATGGCGATATAAAAGCTGTCTCGGAATATATTTCAAAACTATAACAGGCAGTATACGGAAATTATTTCCGTATACTTTAAATCTCTCTTCTTATTTTCTTAACCTCCACAAAATATGTATGTCCAAGATAGATAACAAAAAATATAGCTCCGAAAAATACGGCGAATGGGATAAGCGATAGAAGATAGAGCGCTAAAGTTTTCATTCTTATTTTGTTTGCGTTGAAAAAGTTTATCTGTTTTTCCTCTTCAGCCGTACATATACTTGAAGAGACATCTAGTGTCAGCATCTTGTGAAAAAAGTAGTAAAGAGGGATATTTAGGGCGACTATATTTAAAAGCGGAATAAAATAAAAGGGTATAAGCAAGATAAAGAGCGCAAGCATAGCCAATGTCCATTTTATGGCAAAAAATATGAAGTAGAGTATATTTCCGTAACCTATCATCTCAACATCTTTATAGTGTCTTGCTTGAATCTCTCTTAAGATAAACGGGGTCAAAAAGCCTATGATGACAACTGCAAAAAATATAGAGATGTAGATAGTCAAAAAACCGCCTATTGCATAGATGAGAAAAGTAGCCAGCCAAGAAGTTATAGTATAGTTCATCAAAAATTTTATAATTGCAGAATCCTCAAGCACGGCACTTAGACTCTCGGTGTGCGGGACGCCGTTTTGGATAGTAGTTTGAGAGCTGTACACCTGCAGAGTGCCGAGCTGCTCAATCCCGATTCCCGCTATGATAAAAAAGAGAATGTACATAACAACCAAACTGATTATAAAAGGCAATATGGCAAATTTGAGCATTTGAGGAGTTAAAAAATCTTTGACGCTAAGAAGCGCTATATCTTTTTCGCTCATACTTTGCTCCATAGTTTTTGATTTAGTTTTAACTCTTCTACGACACCGATGGCTAAATGCAGGGTTTTTACATACTCCATCGCCACTTTATAATCTAAAAGCGAATGAAATACTGACGGCTCAAACAAATCTTTGTCATAACTGATAGCCATATAGATATGAGTACCGATAAATGAGATATAAACCGGATGTTTTGATTTGTGTTTAAAGTCAAGCAGTTTTTTCATAAGCGAGTGAGATAGGATATACCTTGCTTCTATCTGATTCGTGGAGTAGACTACAAACTCTTTTTCAAATTCGGGGTCATCCATTTTAACCAGTTCATCTCTAGCTGCATTGTTTGATTGCAGCCAATGTCCGATGATATCGCCGAATGTGCTTTGAGCGGTATCGGGCAAAACAACCGTTTCTCCGTTAAAGTGTTTGTTAAAGTCGGCAACAATAAAAAGCCCTTGAAATATTGTGCTCCATGTATCTTTACTTTTGGAGTTTTGATTTCTCTTTTGGGCATGTATGTCTGAAAATTGGATGTTTACACCGTCAATTTGACCTTTTACATAATCATTTCCGCTTATCTTATCGGGGTTGCTAAAGAGCTTTGAGTGTTCAAAAAGATACTCTGAGACATGAGTTGCACTTGAGTAGAGCAGAGTCTTATCTATAGCATGAATAAGCGGTTTTATGACATTCATCTTAAATTCATGTGTGTAATCTTTTATCATAAATTTATAAAGCAAAGCAATAAGAGCAATATATATAAAGATGATAAAGTCGTAATAATTATTTAAAGTATAAGCAATAGAAGCAAAAATAGCAGTAACGGTTATAGCAACAAAGATAATTCGATGTCTGAGATTTTTTCTATCATTCTCCAGCCTTTGCAGAGTAGGAAATAGATTGTTGTAGTAAAAATCGGTAAGTTCACTTACGCTCTTCATCACAAAAGCCTTTAGCTAAAAAGCTCTTTGACATTGACATTTTGGCGCTGCTCTTCAACTATCGAAAATACCTCTTTTCGTTTGTAGTTCATAAGCGAAGCCATAAAACTTGTCGGAATCATCTCTATAGCATTGTTGTAGTCCGTTACGCTTTGGTTGTATGCGCGTCTAGCCGCAGATATCTGCTCTTCAACCTCGTGCAGAGTGTGTTGCAGGTGCATAACATTTTCGTTTGCTTTTAGCTCGGGGTAGTTCTCAACTGCCACCATAATAGAGCCTAAAGCAGAGCTAACCTTCGCATCAAGAGCAATTTTCTCTCCATCGCTTAGATTTGGCTTATTCGCTTCTGCACGAAGGCGTGTAACATTTTCAAGAAGCGATTTTTCATGCTCCATGTATTTGCTCACACTTGCTACAAGGTTTGGGATAAGGTCGTAGCGTTTTTTTAGAACCGTATCTACACTTGCAAAGATATTTTCAACCTGATTTTTCTTTCCTACAAGCGAGTTATACATCAAAACTAAAACAAGTGCTAGAACTATAACTATAATGAGTGAAGTTGACATGAGTAATTCCTTTGGATGAGGTTAGTGTAATAGTTTACCTTAAAATAGTTAAAAGTATTTTAAGATTTCTTTATATTATGCTTCTTACAAAATTTATAAGTTATATTCTTAATCAAGTTTAAAATTAAGAAATTACTGAAAAATAGTTATAATAATCACTGAATTTTTATACTTTTAAGGAATTTAGTGTGAAGTTATTGAATTATAGATATAAAGATAGAGATTCATTAAAAAAATTTATACAAAAAAATAGTATTTTAGATACAAATTTTACCTTTATACAGCTTTTTTATTCAGATAGTGATATAAAAAATGTTTATAAAGCAAGAGATGATTTAAACTCAATACTACCAAACGCATCTTTTATGGCTACATCTACTGCCGGCATTGTAAAGGGCGGAGAAATAGTTGATGGTGAGATAGTTATCTCCTTTTCTCTTTTTGAGCATTCATTTACAAAATCTCTTTGTTATGTATCAAAAACTGCCGATGAGATAGTTGAGAGTATCTCAAAAGATTTAATAACCTCCAGCACAAAACTTCTTGTAATTTTTGCAAATACATTTAAAATAAATTCTGAATATATTCTTAAAGAAATATCACTTAAGCATCCAAATATTGTCATATCCGGCGGAAATGCCGGAGATGATTTTAAATTTAAAACATCAAATGTTTTTTCTTCTAAATGCAATACCTGTGATGTGGTGGTTGGCGTTATATATTCTGATATTTTAAAGGTTGAAACAAAATACCTCTTTAATTGGCAAACTATCGGAAAACAGATGGTAGTTACGAAATCCTCTGAAAATATAGTGTATGAGATAAATAATCAAAGTGTTTTGGATATTTATAAGCACTATCTAGGTGATGAAATAGCAGAAAATATGCACACTTTAGGGATAGAATTTCCATTAATTTTTAGTGAAGATGGAGTTGATGTTGCAAGGGCTCCTATTGCAGTGGATGAAGCACAGGGGAGTGTACAATTTGCAGGCGACATAAAAGAGGGTAGTTATGTAAAATTTGGCTATGCAAATATAGAAAATATTAAAAATGCAAATATTGAAACAATCAATCAAAATAGATTTAAAAACGAAGCTATATATATTTACTCTTGTGCAACTAGAAGACAAGTATTAGGAAGTTATTTTAAAGAGGAACTTAAATCACTTCATACTTTAGCACCACTATCTGGTTTCGCCACTTACGGTGAATTTTTTCACGACTCAAAGAGTTGCAGTAACAATCTTTTAAATATAACTACAACTTATGTGGTTTTAAATGAGGGTAATAAAGAAGAGATTATTGAACAAAAAAGAGTAGATAGAAATAAGAACATAGAAGAAATTAGATTAAAAGCTATTACGACACTTGTTGCAAAAATAGGTGAAGAATTGGATGAAAATTTATATTATTTAGAACAATTTAAAAGAATTGTAAATAATTTTTCAATAATATCTGCAACCGATGAAAAAGGAATTATCAAAGATGTAAATGAAAATTTTATAAGTTTGTCCGGATACTCCAAAGAAGAACTTATAGGAAAGTCGCACAATATTGTAAGACATGAAGATATGCCAAAAGAGGTATATAGAGATATGTGGGAAACCATAAAAAGCGGCAAATCATGGAGAGGGCTTGTAAAAAACAAAACAAAAGAGGGTAAGCCATACTATGTAATCTCTGAAATAAGTGAAGTCTTAAATAAAGATGGAAGCTTTAAAGAGTATTTAGGATTTAGAACCGATATAACAGAGCTTGAAGAGTATAAAAATATTTTAAGAGTTGAGCTAGATATTAAAAGTAACAATCTTGAAGATAACCTGCACTATATGCAACAGTATGAAAATATAATAAATTCATCTATAGCCATTTTAAAGACAGATACAAAGAGCATCATAAAATATGCAAATAAAAAGTTTTGTGATTTAAGCGGCTATACGGAAGATGAATTAGTAGGAAAAAATTGCTCAGAGCTACGACATCAAAAACATAGAGAGTCTCATCTCTGTGATAAAATAACTGAAAAATTATCTAAAAAAGAGAGTGTTCAGTATATTTTAACAAACATTGCTAAAGATGGCTCAGAGTACATTATAGATTCACTTTTTTACCCACTATTAAATAGAAACAATGAAGTCTCAGAGTATATACAAGTTATGCTTGATGTAACAGAGATATATGCACTCAATGAAGAGATTATAAATACGCAAAGGGAGGTAGTTCTCACTATGGGCGCTATCGGTGAGACGAGAAGCAAAGAGACAGGTTTGCATGTAAAAAGAGTAGCTGAATACTCTTATCTTTTGGCAAAATTAGCGGGGATTAGTGAAGAGGAAGCAAGCCTTCTAAAGCAAGCCTCTCCTATGCACGATATAGGTAAAGTCGGCATTTCAGATAATATACTTAACAAACCGGCAAAGCTCACTTTGGAAGAGTTTGAAGTAATGAAAACACATGCCATAATAGGATATGAGATGTTGCAACACTCAAAAAGACCTATCCTAAGAGCTTCTGCACAAGTTGCACTCACCCATCATGAAAAATATGATGGAAGTGGATATCCAAGAGGTTTAAAAGCAGAAAATATTCCTATTTATGGGCGTATTACCGCTATAGCCGATGTTTTTGATGCACTTGGACATGATAGATGTTATAAGAAAGCGTGGGAGTTAGATAAAATTTTAGAACTTTTTGAGAAAGAGAGAGCAAAACATTTTGATCCAAATCTTATAGATCTATTTTTTAAAAATCTTGATAAATTTTTAGAGATTAGAGATAGATTGCAAGATAATGTACTAATTTAATAAACAAGGAAAAATAAAATGAAGAAAATACTCATCATAGAAGCTTCAAGCGTTTTTATAAATATGTTAAAAAATATGTTTATAAAAAACATAGGCATGAAAGTATTTAGTGCTAAATCTTTAGAAGAAGCAAGTTATTTGATTGACACACACAATTTTTTTCTTGTTATATCAAACTTGGTGCTGCCGGATGCATTAAATCTTGAGATATTGAAACTACTTGCTAAGCATAAATTGCCTACTATTGTTTTTAGCTCAAGAGTAGAGAGCAATCTTCTTAACAATCCTGAGTATCCAAATATTATAGACTATGTGATAAAAGATTTCAACTACGGAATAAATTATCTCTCTCATTTAGTTGAAGCTATAGAGTATTGTAGAGGCAAAGAAGTTTTAGTTGTAGATGATTCAACTGCTGTTTCTAAAAATATTCAGCAGATATTAGAAAAGATTTTGTTGAAGGTTCATGTTGCTAAAGATGGCGTAAATGCAATTGAACTACTTGCTAAAAATAGTTATATTTCTTTGATAATAAGCGACTACAATATGCCAAATATGAATGGGCTTGAGCTAATAAAAACTTTAAAATCAGATATAAAATACTCAAAACTGCCTATTTTGATTATAACCGGTGAAAATGATAATGACCTAAAGATAAAATTGTATAAATATGGTGCAAATGATGTGATTTTAAAACCGGTCTTAGAAGAGGAGCTTAGTTCAAAAATAATACATATTTTTTTAAATATGAAGCAGATGGAAGAGATAAGTGAGTTTAATAAAATTGTTGATGACAATGTTATCACTTCATCTACGGATACAAGTGGAAAAATAATCTTAGTATCAAATGCTTTTTGTGAAATATCCGGATACACAAGAGAAGAACTGATTGGAAAAAATCATAATATCTTAAGACATCCTGATATGCCGGATTTACTCTATGTTGATCTTTGGAAAACTATAACTTCCGGAAAAGTTTGGAGAGGTGAGCTAAAAAATAGAAAGAAAGATGGCTCTTACTACTGGGTAGATGCTATCATAGAGCCAAAGTTTAGTAAAGATAACCATATAATAGGCTTTAATGCGTTAAGACATAATATAACTGATAAGAAAAAGATATATGAACTCTCCATCACCGACGGACTAACCTCTTTATATAACAGAAGGCATTTCAATGATATAGCAGACTCCGTACTTGAGAATTCTTTGAGAAATAATAAAATATTTGCATTTGTCCTTTTAGATGTTGATAACTTTAAAAAGTACAACGATAATTATGGTCACCAAGATGGTGATAGTGTACTTATAAATCTAGCAAATGTATTAAAAGAGAGCTTTAAACGCAGTGAAGACACTGTATTTAGACTAGGCGGTGAGGAGTTTGGAGTTTTGATAAGTGCAAAAAGTATAGATGATATATATACTCTAGTAGAGAGCGCTAGAAAAAACATAGAATCTCTAAGTATAGAACACAAGCTCAACCCACCGCTAAATACAGTAACAGCTTCTTTTGGTGTAGCTATCATATCAAGTAGCACTAAAGATAAATTCATATTGGATACTGTTTATAAACAAGCAGATGATGCACTTTATGAGTCTAAAGAGAGAGGAAGAAATAGGATTACATATAAGCAACTTGGAAATTAGATTAGACTTTGCATAACCATAAATTAGATTCCAAATCAAGTTTGGAATGACGGAGTATATGAATTTTCGTCATCCTGAACTTGATTCAGGATCCAAGTTATGTAAGAATTCTAGTGTACTAGTCTATCCAAAAATGGTTGAAATTTATATTTTTGAAGTTTTGTTTTAGTACTATGGCAATATAAAATCCCTAGAGATGGAAATAAAAAATGTTTGAAAAACTACTCTGTAAAAAAAGATACTACTCCGATGATAAGATACAAGAGGATGAAAATCAACAATATTACAGAAGCAGTTTTCATAAAGATTATGACAGGATAATATTTTCCAACTCATTTAGAAGGCTCTCAAAAAAGACGCAAGTGCATCCGCTTTCAAAAAACGACCATGTTCACAACAGACTCACGCACAGCTTGGAAGTTGCGAGTGTCGGCAGAAGTTTAGGGCTTCGAGTCGGAGAATTTCTAAATAAAAAATACCCGCAGATAGAGATAAATCCTTATGATGTCGCATACATAATCCAAACTGCTTGTCTGGCGCATGATATCGGTAATCCGCCTTTTGGACACGCAGGGGAAGAGGTTATAAAAGAGTGGTTTGAGACTAATAAAAATGAGGATTTTTTAAAAGAGTTATCGCAAAACGAGATAGAGGATTTTATCCATCTCGATGGTAACGCTCAAAGTTTTAGAGTAGTTACTCAGATAGAAAATAACCTTTTTGAGGGAGGAATGAATCTTACTTTTGCAACGCTTGGGGCTTTAGTAAAGTACCCGCATCCATCGAGCAGTTGCAAAAATATCGGCAAATCGAAGTTTAACTATTTTCAAAGCGAAGCTGCCTTTTTTAAAATCCTTTTTGATGAGCTTGGATTAATTAAAGCAGACGGTATATTTAAAAGACATCCCCTTTCTTACCTTATGGAAGCCTCGGACGATATCTGTTACGGTTTGCTGGATTTGCAAGATGCTCTGGAGCTTAAAATCATAACGCTTGGGGATACGAAAAATATATTTACCCTCATTTGCGGCGAAGATGAGGTTGCAAAAATATACTCTGAGAGGAGTATTGAGGATACAAAAAAAGTCTCAAGACTGGTTGCCATCTCCATACATCTCTTAGCGGTACACACAATGGAGGTTTTTGAAGAGAATTTTGATGCCATCATAAGCGATGAGCAGCCAAAAGATTTGATTGAACTCTTTAGAAAAAAAGAGTTTCAAACTGCCATCAAAGAAGCAAAAAGACTTGGAAGCCAAAAAATATTTAATGAAAAAAGAAAAATAGAACTTGAACTCGGAGCTTACAATATTATAGAAACTCTGCTTAAAAATCTGATGCATGCCTCGTACGAACTTTACAAAAAAGAGGATGAGTCAAAACTCTCTTTTAGATACAAAAGAGCACTAGAACTTATGGGTGAAAACAGACCAAAAAAAACAGAGAGTTTGTACACTATGTATCAAAGGGTTATTGACTATATCGTCGGAATGACCGACAATCACGCGATGTATGTGGCAAATCAGTTGAATGGAATGGGGATTTAAGGGTTTATGATTTAGCAATACTATGATATACTTTGGATATACATTAAGGAGTTAAAAATGACTGCTATTATTTCAAAATGGGGAAATTCACAGGGGCTTAGAGTTCCAAAAGATATTATGCAAACTCTGCATTTATCTGTCGGTGATGAAGTTAATATATTTGTGCAAAACAATAAAGCGATAATCGAGCCTATAAAAAAAGAAAAAATAAAATATGACATCAATGAGCTTGTCGCAAAAATTCCAAAAGATTATCAAGCAAAAGAAGAGTTTATTTTATCAGTCGGAAAAGAAGAATGGTGAAAGAGTATATCCCAAAAAAAGGTGACTTAGTCATACTAACTTTCGACCCATCAGCCGGACATGAGCAACAAGGCAGAAGACCGGCTCTTATTATCTCAAATGAAGTTTTTAATAAACATGTAGGGTTAGCCATAGCTTGCCCAATAACTAACACCGATAGAAATTTCCCTTTTCATGTAAAAGTAGAAAGTGACAATTTAACGGGTTTTATAATGACTGAGCAGGTAAAATCCATAGACTACAATGTTAGAAAAGTTAAGTTTGTTGAGAGAGTCAGCGATGAGGTTTTAGAAAAAGTTTTAGGGATGCTAGAGAGCGTTGTGTTTTGAATATGCTTATTTAATTCAAGAGTCTCAATAATAAATAAAAATAACTAGTATATTGCAATAGACTTATAGCATATTTTATAGTATAATGCAAAAAACAAACTAAGGCTTAATGTATGCAAAAAATACTTGAAAATGCAAAAAGACTTTATGCTCTTAAGGCAAATCAAAAACTGCCGTTATATAAAAGATATATTTTTGACGCTCTTTATAATTCGCCTGCAAAAATAACCGCAGTTTATGGGAGCAGAGGAATCGGAAAAACTACTACACTTATGCAAATACTTCAAAAATCAGAACTTTCTATCAGTGCTAAACTCTATATCTCATGCGATTATGCAATGTTTCAAGATATTTCACTTTTTGATTTTGTAGATGAGTTTAGCAAAAGAGGAGGCGAGCTTATCTGCATAGATGAGGTTCATGAAGCTTTAAATTTTGAGAAAGAGCTGAAGTCTATCTATGATTTTTTAGATATTAAAGTCTATTTTACAGGCTCATCTGCACTTCATTTAACAAGTCCTGATTTTGCAAGAAGATACTCTATGTACCATCTTTATCCACTGAGTTTAAAAGAGTATTTGGAGCTTTCGTTTGATATATCTTTAAAATCTTATAGTTTGGAGGAGATTTTGCATAGTCATGAAAATATAGCAAATGAGATAATTCAAACTCTGCCAAATAAAAAGATACTAAAATATTATGATGAGTTTTTAAAAGTTGGAACTTATCCATTTTATTTTGAAGATAAAGATAAATATGTAGATAGAATCATAGAGACTATAAATACTATTTTGCATACAGATTTAAGCAAGCTTTTTATGATTCAGCCGGACAAAATAGATACTTTAAAAAAATTGCTGCTTACGATTTGTGTATCAAAACCTTTGGAATTTAGTATAGATAAATTGGCTTCAACTATCGGTATAACAAAAACCACGCTTTACAAATACATTGAATATCTTGATGATGCAGAACTCATCAAACAAATCACACATGAAGGCAAAAGGTTTGCAGCTATTAGAAAATCAGATAAGCTCTACCTTGCCAATACAAATCTTTTTGAGGCTCTTTGCATCTCCAAAGATATCGGAACTCTAAGAGAAACATACTTTGTTAGTAATGTTTGTACAAAACATAAACTCCACTATCTTGATAAGGGTGATTTTTTGATAAATGAAAAATATACGGTTGAAATAGGCGGTAAAAATAAAGGATTTGAGCAGATAAAAGATTTGCCAAACTCTTATGTTATTGCCGATGATATTGAGATGGGATTTGGCAATAAGATACCGCTTTGGCTGTTTGGATTTTTGTACTAAAACCTAGTTATATCTCTTGTAGCCAAATATCTGCTTGTCTATGTAAAGGCAAAGTTGTAGCCTCCGTGGCGACCGACAATATCTAAAACTAGTTTAGATTGATATAGCAATATGTTTAAAAAAAAGATAAAATAAGTCATAAGAGAAAGTAAGTTAAATACAAAGAGTAGATATGTGCCTTTCAATTCCCAGCCGTGTAACAAAAATAGATAAAACTACAAACACCGCAACCGTCGATACTATGGGAGTGAGCCGTGACGCTTCTTTAGACCTTATGCAAGATGGCAGTGTAGAGGTCGGGGATTATGTTCTTATACATGTCGGTTTTATTATGAACAAAATCGACAAAGAGGATGCGCTGTTGTCTCTTGAAGCGTTTGAAGAGATACTTGGGCGGATGGATGATGATGAACTGCAACAGAGCATAATAGATAGCGATAAGTGTTTTCAATGAGTAAAAAATTAGAATTAAAAGAGCTCTATTTCGGCTTTAGAAATCCACAAACCATAAAAGCGTACGCAAAGCTTATAGAAGAAGAATCAAAAAAGCTTACACACGATGTAAATATCATGGAAGTTTGCGGAGGGCATACGCATACCATTATGAAGTACGGGTTAAATCAGATTTTGCCTGAAAATGTCAAGTTCATTCATGGTCCCGGTTGTCCTGTTTGCATCATGCCAAAAGAGAGGATAGACCACGCCTACATCTTGGCACTGCAAAAAGATGTGATTTTGATTACCTTGGGTGATATGATAAAAGTTCCAGGAAGTCACGGAAGCCTGCAAGATGCAAGGGCCCTTGGAGCCGATGTCAGATTTGTCTACTCTCCTGCCGACACTCTAAAAATAGCTTTGCAAAATCCAGATAAAACCGTTATATTTTTTGCCATAGGTTTTGAGACGACTACGCCTATGACATCCGCGCTTATAAATATGGCAATAAAACAAAACATTAAAAATATTCTCTTTCACATCAACCATGTAACCGTTCCTGAGCCTATGAGGGTTTTGCTAGACGATGAGACAAACAAGATAGACGCTTTCATCGGTCCGGCTCATGTGAGCGTTATAAGCGGGAGCAAGATTTACGACGAATTTGCCAAAAAATATAAAAAGCCCTTGGTTGTAAGCGGATTTGAGCCTGTCGATGTGATGAAATCTCTCTATATGATTTTAAAACAGTTCAATGAAAAAAGATGCGAAGTTGAGGTCGAGTACAGCAGAAGCGTAACAAAAGAGGGCAACACCGAGGCGCAAAAACTAAATGAGAAGTTCTTTGAGAGACGGGAGCATTTTAGATGGCGAGGTATCGGCGACATAGCCCAAAGTGCGCTAAAGTTAAAAGATGAGTTTAGCTATCTTGATGCGGAAGCCCTTTACAGAGATATACTACCGAGCCAAATGATAGACGACCATAAACTCTGCATCTGCGGAGATATCTTAAAAGGCAAAGCAAACCCGAAAGATTGTAAAGTCTTCTCTAAAGCCTGTACGCCATCAACCCCGCTTGGAAGCTGTATGGTAAGCAGCGAGGGTGCATGCGCGGCATACTACAAGTATGGAAATCTGTTATAATAACTAACATAAGATTTGGAGCAAAGTTATGAGCTATAAACCGCCTTTTACGATTACATCTAAGATGATTAATCTTGTGAGTGAGATAAGTGAAGCCTTAACAAAAATAGAGGTGTATGAACATACTCTAATAACTCCATATTTAAGAAAAATAAATCGTATAAAAACATTGGCAGGAACTTTAGAGATAGAGGGAAATTTTTTAGGCGAAGAGAAAATTACAGCTATTTTGGATGGTAAAAGAGTTTTAGCTACCGTATTGGAATTGGCAGAAGTTAACGGTGCTATAAAAGCTTATGAAAAATTTGAAGAGTATGATTGTTATTCTTTAAATGATTTGCTTAAAGCTCATAAAATTTTGATGGGAGAAATTTTAACGACAGCCGGAACTTTTAGAAGTGTTAATGTTGGAGTCGGCGGACAAAGCGGAGTAACGCATGTTGCACCTCCGTTTTACAGAGTGCCGGATTTGATGTGTGATTTGTTTGAGTGGTTAAAAAGTTCAGATGAGCATCCGCTGATAAAAAGCAGCGTATTTCATTATGAGTTTGAGTTTATTCATCCTTTTAGCGATGGAAACGGCAGAATAGGGCGGCTTTGGCAAAGTGCTATTTTATACAAGTGGAAAAATATTTTTTCTTCAGTGCCGACTGAGAGCATAGTTAGAGATTATCAAAATAGTTACTATAAAGCTTTGGAAGATTCTACAGAGTTAGGCGAGAGTACACCGTTTATAGAGTTTATGCTTGAAGTTATTTTAGAATCTATAGAAAAGGTCGGTAATAAGGTCGGTAATAAGGTCGGTAATAAGGTCGGTAGTAAGGTCGGTAATGATTTGAATGAAAATCAGAAGTTAATTATTCAAAGTATGAGCCAAAACCCAAAAATATCAGCTAAAAAACTCTCAGATATTGTTGGAATATCGGTTAGAAAGATAGAAGAAAATATTTCAAAACTAAAAGAGATGAGAGTTATTGAAAGGGTCGGCGGAACTCGTGGGCATTGGAAGACTATGGTATCTTACAAAAAAACAGAGCAATGAAAGAGCTTGAAATATTATGCAAAATAAACTTTTATCAAAAAAACTAGAAGAGTTTAAAAAGTATATCGGTCAGTTTATACTAAAGCGAAGAAGCAGTGTTAAAAGCATCCATTCATTAAGGGTCAATAGTAGGGAGTTGCTCTCTTTGGTAAGTGTGGATGATCCGTTTTCAACTGAGCTTAAAAAAGTAATCAAGCAAAGTAACAAGATACGGGATATGGATGTGTTTATACAAACATATCTCGGCTCTTTGCCAAAAAAATATATTTTGAAATTAGATATCAAAACTATCAAAAAGTTTATAAATAAAAAAAGAGAAAAGAAGATAAAAGAGCTTCATCTTTATTTAAAATCTTTAGTTATTCCCCATAGTGCCGAGTTTGAAAATAATGTGCATAACAAATCTCTAAAAAGTATAAAAATAGAAACGCTAAATCAAGAAGAGTTGCATAAGTACAGGATTTACATAAAAAAAAGGTTGTATAACGAGAAAAACAGCACTCCTTTAGATGAGGAGAGAGTAGAGATTCTTACAAAAATAAAAGATTTACTGGGAAAGATAAACGATAATTATAACGGTTTGAAAAGATTAAACCACTTTGTGGTTAAACATAAGCTCTACAAAGAGATTCAAGATTTCACAAATATAGAAAATTTAAAAATTTTTAAAGAGTTTAAAAATATAGAAGATGAGTATGGATATGCATTATGAAAAAACTATATATCATTAGACATGCAAAATCAAGTTGGAAAGATGAAGCTTTAAATGATTTTGATAGACCGCTAAACAAAAGAGGCAAGCAAAACGCTCCTTTTATGGGAAAAAGACTAAAAGAGAATGGCATAATGCCTGATATTATCGTATCAAGCCCTGCATTAAGAGCCAAAACTACGGCAAAAATGATTGCCAAAGAGATAAAGTATGCTAAAGATATTCTCTTTAACCAAGATATCTATGAGTCAAGCCAAAGCACACTTCATAAGATATTGACTAAAATTGATGATAAGTGCGGCATACTTTTTTTAGTAGGACACAACCCCGCTCTAAATATGTTGGCAGAATATTATGTCGATTTTAGCCAAAACATCCCTACAAGCGGAGTTGTCGAGATAGAGTTTGATTGCGATAAATGGGCGGATATAAGTGCGAAAAATGCAAAATTTATATCATTTGATTATCCAAAAAAATATAAGGATACTTATTAATCATGAAAAGAAGAACAAAAATAATAGCAACGCTTGGACCATCATCCGATAGTTTAGAAAAAATCATAGCCTTAATACGAGCCGGAGTAAATGTCTTTAGACTAAATTTTTCTCACGGTACTCATGAGTATCACGCCAGTGTTTTGCAAAGGATTAGAGAGGCAGGCAAACTGACAAATTTGTTTATCGGAGTTTTACAAGACATTAGCGGTCCAAAGATAAGGGTAGGGGCTTTAGAGGGTGCTTTTGAGATAGCAGTAGGCGAAAGAATAGAGATTTTAAAAAATGATATAGTCGGATATAAAAACCAAAATAGTGGTTATACGCTAAGTATATGTGAGCCGAAAATTTTGCAAAATCTTCAACCGGATAGTTATATCTTTTTTTGCGACGGACAAATCAAGACAAAAGTAGTGCAAATCGAAGACGACAGGGTGGTAGTAGAGGCTCATAGCGGCGGCGTGTTGTCTTCTTATAAAGGGGTGAATTTTCCAAACACAAAACTTGGGCTTGAGGTACTTACGCCAAAAGATATAAAAGATATAGAGTGGGGTGTAAAAAATGATGTGGATTTTATGGCAATATCGTTTGTCCAGCATGCCGGGGATATCATAAAAGCCAGAGAACTTGTGACTTCTTTTGGCGGAGATGTGCAACTCTTTGCCAAAATAGAAAAATTTGACGGCGTTGAAAATATTGATGAAATCATAGATGTAAGTGACGGTATAATGGTCGCAAGAGGCGATTTGGGTATAGAAATTCCATACTATGAAGTGCCGCAAGTTCAAAAAATGATTATCAAAAAAGCAAATGAGATGAGTAAACCCGTAATCACCGCTACTCAAATGCTTCTCTCCGTAACAAACTCTAAAAGCGCGACAAGGGCCGAGATAAGCGATGTGGCAAATGCGATACTCGACGGCAGCGATGCGGTAATGTTATCCGAAGAGACAACCGTCGGCAAGTATCCGATTGAAGCAGTAACGATTATGATGGAAACCATCAAAGCAACAGAGAGATCCACTTATCCTTACTATAAATTTGGAGATTTTGAAATGCACGACTCTACTGATAGTATAAACTATTCGGCTGCAAGGTTGTCAAATCATCTAAAAACAGACGGAATTTTTACTATGACAAACTCCGGCGACAGCGCTAAAAAGATAGCCAGATATAGACCGAGTCAAGCCATTTATGCTGTTTTTCATACAGAAAAAACCGCAAGACTGCTCACTATCGTTTGGGGAGTAGTTCCCGCATTTTTGGTAAAAAAAGGCTCAATCGGGCAGATGTTAAATCAAGTATTTACAGACGGAGTAAATCGCAATTTTATCAGCCCTGATAAAAGCTATATCCTAACGGCAGGCGACCCGTCTGATGTCAGAGGCAGTACAAATATGATAAGAGTGCTTAAAAAAGATGAGATAGAGTTTTTTATCAATCTAAAAGATTTAGATTGTTATTAAAAATGAAAATTCTTTGGTAGAGGAGCTTTAAATGCAGTACAGATACATAGGAAAAACGGGGCTTAGAGTAACTTCTATCGGGCTTGGGACAATGAGTTTTGGCAGTTGGAGCGACGAGGCGGAGGCTTTTAGGATTATGGATAAGGCGTATGATAGAGGGATTAACTTTTTTGATACCGCCGAACTCTATCCTGTACCGCCGAGGGTTGAAGATGCGGGCATAACCGAGACAATAATCGGAAAATGGCTAAAAGGCAAACCAAGAGATAGCATTATTTTAGCTTCAAAAGTCGCAGGTGCCGCAAACGGCTGGTTTGTTCCGCCCATCCGACATGGGTATACAGCCATTGATAATTTTCATATTAAAAGAGCAATCGAAGGGAGTTTAAAGCGGCTTCAAACGGATTATATCGACCTCTACCAGATGCATTGGCCGGATTCAGTCGTACCCATAGAGGAGTCGTTAATGGCTTTTGACGAGCTTATAAAAGAGGGCAAAGTTAGATATATAGGAACTTCAAACGACACCGCTTACGGACTCACAAAAGCAAATGAGACTTCAAAACGATTGAGTATTGCAAGATTTGAGTCCATACAAAACAACTTTTCACTGAACAATCCGCGGTTTTTGGATGAGCTCTCATATGTGTGCAAAAGAGAGCAGATATCGCTTCTGGCGTACTCACCCATAGCAGGAGGAGTGCTCAGCGGTAAATATAACGGGGAGCTTTATCCGCAAAATGCGAGATACTCGGACTATCTCATCAGTAAAAATATTCGTCTAAACTCTCAAGCCGCAAAGTTTGTAAATGAAAAATCACTCAAGTCCACAGCACGCTATCTTGGTATTGCAAAAAAGCTTGAAATCTCTCCCGCGACTTTGGCAGTAGCCTATACAAAACAGTTTGACTTTGTTGCATCGACGATAATAGGTGCAAGAAACAGAGAGCAGATGGATGAGTCACTAGCCGCGCTAGATATGACTTTGAGTGAAGAGACCATGAGTGAGATAAAAGCAGTGCAGCAAGAGATAATGTACCCGATGGGGTGAGTGAATCATAAGCTTATACATTTCAGATTTACTTTACAAGTATATGATAACAAAAAATTTTTAATATTTCAGGTATTGACATTATAGGCGAATATCGCCTATAATATTAAAAATAGCAAAGGATTTACTATGACACAGCAACAAATTAGTAAATTACTAGATGTACCAGATAGAACTTTAAGAGACTGGAAAAAGAATCGCTATAGGCTGTACCATCTACTAGAATCATTAGAGTATGATGAAGCAAAAGAGAAGATCAATGCAGTTGATATTGATGATGTAGTTGTATTTAATCCACAAAAATACTCACACAATCTTTTTTGGCAGACAAACGAGCAAAGCGAACAAAAGGTTTATTCTATCATCTCGAACTATTTATCGAGCATGAATGAAAATGATATAAAAACACTATGTGAGCAGTTTGGTAAAAATCTAGTTAGGAGCGTACTCAAAGATAAATATAAAAAGATGTACGCAAAGGGCTACATTGCTACAAGTGGCATAGACATACCCTTAAGTGGCAGATATGAAGAAAATGGAGTATATAAACAACTGCTAGGCATCATAAATGACTGTTAATGTCAAAAATGCACTAGATAAAATCTGCAACAATGAAATTTTTAACAATGAGCTGTACTTCGTAGGAGGTACGGCTCTGGCTTACTATCTAAACCACCGAATCTCAGAAGATATAGATATAATCTCTGCTAAAACATTAAATCATAGATATATCATCCCAAGTATGAGCGTTGTTGGAGCCAAAAAACTAGAAGATGAAAATGTAACTGCTTTGAGATTAGCGGGATTGTTCCCTGATGAGTACATGATAAAGTTTGTGCTAGACAATGTAAAATTAGAGTTTTTTCAGGCAAATCGTCCAATCCAAAAAGAGATACTTTCAACCGCTACATTTACAAACTATGAAAACTCAAGATTAAAGATACTTGATGTTAAATCTGTCGCAAAACTAAAAATAGTGGCATTGATTATGAGAGAAAAATCAAGGGATTTGTTTGATTTTAGTGCTATATTGGAAAACAAGGTACTGCCTATAGATGAGATTATTGAACTATTTTCTAAAGTTGATAGTAAAATTAGTTCGGTTGATGGTGTTGTACATTTTATGAAGTTGAAAAAAGAGCCTAAAAATGATGAAGCTGTCTATCTAAGCGAAAGTGATAAAATGGATTTGAGTTTTGAAGAGATTAAAGAGCGAGTACTTGAAAAAATATAGAAAAAATGTATTGTGTACTATGTTGTTAAAAAGTCCTTATTTAAGGCATTTGGATGCTGAACAATACAAAATAATGTACCCGATGGGATGAGTTTTATTTTTATGTAGGGTTTGATTATCCGAAAAAAGAGATTGTTAGAGGGAATGTGTTACAATGACAATATTCTGTCATAAAGGTTTTTAAATGCAAGCACTAAATTACACAAATGCTAGAAATAGTTTTAAAAGTATCATAGAAAATGTGTGTGATAACAATGAAGAAGTGATAGTTACAACAAAAAATAATAAGTCGGTCGTAATCATTTCACTTGATGAGTATAATGCCACACATACAAAACTAAAGCAAGATGTACAAAATGCTATAAAAGATATTCAAAAGGGTGACTTTTTGGATATTGACGATGCCTTTGAGTTAGCGAAAAAGTCCTATCGTGCATAAAATAGTTTTTTCAAAAATAGCAGCTCTTAGCTTAGTAGAACAAGCTAAATATATTTTTGAACAAACAAAAAATGAAGATGTAGCCGATAGATACTTAGATAAGATGAAAAACTACATCATCCAAACGCTCTCTAACTTCCCAAAATCAGGAAGACCTACGGAAGAACTTTTATCAAATACCAGAAAACTAGTCTATCAAGGATACTCTATAATTTATAGTGTTTCTGACACGCAGATAGAGATTTTAGTGATTTTTAGAGAAAACTTGCCTAAGTTATGAAAAATGTAATCTAGGATACGCCGTTATGATATAATTTTTGAATGTTTAAAGGAAAAAGATGAGAGCAACAAAAGAGAGTATATTGCACTATTTAATAGAATTAAAAGCAGAGTTCTCAAAAGATGGCATTACGACATTTGCACTTTTTGGAAGTTTCGCCAAAGATACGCATGGTGTATATAGCGATATAGATGTAGCCATTGCAAAAAGAAGCGACTACCTATCTCACAACTCTTCTTACTCCTATTTCGAGACTATCTCAAAGATTAAAGATAAAATAAGAAAAAAATTTCACCGCAATATAGATATATTTGACCTTGACAGCCAAAGCCCATTTAAAGAGACAATACAAAAGGAACTTATATATGTTTAGTCAAAAAGCCATAGAAACACAAGGACTTCCTATCATAAAAGAGTCTGTGGATAAAATAATGAAAATGAGAGAGGATTTATAAAATGCAGACAATAAACCTAAAAATAGACGATGCTTTTTTTCCGTATTTTAAAGCTATTGACATAATCGGCGGAGCTCGTAGGTATTTGGAGATAGTAAAATAATTATGAGGATAAAAAATGCGACATCGTGACATACCAAAAAAAAATATAGAAGATGGTGATGATTTAAAGTTTGCTCCATATGCTTCAAGGGTGGCTCAAGGGATATTGAATTATTCTCAAAATGAAACATTTATTATATCCCTTGAAGGAGAGTGGGGCAGCGGTAAGACTAGCGTTATAAATTTTATTAAAGAGGATTTAAAAAAGCAACAAGAAAAAGTTGAAATTTTAGATTTTAATCCTTGGCTAATCACGGGTATAGAACAAATCATAAAAGTTTTTTTTGGTGAGCTGATAAAGGTTTTATCATACGGTTCATTTGCTGTAAAATGGAATGAAGATATAAAAAAAGATTTGCAAACATTGGCATCATTGATTTTGCCTGATAATATCAATATAGATGTAGGTTTAATTAAGCTTGGATATAAACCAAAAGATGTTTTATTGCCAAAAAGTGAAAAGACCTTAGCACAAATCAAAGAAAAAATAAATAAATATTTAAGAGACTCTGGTAAAAAAATAGTTGTTATAATAGATGATATTGATAGACTTACGGATAAAGAGACCGAGCTTATATTTAGACTTGCAAAAGGGATTGCAGATTTTGATAATCTTATCTATATACTACTTTATGATAAAAAAGTAGTGACAAAATCACTTGAAAAGTTCAAATCGGAGAATGGTCAAAAATATCTTGAAAAGATAGTTCAGTATCCGCTAACTATTCCCAAAGCACATAAAATTAAGATAAAAAATTTATTATTTAAAGAACTTGATAAGATACTTAAAAGACTCCATTTTAAAAAAGTAAAATATATTTTTAATCAAGAAACTTGGAATCAAGTTCATTTAGTAATTGATAAATATATAAAAACAGTAAGGGATATAAACCAGATAGCAAATATTATCTCATTTGAATATCCAATAATTGCAACGGAAGTTAATTTTACAGATTTTTTTATAATTTCACTTATTAAACTAAAAAACCATACTCTTTATGAATTAATTCAAAATAAGCCTAATAATTTTTTTATTGATGAACATAAAACTTATGAACCTGAAAAAGAGGAAAAAAGAATCATAGAAAATTTTGAAAATAATATGAAAGATTTTCATGAATTTAAAGATTTGTTGGAAATAATTTTTCCTGTATTTAGTGAAGATGATTATAGAAGCTCTGACAGTCATAAAGCAAAATATATTAGTGATATTTATTATTTTGAGAATTATTTTTCATTTTCAGTATCTGATGATAAATTGTCAATGAAAGAATATTATGAGATAAAAAATTTATTTATCAGTAGTGATTTTGAAGCATTTAAAGAGATTATGCTAAAAGCTGATAAAGAGCAAAAAAGTACATATTTTTTGGATATGTTTGAGGAATTTGATGAACATATAAAAAAAGAAGAAATAGAAAATGTATTCTTCAACGCATTGAAAATGACAACGAAAGATAATCTATTATCTTTGCTGCTTAATGTAAGTAGTAGCTATCAAGAACTGGCATATGATGTTTTAGTTAAACATCCAGAACTAGATGAATTCATATTAAATTTTTATAAAACTAATAAAGAAGTAGATTTTAAACTAAAAGTTAATTTATTACAAAAAATAAATAAAGAAATAAAAGAAGCACATAGTGATAAAAAGCTAAAAATTTTAAATAAAACACTTTTAGAACTTAATAGCCTTGTAAAAAAAGAACTAGAATCTATCAGATTTGAGAATATTGGTAATTATAAAGGAACTCTAGGTTTAATAGGTCGTTTTGATTTGTTTGGAGCTTCTATTGATAAATTGAAAGAGGATATAAACAAAAACATATTTAAATCAACTGATAATTTCTTTAAAATATTAAATATATTTAAGGGTACTAATATTGTTAATGGTAGCTATGAAGAACACTATATATCAAAAGAAAGTCTTGAAAAACTATTAGAATTAAAAGAAGTAGAAAACTATATAGATAATTTGGATAAATCAGATTTAACAAATGAACAAAATACTTTATTAACCTATTGGAAGAATAATTATGGATGGTAAATATATAAGGATAAATCAATGACTAAAACAATAAAACTTTCCCACGGAAACGGTGGGCAGGAGAACAACGAGCTGATAAGCGATGTTTTTTACAAGGCATTTAAAAACGACATCCTAGATAAGAGCGAAGATGCGGCTATCATTGAGGGTGGAAAGCTGGCATTTTCAACTGACAGCTTTACGGTAACTCCGCTTTTTTTTGCAGGGGCGGATATAGGCAAACTTGCCGTTTGCGGAACTTGTAATGACCTTGCAATGATGGGTGCAAAGCCGAAATATCTTACTTGTAGTGTGATAATCGAAGAGGGTTTTAGCGTAGATGAGCTTGAGCTCATAGTTTCATCTATGCAAAAAGAGCTTGAAATCAACGGTGCAAAAGTCGTAAGCGGGGACACTAAAGTGGTACCTCGCGGAAGCGTTGACAAGATATTTATAAACACGACGGGCATCGGCGAAGTTCTTCATGGTGGGATTAGCTCAAATGCCATTTCAATCGACGATATTATACTTCTTAGCCGCGATATTGGGTGTCACGGGGCGACTATATTTGCATCTCGCGAGGGGATTGAGTTAAGTTCTGCGCTTCAAAGCGACTGCACCTCTCTTTATCCAACCGTAAAGAGTTTGATAGATGCCGGCATAGATATAACGGCTATGAGAGATGCAACGCGCGGCGGAGTTAGTGCGGTGTTAAACGAGTGGGCAAAACAGTCAAATATCTGTATAGAGGCAGATGAGAGCAAAATCGTTATAAGTGACGAAGTTATGGGACTTTGCGAGCTTTTAGGGTTTGATGCTATGTCTTTGGCAAATGAGGGAACTTTTTTGCTTGCAGTTAAAAAAGAAGAAGCAGTGAGGGCAGAGCAGATTTTAAAAACATTTAACAAAAATGCTTCCATCATCGGCAAAGTGACAAATCTGCATCCAAAAAAAGTCATTATAAATTCGGCGTGGCAAACGCAGAGGTTTTTAGATATGCCAAGCGGTGAACTGCTCCCAAGGATCTGCTAAATGCATGAGTATAGCATTGTGCTCTCACTCATTGATAGTTGCGAAGAACATGCAAGAGCGAACTCTGCAAAAAAGGTAACAAAAGTTGTAGTTAAAATAGGCGTTTTAAGCGGAGTTGAGCCTCATCTTTTAAGTGAAGCTTACGAGATGTTTAAGCTCGGTACAATATGTCAGGAAGCTGATTTGGTTGTAAATCTTCAAAAAGTAAAGATACACTGCAACAGCTGTTTGGTTGAATCAGAGCTTGAAAAAAATGAATTCATCTGTCCGTTATGCGGTAGTTTTGACCTAAAGGTTCTTGATGGCGAAGAGATGTATTTGATGAGTTTGGAGCTGGAATAAATGAGATTTGATTTTTTTGTCACTGCGAGCGCAGCGCGGCAGTCTATGATAGGATTTTAAATTATGTTTTATTCAATAGAGATAAGAGGTGTGGTGCAGGGGGTCGGTTTTCGTCCTTTTATCTACAACCTTGCCGCTTCATCTGGGTTAAAGGGTCAAGTTTCAAACAACGGTTACGGCGTGCTGATACTTCTTGATGCTTGCCAAGAAGAGCTAGATGCGTTTGTCCAAAAAATAAGAGCCAATCCGCCGCCCCTTTGCGAGATAGACTCCATAAAAATAACTCAAATAAAAAAAACAAAATCGTTTGAGTGCTTTAGTATCCAAATGAGCGAAAGCGCCAAAAGTCTATCGAGTCATATACCGTCTGACATTGCAATGTGTGCGGAGTGTGAGAGCGAACTTAAAGATAAAACCAACCGCAGATTTGAGCACCCGTTTATCACATGCACAAATTGCGGACCAAGATACAGCATCATAAGAAATCTTCCCTATGATAGAAAAAATACATCTATGGATGAATTTGTTATGTGCAAAAAGTGCGCGGCAGAGTATGAAAACCCGCATGACAGAAGATACCACGCTCAGCCGATAGGGTGTCATGAATGTGGAGCAAGGCTCTCTTTATTGGATAATAAAGGCAAAATAATAGAGAGCGTAAATATAATAGATAAAGCAGTAGAACTTATAGCTGAGGGCAAGATTGTGTGTGTAAAGGGAATCGGCGGCTATCATCTGATTTGCGATGCTACAAATGATGATGCCGTGAAACTTTTGCGAGAGAGAAAAAAGCGACCCTCAAAACCTTTTGGAGTAATGGTAGAAGATATTGATGTCGCAAAAAAAATTGCTATCATAAATGCAAAAGAGGAGGAGTTGCTCTGTTCAAATAGACGACCGATAGTTTTGCTTAAAAAAAGAGACGATAACAGTTTGAGTGATTTTGTCGCTCCAAATATCAATCAAGTCGGTCTTTTTTTGGCATACACTCCGCTTCATCATCTTATCTTGCAGCGTTTAAATACTCCCATAGTCGCTACAAGCGCAAATATATCTGATGAGCCGTTATGTACTACTTATGATGATATTATGAAGCTACGGGGCATTTGGGACTACTGTTTGGAGCATAATAGAGAGATACTAAACAGCTGCGATGACTCGGTTGCTTTTGTTGAAAATGAAAAAGTATTTATGCTGAGAAACGCAAGAGGATACGCGCCTCTCTACTTAAGGCTTCCGCAAACGACATCTAAAAAGATTCTCTCTCTTGGAGCGAATCAGAAAAGCACGGTTGCCATAACCGTAGAAGATAGCGTAATTCTCTCACCATATATAGGGGATTTGGGAAGTTTGTCAAGCATAAACCATTTCAAATCACATATAGAGACGCTTAAGAGAATCTATGATTTTACTCCCGATGTGGTTGTCTGCGACAAACATCCAAACTATGAATCCACCAAATACGCCAAAGAGCTAGTAGCGCAAAATCAAGAGGTAGAGCTACTGCAAGTTCAGCATCACTACGCGCACATTCTGGCAACTATGGGTGTAAAGGGTATAACGACAAAAGTTTTGGGCGTGAGTTTTGACGGAACGGGGTATGGGGATGACGGCAATCTTTGGGGCGGAGAGTTTTTGGTGTGTGACTTAGAGGGCTATGAGAGAGTAGGGCAGTTTAAATATTTTAAGCTTATCGGCGGTGAGAAGGCGATAAAAGAGCCGCGGCGTGTTGCACTTGGCTTTTTGTTTGAGATATACGGCGATGGAGTTTTTAATCTCAATAATCCGATAACCAACTCTTTTTCTGCCGCTGAGATAAAAACTTTATATACGGCATACAAAAACGGACTAAACTCGCCGCTTTCAAGTTCATGTGGGCGACTCTTTGACGCTGTTGCATCTCTTTTGGATGTTGTTCAGGTTTGCAGTTACGAGGGTGAGAGCGGACTGCTTTTGGAGAGTCTATATGATGAAAATATCACGGAGTATTATAAGTTTAGCATGCAAGATAATGAGATAGATTTTAGCCAAATAGCAAAACAGATTTTAGATGAAGAAAACAGTCGTATTGCAGTTTCAAAGTTTTTTAACACGATAGTGGAGATTATTTATCTGGTGCAAAAAAAGTACGATTTGCCATTGGTTCTAAGCGGAGGAGTGTTTCAAAACAGAGTACTTTTAAGGCTGATTATGAAGAAAATCCCTGATGTTATTCTACCTGAATCGTTTGTCAGTAATGACGCCTCAATCGCTTACGGACAAGCGATAGCCGCTTTAAATCTCAAAACTCTTTGACATATGGGTTTTTATATCATCAGTTTTTAACTCATAATTTACGAATAGCTCGTTTGCCAAAACACCTTGACCTAAAAGCATATCGGCACCGTCTTTACAGGTAATATTTTTGCTTTGTGATAGTTTTAAAAACGGTGTTACTTTACCGTAGATAGCATCTGCTACAAAAGAGGTGTTGTATAAAATCTCTTCTATTAATGTTAAAGGAGCCGGCAACTCTTCATCTTTGAGTCCGGCACTTGTTGTATTTACTACCAAATCATATTTTTTTAGTTTAAAATCTTCCCAGCTAAAACACTCACACCCAAGTTCCCTAAAGTATGCAAGTCTCTCTTTGCTTCTGTTTAAAACGCTTACTTTTATGCCGGCATCTATAAATCTTGCAGACAAAGCCTTCGCAGTTCCGCCTGCACCGAGAACTAAAATATTTTTTATATCGCCGAACTCTTTTATAGCGAACATAAAACCGTCCGCATCGGTGTTGTAGCCTATTAACTTGCCATTTTCATTTACAAGGGTATTTACAACGCCCACTTTTTTTGCAAAACCGCGAACTTCATCACAAGCCTTGTATGCCGCTTCTTTATGAGGAACGGTAACATTAGCTCCACTTAGTCCAAGAGCAAAAAAAGTTTCTCTGAGTTTTGAACCGTCTGTTAGATGAACTCTCGTGTAGCAAGCTTTGTAGTTTAAGTTTTTAAATACGCTGTTGTGCATAAGCGGAGAGCGGGAGTGCGCAACAGGGTCGCCAAATATGGCAAACAATTTCATTTAGTCTAAATCCTCTAACGAAGCAACAAGCGCGCCGAGTTTGTTTTTTACTTCCAAGTACTCAAGCTCGTTTTGGCTATCGGCTACAACGCCTGCACCTGCTTGAAGAACAACTTTGTCCTCTTTTACCAAAGCAGTCCTGATAGTGATTGCGCTGTCCATATTGCCATCAAATCCGAAGTAGCCTATGCTTCCGCTGTAAAAACCTCTTTTTAGACCCTCAAACTCTGCTATAAGCTCCATTGCTCGTATTTTTGGCGCACCAGTCATAGTTCCTGCCGTAAAAGTTGCCATAAATAGGTCAAACATATCTTTATCGTCCGCAAGCGTAGCCGTAACATCCGAGACGATATGCATAACATGTGAAAATCTTTCGATATGCATCATATTTTCAACTTTTACGCTTCCCGTCTTTGCTACTCGGCTAACATCATTTCTTCCAAGGTCTATCAGCATAAGATGTTCAGATAACTCTTTTGGGTCATTAAGCAGCTCCATTTCAAGCTCCATATCTCTTTGCTTTGTAGCGCCTCTTTTTCTTGTTCCTGCTATCGGGCGAAGAAGAAGTTCCCCGTTTGTAACTCTTACCATAACTTCAGGAGAACTCCCGACAATATTAAAATCTTCATACTCCATCAAAAACATATAAGGGGAGGGGTTTTTACTTCTTAGGATTCTGTAAAAACTAAAGGGATCGACTTTTATCTTTCTTGTAAAACGGTTTGTCATAAGGATTTGAAAAACATCACCGCTTCTTATCATCTCTTTTGATTTGTCGACCATTTTGAAAAACTGCTCTTTAGAAAACGCAAAGCTGCCTTTGTCATCCCCGATGTTTCTCTTCATATGAACATATTCATAAGAGTTTTTTAGCTCGGCTTCAATCGTGTCAAATTTATCACTCATCTCTTTTAGCGTTGAAACAAGAGTTAATTGATAATTTTTATGAGAATAGACCAAAATCATTTTTGGAAGTATAAGATCCAAATCTGGAGTATTTAGCTCATCTTTTAAACTATCCATAATATTATGGAGTTTTGGCTCAAAAACCTTGACCATATCATAACCGATATAGCCGATAAACCCGTCTACATAACCGACTTTAAGTTCACTTGTAGCTTTTTTATATATTGAAGTGTCTATGTTTTTGTAGTAGTTTTTTAAAAAAACAAACGGAGATTCTTCTTTTACATGTACTGTACCGTTTGCATCCGTATATAGCGTTTGATTGTTTATGTACTGAACTCTTTCTCTTGCACCGATACAGATGAAGCTGTAGTTTCCTTCGCTTCCTCCTGCACTCTCAAAAAGATACGAAATCTCATCTTTAAAGATGTTTTTTAATTTTGCATAAACTGCAATAGGAGCTAGCTGGTCTTGTATGAATTGTTTAGAGTAAATCAAATGGGTACCTTGTAAAAAAGAGTCGCTCCCGTAAAAGGAGCAAATTAATTATATTTTCGTTAAAAAAGCACCCGGTTCAACAGAGCTTCTCACTTTTACCAATGCTTTTCTTGCTTCTTCTTGAGAGGAAAACGGACCTACTAAAACTTTGCTCACCGTTCTAGTGTTTATTTTAACCTCATGAAACTTATATTTGTAACCTAATTTCGTAATTGAACTCAATAGTTTTTCATCAGGCTGGCTTTTTTCAAAAGAACCGACTTGAATATAGTGATTGCCGAGGGAATCGTCTGCAACAGTAGGTGCACTAGCCGTCTTAGGCGTAGGAAATGCAGGTACGGTTGCTTCTTTAGCCGCTACCTTTTTAGTTTCTGCTTTTTTTGGCTCTTCAACAACTGCCGCTGCTTTAGCACTCTCTTTTTTTACTGTTTCAGCTGTTTTACTACTCTCTTTTATGCTCTCTTCTTTTAATTTTTGTGCGATTTTATCAAGAGAGCCGTTTTCCGGTGCACCTTCTTGAACAACTTTTACTTCTTCAAAAAGAGGTTCGTTATTTCCTGCGATAATCTCTTTTTGAGGTTCAGGAGGAAGCGCTGCTTGAGGTAAATTTTTCGTACCGCTTGATGCAAGTGAATTCATAAGCATTACTACAATAATTAAAATAATACCTAAAGTAGCAACTGCCAAAATGATTTTTCTATTTCCGGCAGATGAGCTATTTTTATTTAAGATAATATCATTAAGTTGATTTCTTTCTTCTTCCATAACTTCTCCTTCTTTATTCATAGTTTATAATAATACCCAAAACTTATTTACATATGCTTTGACCAAGAAGCACCTCGTTCTTTAGAATAAACTTCATACGGAAGAGTAAGTATGTTATACTCTTCAGGCATCTCGTCATTTGGAAACATTCTCCACTGTTTAGGCTGTTTTGCCGCTAGTTTCATAGATATCATTTTTCCGAGTTGGATAGCCTCTTGAAGCGTGGTGTGACCTTTATGAATGTAAACATGAAGATGACCCTCTGTTTTTGTTTTAAAAGCGGTAAAGTTTATAAAACCCTCTTCACGAAGAAGAAGTTGAGTCTTGTGGTAAAAACGTTCAGGATCTCTTCCGTTATAGTCGATTACTATATTTTCGACTTTGCCGAGTTTGTTGATCAGAGAGTGAGCTATGGTTATCTCACCCTTTGTGTGTTGGTTTATGACGCTTTGCGATAATGTGGAGTTTACTTTTTCAAACTTATTGTAAAATGTGCGACCCTTGAAAACTATTTTATTGACTACTTCATCTTTTTTGATCCAGTAGTGATCTGTTAGCATTTTTATAAGTTTTAAATCCATCGCCGTCATAAGTTATCCTTAGTATGTAGGTTGATTGTATATTACAAAATTTTGAGCTAATTCTTTTAACTCTTTTTTGATATTTGCTTGCAGCTCAGTATTGTTGATATCATCAAGAACATCAGCAATCTTATTTGCAATAAATTCAAACTCTTTCTCTTTCATTCCTCTGCTTGTAAGCGCAGGGCTTCCGATGCGGATACCTGAGGTTACAAACGGACTTCTTGTCTCACCAGGAACCGTGTTTTTGTTTACGGTAATACCCGCATTTCCAAGTGCGATATCTGCATCTTTACCTGAAAAATCACGATTTAAAAATGAGAGTAAAACTAGATGGTTGTCAGTTCCGCCGCTTACTAAGTCATAACCTCTTTTAACCAAAACTTCTCCAAGAACTTTAGCATTAGCTTTTACTTGCTTTGCGTAATCTTTCCATTCAGGAGAGAGGTTGTATTTAAATCCGACTGCTTTTGCAGCGATTACATGAACAAGCGGTCCGCCTTGAAGAGCAGGGAAAATTGCAGAGTTCATTTTTTTAGCTATCTCTTCATCGTTTGTCATAATCATACCGCCGCGAGGACCTGCAAGAGTTTTATGTGTTGTAGTCGTTACTACATGTGCATAAGGAAACGGGCTAGGGTGCTCACCGGCTGCAACAAGTCCGGCAACATGCGCGATGTCGGCAAATAAAATTGCTCCGACTGCGTCGGCTATTTCACGGAATTTTTTAAAGTCAATCTCTCTGGCATAAGCAGAAGCGCCGCAAACAATAATTTTTGGTTGAACCGTTTTTGCAATCTCTAAGATTTTATCATAATTCATGCGACCGTCAAGCTCAACGCCATATGTAAAACTTGAATAGTTTTGACCGGAAAAACTAGGCTTACTTCCATGTGTCAAGTGTCCGCCATGACTTAAGTCCATACCGAGAAGTTTATCACCTGCTTTTAAAAGTCCGGCATATACGGCAGCGTTTGCTTGGCTTCCTGAATGAGGCTGAACATTTGCAAAGTTACATCCAAAAAGTTTACATGCTCTGTCGATTGCTAACTGCTCAACACCGTCTGCGTACTCACAACCGCCGTAGTAACGCTTACCAGGATAACCCTCTGCATACTTGTTCGTAAATACGCTTCCCATAGCTTCCATAACAGCCGGAAGCGTAAAGTTTTCAGATGCAATCATCTCTAAATGGTCAGTTTGTCTCTCCAACTCTTTTTCGCATAAATCGAAAATTTCTTTATCGTAATCTTGTAAAAAACCCATTTTTATATCCTTTTCTATTTAAATTAAAATGCCAAAGAAGAATTTCTTTGACTACTCGTTCTCTTCATTCTTCTCTTCGTTATGCAATGGTTTCATAGCGGGAAATAGTAAAACATCTCTAATTGAATGTTCATTTGTAAGCAGCATTACCAATCTATCTATGCCTATGCCTTGACCTGCCGTCGGGGCCATACCGTAGCTAAGTGCTTCAACGAAATCCAAATCCATCTCATGCGCTTCATCGTCACCGCCCTCTTTTGCTGCACCTTGAGCTTCAAATCTTTGAAGTTGATCAATCGGGTCGTTTAACTCGCTAAAAGCGTTTGCAATCTCGCGCCCTGCAATGAAAAGCTCAAAACGCTCAGTGATATCCGGATTTTTATCGCTTCTTCTTGCAAGAGGAGAGATTTCAACCGGATATTCTGTGATGAAAGTCGGATTTATAAGTTTTTCTTCAACAAACTCGTCAAATAGTTCGCCTTGAAGTTGACCTAAGTTTAGACCATTTTTAACTTGAATATTACGGCTTTTTAAAAACTCTACTATCTTATCTTTGTCATTTACTATCTCTTGCGGAACTCCGCCGATAGTGTATAGCGACTCTATTAGAGGTACTTCGCTAAAGCGGCTAAAATCAACTTCCATATCTCCGTAAGGAAGCTGTGTAGGCAGATTTAAGTGATCAAAGAGGTATCTAAAATACTCTTTTGTAATCTCAATCAAATCTTTGTATGTTTTGTATGCCCAGTAGAACTCTATAGAGGTAAACTCAGGGTTGTGAGTAGCGTCCATACCCTCATTTCTAAAGTTACGGTTTATCTCAAAAACAGCTTCAAATCCGCCGACAATAAGTCTTTTTAGATATAGTTCAGGAGCGATTCTTAAGTATCTGTCGATGCCGAGCGCGTTGTGATGAGTTATAAACGGCTTAGCGTTTGCACCGCCGGCAATAGGATGCATCATAGGAGTTTCAACTTCTAAAAAGCCCTTGTCTTCAAAGAAGCGGCGAGTTAGAGAGATGACTTTTGAACGAATTTTGAATGTTTTACGGACATCTGCGTTCATTATAAGATCGAGATATCTTTTTCTGTATCTAGTCTCTTTATCGGTAATACCGTGAAATTTTTCAGGCAGCGGTGATATAGCTTTTGTTAAGAGTTTTAGTTCATCCGCATGCAGAGATAACTCTCCTTGACCTGTTACAAAAGGGTAACCGCTCACTTCTACTATATCGCCGACTTCTATATTTTTCTTAAAAGTCTCATTATAAAAATTTTCAGGAAGGTTATCTCTTGCTACATAGACTTGAAGAACTCCACTCTCATCTTCGATTTGGATAAAGCTGGCTTTTCCCATAATTCTAAATAGTTTTATTCGACCGCTTAAAGTATAGTGGCGATTTTCGTCTCTTTTGTTCTCTTTGTTAATAATGTCAGAATTTACATTTAAAAATTTTTCAATCGTCGTATTTCTTTTAGAGTCGTTAGAGTATGGATTGATTCCATCACGTCTTAGAAGTTCTGCTTTTTCAATTCTTTGTTGTATAAATTTATTATCAAAAACCAATAGTTTTTCCTTTATTTTTTTTGGCAATTCTTACAAATTCCGTAAATTTGCATAGAGTGGTCTTGCATATCAAAACCTAGCTCATCGGCAATTTTATGCTGTCTCTCTTCTATCTGTTCGTCAACAAACTCCGTGATACTCCCGCATACCGTGCAGATAAAGTGATCATGGTGATGTTTGGCACCGAGTTCATACTTCTTTCCTTGCGCGCCGAAAGAGAGCGATGTAACCATATCCGACTCTTCTAAGAGAGATAGAGTTCTATATACCGTTGCAATTCCTGTTTTTAAGTCGGGAAACTTCTCTTGTATAAGATTGTGAAGCGATTCCGGCGTTAAATGTTCGTCAGAGTTGTACAAAGTTTCGAGTATCACTTCTCTTTGAATTGTAAACTTTAGGTTGTTTTTTTTAAGCAGCTCTTTAAAGTTATTAAGTAATTGTTTGTATGCAACTGTTTTATCATTAAAATCGGTTGTAATTTCAGACATATTATTTACTCTCTTTATTAGGTGTATTTTGCTCTACATTTTCATTTAATATTTTCTTTGTCTCTTCTAAAGTTTTTAGTGTTGAGTTTTGCAGAGTTTCACTGATGCTCTCTTGCATCATCTCCGTACCTTTATTTATAGTTTTATTAAGGTCTTGGGAAATTTCAATGGTATCAAGTTTCATAATAACGCTTCCGATTTTAACCAGCATAGGAAACACGATGCTGTTTTTCATCATTTGGTCGATATTTGTTTTTACGGCTTTAATATTATAAGCTGCATATGCAATAACCGAGGCAATAAGAAAAAATTTACTTGCACTAAAGATAAAACCTAAAGTTTTATCAAAAACACCGAGCCCGCTTACAGAGCTGAGTTTTTTAAATAGTGCTCCCACTCCGACCATAAAGAGCCAAAAAAGTGCAAGGGTAATTAAAAAGCCGGTAAAGCTAACGGCTGCACTGCTTTGAAGTTTAAAAATAGAGTCGCTTACCAGTTTACCTACATTTTCACCTACTCTAGAAGCTATAAAAATACCGCCGATAATGCCTAAAAGACCAAACAACTCTTTGAAAAAGCCGTTTATGACCCCTTTAAGTCCTAAAAAAAGAATAATAATAGAAACTACGATATCAAAATAACTAAACGCCATTATTTAATAACCTTAGAAACCATGTTTTTGCCGTTGTGTTTAGAAGCATAAAGAGCTTTATCCGCTCTTGAGAGGAGTGTGTCAGGCGTATCGTTTTCAATAAATTTCGTCATACCGATACTTGCGGTTACGGATATATTTTCACCCATATAAACCAGTTTATTTGAGCAAATCAGCTTTAAAATTCTATTCGCAATAGCTTCACTGTCTTCATCATTGTTGCGATTTAGTATGACCGTAAACTCTTCACCGCCGAATCTAAAGATTTTATCTCCGTCTCTGAGTGTTTTTCTGAGGATATTTGAAATAAAAATCAAAATTTTATCACCGGCTATATGCCCATAAGTATCATTAATAATTTTAAAATTATCTATATCGAGCATTAACACATGCAGAGTATACGGTATGTTTTTATTTGAACATACGCCGTTAAGATAAGAGATTAGAGCTCTTCTGTTAAAAACTTTTGTAAGCGGATCTAAATTTGTAGTTTCTTCTAATGTTCTAACTTTTTCCGAGAGTTCCGAAATGATTTGATTTGCTTTTTTTACTTCGTCGGTCATATGAGTTTGAATCTCGCTAAATTTACTCGTTAAAGTTTCCAAATCAATTTGTTTGTTATTGCATTTTTGCAGTGTTTGTTCGTTGAGCTGTGTAAGCTCTCCAAATTTTTGATTGGTATTTTTATAAGAGCTTAAACTTTGACTTACAAGTTCTTTGTATGAATTACCAAAAGCTGCTTTTGCATGTTCTATGGAGTCGATATCTTTATCATTTATGTTTGAAACGATATCAATAGCATCTTTTAGATAGTTGACAACTTGCCCTTTTGTCGCATTTTCATCTGCATCAATGCGCTCAAGGAGGTTTTCGTAAATCTCTTCTATAAGTGCTTTTAAATCGTTTTTTTGCATAATATATAATCCATAAAAAAATATTTTGCATTATACATTTTTAAGCATAAAAAATAGCTTTTATACTTTTTTATCAAGTTTAAATTTATGGTATCTATATGAATCAGTCCTATTTTAGGTACCGTAATGTATAATCACAAAAAATAGATAATTTAAAAAGGTTTTATTATGAGTATTTGGAGTCCGTCAAGTTGGAGAGAAAAGCCTATTGTGCAACAACCGACTTATCCAAACGAAAATGAATTAAACAGAGTTTTGGCTGAGTTAAGAAATTATCCGCCGCTTGTTTTTGCAGGTGAAGCGCGTTCGCTGAAGAGTCAACTGGCTAATGTTGTAGAAGGTAAAGCATTTTTGCTTCAAGGCGGAGATTGTGCCGAGAGTTTTAGCGAGTTTCATGCTCATAATATTCGCGACACTTTTAAAGCGGTTCTTCAGATGGCGGTAGTCATGACATACGCAGGCGGGCTTCCGGTCGTAAAAGTAGGTCGTTTAGGCGGTCAATTCGCAAAACCTCGCTCAAGCAATACCGAAACAATTGACGGCGTAACGCTTGATGCGTATCGCGGCGATATAATCAACGGTGTTGATTTTACTTCAGAGGCGCGCATACCAGATCCGCAAAGAATGATAAAAGCTTACAACCAATCGGCTGCGACGCTAAATCTACTTCGTGCATTTGCATCGGGCGGTTTGGCTGATTTACATGAAGTTCATAAGTGGAATTTAGATTTTACACATCAGAGCGAGATAAGTAAAAAATATGAAGATTTGGCAGAAGAAATCGGTAAATCTCTAAAGTTTATGGAAGCGTGTGGAATTACATCCAAAACACATAGAACTCTGCGTGAAACTGATTTTTACACCTCTCACGAAGCTCTTTTGCTCCCTTATGAAGAGGCATTTACAAGAAAAGATTCTCTAACGGGAGAGTGGTACGATACTTCTGCGCATATGTTATGGATAGGGGACAGAACTCGCCAGCTTGAGGGTGCACATGTCGAGTATATGAGAGGTATTAAAAACCCTATCGGGTTAAAAGCGGGTCCGTCAATGGATCCTGAAGATTTGGTAAGACTTTGCGATATTTTAAATCCTAATAATGAAGCGGGTCGTCTGAATGTTATTGTAAGAATGGGTGCTGATAAAGTAGCTGATGGTATGCCGAAGCTTATCCACGCAATCGAGAGAGAAGGTAAAAAAGTTCTCTGGAGCTGTGACCCGATGCACGGAAACACCATCAAATCATCAAACAACTTTAAAACTCGTCCTGTGGATTCTATCCTTAGAGAGATGAAGCAGTTTTTCCAAGTGCATAAAGCCGAGGGTACATTTGCAGGCGGTGTTCATTTGGAGATGACGGGTAAAAATGTAACCGAGTGTATAGGCGGTTCATTTGTCGTAACCGAAGAGGATTTAAGTTCTCGTTACCATACTCATTGTGACCCTCGCTTAAACGCAGACCAAGCATTAGAGTTGGCGTTTTTGATAGCGGACACTCTAAAAGAAGCTCAAAAGTAAATAACGCATTTATGCGTTATTTATTTATCTCTTCCTCTTTTAACTGAATAGTCAGTAACTCTTCAACTTTTTGTTCATATAGCTTTTCAAGCTCTTCCAGCTCGCGTGCAAGTTGCATTATGCCTATCTTCTCGTAGCATGCGGGATTTGCCAAACAGCTGTTTTTTTCTTCTAGTTTTGCTTCAAGCTCTTCTATCTCAAGAGGCAGTTTTTCCAGTGCGATCTTCTCTTTAAAAGTAAGTTTTAACTCTTTTGGTTTGCTCTCTTTTATTTTCGGCTCTGCTTTTTGACTCTCTTTCTCCATATCGCTAAGCTCTTTTAACTCTTTTTCAAGTTCCAAATACTCGGAGTAGTTCTGGTAACTCTCTTCAATATGCTTATCTTCTTTAAAAATAAAGAGTTTTTTTGCAATCTTATCTACGAAATATCTATCGTGGCTTACTATGATTACCGCTCCGCTAAAGTTGGTTAACTGCTCTTCTAAAATGTTTATGGTCGGGATATCCAAATCGTTTGTCGGCTCATCGAGTATGAGAATATCGACATTTTTTGTAAAGAGCAGGGCTAATGCGATACGGTTTTTTTCACCGCCGCTGAGGATGCCTATCTTTTTATCTAAAAACTCTCTTGGAAAAAGAAAGTTTTTTAAGTAACCGTAAACATGCATATCGCGACCGCGAACACTTACACGATCCCCTCCGTGAGGGCAAAAAGTCTCTATAAGATTTTTATCGTCATCAAGCATTTCGCGATGCTGATCAAAGTAGCCTATTTTGAACTCACCTCTTTTTATGGTTCCGCTTGTCGGTTGTATGCGTCCTAAAAGAGCTTTAAGCAGGGTTGATTTGCCGCTTCCGTTTGGACCTACTATGGCTATTACATCTTTTTGAAGGATTCTGGTAGTGAAATTTTTTAAAAGTTCTTTGTCTCCGAGTGTTAAACCCAAATTTTCCACTTCAAAGAGCATTTTTTGTTTGTTTACACTTTTGTCACGATTGAAGTGTTTAGCTTCACGTTCTAGCTCCAGTGTCATTTTTTTAATTTTAGATGGGTTTGTTTTTGCATCTTCTCTAAGAGACATAAGTCGCTCTTTGCGACCTTCGTTTCTTTTTAGTCTTGCTTTTACGCCTCTTGAAAACCACTCATTTTCTCTCTTTAGAATTGTCAGCAGAGTTTCATGCTGTTTCTCTAAAGTTCGCATATACTCCTCTTTTTGAGTCAAGTAACTGCTATAACCGCCGCTATACTCCCTAATAGAACAATCTTCAACTTCAACGCATTTTGTAGCTACTCTATCTATAAAATATCTATCGTGTGAGATAAAAACCAGTGTAAATTTTTCTTTTAAAAGCAACTCTTCTAAAAACTCAACCATATATACATCAAGGTGATTTGTAGGCTCGTCAAGCAGTAAAATATCGGGTTTTTGAAGCAGCAGCGAGGCAAGTGCAACTCTTCTTTGTTCTCCGCCGCTAAGCATAATTACCGGTTTGTCTTCATACTGCACAAGATCAAAATGTTGGATAATTCTCTCAATTTTATCATCTAAATTCCAAGCGTTGTGATGCTCAATATAGCGAGACAGTCTCTCATGTTCGTCGATGAGAAGCTTGTTGTCAAAATCATCGGCGAGCAGCAATGAGAGTTCATCGTATCTTTTTTTTGCACGGTTAAGTTCATCCAAGCCTGCTTCAACAGCTTCTCTTACCGTATCGCCCTCTTTAAACTCAGGTTTTTGGGATAGCATTTTTACTTCTAAATTTTGTCTGCATATCCTCTCACCGCCGTCTTGCTCAAGCGTTCCGTTTACAATCTTCATCAGAGTAGATTTTCCGCTGCCGTTTTTACCGATGATAACGATTCTCTCGCCTTCGTCTACATGAAAATTTACATCGATTAAAATCTTTTGAGCTTCATAATGTTTTGATATATTTAGTAAGTCTATTAGTGCCATAAAGTGTTTTGTCTTTCTTGTTTATTATGTTGAATTATAGTATAAGTTTCATAATAGTTAAATTTGAATATAATCAAGCAGTTTTTATCAAGGATTTAATAATGGTAACTGTAACATCATACGGAGCGGCGCAAACTGTAACGGGTTCGTGTCACTTGCTCAAGATAGGCTCTATACGAATATTGATTGATTGCGGTATGTTTCAAGGCAATGGCGGTGATGAAAAAAATTATAAGCCTTTTGAGTTTATCCCATCAAAAATAGACTACCTTATCTTGACTCACGCGCATCTTGACCATATCGGAAGAGTACCAAAGCTGGTAAAAGACGGATTTCACGGTACTATAATTTCTACGGAGGCAACTTGCGAGATAGCAAAAATAATGCTTCTTGACAGCGCTTCTATACTCCAAGAAGAGTATAAAACGATAAGAAAAAAAGCTCGAAGACGCGGTGAAGAGGATAGTATATTTGAGCCTCTATATAGCAAAGAAGATGTAAAAGAGGTTTTTGCTAAAAAATGGTGCACGCTTGAGTATTTTGAAGAGCATAAGCTAAAACAGCATATAAGGGTGTCTTTGGGCAATGCAGGACATATCATGGGTAGTGCTTTTGTTATGATTGATTATCAAGAGGAGAATCAACATAAGCGAATTGTATTTTCAGGTGATATAGGCTCCCCACAGAGGATGATAATAGACAGCCGCGACAATATCGGCGAAGCGGATTCACTCTTTATCGAGTCAACATACGGAGATCGTAATCACAAACCGTTAGAGCAAAGCATAGAGGAGTTTAAAGAGGCGGTTGTCTCAACGCTTAAACATAACGGCAGTGTTCTAATCCCTTCTTTTGCGTTAGAGAGAACACAGGAGATACTGTGGCTGCTTCACGGGATGCATGACAACGGAGAACTGCCTAAGTGCCGTATCTTTCTCGATAGTCCGCTTGCTATAAAAGCGACAAAACTCTACAATCGTTACCCGATTCATCTGAGTGACGAGGTTGAATATTCAACCGGAAGCGGAAAAGATCCGTTTTCATTTGCATGGCTTGAACCGACTACTACAAGAGAACAATCAGTAGCAATAAATAGAGTAAAAGAGAAGTGTATAATAATTGCAGGCAGCGGTATGTGTAACGGCGGTCGTATAATGCACCACTTAAAACATAGACTTTGGAATCCAAAAAATGCAGTCGTCTTTGTCGGATATCAGGTTAAAGAAACATTAGGACGAAGCATAGTTGACGGTGAAAAACTAATCAAAATTTACGGTGAAGATATCGCCGTAAAAGCTAAAGTTTATACTATTAACGGCTTTTCGGCTCATGCGGATCAGAGTGAGTTGATTGAGTGGATAAGACCGATTGAGGGTATAAAAAATCTTTGTTTGATTCACGGTGAAGTCGATAAAATGGAAGTATTTGCCGATGTCATTAAAAGAGAATTGGGACATGATAGCTGCATTATGGTTCACGGCGTTCCTATGAAGCTCTAATGAGTTTCATAATACAATCTTAAGGGAGGCTCTAATGAGCCTCATAGCATAACTCTTTTGCCGTATACCAGTCGGCTATCCCTTTATCGTTATAGTGATACTCTCTTTGAGCATGGGGAATTACGCTGTTTCGTAGTTTTGAACGAACTATGCCCATTACTATAAAAGTTAGAACTAGAGTTAGCATCGCTATAAAATAGTCATACATATACCATGCTGCCAAACTAGATAGCGGCGTAGTAAATTGTAAAAATAGTTTCAGTAAAAAAGAGATAAATTTACATTTTTTTGAATAAAGCTTAGGCGTCGGCTCAAGCATGTCTATAAAATTATCCGACATATCATTCTCCTGTAAAAAATCTATTTTAAAATTATATCAAAAAAAATATTAATAAATTTTAGACTAAATATAGTTGAGTAGACTAGACTAAATCAAGTTGATTTGATTTGTACTCATTAACTTTTTTTTGTTAGAATCACAAAATATTTTAACCAAAAGGATTCAAAAGATGGCAAAACATCAGTTTCAAACAGAAGCAAATCAAATATTAAATCTTATGATACACTCGCTATATTCAAATAAAGAGATATTTATTCGTGAGTTGGTTTCAAACGCATCAGATGCGCTTGATAAATTAAATATGTTGGTTTTAACTAATGATACTTATAAAGGCGTAAATTTTGTTCCTCGTATAGATATCGTAGCAAATAAAGAGACAAAAACTCTAACTATCAAAGATAGCGGTATCGGTATGAACGAAGAGGACTTGATGAATAATCTAGGTACTATCGCAAAGTCCGGTACGAAAGCGTTTTTAGAAAATCTAACGGGCGACCAAAAAAAAGATTCAAATCTTATCGGTCAATTCGGGGTAGGTTTTTATGCTTGTTTTATGGTTGCGCATAGAGTTGAAGTAACAACAAAAAAAGCGGGCGAAGAGCAGGCTTATCTATGGATAAGCAAAGGTGATGGCGAGTTTGAGATAGAGCATACGACGCAAGACGGTCACGGTACAACGATAGTTATGCATTTAAACGATGATGAGAGTGAATTTTTAGATAGTTATAGAATCCAAAATATTATCAAAAAATATTCAAATCATATACCGTTTCCAATTTTTATGGATAAAGAGAAGTTTATTGCAGCCCTAAAGGATGATGATGGCAAAGAGACAGAGCCTTCAAGAACAGAGATAGAAAATGTACAAATCAACCGTGCAAACGCACTTTGGACAATTTCAAAAAATGAGATAAGCGATGAAGAGTACAAAGATTTTTACAGCTCAATCGCTCACTCCTCAGAAGAGCCTCTTGCTTGGATGCATAACAAAGCCGAAGGTGCCATAGAGTATACGACACTCTTTTATATCCCGTCAAAAGCACCGATGGATTTGTATAGAGTAGATTATCAAACGGGTATAAAACTCTACATCAATCGCGTGTTTATCACCGATGACGAAAAAGAGCTTATGCCTACATACCTCAGATTTTTACGCGGTGTGATTGACTCTAAAGATTTGCCTCTAAATGTATCCCGTGAGATTTTGCAATCAAACGCGGTTATGGCAAAAATCAAAAATGCTTCCGTTAAAAAAGTTCTCTCTGAACTATCTAAAATGGCGAAAAACGATGCTAAAAAGTATGATGACTTCTTTGCACAGTTTGGCAATGTTTTAAAAGAGGGAATTTACAGCGATTACGGTAATCGTGAAAAAATCTTAGAGCTTATGAAGTTTAATACTCTAAACTCAAGCCAAAAGGTTATGATAGAGGATTTTGTAAAAACCGTAGATGAAGCTAAAAAAGAGATTTACTATATTACGGGTAAAACTTCGCTCTCAATGCTTAGAAATTCACCGTCATTAGAGAGATTTAAGTCTCGCGGCATAGATGTTTTAGTTTTAAATGAAGAGATAGATACCATAATTTTCCCGATGGTAACGGAGTATAAAGAGTATAAGCTAGTGCATGTCAGCGATGCTAAGTTTGAAGAGAATGAAAATGATAAAAAAGCTCACCAAGAGAGTGCCAAATCATTTGAAAGTCTAACTAAAGAGCTAAAAGACGCGCTCGGCGAGAGTGTAAAATCGGTTGAAGTGACTTTTGATTTGGTCGACTCTCCGGTAAAACTCAAAGAGGATAAAGAAGATTCGGCTTATATGATGGCTAAAATTATGAGACAGATGGGACAAGGTTCAGAGATGCCGACTCCGGCACCTATTTTACAGATAAATCCTAACCATGATTTGATTATAAAGTTGAAAAATTCCGTAGATCAAAACTTGATTAACGATGCAGCGCATGTACTTCTTGATCAGGCAAAACTTTTTGACGGAGTTGAGCTTGAAGATACGGCAGGCTTTATTTCAAGATTAAATAGAATTATTGCAAAGGCTGTTGTATAATTTCTTATTATGAGTGCTTTTGTAGCACTCATAAATTGTTTATATAGTTTTTTGTTGTTAAATTATGATAAAGAAAAAAATTATGATATTGTATGTTTATGGATAATAAATACAAAGATAAGAGACGGCCTGAAAATGCCGAACTTCGGCGCAAGATAGATAGATTGCTCGATGAGGGAGAATCTTTTATTAAAGAAAATCTTCAACATTTAGAAATATCCGATTATCGCTATGAAGTTGCTGAAGCAATAGAAGAGTTGTCTTTGGATGAAGAGATTATCCGTCAGCTTATAGAAGATTATGTAATTCAAATTTTAAAATCAAAAATAGCTTTTTATAAATATATTCACGAATTAAAAAAAGATGAATTAGAGGGTAAGAGTTTAGATTATACAAATGTTAGAAATCTTGCGCATAAAAACTTGGGAGTTGTTAGAAATCTTCGAATTAAAGACGCCCAAAAGCTGCTTGAAGTGATAATGCATGAGGATGATTTGGACTATTTAAGACTTTGCATAAAAGCTTTAGAGATGTCTGCAGTTAAGTTAAACCCGCTCTGCGCTTATGAAACGCTAAAGCTAATCGAAGTTAAAAAATCTTTATAGTTTTTATTAATCTAATTTGTTTAACTGATTTGTAGTCATATATATCCAAAACTCTTTATGCGTATAACCTTTATCTAAAAAAAATATCTGCAAAATCGCAACTCTATAAAGTGTAACTATCATCTTTGCATACGGTATAAAAAGACTAAGGCTGACAAATAGCGATTGTTCTTTGTCGCCTTTTAGTTTAATCATCTCCTGCATACCTATATTTTTACTAAGGTACATTCCAAAAAGTATAGAAAAAGTAAAATTTAGTATTAATCCAAATATGATATACGCCATTAAATCTTGTTCGTTCATTCCAGCAATCATAAATACATCCCTTTTATTTAATTTAAACGCTAAATGAGCAAAAGCCCATTTAGCTACGCTAGCCGCTATGGCACTAAAGCTTTAATAAAATATTTTAACTAAACAAAACTTTTTAATTCATAAGTTTTAATTTTAGTTTTAGTAAAAAAAGTTCCAAACGGTATAAGCGAAGCTATAAAAAATATCATATTTTCTTTAAATGACCATTCGCTCTCTTGCCATGCTTTTATGAGATATAAACAAAATAGTACAAATAGTATGCCGTGAATCATACCGACTATTTTTACCGCTAAAGCTATTCCAAATAGATATTTTAACGGCATCGCAATAAAAACGAGTGCTAAGTAGGAGTATCCTTCTATTGTATTGATTAACCCAAACTTTACAACATTTTCATTTTTTATAATATGACCCATCTTCGTCCTATTTATTTTTTTATGAATTATATAATCAAAAAGTAACAATCTGACTATTTTTTAACATTACAAAAAGTTGTACAAACTCTTTTTAAACATTAATATTGTAAAGTACCGCGAAAGATGTTAGAAAGGCATATTGATGGAAACCAAACCTTGTAGTAGAGAGTTCTAAAATGGAAGTCGTTTTTTTATTTATCGGAATAATAATTGGGATAGTAGTAAGTAAAACGAATACTGTGTCATGTATTATAAAAAAATTCTATCCTGAAGTAGAGCCTGAAGTAACCCCTGAAGTAAAACCTACATTAAACAATGCTCAAAATCAAGATAATCAAAAAAAAGTAGTTGCTGCAATAACGGCTGCAATTAAATATCATAGAGAAGGTTAAAATAAAATGGCTAAAAAATTTATAGATGTAATGGATACAACATTTAGAGACGGTGTTCAGTCCGTCTTTGGCGGTCGTGTATTGATGAACGATTTTTTTCCGGCTGTTGAAGCGGCAAAAAGAGCGGGAATTACTCACTTTGAATTTGGCGGCGGCGCTAGATTTCAGTCACTCTACTTTTACTTAAGAGAAGATGCATTTGTGATGATGGACAAGTTTCGCAGCATTGTAGGACCGGATGCAAATCTTCAAACATTATCTCGCGGTATTAATACTGTAATGTTAGATACAGGCTCTAAAGAGCTTATAGATTTACATGCAAAAATGTTTAAAAAGCACGGTACGACGACTATTAGAAATTTTGATGCATTAAACGATGTTGAAAATTTAAAATATTCGGCAGAGCGAATAACGCATCATGGATTAAAGCATGAAGTAGTAGTTACAATGATGGATCTGCCTCCGGGTTGTTTTGGTGCTCATACGGTAGAATTTTACGAAAAAACATTACGCGAGATACTAGACAGCGGTATTCCTTATGACAGTATCTGTTTTAAAGATGCATCAGGAACTTCAAATCCTCAAAAAGTTTTTGAAACTATTCAAATGGCAAGACGCTTGATCCCTGAGGGAACACACTTAAGACTTCATACTCATGAAACGGCAGGTGTTTCGGTCGCTGCATATATGGCTGCTCTTGAGGCGGGCGTAGACGGTATTGATTTAGCTGCTGCACCTGTAAGCGGGGGAACTAGTCAACCGGATATTTTAACTATGCTTCATGCTACAAAAGGGATGAATTATGACCTTGGCGGACTTGAGATAGATAAAGTATTGACTTATGAAAAAGAGCTTCAACACTGTTTATCAGACTATTTTATGCCTCCTGAAGCAACAATGGTTTCTCCGATTATTCCATTCTCTCCAATGCCAGGCGGAGCGCTTACTGCAAATACTCAAATGATGCGTGATAACGGCATTATGGATAGATTTCCGGAAGTAATCGCTGCTATGACTGAAGTTGTAAAAAAAGGCGGATACGGAACATCTGTTACACCTGTTTCACAATTTTATTTTCAACAAGCGCTTAACAATGTTATGCAAGGTCCATGGAATGCAATCGCTCCGGGATACGGAAGAATGGTTCTGGGTTACTTCGGTAAAACTCCGGTTGCACCTGATCCTGAAGTTGTTAAAATTGCTTCTGAAAAATTAGGTTTAGCGCCTACGACAGAGAAAGCTCTTGATATCGCAAATGCTGATGAGAGTAAATCTTTGGCTACATGGATTGACAAATTAAAAGCAGAAAATATCGAAATAACTGAAGAGAATATTTTTATAGCCGCAGCTTGTCATGAAAAAGGAATCGCTTTTCTAAAAGGTCAAGGTGAACTAATGGTTCGCAAACTGTCGGATATGAAAAAAGAAGAAGAGAAAAAAGAACAAAATAATAAAGAACAAGGGAGTAGAAAAATGGGAAGCGGAAATTATACGGTAGTTGTTGACGGTCAAAAATATAGTGTTCAAGTTGCTGAAGGTGATGTAAATATTCAAGTAACTGCGGTAAACGGCGAGAGCGCAGCAGTTGCTCCTGTAGCAGCTGCTCCAAAAGCGGTAGTAAACGGATTTGAAGTAAAAGCGCTTCTTCCTGGAAATGTATGGAAAATAGTTGCTAATCCGGGTCAAAGCGTAAATGAAGGTGATGTTATCTTAATATTAGAATCTATGAAAATGGAAATAGATGTAGTTGCGCCAAAAAGCGGTATAATTAAATCTATAGATGTTGCAACTAACGATAGAGTAACTGAAGGTCAAGTTATAGCGTTGATGTCATAATTTTAACTTACATCGTTAATGTTTTATTTAGCATTAGCGATGTAAATTTATCTGCCACCTTTAAAATTAATCAAACTCTTTTTTATTATTTGATTTATCCAACGGAATATTTATAGTAAATTTTGCGCCGTTACTGCCGTTTTGAACATCTATCTTACCTTTACAGTGCTCTTCAATAATCATTTTAGACATATACAGACCGATGCCGGTTCCCTCTTTATCTTTTTTTGTACTAAAATACGGCTCGAAAATTTTGCTCATTACCTCATCAGAAATGCCTCCACCGTTATCTTCAATGGTTAATTCTGCATATTTTTCATCTTTGCGTCCCTTAACCCAGATAGTTGCATTTGCAATATTTTTTTCAAGCAGTACATCCTCTGCATTTTTTATAATATTTAACAACACCTGCTTTATTTCCGTGATGTAGGTATATACAAAGATATCATCATCTATATCGGTGCTTATGGTGATGTTTTTTGTTTCTATGCAAGGAGCAATAATTTTAAAACTTTTCTCGACAATATCTTTTAACTCTCCGTGTTCGAGTTTTTTATCGTTTTTAAAAAAATTTCTAAAATCATCAATAGTGCGAGAGAGGTAATTTGCCAGTTCGTCAATAGAGTCTAATTTTGCTTGAAAAAAATCGGCTTTGTAGTTATCCATCATGATATCAAGTGAAAGAGTTCCCGATATTGCCGATATTGATGCTAGCGGTTGACGCCATTGATGAGCAATCATATTAAGCATCTCTCCCATTTGTGCCAGTTTTGATTGTTGAATAATTTGCAGTGTTTTTTCCCTATTTTTATATACTTCATCCATAACACGCTCTTGGAGATCTTTATTTATATCTTCTAACTCTTTTGTTTTTGCTTTTATCTCATTTTCCGTCGGTAAGAATATGAAAAAAGCTTCAAAAGCTAACAGTAGAAGCAACAGTATCAAAAGAAGTGTTTTTATAAATACTATATTTTGGGTTGATTCTTCACTCTCTTTTTGAATCACAAGAGCGTAATTACCGATATTTTTTATTAGAACATCATATTTTTTTTGAAGAAAAACATCAATTTCTTCAATCTTATCATTTCGTTTATCATCAGATATATTTAAAAACTGTTTTACACTTTCAAGATACTCTTTTTTACTCTCTTCTTCAAAAATATACCCTTTGCCTTTTAAGATAAGTTCAGTTCTCTCAAACTCTTCAATCGCCTCCTTTAGAGATTCTTTATGCCCATTTGACACATGGTGAGACATATAATTGATACAGTAAATAATCTTTGCCGTAATCATCTGCTCTTTTGCTACTAGATTTATATCTTGGGCATATTTATCATGGTTTCTGACAAGAGTGATAGTCGTGGTATGAAACAGTAGCGCATATACGGCTACTAGGATTAAAGCGAATGTATACTTTTTTCTTAAGCTTATTTTGTTCATTTCGACTCCTGCTGTTTTATAACGGTGAATTGATATCCGTTGATTTAAACTCACGGATAAGTTCAATTTGGCGATTGGAGAGGTACTCTCTTATATTGTTTAGATTTTTTTTGTCAAGCTCATAAATAAGTACGATATTGTAGTCATATTTGTTTTCGTCAATTCTATAAACTTTGCCTAATGTGATAAATGACATCGGTTTTCCTTTTAGTTTTAGAAATATGGCTACTTTAACCGTTGTGCCGATTTCTATTCCTGCGGGCAACGCATCAATTTTTATTTTTACGGAGACTTCAGAAATGTCTACAATATGAGTTTCACCTGGAAATTTTATATTTTTATAATAGAGTGTACATCCGTGATCAAGATCAGGCTCTAGGCGGGTGTATTTTCTGTCTGCCGCACTTCTTGATGCAAAAGAGAAATCATCTATAACAATTATTTGAGTGTCGGAGTCAACATTTTTGATGGATTTACATACGATGTCTTTTGGAAATATTTCAGAAGTGATTGTCATAAATCTGGTAATTTGCACAATTTTCAGTTGAGTATTTACTGTTTTTAACGAGAAATTATTTTCATTTATATCTATAATAACGGCGGGATTTATAATAGTCAACCCTTTATAAAAATTGTGTATTTTTATCTCTGCAGAGTTATCTTTTATAACTTTTAGCAAAGATAAAATAGCTGTTTTATCTTTGGAATTTTCATCATCTCTTGATGCATTTACATCAAATAGAGTCATCAGATTTAACTCGGTTACATCATCAAAAGAGAGTATATAGTGCTTCTTTTTTTGGGGAATCTCTCTAACTTTTAAGATAAGATGTCTTTTTTCGCCTTTATAATTTTGTATTTTTGTGTGAAAAAGTTTTCCCGGATTTTTAATAGCGGTATCTATCCATTTAGATGATGGCGTAGTATATAAAAATTCTTTATGTTCAAGCAGCAATTTGTCGATGTTACTATGCTCCTTTGTAAACTCATCTATACTCTCTACGCCAAAGAACTCATTAAAACGCTGATTTACCAAAACAAATTTATCTTCATGCATCATGATTACTATATTGTTTTGATAGTTAAAAATATTTTGAAGCTGATTTAAAAATATACGGCTGTTTTCGTCTTTTTGTATTGCTATGGTTGCATTATATATAGCATCTACAAGTTCAGGAGCTTTTGCAGGTTTGTGTAGATAGGAAAATACACCCAGTTCAAGAGCTTTGTAAAGGTCTTCTTTTTCATCGTAAGCTGAGAGGATAATTATTTTACACTCCAACTCTAACGCTTTGATTTTTTTTATCATTTCAAAGCCGCTCATTATGGGCATATTTACATCTGTTATAACGATTTTGGGTTTATGCTTAATATATTCGTTATAGCCTTGCTCGCCGTCATATGCTACATATACATTATCAAATATTCTACTTAAGAGTGTCTCCATATTTTTAGATAAACCTTGATTGTCTTCCACATACAAGATGCCGATATCTTTTGATAGTTTTTTTATTGTCTCTATTTTTTCATTCATAGTGTTGCTACCTATTGGTAAATGTATTAGATTTTATTATAAAATGCCTTTGGCTGAAATTAGAAGTACCTATTAATTTTTATTCATAATCTCTACAATCAGCGGAATAATATTTTGACTTTTTGTTTTGTCTATAAAGCCGTCAGCTCCCAAAACTTCCGCTTCTCTTTTATTGTTAAGTCCGGTCATAGAGCTGTTTACTATAACAGGTATATTTTTTGTTTTTAAACTGCCCTTTAGCAGTTTTACAACCGTAAAACCGGACATCTCCGGCATCTCTATATCCGTAATAATCGCCGGTATCTCCGAAACATTATCGCCCAATGAGTTTATATAATCAACTAGTAGTTTTCCATTGTCAAATAGTCTCATTGAAAGATTTGCATGTTCAAAAATTTGTTTGAGATGTTTTTGTGCCGTTTTAGAATCTTCGGCTATTAAAACCGTTCCATTTTTTAGCTTTTGTGGTATATTAAAATCTTTTAGATTTGCAGGTGATTCAGATACATCCACCATAGCTTGTGGGATAACATCGGCTAAGAGTTTTTCATAATCCAGTACAAGGCACAAGCTGCCGTCTTCAAGCCTAGTGTCGTTGATAACGACATTGTCTTCGCCGATTCTGTAGCTATCAGGGGCATGCATCTCATTCCAATTTTTCTTCAAAACTCTATAAGCCGACATAATTCTAAGTCCGATTACGATACCGTTAAAATCGCAAATAAGAATATTTGATTTATCAATATCCTCTTTATTTAGGGTTGTTCCAAGCCACAGCGGAAGGTTTAGTATGGGAATTTGCATTCCGCGCAGAATTATCGTGCCTTCTAACATTTTATGGGATGAGGGAATTTGAGTAATATGGTGATTTTTAGATTCCACTACTTCTCTCGTTTTAAAAACATTGATAGCGTAATAAGCGGAGTCAGGTTTATCGCTGACTCTAAATACTAAAAGTTGAACTTCATTGTTTTTAGCCAGATTTGTAGCAGCATCGACATTATCTAAAACGGACATTTAAACCCTTTATGTTTTGGTTATTTAATATCGGTAGATAGTACCGAAAATATAATGAATTATGCTTGAATATTAGTAATGAAATGATAAAATGCCCATGATTATTCGAAGGTATTGTTAATGAAAATTTTTATGTTAATTTTATTAAATATAAATAAAAGATTTTGGATTGGTTGTTTATGATGAGTAGTGTTACGGCGTGTCCGCTTGACTGTTATGATGCATGCGAGATAGTTTTTGAAAACGGCAGATTAAAAGGTTTAAAAAACGGTTATACACAGGGATTTTTATGTCCGCATCTAAACCATTTTGATAAGCATGAGTTTATAAAAAAACCGAGATATAACGGTAGAGAAATTTCCATTCAAGAGGCATTGGCAATTCTAAAAGAGATGATAAAAGAGAGTCAAAAAGATGAGATTCTGCACTACAGAGGAAGCGGAAACTTTGCTCTGATGCAAGAGGTTACGGATCATTTTTTTGCTTCCTACGGTGCCACACTTACAGAGGGAACTTTATGTGACGGAGCAGGAGAAGCAGGAATAGAAGAAGGAAGAGGGAGCAATAAAAATATGCCTATTACGGAGGTTGCAAAGTCCGATGTAGTCATATTTTGGGGAAGAAATCCTCATACGACTTCAAGCCATGTCTTGCCGCTTATAAAAAACAAAACCGTTATCGTTATAGATCCGGTAAAAACCCAAATAGCAAAGACGGCAGATGTCCATATCCAACTAAAGCCTCATACGGATATATTTTTAGCAATGCTGCTTAGCCGTTTTTTACACATAGAAAACGGGTGTGACGAGGAGTTTTTAGAGAAGTATGCAAGCGAATATGAAGATTATTATGAGCTGACGCAAAATATAAGGATAAAAGCTGTTTTAGATCAAATGGATGTCTCTATCGGTCAGCTTGGAGATGTTCTTAGGTTGGTAAAAGATAAGAAAGTCGCTATCGTTTGCGGTGTAGGTATCCAAAAATATAGTGACGGTGCGGATGTTATGAGAGCGATTGATGCTTTTGCCGCGATGCTGGGGCTATTTGGCAAAGAGGGGTGTGGAGTTAGTTATCTCGGCTCTTCGAGAGCAAACATAGTCTCGCCTTTTAATAAAAAAAGCAAAAAGGTTTCTAAAGTAAATACGGAGTTTAGCGATTTTAAAACCGTTTTTATTCAGGGCGCAAATCCTCTTTCGCAAATGCCGAATTCCACAAGAGTAAAAGAGACCATAAGCAAGGTAAGAAATATTGTCTATTTTGGACTTTATGAGAATGAAACAAGCGAAATGGCAAATCTAATCATTCCTGCTAAGAGTTTTTTATATAAAGATGACATTAGAACATCATATTCTCATAATAAAATGTCGTTTATGCCTAAAGTTGCACAAAGCGATATAGGTATAAGCGAGTATGATTTGAGCGCATATTTGTGCAGAGAGTTCGGTGTTGAGCTGCAAAGCGAAGAGTTTTATATAAAACATTTTAGAAACTTTGCGGTGCAGAGAATCGACGGCTCTTGGTATGTGGAAAATAGAGAAGAGATTCCCTATATAGACGGTTTTGATACTGATGACGGAGAATTTGCGTTTTTAGACGAACTTGACTCAAAAGTAGATGAAGAGGGCAGTATGTATCTTATCACATGCAAGAGTCCGACAAGCCTAAACTCTCAGTTTAATCGCAGCGAGCATGTTTATCTGCATAGTTCTTTGGGATTTTGCGAAGGAGAACTTGTGACTATTAGTTCGGTTGATGGGAGCGTTAGCTTAAGAGTTAAACACAATAATGATTTAAGAGAGGATTGTGTTTTAATCTACAGCGGTACGAGAGGTGTAAATAATTTAACGACCAAAAAGCATTCATTAAGTGCAAAGAGTGCAATATTTCAAGAAAATAAGGTGGAAATCAGAAGATGAACAATATAAAAGATTTAGATAAAAAATATGTTTTGCCGACTTATGCAAGAGCGGATGTAGAGTTTGTGAGCGGTAATAATGCAAGACTTGTTGATGCAGAGGGTAAGAATTATGTAGATTTTGCTTCGGGCATAGCGGTTTGCAGTGTCGGACATGCAAATAAGAGAGTAAATGATGCTATTTGTAAGCAAATATCAAATATAACACATACATCAAACCTCTACTATATCGCTCCGCAAGCAAAAGCCGCCGAGAAAATTGTTGAGGCTAGCGGATACGATATGAAATGCTTTTTCGGTAACAGCGGGGCAGAGGCAAATGAAGGGGCTATAAAGATAGCTAGAAAGTTCGGCGAAAAAGACGGCGAGTTAAAGAGATATAAGGTTATAACGCTTCAGCACTCTTTTCACGGAAGAACGATTACGACGGTAAAAGCGACGGGTCAAGAAAAAATGCATAACTATTTCGGACCTTATCCCGACGGGTTTGTTTACGCGGACAATATAGACCATGTCGAGAGTCTTGTTGATGATCGCACTTGTGCGGTTATGATAGAGCTTGTTCAAGGAGAGGGCGGAGTTCAGCCTTTAGATAGAGAAGCGGTTCAAAAGCTTGCAAAGTTTTTAAAATCAAAAAATGTTTTGCTAATCATCGATGAGGTGCAGACGGGAGTTTACAGAACTGGTAAATTTTTGGCATCAAACTACTATGACATTGAACCTGACATAGTAACTTTGGCAAAAGGTTTAGGCGGCGGAGTACCAATCGGCGTTGTTATGACAACTCTAAAAGATATCTTTAACGCAGGGGACCATGGTTCTACTTTTGGCGGGAACTTTTTAAGCACGGTTGCGGCATGTGAAGTTGTAGATATTTTAAATGAGATTTATGCAAGCGGCGAGCTTCAGAGTATGATTAACTATTTTGATAGTGAATTAGAGAAATTTTATAGCGCTCATAGAGATATATTTACTTCAAAAGTCGGTATAGGTATGATGTGCGGATTACGCGTCAAAGACGGCGAAACTTTAACAAAAGTAATCTCAAATGCAAGAGAAGAGGGTGTTATAGTGCTTAAAGCAGGACGAGACACGCTTAGACTTTTACCGGCTTTAACAATTACAAAAGAGGAAATAGATGAAGGTTTTATGTGCCTCAATCGAGCTGTTAGTTCTCTTTGAGTTATTGACGCTAAATGAGATGTAAGATGATAAAATTTAGCGACTATATGAGCGAATGGCTATACGGCAAAGACGGCTACTATGCAACCTATAAAAACATCGGAAAGAGCGGGGATTTTTATACGGCAGTAAGTACGAGTAAATTTTTTGGCGGGACGATTGCAAAACATATCATCTCTTTAGTCGATGAGGGTTTTTTGGATGAAGAGGGTGTCGTTTGTGAAATCGGAGCGCATCACGGCTATTTTTTAGCGGATGTGATAGAGTTTATATATACTCTTAGACCAAAACTGCTGAGTAGTTTAAAATTTGCGATAATCGAGAGATTTGACTCGCTTCAAGAGTTTCAGAAGAACTACTTTTTTGAGAGTTTCGGCGATGCCATAAAGCTTACCCACTATAAATCTTTAAGCGAGCTAAAGTGTAAAAATGCTTTTTTTATAGCAAATGAGATATTTGATGCGTTCCCGTGCGAACTCTACTACAAAGGCAAAAGTGCAAGAGTTGAGCGGCATGAAGTTGTTTTTGATGTAGATGATGAGTGGGTAGAACAAAAAGCAAAAAAGTACCATAAAGATAGAGGCGAAATAGCAAAAGGATATGAAGAGTTCGCCATTGAGATGGCATCGTCATGCAAAAAATTTGAGTTTATGAGTTTTGATTACGGAGAGATGCAAGCCCGCCCCGATTTTTCACTAAGAGTTTATGCAAAACACGAAGTAATTCCATTTTTCGATGAAAACATAAAAAGAGAAGAACTATTTGCAAAGTCGGATATAACCTATGATGTAACATTTGCCCATGTCAAGGACGCATTTCTTGAAGCGGGGGTAGAGTTTATAGAGCTAAAAGCTCAAATGGTAGCTCTTGTAAATATGGGAATCTTGGAACTTTTAGAGATACTAAAAGAAAAAGCGGATGAGAAAATCTACAAACAAGAGTTGGAAAAGGTAAAAATCTTAATCATGCCGAATTTTTTAGGTGAACGGTTTAAGATGGTAAGGTTTAGAAAAGCTTAAGGTCTTGACATGCGTAAAACATGTCAAAAACTTTTTTACAGATTATGAATAATTTTCATAAGCTCTTCAGGTCTGTTTGAGGCTGTTATCGCAGTCTCTTTTGAGATAACTTTTTTACGCAGCAGAGCTAAAAGTTGATCGGTTTGAGTAGTCATATTCGTCTCATTTTGATTTAACTGCATTTGAGAGTAGATTTGGTGAACTTTGTCTTCTCTAATCAAGTTTTGTATAGCAGGATTTGCTATTAGCACTTCTTGAGTTGCGACTATGCCGCCGCCGATTCTGGGCATAAGAGATTGTGAGATAATAGAGATAAGCGAAGATGCAAGTTGTGCTCTAGCTTGAGCCTGTTCTCCGGAGTCAAATACATCGATAATACGGTTGATTGTTGCAGGTGCCGAATTTGTGTGAAGAGTAGCAAAAACAATATGACCGGTCTCCGCAGCCGTAAGTGCAGCTTCGATCGTCTCTTTATCCCTCATCTCCCCGATTAGTATGACATCGGGATCTTGTCTTAGCGCATACTTAAGTGCCGTTGCAAATGTTCTGGTATTGGCACCGACCTCTCTTTGTGAAAAGAGTGATTTTATGTTTGTGTGGACAAACTCAACAGGATCTTCGATTGTAATGATATGTTTATTTGCCGTCATGTTTATCTCATGAAGCATTGAAGCCAGAGTAGTAGATTTACCGCTACCTGTCGGTCCCGTTACAAGGATTAGACCTTTTTCTCTTTTAACGAGTTCTTTGAAAATAGGGTTGTTGTTAAACTTCTCTAATGGTGGTATGTCTATGGGAATCATACGAAATGCACAAGCAACACCGCCGATTGTACGGTAATAGTTTGCACGAAAACGACCGACATTTTCTAACTCAAAAGAGAAGTCAAGTTCGTCTTTTTCTTCAAATATTTTCTTTTGTTTATCTTCAATAAGCGCATAAGCCATCTCTTCTATCTCTTTAGCGGATAAAATAGGAAGATTGAGAGGTTTTAACGATTTATCAATCCTGATTTGCGGCTCACTTCCGGGAACAAGATGCAAATCCGAGGAGTTAAAGTGCAGAACACTTTTTAGCAGTTTTTTAATGTCGATGGGTTTATTTGTCTCTTCACTCATAATACTCTCCTGTTACTCGATTATTTTAGGCACGATAAAGAAATGATCACTAGACATAGGCGCATTTTTAAGAATGCTATCGTTTATTTCTGAATTGCAAAATGCGATATCTTCTCTTAAAAATGTCGCCTCATCGCTCATAGCAAATTTGTCATCGACATTATCCGTGTTTAATTCACTTAAATTATCTACAAAATTAACAATTTGTGAGAGCTGATTTACTATCTCCTCCCGTTTATCGTCTGAAATTTTTAAAAATGACAACTTTTCCAATTTAGTCAATAACGCGTCATCTACTTGCATATGATAATCCTATTATAATAATTTACAAGATTGTAACAAAAAAAATCTATCTATTTGATGAAACTTTAACAAACTATGCGATATTATTTTAAGGTTTTAATAATTATATGTAGAATGAAGGAATATTTTTGAGTTTAAAAGACAATATTACTATGGTAAAAGAGGAGTTAAACTCCGAAGAGAAGTTTTTTGAAAAAGCGGTGATAACCGAAAAATTTATTAAAAAATATAAAAAGGTTATGATAGCTTCAGTGGCTGTGGTTGCTTTTGTTATCGCCGCTAATTTGCTTTATGATGCTAATGAGAAAAGTAAAGTAGCAGCTGCGAACGCTGCGCTTTCTAAACTTCAAGCAGATGCAAACAATGCTACCGCTCTAAATGAATTAAAAGCGTTGAGCCCTAATTTGTATGATGTTTGGGTTTTCTCTCAAGCGGTAGCTAAAAAAGATTTAGAAGCTTTAAAGGGTTTGAAAAACTCAAAAGCATTGATTGTCGGCGATTTGGCTAAGTATGAAGCTGCCCAAAATTCAGCTTCTTTGGAAGAGTATGCTTCAAAGCAGGATGCTATATTTAGAGATTTGGCACTTGTTGAGAGTGCGGTAATGCTTTTTGGCGAAAATAAAATAGATGAAGCTAAAGAGAAGTTATCAAAAGTGTCGAAAGACTCTTCGCTAAATAAGATGGTTTTAGCTCTTATGCATTATGGTATAAAGTAATATTTTGAAAATTTTACTTATTATTTTAATATCGGTTACAGCACTTGTTTTTTCTGCATGTAGTTCCAAAGAGGTATTTAAACCATCTGGGGTTGCAGGTAAATGGGAATCTCACGGAAATAGCGAATTTACAATTAAAAATATCTCACCGGATGCGGCGCTAGTAGAAGAGAAAAAAGTATTTGCAGACGGAAGAGTTTTAGATATCAAGATTCAAGACGGCTATAAATTGTTAGGATATAGTGACGGTTGGGTTATGAGTTCAGATGTTGACGGGAATTTGACACTGCAATACTCTGCTGATACTAAAAATGTTAATAAGTTTAACTTAAAAAGAACGATAGCTACTGCGGCAATTAAAGATGATATATTGGCCGTTTTGTTTTCAAACAATGAGATGGCGCTCTACTCAATAGCAAATAAATCTCCGCTTTTAAAAGAGCAGGGAAATGCACCGATAGTCGTAAATTCTAAAATAGTAAAACCGCATTTTAAAGATGATTTAGTTATTTTTTCAACACTTGACGGGAAAATAGTCATTATAAATTCAAAAACAAAAAAGAAACTAAGAACCGTTATTGTTAGCGGTGAAGAGCATTTTAATAATGTTATATTCTTAAGTCTTATAGACAATAAAATCGTAGCGGCAACAGGACATAAGATACTCTCTTTAGCTCAAAAAGAGATTAGACAGGCCTACGATATAAGAAGTGTTACTACTGATGATAAAAATATATTTGTAGCTACAAAGCAGGGTGAGATAATTTCACTAACGCCTGATTTACAGCAAAATGCAAAATTAAAATTTCCATTTGCTCACTTTTTGGGGATGATAGTCAGCGGTGAAAACCTTTATGCTTTGGAAAAAGAGGGTTATATTATAGAGATTTCAAGAGATTTATCAAAACATAAAGTGTATAAGGTAAATGTAGAGGACGGTTTCGTATTCATTAATGATAAAATATTTTTCGTGGATGATGAATATATCTCGGTAGAGTAATGTCAAACGAGCTAGAAGCTTTTATAGAGTATATCAGCGTTATAAGAGCTCTTAGCAAAAAAAGCGTCGAGGCGTATAGAAGCGACCTTGATGCTCTTGAGAAAACTCTAAACAAACCTCTTATAAAACTAGATTCTGCCTCTCTTTTTGCCGCACTCGGCATATATAAAAATAAAAGAACACTAAATAGAAAACTCTCTTCAGTCAATGCTTTTTTTGATTTTTGCTATAAAAATCAATTTTCGCAGGAAAAATCAAAACTTAAATTTTCAAAAATCCCGAAACTTCTTCCGAAATTTTTATCATACAAAGAGATACAAAACGGGCTTAATCAAATAGATAAAAGTACATCCATAGGTCTTCGCGACTATGCATTGATACTCTTTTTATATGCATCGGGGACTAGAATAAGCGAATGTTTAGCTTTAAGACGAGAAGATATTGAGGGTGAATGGCTTCATATAAGACATGCCAAAGGTGAAAAAGAGCGTATCGTTCCCATAGCAAAAGTTGCAATTAAAGCAGTAGAGAGTTACTTAAATGAGATGAAAAAAAACAATACGTTTGTTTGGTGCAACTACAAAGGCGATAAGCTTAGCCGTATATCAGCCTATAAAATAACGCAAAAGTATTTAGGCGTCTCTCCCCATGTTCTTCGTCATTCTTACGCAACATCGCTTATAACCGGAGGAGCCGATTTGAGGGTTGTTCAAGAGCTGCTAGGTCATGCTTCGCTTCTAACTACTCAAATATATACGCATATACAAAAGCAGGATTTAAAAGAGACGGTTGAAGTTTGTCATCCCATGGCAAAAGAGCAGATATGAACAGAGTCAACAACAGCTTTTTTTCAAGACCGTTTTTGGAATCTCTTTTTTTTGTTCAAAATAAGTGGCATCAGCACGGAGTTTTGGTTCATACTCTTCGCGTTATATATCATATTTTAAAAGCAAAAGAGTTTAGGTTTTTTGCTGCGGGGCTTCTTCACGATATCGGTAAGCCTTTTTGTGCTTTTAAAAAAGATGAAGAGGATATCGAGTTTGAAGAGTATAGTTTTACGGATCATGAAGAGCGGAGTTATGAGATAATTAAAAATTGGTTTTTTATAAGCGAATATACAAAAAATATTGTTCGTTATCATTATCTGATACGAGATATCATAAAGAGCAAAGAAGAGGATTATGCCAGATATGAGAGAAAAAAAAAGATTTGGGACAGTCTAAGCGAAGATTTTAAAAAAGATTTGGAGAAATTTATACAATATGATGATTTGGGTAAAGGGAAAAAAAGAAGATAAATAGAGTACAAATCTAACACAAATGTAACAAAAAGAGTGTAAAATTTACCTTTATTTAAGGTTGCGGGTCATGATGAAAAAAATTATTCCTTTGTTTGTAGTTTTAGTAATAGTAATAGCGATAGTAACACTCTTTGTTTTTTTAGGAGCATCAAAAAAAACGATTGTAGTAAAAGAGGGAAATATAGAGCAGCTCCCTATTGAGATGCAAGTCGGTCTTTATCAAGACAGCGATTGTAAAATGGTTATTGACAACCTAACGGATGCTTCCCAAGTCATTATAAAGAGCGGAAAAAGCTGGTTTTTTCATGATCACGGCGGAATGACAAAGTGGCTTGAAGATAAGGAGTTTAGAGATAGTGCAAAAATTTGGGTTATGAGCAGAGATACAAAGAGATGGATAGACGCAAAAGAGGCTTTTTACTCGCTAAAGGATGAGACGCCTATGGGTTACGGCTTTGGGGCATATGAAAAAACAAGCGACGGATATGTTAATTTCGATACAATGCGTATTAGAATGTTAAGAGGCGAGACTTTGCGTAATCCTCTAATAAGAAAACAGCTTTTAGGAAATTAATTAAGCAAATAATGGAAACGGTAAATATTATAAGCATCATAACTATTGCATTTTTAGGCTCTTTCGGTCACTGTATCGGGATGTGCGGCGGAATTGTTTTAGCATATTCAACCATAAAAATTGAACCAAAGAGCTCTAAAGTTTCACAAACCGTTGCGCATCTGCTCTACTCGTTTGGCAGAGTGTCGACATATTCGATTTTAGGTGCTATTTTTGGGGCACTCGGCGGTGTCGTGACATTTAGCAATAAAGCAAACGGAATAATGCTTATCGTTGCGGGAGTCGCTATGGTTCTTGCCGGGCTCTCTCTTATGGGTAAAATAAAATTTTTGACTCTCATAGAGCACTCATTTTCATCTTCGCCTACATATAAAAATCTATTTAAAAAAGTTCTAAATTCAAAATCAAATTTTAGTTTTTTTATTCTCGGTATGCTTAACGGTCTTTTACCGTGCGGATTTGTCTACTTTTTTGCTATAACTGCCGCAAGTACGGCAAGCCCGCTTTACGGTGCTTTGGTAATGGCGATATTTGGTCTTAGTACAATTCCTGCAATGTTTGGTCTTGGTTTTTTAGCATCTCTTTCAAATGCAACAAGTTTTAGAAATATGATGGTAAGTCTCTCCTCTTTTGCGGTTATTCTTTATGGTTCTTATACGATTTATAACGGCTACGACTATATGGCTAGAGCCGAAAAAACATTAACAGAGTGCCATTCTAACTGATATTACACGCTAGAATGAGCGGAGCCCATTCTAGCGGCAGGGACAAATGTCCCTACAACCCCCTGAAGCTACACAAAGTAAACTTTGTGAGATACCATAAATAAAAACCTGCTATAATAAGTGTAAAAAAAAGGTATCAACTTTGAAAATCTCAATTATTGATAGCATAAAATCGCTTCCGCCGCTCTCTTCAACGATTATACAAATAAATAAAATTTATGCGGATGAAAATTCAACTATAAAAGATATGGCAAAAGTAATAGAACATGACCCTATGATTATTGCAAATATTTTAAAAATTGCCAATTCTCCTCTTTACGGGTTTGGACGAGAGATTAAAAATGTCGCTCAGGCAGTAGCTCTCTTTGGAATGAATATGACCCGCTCTATAGCAGTAGGAAACTCAATCAGAAAACTTTTAAATGTAGATATGCAGCCTTACGGTGTTACATCGGACGAGTTTGCACATATTTCATCGCTTCAAGCAACTTTGACGGTTAATTGGTATAAGAAAATCGATAGAAACAAAGCCGAAAAATTGTATTTAGCGGCATTTTTACAAGAGACGGGAAAGATACTTATAGCCAGTGAAGTTATTCAAAACAACGAAGCGATAAGTTTTGCCAGCGAAGTGGAAAATTCAAACAATTTGGCAATGGTAGAGAAAACCTATTGCGGTGCTACATGCGGAGAAGTTACGGCATTGGTTTTTAAGCATTGGGGATTTGATGATGAGTTTATAGATATGATTAAATATTCAGACAATCCATCTTTTGCTCCGGAATCTGCTAAAGAATATGCTACGGCTTTAAATATCGTAAAAACAATAGTGCCTATTAATAAACCTTTTTCGGAAATGTCTATAAATTTCGGGCTAAAAAGAGCGGCAGATGCCGGCTACAATACTCAGCTATTAGAAGATGCAATCTGCAATATAATGGATGCCTTAAAGGAATGAGTAAAACAGTTACTATAATCGACACATTCGGTTTTTTCTTTCGCAGTTTTTATGCTCTTCCGCAGCACCTTAAAAATAGCGAAGGCTTTCCGACAGGGCTATTGACAGGTTTTACAAATTTTATCTCCACCCTTCAAAAACAGCATGACAGCGACTATATAATTTTTGCTATAGATACCAAAGGGGATAGTTTTAGAAACGAGATAGACCCAAACTATAAAGCGCATAGAACTCCTCCCCCTGAGGAGCTGATTATGCAGCTGCCTATTGCTATCGAGTGGATAGACAAGATGGGTTATAAAACACTCGGTTATGTCGGATATGAGGCTGACGATATGATAGCAACGGTTGTGCATTTTGCTAAGGAGAAGGGCTACAATGTAAGAGTAGTCTCACACGATAAAGATCTTTTTCAGCTCATAGACGACGGCAAGGTTGTTTTAGTGGATGCCATTAAAAAACAGGTTATGGATGAAAATGCTTGTTATGAGAAGTACGGTATTTCGCCAAAGCAGTTTATAGATTATCAAGCTATTATCGGTGATTCGGCAGACAATATCCCCGGTGTCAAAGGTATAGGCAAAGTCGGGGCGCAGAAGCTTTTGGCAGAGTATGGGAGTTTAGACAATATCTATGCAAATATAGACAGTGTAAAGCCCGCAGGTGTGCAAAAAAAATTAATCGAGAGTAAAGATTCGGCATATATGTCAAAAAAACTTGTGACGCTTATGCACGATGTTTTAGATAGTTTTGATTTTGAAGATTATAAAATGGATGTCGAACACCCTTTTTTAAATATCTACGATGAGCTTGTAAAGTATGAGCAAAATGCTATTTTAAGAACTCTGCAGGCTAAAAATATGGTTACTCAAGAGACGCATCAAGAAGCGGTAAAAAAGGCAGAAGTAGAGATACAAAACAGCAAAAAGTTGGATTTTAAAACTACGCTTTTAACAGATGCAAAAGAGTTAAATAGGGTTTTGGGCACTCTAAAGAGAGATACGGTTATAGCTTTTGATACTGAAACGACAGGGCTTGATTATGAGAAGGACTCTCTTGTAGGTTTTAGTTTTTGTTTTAACGATGCGGAGGCTTACTATGTTCCTATCGCTCACTTTTATCTCGGTGTAGGGGAGCAGATAAATGAGAGTGAAGCAAAAAATGCCATTAGAAAAATATTTAATTCACTCGTAGTCGGACATAACATTAAATTTGATTTGCACTTTGTAACCAGATTTTTAGAAGATGACGGTTTGGATATTTTTGCCGACTCTATGATACTTGCCTGGCTTATAAATCCTGAGAGCGCTCTCTCGCTTGACAAACTCTCCGAGAAGCTTTTAAATCACACGATGCTTCATTACAAAGATACTGTAAAAAAGGGTGATACATTTGCAAGTGTCGAGTTAGAAGATGCGTGCAAGTATGCCGCCGAAGATGCTTACATAACGCGCAGGCTATATTTTCTTTTTTTAGAGATGTTAGAGCTTCAAGACGCTGCGCTTCTTATCAAAGAAGCCGCAGATGTGGAATTTCCTTTTATAAAAACACTTCTAAAGATGGAGAAAACGGGCATAGAAGTTGACGGCTCATTTTTAGAGCACTTTCTTGTCGAAGCAAAAGAGAATTTAAATGATTTAACAAAAAAAATATACGCTTTAGCCGGATGCGAATTTAACATCAACTCCACTCAGCAGCTAGGAGTCGTACTTTTTGAAAATCTCGGACTCTCAACCGGTAAAAAAACAAAAACCGGATACTCTACCGATGAGAAAGTTTTAAGTTCGCTAAGAGATGCGCATGAGATTATCCCATACCTTTTGGAGTACCGCGAAGTATATAAACTCTTTTCAACTTATATAGAGCCGCTTTTAAAACTAAGCCGTGAAAATAGACACGGTCGCGTACATACATCTTTTGTACAGACGGGAACGGCAACGGGACGGTTAAGTTCCAAAAACCCGAACTTGCAAAATATCCCTACAAGAACAAAACTCGGCACAAGAATAAGAGAGGCATTTGTTGCTGGCTGTGGTAAAAAACTAATAGGCATAGACTACTCTCAAATCGAGCTTAGACTTCTTGCGCACTTTACGCAGGACAGAGTATTGGTAGATGCATTTAAGCAAGATAAAGATATCCATATGCAGACGGCAATTGCTCTTTTTGGCGAGGAAGAGGCACAAGCGAAGAGAAATGTTGCAAAAACGGTAAATTTTGGACTGCTTTATGGAATGGGACAAAAAAAACTCTCGGAGACTCTAAGTATCAGCACAAAAGAGGCTAAAGAGATAATAGATAAATATTTTAACAGCTTTCCGACAGTCAGAGCCTATTTTCGCTCTATAGTGGATTTTTCAAAAGAGGCTGGATATGTTGAAACACTGCTTAAGCGCCGCAGATATTTTGATTATGAGAGCGCTTCGCCGATGTTTAAGGCTGCATATGAGAGAGAGTCGGTAAATAGCGTATTTCAAGGAAGTGCAAGTGACCTTATAAAGCTAAGTATGAATAAAATAGATAAAGTGATAGAGGACGAAAAATTAAATGCTAAAATGCTTCTACAGATTCACGATGAGTTGATATTTGAAGTGGATGAGGATGAAGCGGAAGCTTTAGGAGAGAGATTTAAGGAGATTATGCAGAGCATTATGAAGTTAAATGTTCCACTAAAAGCCAGTTTAAATATCGGAAATAATTGGAGCGAGTTGAAGTAACTCTGTTCAAAAAAGATTTTGTGCCTTATGGCTTTTATGCTAGAGAAAGTTTACTATCTTTAGTCGCTAGATATTTTTATTGGAATTTTTATATATGAATATGATTTTGTTATCCATTTTCTTTTTTATCTTTGCAGTTGTTACGATGAAGTATAAAGAGAAACATCCAAAGAGAATTTTTTTAGATGCAACTCTATTTTTTCTATATGGACTCTTTACCATAATCTATTTTGTAGCTAGCTACTTTACGGGTGCGGGGATAAATGAGACTATTATTGCTGCTTTAAATTTGGGGCTTGGAGAAGCCGGATTTGGCGAGTATCTATTGCTTATTTTGGGTGCATTTTTAGCTTTTGTCACTCTCTTTGTATCGGCTTTTTTTTATCACCGTCACTTAAGCAGTGTAGTTGCCGTAAAGCCGCAAAAAATAAAAGCTTTTTTGCATAACGGATTTTTGATTTTAGCTTTTTTAACACATCCTGCTTTGAATGATTTTAAAAATCTTTTTTTAACTATGACTATGGAACAGGCGAATGATTTTTATGAGTATTATAAAGTTCCAAATGATTCAAATGACAGCGCATATAAAAAAAATATAATCTTTTTATATGCAGAGAGTGTTGAGAGAACATACTTTGATACAAATATTTTTCCGGATCTTATGCCAAATCTTAGCAAACTTATGAGAGAGAAAAGCGGTACTGAATTTACAAATATTGTTCAAACTAGCGGAACAAACTACACTATAGCAGGCACCACTGCTACACAATGTGCAATTCCGCTATTTACAACTTCAGGCGGTAACTCCATGGAGGGGATAGATAAATTTTATCCAAAGGCTGTGTGTATCGGAGATGTTCTAAAAAAAGAGAACTATTATCTAAGTATGTTGCAGGGCAGCAGTGTTAAATTTTCGGGTATTGATAAATTTTACAAAACTCACGGTTTTGATAGTGTAGTCGGAAGAGATGAGCTGCTAAAAAAAGTTAAAAACAAAAGATATATAAACGGCTGGGGTTTGTATGATGATACGCTTCTTGACATAGCATATAAAGAGTTTGAAAATTTATCATCGTCTAAAGATAAGTTTGCTCTATTTATGCACACGTTAGATACACATCATCCAAACGGACATCTATCCAACTCTTGTTCAAAAGATTTATATATGGATGGTTCCAATGAAATCTTAAATACCGTAAAATGTGCGGATATCCTGATATCAAATTTTATAAAAAAAGTTAAAAACTCAAAATATGCAGAGAATACGATTATCGTAGTTACATCCGACCATTTGGCTATGAGGAACACGGCGTCAGATGAGCTTGGCAAATCACAAAACAGAAGAAACTTTTTTGTTGTCTTTGATCCAAGCAGCAGTGAGTATAAGTCGGTAGATAAAATAGGAACTCCTTTTGATGTTGCATCGACGGTTCTATCTTTTCTAAACATAAATACGGATTTGGGACTAGGCAGAAATCTAAGAGAAAAAGAGTCTATTTACAACTCATTTGATGATTTTGGCAAGAGGTTAAATCAGTGGAGAAATGATATATTGAGCTTTTGGAAATTTCCAAAAATGTCGGAGAGTTTTAAACCGAATTTTAAAAAAATGTTTGTGAGTGTCGGAGAAAACCACTATACGCTTCCTGTTTTATTTAAGATTTTAGAAAACAATGTAGAGCCTTATTTTCAATTTAATTATGCTTGGAAACTCTATGAGCAGTTAGAACATTTTAATAAAGACGACAGATTTTTATGGATTGACGAGTGTAAGCTTTTGAACTATATTTTTGATGGCAATGCATCGGATAAATATTGCGCAGTCGAGGGTGTAGTCGGCTCCAAATTTAGAATCCAAGGACTTGATTTACCAAGAGATTACAAGATAGAGAGTCTCGGTAACGGCTTGAGTAAAGATTATGATATCCAAAAGATAATTGAAAATATCAATATGGTAAAAAACAACGGAGTAAGATACACTGCTTCGATAAACGATACCATAGTATTTAAAAAAGAGGGTTATCCAAGCTTTTTAAAAAATTTGCAGGGAATCTCATATCCCGATAAAGTCGGAAGATGGACGGATGCGCAATTGCATCCTAGTGCGCTGCTGACATTTGTAGATCCGCTTCCTAAAAAATTCAAACTAGAGCTAGTTTGCGGAGCATACGGCGAAAATGTAGGAAATATCGTAAAAGTGAGTGTAGGAGATAGCGTAAGAGAGTTTACGCCCCAGCACAATGACCCTAGAAAATATCTGCTTTCATTTGAAAATACAAATAACGCCAACACGATAGAGATAGTACCGCCAAAACCGTTTGTCTTAAAAGAAAAGTTAGAGGGAAGCGATGAAAGAGAATTCGGACTCTCTTTAGTAAGTTTAAAAATAATCAATCTTGAGGATAAATAGTTTAATATAATGCAACTATTTTATAATATATTTAACGCTCTTGCATAAACCTTATGCAAGAGCAAAAGCGCTTATTGTCCTTGTCCGCCGCCAAACCTTTTATTGCCGCATTGTGTAGCGCTATTGCGCATTTGTGAACCGGTTGCGCATCTTGCGTTAGGTCTTTTTTTACGCTTAGCCGCTGCAAACTCTCTTTTTTCTTGAGGAGTTAATTTCTCCATTTTAGATTGCATCTCTTTTTGAAAAGCAGCTCGTTCTTCAACAGGGACTTTTCCTCTCATTGCCTGCATCTCTTTTATGCTCATATCGCTATAATCCGCTCCCATAACACTCAAACTCAAAAGAGCAAATAAAGTAACTTTTTTCATTTTTTATTCCTTTTGCTTAGATAGTAATAGTATGACATATTTTTTTATTGTTGCATAATCAAATTTAATAAGTTGTATAATTATGTTAAAAAGAAAGTGCTATATGCTAAGACAGTATAAAGAAGCCATAGAGAAGAGTAACATAATCTCCAAAACAGATATCAACGGGGTGATTACTTTCGTTAATGATGAGTTTTGCACGATTAGCGGATACAGAAATGATGAGCTTATCGGTAAAAAGCATAGTATTGTCAAGCATCCTGATGTAGGCAAAGAGAAGTTTAAACTTCTTTGGGAGACCATAACAAACAAAGAGATATATAAAGATACCGTTAAAAATTTAGCTAAAGACGGTTCGACTTTTTATGTAAACTCTACGATAATACCGATTCTTGATAAAAATGATAACATAGTTGAGTTTATCGCAATCAGATATGATGTGACAAAAGAGGTGCTTCTAAGAGAGGAGCTTTTAAAAAAAGAGTCGGAGTATGAAGAGCTTAACAGAAACCTTGAGAAGAGGGTGGCAGAGCAGACAAAAGAGTTAAAAGAGTTGAACCAAACCTTAGAGAAAAGGGTAAGAGACGAGATAGCAAAAAATGAGGAGAAGCAGCGGGTTATGTTTTGGCAATCCCGTCATGCAAGTCTGGGTCAAATGATTGCAAATATTGCGCATCAATGGAGACAACCTCTAACTGAGCTTACTTTGGCACTCTTTAACATAAAAAAAGCCGCTCAAAACGAAAAAGTTGATGATATCTCAAAATTTTATGACGAGAGTAAAAATATCATAAAAAATATGTCCCAAACTATTGATGATTTTACAAACTTTTTTTCTCCCGATAAAGAGAAGTACTATTTTAATGTCAGCGATAGTATACTTGAATCCATAGTGCTTTTAGAGAGCGTTATAAATGATGAGATGATAACACTTAAGACAAATTTTGAGGATATGAAAGTTCTTGGGATTACAAATGAGCTTACTCAAGTGATGATAAACCTTATAAACAACTCAAAAGATGCTTTTATACAAAATAGTATTCTTCTGCGGGAGATAAGTATAACCACTAAGCAAGAGGGTGGTTTTGCAGTTATAGAGGTGCAGGATAATGCCGGCGGAATCACAAAAGAGAATATCGAGAAAATCTTTGAGCCGTACTTTACTACAAAACATAAAAGCCGTGGAACTGGACTTGGACTCTTTATGTCGAAGATGATTTGTGAGCAGGGTTTAAATGGTACTCTTGATGTGAAAAGTAAAAAAAAGACGACAACATTTAGTATAAAAATTCCATTGGATAAAAATGAAAAATAGAGCCTTAAGAGAGCTTAAAATACTCCTTGTAGAAGATGAAGAGAATCTTGCCAGACTTTTAAAAGAGGCTATCGGAGATAATTTTCACAGTTTTACGGTTGCCAAAGACGGTATGGAAGGGATAGAGCTGTTTAAAAAAAACAAACCCGATATTGTCATAACGGATATAATGATGCCTCGCTTATCCGGTCTTGATATGGCAAAAGAGCTAAAAAAGACCAATCCTGATACGCCTATCATCATACTTAGCGCTTTTAGCGAAAAAGAGAAACTCTTTAGCGCCATTGATATAGGTATAAATAAATATTTTTTAAAACCCTTTGATACGGATGAACTTTTAGACTATATCAGGAGCATTACACCGAAGTTAGCCAATAAGTTTATAAAACTCAATGACGGTTTTGTGTTTAACAAAACTACAAATTCCTTATATAAAAGCGACAAATATGTCCCTCTTTCAAAAAATGAGACAAAATTTTTATCTCTTTTGCTAAATACCAAAGAGAGAATCATAGACGACAATCTCATAAAAGAGAGTTTGTGGAGCGAAGAAGTCAGTGATGAGAGAGTTAGAACTTTTATAAGACGTTTTCGTGCAAAAACATCGAAAAAATTGATAAAAAATGTAAAAGGAGTCGGTTACCAACTCGCTTTTAACGAAAATTAGTTCTATGGATTTTTGGCTTGTAGTGAGGGTCTTCTCCCTCTATCGTCCATAGTTTTTTAGATAGGTAGCTCACTGCATTAAAAAAGCTCTCATCTACATATTGCCAAAAGTCTAATGTCTGAAACTCTTTTTTAAGCAACTCTGCTTCATACTCAAAACTCTGCATCTTATCTAACTTCGGCAATGCTAAAGAGCTGTTTGTCTCAAGATTTGCCAAAACCCATAGAGATAAAAAATCCTCTGAGTAGTTGCATAAAATCTCTTTTGCATACTCCTCAAAATCTCTATATCCGCTTAGTTCAAAAAGCTCTATGATAAGCGATACGACTTTATGAAGATGAACAAAAGGAACCATTGAAAATAGTTGTCGCCCAACTGATGTTCCGTCGGAGTGCAAAGCTCCGAGAAAAATTCTAGCTCCTCCGTCCGTATCTCCGAAGTTGTTTGTTTTTAGCCCGATAAGACCGATATCCGTGTGTCTATGTCTTCCGCACCCTTTGGCACAGCCTGAAAAACCGACTTGTATGCGGTGCTCATTTATCTTATCTAAGGGCAGATAAGAAGTTTCATCTTTTATGCTCCAAACGGCGTAAGGGCATAGATTTCCGGCACATGTCACAATCGTATTGCTGATTGCAGGTGATTTGAGCGTAGTATATGCTTCTTTTAAACCGATTATGTAGATATTTTGGTCAATCCCGAAACGAATCTCGGCACCGTTTTTTGTAGCAAATGAAGCTATATTTTTGATTTCATCACTTTTTAATCTTGAAAAATCTGTTTGGTAACAAAAGCCGTAAGTTTCGTTTTTTAGTTTATGAAACTCACTAAACTTTGCTTTTTCTAGGACAATTTCTCCGCTGCTTTGGAAATCTTTCTTATACTCTTTTTGTATATGAGCTTTTAAGCCCTCCATCCCGATATCTTCTATCATATGGAAAATACGGGTTTTGGCACGGGAAAAACGAGAACCGTGAAGATAAAATGCTTCAACAAATGCTTTGAAAAAATCAAATACTTCATCCTCTTTTAAAAAGATATCGGCACTAACTGCCACTTCGGTATTTTTTCCGCCCATATAAACATTAAAACCGAATACACCATCTTTTTTAGAGAGTGCAAAATAGATGTCGTTTGCAAAAAACGAGGATATATTTGCACGATTTCCTGAAATACCTATGGATACACGACGAGGCAGCATACCTACATATCTAGGATTTTTGATGATATAGTTATGCATCTGCATTACGATAGGGTAGGTCTCAATTTGAGAATATTCGCCGCATCCGTCATAAACATCGGTTACGATATTTCTAACATTATCTCCAAAACTTTGCCATGTAGAGACGCCAAGAGCGTTTATTCGTTTATGGATATCTAAAACATCGTCGGCTTCAATGCCGTGTAGTTGTATGCCGGCTCTTGCCGTTAAAATAATAGTTAAGTTATACTCATCTACGATGTCGGCTATTTTTTGGAAATGCTGAACACTAATCCTACCGCCCGGTATGCGTAAGCGAATTGTAAATTCATCTTCCAAAAATTCAACATTGAAAATCCCAAAATCTTGAAGATAGTATCTATCGCCTTCGCCGAGATTTTCAAAATCAATATTCTCAAAATCTTTATAATAATCAATCGGTTTTAGTTGAGCTTTGTATCGCTCTCTTTTGTTTAATTTATTTTCCATAACTATATTTTAGCTAATAATTAAAATAATTTGTATTGACATATATCATCTATGGACAATTTCAATATCATTGAGTAAAAGTGATTTGTCGAATTTATTTTTTGAGGTTTCTAAATTTGCTATATTAGATCCCGTATCTCTAAATTCTTGTACATAATACGGTTTTTTATAGCCTCTGTTTATTAAATCCGTAATAATTTCGTTCATATCTTTTTCATTTAGCAAATCTGCGTGAAGCGTAGTTCTTACCTCAAAATCTATATTGCTATTTATAAGTAAATCAAGAGTTTTAGAAAATTCATTCCATTTGTTTGAGTGTGTAATCTGCGTAAATTTTGCTTTTGGGGCTTTGTAGTCAAGTGCTATATAATCTAAAAGATTTAAATCAAGGAGTTCTTTTATTTGTTTGAAGTTTGTGCCGTTTGTGTCAAGTTTGATTTTAAAACCGAGTTTTTTTATCTCTTGGCAAAATAGCGTAAGTTCGTGTGAAGTTGCTTCTCCGCCTGAAAGTACGACGGCTTCAAGTAGATTTACTCTGGTTTTTAGAAAATTGAGGATATCGTTATAGCTGTATTTGCCGTCTTTGGCAAAAACTATATTTTTGTTGTAGCAGTAGTCGCAACGCATATTGCACCCGCTAAACCACACTATGCACGCTAGGTGGTTAGGGTAGTCTAAGTGGGTGAATGATGTTAAATCATATATTACTTTAGCATTCAGTGAATTGTTTTCGCTGTCTATGCTCACCGGTTTTCCCTACATTAAAACTCTCAACAGGTCTATGATAACCCATAACTCTTGTGTAAACAATACACTTTTGTCTTTTCTCTTTTAGCATAGTTAAAGCTTCATTTTTACTCATGGTTTCCTCCTTTACTAAGATTTAATATCAATTTCGTTTAACAGCTCTTCATCACACTTAGGACAAAACTCGTGTTCGCCTGCGATGTATCCGTGTTTTGGACATACCGAGAAGAGCGGAGTCACCGTAATGTAAGGAAGTCTAAAGTTCGTAATTACATTTTTAACTAATTTTCTACATGCTTCGGTTGAACTTATCTTCTCTTGCATATATAGGTGAAGAACCGTTCCTCCAGTATATTTGCACTGCAGATCATCTTGAAGCGATAGAGCCTCAAACGGGTCGTTTGTTAAATCAACCGGTATTTGAGAAGAGTTTGTATAGTAGATGTTGTCACCCATACCCGCTTGAAGAATAGAATCACCGTAGCGTTTCTTGTCTTCTTTAGCAAATCTATAAGTTGTTCCCTCTGCAGGTGTAGCTTCTAGGTTGTATAAATTGCCCGTCTCTTCTTGGAACTCTACCATTCTATTTCTGATATAGTTTAAGATTTCAATCGCAAACTCTTCCCCTTTTTTATCACTAATATCATAACTATCGCTTGTAAAGTTACGAATCATCTCATTGATACCGTTTACGCCGATAGTCGAGAAGTGGTTTTTAAATCCCGGTAAATAGCGTTTTGTATATGGATAGAGTCCCCTCTCGTACATCTCTTGGATAAATACGCGTTTTTTCTCTAAAGTAGATTTAGCATGCGCCATTAGTTGATCAAGTCTTGCATAAAGAGCTTCTATGTTGCCTTTATATAAAAATCCGAGCCTTGCCATGTTGATAGTTACAACACCGATAGAACCTGTCATCTCAGCGGAACCGAATAGCCCGCCGCCTCGTTTTAACAGTTCTCTAAGATCTAGTTGAAGTCTGCAGCACATACTTCTAACATGCCCCGGTTTATAAGCCTCTTCATTTGGTACCAATTTACCGTCTGCATCTCGTTTAAACTGAGAGCCGATAAAGTTTTGAAAGTATGAAGAGCCGATTTTTGCCGTATTTTCAAATAAAATGTCGGTATTTTCTCCGTACCAATCAAAATCTTCTGTAATGTTTACGGTAGGGATAGGGAATGTAAACGGCTGACCCGTTAAATCACCCTCCGTCATAATCTCATAATAAGCTTTGTTTATTTGGTTCATCTCCGGTTGGAAGTGCTTATAAGTCATCTCTTCCAGCGAGTTTACGCCTCTGTGTTTAGCTTCTTCTAGCAACTCTTCATCATTGAGATTTTTGAAAATATGGTTCTGTTTAGATGTAGGAATCTGTTCAGCCAAGTCAGTCGGTACAGTCCAGTCAATTGTAATGTTCGTAAATGGAGATTGACCCCATCTTGCAGGTACATTGAGATTGTAAACAAAACTTCTAATCGCTTTTTTGATGTCGTAAAACGATAATTTGTCTTTAAATGCATAAGGAGCCAAATAGGTATCAAATGAACTGAATGCTTGAGCGCCTGCCCACTCGCTTTGGAGAATTCCTAAGAAGTTTGCCATCTGTCCTAATGCTTCACGGAAGTGTCTAGGTGCATCCGATTCTACTCTGCCTCTGACACCGTTAAAACCTTCATCTAGCAAAGCTCTAAGAGACCAACCTGCACAATAACCTGTAAGACAATCTAAATCGTGGATATGGTAGTCGCCGTTGCGGTGAGCGTAGCCCTCTTCTTTAGAGTAAACTTTGTCCAGCCAGTAATTTGCTATAACTTTACCTGCCGTGTTGTTCACAAGTCCTGCATTTGAGTAACCCGTGTTAGAGTTGGCTTTGATGCGCCAGTCGGTTCCGAGGATATACTCTTCTATGGTTTGGGTTGAATTAATGTATGTAGTATCTTCGTCAAGTCCGCCGTCTCTTTGCATTTTATGCGTGTGGCGATAGAGCATAAAGCTCTTTAGAATATCAAAGTATTTAGCGTTGTAGAGCTCTTTTTCAATCGTATCTTGAATATCCTCAACGGCAACAACTCTTTTGTTTTTTAATTTTTCAAGAACATTAAAAAATATTGAACTATCATAGGTGACATGTTGAGATTTAAATGCTTTTTTGATAGCATCTTCAATTTTAAAAGATAAGAACTCTTTATATGTTCCATCTCTCTTTAAAATATTTTCAACCATGTTAGTCCCCTTGTAAAAATTCAGTGCGTAGTGTATAGAAGAAGAAGTTAAAAAATGATAATAAAAAGTGTCACAGTTGCGTCACTAAATGCTCTGTTTATCGCTGTGGTGTATAATGGCGCAAATATAAAAAATATGAGGTTTTTATATGTACAAATATTTAATCACATCAAAAGAATTTTATACAAACGATAGTGAGTTGTTTTGCAAAATTTTAACAAATCAGCTAAAAAAACATCAACCCAAATATGCCCTTTATAGGGATAAATCAAACCAAAATTATCATAATCAAGCTGCTGTTTTCGTAGAAGTATGCGCTGAATTTGAACATATAAAAAGTTTTATACACCAAGATATAAATTTGGCAAAAGAGTTAAATGCAACGGGGGTTCACCTCACATCAAAGCAGTTTAAAGAGATAACAAAAGCAAAAGAGGCGGGTCTTGAAGTGATTGTAAGTACGCATACTCACGAAGAGGTGTTACTTGCGCAAAAAATGGGCGCCGATGCCGTCACATACAGTCCGATTTTTGCCTCACCGGATAAAGGCGAGCCAAGGGGAGTTGATGATTTAAAAGAGCTTTTGGAGATGTATGAGATAAATGTTTTTGCTCTTGGCGGAATCGTTACGCAAGAACATGTAGATATGATAAAGCAGACAAAAGCTTACGGCTTTGCTTCTATAAGATATTTTATTAACTGATGTTACGCACTAAAAGTGTGTAAAACTACATACTCTCCCGCATATGCGGGTAGCTTCAGGGGGTTGCAAGGGACACAAGTGTCCCTGCCACAAAGAGGGGCTCGCGTGCCCTCACTTTTGGGTATTGCTCCTATTTGTGCGTAACATCAGTAATCTGTCCTGCTAAATATCCGCTGGCAAACGACCATTGTAGATTGTATCCTCCGCATGGACCGTCAAGGTTCATAATCTCTCCGCAAAAGTATAAGCCCTCTATGATTTTGCTCTGCATGGTTTTTGGCTCTATCTCTTTTAAATCAACTCCGCCGCGGGTAATCATTGCCATTTTAAACCCATCGTGTCCGATGACCGTGAGCGGTGTCCAAGCAAGAAGTCCTATAAGTTTTGCTCTGTCTGCTCCTGAGATTTTTTTATAGGTTGTTTGCGGGTCGATTTGGGCTAAGAGACATAACTCATTTGATAATGCCAATGGGAGCAGGGTTGTTACGAGTTCAGACATATTGATATGCGGATTTTTTGCAAACTCATCTTTTAGATGTTTTGTGATCTGTTCCTCATTCATACCTTTAGTGAGATTGAGAAGCAGAGGAACTTCACCGTATTCGTCTAACAGCGGAGTTATCTCTCTGGCTGCGTCAAGCACGATAGGACCTCTGATGCCGCTTTTTGTAAAAATCAAATCTCCCTCTGCTCTAAGTTTGCTATGTTTTTTAATGTTAATGCGAAGTTCGACTTTTGCAATCGTATCGGCACGGCAATTTTCAACCCACTTCTCTTTGGTGTGAAGCGGCATCATGGCAGGGTGAAGCTCGGTTATTTTGTGCCCCAGCTCTTTTGCCATTTCATGTCCGTCTCCCTCGGCTCCAAGAGTAGGATATCCAAGCCCGCCTGTTGCCACTATGACATTATGGGCATAAAATATATTGTCGTTAGTCTGTACGCCTGTTACTCTGTTTTGTGTATGTAAAATTTTTTGAACTTTTTGTGATGTTAAAACTTCTATGCCTAACCTTTGCATCTCTTTTTCAAAGGCAGATATAATCGTTTGTGAAGAGTGCGAAGTCGGAAAGACTCTAAAGCCGTCTGGTGCGTGAGTTTGGACACCGATTTCTTTTAAAAACTCCATCAACGCTTTATGGTCAAATACTCTAAGCGCATCTTGCATAAAACGACCGTTACGACCGAATTTAGCCATAAAATCTTCATTTTTCAGGGTGTTCGTGAGGTTGCACCGTCCGCCGCCGGTAGCTTTGAGTTTTGCACCGATTTGTGGCAGTTTTTCTAAAAGCAGGACTTTTTTTCCGCCTTTAGCAGAGGTAACGGCTGCCATCATTCCGGCAGCTCCGGCACCGATAATTATGATATCGTAACTTTTTGTCAACTTGAGACCTGATTTTTTAAAAGTATACTAAAAAAATTTCATATTTGATGATATTTCGATATTATTGTCTATATTGAAATACAGGGATTGTTATGAAATTTGATAAAATTATTAAAAGCACATTTTGTTTGGTTGCGTTGTGCGGTTCGCTGTATGGGGCTTCACATGGAACTCATTGGGGTTATACGGGTCATGACGGTGCGGAGAATTGGGGTAATTTGGCACCTGAATACAGCACATGCAAAGACGGTAAAAACCAATCGCCGATTAATATCTCAAAAGGTGTAACGATTACTACCAGCAAACTTGAAGATATAAATTTTACTTATAAATCAAGCACATCGGATATTGTAAACAACGGTCATACCATACAAGTAAATGTAAAAGAGGGAAGCAGCATAAAGGTTGACGGAATAGAGTTTCATTTGAAGCAGCTTCACTTTCATACGCCTAGTGAAAATCAGATAGACGGGAAAAGCTTTCCGCTGGAAGCACATTTTGTGCATGTATCAAAAAAAGGCGAAATAGCTGTTGTGGCGCTTATGTTTGAGAATGGAAAAGAGAACCAGACGATAAAAGAGATTTGGAGCAGAATGCCTAAAACCGCGGATGAGAAAGAGTGCTACTGCTCATCTACCGATGTCTTAAATACGCTTTTACCGAAAAATAGAGCATATTACAGATTTACTGGTTCTTTGACCACTCCGCCTTGCAGCGAGGGTGTAAGATGGTTTGTGCTTAAACATTATGCGACTATATCGGAAGCTCAAACGAAAGAATTTTTAGAAGTTATGCATCACGAAAACAACAGACCGATTCAAGATATCAATGCTAGAAAAGTTTTATTAAACTCTCCTCTCTCTTTTTAACTTACGCACTGAAACGAACTAGTCCGTTTCAGTGGCAGGGACAGATGTTCCTTGCAACCCCCTAAAGCTACGAAAAACAAGTTTTCGAGATTTACAATGTATTTTTACTCTTTTTTTAGAATCGGCGTTTACAATTTGTTAAACATAATAGAGCCGAGTCTTACCATATTTGACCCGCACTCGATGGCAAGTTCAAAATCTCCGCTCATTCCCATAGAACAGATTGTCGCACCCTCTAGCTGTTTGTAGATATTGTATGTAGTCTCAAAACTCTTTCTAATAATAGTTTCATCGCCCGTGTGTGCGCCGATACTCATAACACCCTTTAGATGGATATTTGGGCACTCTTTTTGTATTTGTTTGTAAATATCAACTGCCGCTTCGGGCATAACGCCGTGTTTAGACTCCTCTTTTGCGGAGTTTATCTGAAGCAGAGCTTCAAGCATCATATCTCTTGCCTCTAGTTTTTTTTGCAACTCATGTGCCAACTCTAAAGAGTCTAACGCATGAAAAAGAGCAGGGTTTATGTCTAGTAAGTTGTTGATTTTGTTTTTTTGCAGATTTCCCACAAAATGCCACTCGAGGGGCAGCTCTTCAAGGGTGCTGCTTTTTGCCTTTAAATCTTGAACTTTGTTTTCCCCAAAAGCTCTTTGACCTATCTCGTAGAGCGCTTTTATTTCATCCGCAGTAGAATATTTGCTGATAGCAACTATTTTAACGATATGCTTTTCATCAAATCTGACTCTGGCAAATTCAACTCTTCTTATAACATCATCAATGTATAGTTTATACTCTTCTTTGTTCATTTTTTATCCTATAAGTCTGTTAATATCGTTATAAAGCCCAAGCCCCATAAGTGAAAAAAGTATCACCCAGCCTGCTATAGTTAATTTTACCATAATCTCTTCATTTACTTCTCTTTTGAAAATCAGCTCATATAGGTTAAACATGATATGTCCGCCGTCGAGCGCAGGGATAGGGAGCAGGTTTAAAACACCGAGATTTACGGAGATGAGAGCCGCAAAAAAGAACACGCTCATCCATCCTGCTTCACTTGCATCAGAGGTTAATTTAACGATAGATATAACTCCGCCGAGTTCGTTGGCGGGAACCTCTCCGACTATTAGCTTTTTAAGCCCCGTAAATATCATCGTAGAGGCAAAAATCGTCTGATTTGTTGCATAAGAGAGCGTTTCACTAATGCCTAGCTCAAGCTTGTGAGTTACTCCTGCACTCCCGATTCCAATCATCTTTTTTTCAATGACTTCATTAAACATATTTGTCGTTTGGGTGATTTTTGGAGATAGTACTATATGCTGAATAAATCCTGCTCTCTCAACCTCAATACTAAGCGAGCCGTCCGATGCTTCAATGATTTTTGCCATCTCTTCCCATGTTTTTATATCAATGGAGTTAATAGAACGGATAGTGTCGTTTGTCTCTAAACCTGCGGCAAATGCGGGAGAGTCTTTTACTACTTTACCGATAACTGGAGAGAGGACGCTCGGTCCGCCAAGAGCAATCGCAAAATAGAGAAAAAATGCTAAAACAAAGTTTGCAAGCGGACCTGCTATAAGGATAAATATCTTTTGCAGCGGTGTTTTTACATTGTAACTGTCGTTGTCATAGCTTTTTTTTGTCGGGTCGCTATCGTCTTGTCCTTTCATCTTGACATAGCCGCCAAGCGGAATGAGAGCGAGCCGCCACTCATTGCCCCATCTCTGAAATGAGGCTATTTTTCGCCCGAATCCTATACTAAAAACTTCTACTTTGACTCCCACTCTTCGAGCTGCCAGATAGTGCCCTAATTCATGAAAAAATATAAGTGCCGATAGGACAAAAAGAGAGACCATAAAACTCATTGATTATTGCCTTTTAAAATTGCGGCTCTAAAGCCGTAAAGATACTCAAAACCTGAGTAGAGTGTAAGAACAACCGCAAACCATAAAAGTGTGCTTCCAAGCGGCCAGTGCATAAGCAAAAATCCGATTGCAATCATCTGAACTACGGTTTTTACCTTTCCTGCCAATGAAGCTTTTATGTCTAAGCCCTCACTCACTGCAACGGTACGAATTCCGGTAATAAAGAGCTCGCGAATGATGATGATGTAGATAGCCCATGCACTTGCTTCGCCAATCATCATAAGTCCTAAAAATGCGGCAATTATGAGCATTTTGTCAGCCAATGGGTCGATAATGGAGCCAAGCATTGTCATCTGGTTCCACTCTCTTGCAATATAGCCGTCAAAAAAGTCCGTAACACTCGCTAAAACAAAGAGAAGCGAAGCTGCATAGTAGTTCCAAGTTATATGGTAACCTGAGTCGGTAAAAAAATCAGGATTTAAGATTATCCAAAACATAATCGGAGCTAAAAGAATACGCGAAAACGCTAAGATATTGGGAATATTTAACAAAAACAGCCTTGTTTTTTTCGCGTATTTTAACCTTTTGGCTCTTAATATAGGCTTGACATTATATTTGCTACTTAGATACTATAAAAATTAAAGTTTTTAAAGTCAAGAGATAAAATGGATTTACATAAAATAGAAGAGAAATTATCGTCATATACTTTATTTATCAAAGAGGTTGCGGTAATTGTGCATAACGGGACTTTTTTTGCTATTGTCTATCCTGATTTTAATGCCCTAAAAGAGGCAAAAATAATCAATATAGAAGAGGAAATCAGATGGTATGCCATCGAGCTTTACAATATGCAAGCCGAGGAGTCTTTGAAGATAAAAGGCTATAAAATCTTAACTGTGCCTTTGCCAAAAACAGTATTGGGCGATGTCGATTTAGAGGCATTAAAAGAGCTGATTTCATCAGATAAAGAGAGTGATTTTATAGGAGAAGTTGAACCTGATGATGAAGTGTACGGCACTTTAAAAGCATATATATCGACTCTGACAAAGAGTAAAATTTTTCCCTCTTCACATTTGGAGCTTGACCTTGGACTGGATTCGCTTAACTATGTCGAACTCTTTGTTTTTATAGAGCAGAGTTTCGGAGTCAAAATTGATGAAGCAACATTTTCAAATATAATGAGCGTAAAATCACTCTATGAGTATGTAAAAAACAGTAGAGTAAAAGTCACTCCTGCTATGCCGAATTGGGGAGAGATATTGCAAGAGTCTATTGATGAAAAACTGATCTATTCGCCGATTGTAATGTCTATCTATAAAACTGTTCTGTTTCCGCTTTTTAGGCTCTATTTTCGTCTTGAAGCGGTGGGAGTGGAAAATATTCCCACATATCCGTGCATAATCGCGCCGTCTCATCAAAGTATGCTTGACGGTTTTTTGATAGAGTCGATACTGCCGTATAAGATTTTAAAAAAGAGTTTCTTTTTGGCATATAAGCAGGTGTTTGGCACCACACTTTTAGCGCCTATATCAAAGCACGGTCAGACTATTTTGATAGATGCAAACTACAATCTCAAACATACTATGCAGCAGTGCGCATTGCCGCTAAGAGAAGGAAATAATCTCGTTATTTTTCCTGAGGGGGCAAGAACTCGTGATAGAAAACTGCTTGAGTTTCGACCTTTTTTTGCGATGCTCTCTAAAACTTTCAATATCCCGATTCTCCCTGTGGTGATTGACGGCAGTTTTGAAGCGCTCCAAGCCGGTAAAATAGTTCCAAGACCCAAAAAAATAAGAGTTACATTTCTAACCCCGATAGCACCTGAGGGACTTAGCAGCGATGAGATAACTCAAATGACAAAAAAAGAAATCCAATCTCACTTTAGAGCATTTTGAACATCTTTTGCCGTCTTCTTCTCATCCACAAAATAGAGCAAGATTGCTCCTAGTATAAATAAAATAGCAACAGAAGCAATTGAAGCACGGGAGTTTTGAGTAAAAAGCGCGACAGATGCTACCAACAACGGCCCTAAAATAGCCGCAAATTTACCCAAAAAGTTGTAAAAACCAAAAAACTCTGCAGCGTGCTCATTTGGAATCATCCTTGAGTAGTATGAACGGCTGAGTGCCTGAATACCCCCTTGAACAAGCGCAATCATAACCGCAAGTATATAAAACTCATATACTTTGTGCATTACCGCCGCCCAAAGAGTGATAAAAAGATATATGCCGATGGCTAGAAAAATCGCCTTCTTCGTATCCCATGACTGTGCTAGTTTTGCAAAAAGAAGCGTTGCGGGGAAACCTACAAACTGAACGATTAAGAGGGCAAAAATCAGATTTTTAGAGTCAAACCCAAGAGCCATCCCATAATCAACCGCCATTCGTATAATCGTATCAACCCCGTCAATGTAGAGCCAGTAAGCCGCTAAAAATAGAAGCACCCCTTTTAACTCTTTTGTCTTGCCAAAGGTATTTCTTAGCCTAAGATAACCATCTTTTATAAGCGATGATGTTACTCTGTTTTTTGTCTTCTTCTCTTTTACAAACAAAAAGAGCGGAAGTGAGAAAATCGCCCACCACAGAGCTACGCTGATAAAAGATAGTTTGATAGCCTCTGCCTCGCTCTCAAGCCCAAAGAGCGAAAATTTTTCTAACATAAATAGATTAAAACCAAAGAGTATGCCGCCTCCGAGATAGCCAAACGCAAAACCAAGCCCTGAGATATAATCAACATTTTTCCCGTTTGATATTGATGGAAGCAGAGCGTCGTAAAAGGTGTCTGCACCCATAAAGCCGATATTGCCGAGTATGTATATAAAAGCCGCCAATTGCCAATCTCCTTGAGAGACAAGGGAAAGAGACGCACTCATCAATATACCAAGATAGGCAAAGAGAAAGAGAAATTTTTTTTTGAGTGAACTGCTATCTGCCATAGCGCCTAGTAGCGGAGCGATGAGAACGATAATAAAACTTGAAATAGAGTTTGCAAAACCTAGATGTGCCGTGCTTAGTGTTACTTCAACATCCGTACTATAGTAAGATTTGAAAAAGATGGGAAAAAACCCCGCCATAACGGTGGTTGCATAAGCTGAATTTGCCCAATCATAAAGCGCCCATGAGTAAATAGTTCTTTTATCGGTTTGCATTGATACCTCTTTTTATACCATCGTATTAATTTTACCACAAAAGCGTACATCGGTTAAAATAAATGATAGAATAGTGCATGAAATTTTTGAAACTTTTAAACCAAATCGGCCTTATCGCAGCTCATAGAGGGGCTCGTTCAATCTCTCCCGAGAATACTCTTACGGCTTTAAAAAAGAGTATCGGGAAGTGCGATTTTATCGAGATAGATGTGCAGTTTAGCCGTGAGGGTGTTGCCGTAGTTATGCATGATGATACATTGGAGAGAACAACGAATGTTGCTAAAATCGACTCTTTCGTATCCAAAAAGCCGTATAAAGTTTGCGATTTTACGATTGATGAGCTTCTCGCACTCGATTACGGAAGTTGGTTTTACAAAGATGAAAATCATAAAGAGCCGCTGCTTACTCTTCGTGATGCGTTAGAGTTTATAAAAGAGAATGACATTTTTCTAAATATTGAGATTAAAGATATGCATGGCATTTTTAGTGATGAAGAGGTAGTCGATACAGTTGTTAAAGAGATAAAAAATAGTGATGCAAGCGAGTCTGTTTTGCTCTCGTCGTTTAGACACGAATATCTAAAAATCATTAAGGAAAAAGCACCGAATATTTTAACAGCAGCTTTGGTTGAGGGCAAACATCCACATAGACTGCTTGAGTATCTAAGAGAGCTTAAAGTAAACGGATATAATCTTAATAACGAGTTGGTTGAGAGGCAGACTGTAGAGATGTTAAGAGAAGCGGGATTTTTTGTAGGCGTATATACGGTTAATGATTCTGCGCGGGCAAAAGAGCTTTTTAGCATGGGCGTAAACTCTATCTTTAGCGATAGTTTGAATAAAAAATTAGAAGTGAATAGTTTATGAATTACGAAAAATTTGAAAAAGCTCTTGAAATTTTAAACATAGCTTCACGGCTTACGCAGGCAGGACTAAAAGAAAAGTATCTGAAACTATCAAAAATTTATCATCCAGATATGCCTAACGGCGATGCTCAGAAATTTAAAGAGATAAACGAGGCATATAAACTTGTAAGCGAATATATGCAAAATTTTAGATTTAAACTCGATAAAGATGAGTTTTATGAGCAAAGACCGTTTTTAAAAGAATCAAAAGATTGGTTTTATGATTTTTAAGGAGTAAAGTATGATTATCGGAATCCCAAAAGAGGTAAAGATTGATGAATTTCGTGTCGGCGTAACGCCTCAAAATGTTGCGTTGCTTATCAAAGATGGGCATGAAGTGCTTGTTCAAAACGGGGCGGGAGTCGGAAGCGGTTTTAGTGATGCAGACTACATAAGCGTAGGTGCAAGAGTAGCGCTTGATGCCAAAGATGTTTATGATAAAGCTGCTTTAATAATAAAAGTTAAAGAGCCGCAACCGTCGGAGTATGGTTTTTTAAACGAGAAGCACACGCTCTTTTGTTATCTGCATCTTGCACCGTTAAAAGAGCTAACTTCTGTTTTGGCAGAAAAAAAAGTTTGTGCAATTGCTTATGAGACGGTTTCGCTAAATAATGAACTTCCGCTCTTAAAACCTATGAGCGAGATAGCGGGTAAAATGGCACCGATAGTCGCAGCACACTATCTTAGCCGTTATCAGGGCGGTGAGGGTATTTTAATAAGCGGTGCAGACGGGGTCAAACCTGCAAAAGTTTTAATCATAGGCGCTGGTAATGCAGGTCTTAACGCTGCAAATATGGCAATCGGTATGGGTGCGGATGTAACAGTAATGAACCGTACAATGCCGAAATTAAAACAGCTGCAAAAGTTACCAAATGTAAAAACAGTGCTTTACTCTCCTCAAATAATTTTAGAAATAATAAACGAGTTTGATATTGTCATAAGTACGGTGTTGATTCACGGAGGAGCATCGGCACCGAAGTTGATAACTCTTGAGGTATTAAAAGTGATGAGAGAGGGAGCGGTTTTTGTTGATATCGCCATAGATCAAGGCGGAACGGCGGAGAGTTCAAAACCGACAACGCATACAAATCCTATTTTTATCCAAGAGGGCGTATTGCACTACTGCGTGGCAAATATGCCCGGAGCATATCCAAAAACTTCATCCGTTGCGCTTTCTAATGCTACAATCTCTTATGCTAAAAAATTGGCAAATGAAGGGACTCTCAATGCAATAAAAAATGACGCATCGTTAGCTCTTGGAGTAAATGTTTACAATGGAGTCGTGACAAACCAATCCGTTGCTCAGACTCACAATTTAGAGTTTATAAGTATAGAGTTGTGCTTGGAGGGCAAATAGCGATGAGTTCAAATAGCGCAATGGTAGATTACCTTGTAGATGTCGGTGCACTTTACTCAAGCGATATTATAAAAGCTTTTAGAAATGTAGACAGAGCCGATTTTGTGGCAAATCCAAATGCTTCAGATGTTTATGAAGATCATCCTCTTGGCATCGGGCATGGTCAAACAATCTCTCAACCCAGAACGGTAGCTATGATGATGGAGATGTTGTCACCGAAAAAGGGACAAAGGATTTTAGATATAGGAAGCGGTTCGGGATGGACTACGGCGCTTTTAGCTTATATTGCCGGAGAAAACGGCTCTGTTGTCGGAGTTGAGAGAGTCGGCGAGCTTGTAGGGTTTGGAAGCGGTAACCTTAAAAAATATAAGTTTAAAAATGCTAAGATTATTGAGGCAGGAGATGAACTAGGTATCAAAGGCGAAATATTTGATCGCATTTTGGTTTCAGCCGCGGCGGATGAGTTTCCTTACAAACTGGTAAAACAGTTAAATGTCGGCGGAAAAATCGTTATCCCTGTTGGAAATTCAGTTTATGAAATGACAAAAAAAGATAGTGGTGAACTAGATGGAGTTGAACATTATGGATTTTCATTTGTTCCGTTGATTTATTAATAACCTATTAAGTTCTGACACGAAAGTGTCAAGCTTTTCTAAAGAAACTTTGTTTTATGAAATAAAATTAAGGAGTAAAAGATGTCACAAACAGCATGGTTGAGTAAAAAACTCTCAAGCGGAAAGATTTTGTGTGAGGCGTGTGCGCATGCCTGCAAGCTTGAGGAGGGCGAGTACGGTATATGCGGTGTAAGAAAGGTTGAGGGCGGTGAGTTAAAACTGCTTGTATACGGGCTTGCTGCCGCGGTAAATATTGATCCGATAGAGAAAAAACCTATGTTTAATTTTCTGCCTGCAAGCAGAGCTTTTTCTTTTGGAACAGTCGGGTGTAACTTCTCTTGCAAGTTTTGTCAAAACTTCGATATATCGCAATATCCAAAAGAGCATGCCCATAGAATTGTCGGTCGTGAACTTTTGCCCCAAAAAATAGTCGAACTTGCCATTGAGAACGGATGCGAATCAATCGCATACACTTACAACGAGCCGATAGTTTTTTTTGAGTACACTTACGACACGGCAAAAATAGCGCATGAAAAAGGGCTGAAAAATATCTATGTCACAAGCGGTTATGAAACACGCAAAGCGATAGATTTGCTCGCACCATATATAGACGGAATGAATATAGATATCAAAGGTTTTACGGATGAGTTTTACAAAGAGATTTGCGGTGCCAGACTAAAACCCGTACTTGAAGCCGTGAAATATGCTCACGAGAGAGGGATTTGGGTAGAGATAACGACTCTCTTGATTCCGGGTAAAAATGATTCCGACGAAGAGATTAGAGGGATTGCAAAATTTATAGCCGCCGTTGATACATCTATGCCTTGGCACTTATCGGCTTTTCATCCGATGTACAAGATGCTTGATGTTCCCCGCACTCCCGAATCAACACTTCTTAGAGCTTATAAGATAGGAGTGGAAGAGGGGCTTAAATATGTTTATATCGGCAATGTCGACAATGAAGATTATGAATCTACATACTGTCCGAATTGTAAAAAAAGAGTGATTGACAGAAGCGGAAACATAGGTCAGTATGTGACAAACGAGCTAGATGAAAACGGCACATGTCCGTACTGCGGCTATAAACTTGAAGGGGTATGGCATTAGAAAAGTTTATTAATTTTTTTTTAAGTATTTAAGTAGTACGATATTTTCATATTAAACAAAGGAGTTTATTATGTTACTTGCTACGTATGATCCATTCAAAGAATTAAGAGAGTTGGAAAAGAAGGTGTTTAGTGGTTTTCCGGCTTTAAATCAAGAGGGTGCATTGTTAGGGTTTACGCCTGTCGTAAATACTAGAGAGGGTGAGTTTGCTTATCATATAGAGGCTGATTTGCCCGGTGTGAAAAAAGAGGATATCTCTGTTGAAACAAAAGATAATGTTTTAACAATATCCGGAGAGAGAAAGCATAAAAATGAAGTAAAAAAAGATGACTACTACAAACTTGAGAGCAGTTATGGGAAGTTTCTAAGAAGTTTCACTCTGCCAAAAGGTGTTGACGCCGAAAATATTAAAGCTTCATGTGAAAACGGAGTATTGGAAGTTACTATTCCAAAATTAACTAAAGATGAAGAGAAGAAAAAAATAAAGGTTAAATAGCGTTACGAAGATGTGGCGGCTCACACCACATCTTCGCTGACTTTCTACTGTTTTTAAAACATATTTACTATACCGTAATCAAGCATCTCTTCAAACTGTTTTGGTGTTAGAACCGCTTTTACTTTCTCTATACAATCCAAATGTATTTTAGTAAGTTCCGCTTTTAGTTTTGCAATCTCGTCAATTTTAGGATAAAGATCTTTCGCTTTGGCGCTTTCATGCTTAAAAGAGATTTTTTCAACGACTTCAAGTTCGAGTTTTTTAACTACAAGAGCTTTTTCTACCGCACTTGCCATTAACTCTTTTTTGATTTTTAGTATCGCTTCTATCTGTTCGTTAGATAATCCAAGATTTGAACTTGACGGGTCATAAAGTGTCATCCCCACAAGATAAGGAAGGTTTTTGGGTATTAAAAAATAGTCTTTTGGAAAATTTTCTTTTGTCGTAAATGCACCGGCAGGACCTGCAATTTTTTCCATTTTTACGACATCCTCTACGGGAGGAGGCAGGTTTGGTTTTGCGATTGCAGAAGTGCTTAGCAGAAGAGTGGAAGCTGTAATAGTAAAGAGAGCGGTCATTAGTTTCATTTTAGTTTCCTTTAATTTGGTATAAGTAAATATTATACATATGTATATTCAACGGGAAGTTAATCTCTCAAGCTCTATGGCTTTTTTTACACATGAATCTAATGATGTCGTTTCAGAAACAATAGGAGTTATATAAGGCGGAAAATATTTCTCCGTTGTATGTCCTATTGAAATTGCTTTGTAGCTCTCATCCCAGATAGCATTTTTTAAAAAACACTCTATCGTTGAGGGCGAAGAGAAGATTATCGTAGAATTTTTCGGAAGTTTAATCTTTCTTTTACTGTTTATACATACCGTATCGTATACTATGGCTTCATGGCAAACAATATCGTTTGAATTTAATACATTCACCAAATCCGAAACAACTTTTGAGCCTCTTATATATAAAACTTTTTTATTTTTTAAAAGAGGAATCAACTCATAAGCAAACTCGTTTCCGTGTTTCTCTTTGCCGACAAATTTTATCTTTCCTTTTAAATTGCTTGCTACTTTAGCAGTCTGCGGAGCTATAACATAGAGAGGTTTTGTTTTCCAAGACTTATTGTAAGAGTTGAGCGAAGTTACTGCATTTTTAGATGTAAAAATCAAAGCATCATATGAAGAAAAATCCAAATCAACTTTTATAGGCTCTATCTTGATAACCGGTATATTTTTAGCCCACTTGACTTTTTTATCGTTTAGTATATAGATATTTAAGTTGCTGTTTTTTATATTTTGCATAAAAGAGTCAATATGTCTTTTTATTTTTGATAAAAGAGAATCTCGGCTGTTTAAAACTAAAGATTTATTTTCATCTACAAAAAAATTGATATTTTGCTTACTAAGCAGGTAGGTTATTTTTATGAGCTCTTCAAATATGTGCTCATTTGAGTAGTTTCTGTCAAGTATAAACGAGTTGCTGCCTTTATCGTATTCATAATAGATAAGGTTTAAGGGTTCAATAAGTTTCTCTATTTTTTTCATGGAGAAGATATTAGCATTATCTTAGTAAATATTTTTCAAAAAAATTTAAAAAATATTTATTCTACATTATTGAAATGTTGTTCCGCCGTCAATAACGATAGTTTGACCTGTCAGCCAAGATGACTCATTGCCGCATAAAAATAGACATGCACCGGTCAAATCAGTAGCTTCACCCATACGAGAGAGCGGAGAGCGTTTTACTACTTCGCTTTTTACCTCTTCATAGTTTGGAAATGCTCTTAGTGCGTCCGTGTCAATCGGTCCGCCGCTTACTGCATTTACTCTTATGTTTTTCTCGCCAAGCTCAGCGGCAGCGTAACGAACCATAGCTTCAACTGCAGCTTTGTTTGTTCCGTGTCCCGCATAGTTTGGAGTGTAAACAAGATTGCCCGTTGAGCTCATGCTTATAATGCTTCCGCCGCCTGTTTTCTCCATTCTCTTAGCCGACTCTTGCGCACCTACGACAAATGCATCAACGGTTGCAGTATAGATGTTGTTTAGACCTTTTGGTTTAAGTCTCATAAATGGACCAAATCCGCCTACAACGGCACGACCTGAGATAATTGCGTTTGATATAAAAAAGTCCAGTCTATCAAAATCTTTATCAAACTCAACAAATACATCTTTGTATGTTTCGGGCTCCAATATATTTAATCCGTAAGCGCGAGCTTTTACACCGTATTTTGCTTCCACATCTGCAATAATTTCGTTTGCCGTATCCGCATTTGTTGCGTAAGTAAACGCAATATTACACCCTTTTTGTGCAAAAGCATAAACGATAGCTCTGCCGATTCCGCGAGTTCCGCCGCTTACAAATAGAGTTTTACCGGTCATTTATAATCCTTAATTTCGTAATTTTTCATAATAGTTTCAAGTTTTTTCATATTTTCTACACTTGGAGGAACAAGTGGAAGCCTGTATTCCAGCGTATCGATTAACCCTGCTATATACATTGCAGCTTTTATCATGATAGGATTTGACTCTAAAAATAGAGCTTTGTTGATTGGAAAGAGCATATCGTTTAGTGCCTTTGCACCTGCAAAATCACCGCTTAGCGCTTTGTCTACAAGAGCGCTTTTAAGATCGGGAAGAAGGTTTGATGTAACGGATGTAATGCCTGCACCGCCGTTTGCAAGTATAGGGTAGTCGATTGCATCATCACCGCTGAACACCTTAAGTTCAGGTCTGCGGGAGAGCAGCTCGATAGTTCTCTCAAGACTTCCCGTTGCCTCTTTGATGCCGTAGATGTTTTTTACATCGTCAAATAGTCTGATAACGGTATCGGCACTAATGTCTACGACCGTGCGTCCAGGAACATTGTAAAGCATAAACGGCATTTGGGGAACCGATTCGGCTATTGCTTTGTAGTGTTGGTAAAGTCCCTCTTGAGACGGTTTTACATAGTATGGAGCAACCGAAAATATTGCGTCGACTCCGCATTTTTGTGCAGTTTTTGCAGCTTCTATCGCCTCTGCGGTTGAGTTGCTTCCCGCACCTGCTAAAACTTTAGTATTTGTGCCGCGACACACTTCTACTGCTATCTCTATACATCTTCTATCTTCATCATAAGTAAGCATAGCGCTCTCTCCCGTCGTTCCGACAGGACATACGGCATTAATGCCGCCTTTAATTTGTCTTCTGATTAGTTTAGCATAACTCTCTTCATCCAATTTTCCGTTTTTAAACGGGGTAATGAGTGCGGTTGTCGAACCGGTTACGATATTCATCTATATAGCCTTGTTAAATTAATATGCGATTATAGCAAAAAAGTATTAAAAGGGAGGAGTTTGGCATTGTGTTTGGTAGAAATATCGTGGCACTCACCCCTTTTAAAAGAAGATAGGAGTGAGCTATATAGTGTTTTATTGAGATTAGCGACCGCGACCTCCACCGGGTCCCATTCCACCACCGGGTCCAACGCCCATGCCTCTAGCCGGCGGCTCATCCGGTAGCGTAATGCCCTTTGCCTTTGCCCGTTCTTTCATAAGTTCGTGATGTTCCTTGCGGATTTTCTCTCGCTCTTCGAGAGTTTTAGCAGCACGCATTTTATCAAGGTGTTCTATACGCTCTTGTTGCGTCATAATCTGACTGCCGTATATCTGCTCTTGCTCTTGTGTGGTTTTTTGAGATTGATTTTGATCTGCTGCCGACAATAATCCTGTGGAGAAAAATAAGACAGTAGATAAGACAGACACTGCTAAGGGATATTTTTTCATCGTAAACTCCTCATCTAATATTGATTATTCAAGTTGCGATAGTCGTTATGGCAACTCGCTTTTTAAATACGGCTAACCATTTGTTAGTGCAAGATTTTACATCTATTAACCTTAAATAAATTAAAGAAAAAAAAGGTAAAGTTATTTACCTTTTTTTAAGATGAGTGTTGTTGATTTGTCAAAGTTGAAGTATTTTTTTGCAACTTCTTGAACTTTTTCTTGCGTGATTTTTTCTATACTCTCTTCATGAGTTAAAAGCGGTGTTAAATCTCCGCGAACTAGGTAACTTCCAAAAAGTTCTGCAACGGAAGTCGAACTCTCCAGTGAGTAGATAAAGTCCGATTTAGTGTTGATTTTAACTTTCTCAATCTCCTCTTTCGTAACTTTTTCATTTTTGATAATTTCGATCTGTTTTATAAGCTCTGCTTCGACATCCTCTGCTTTTACACCGGGGTTACATGATGCCAAAAATATAAAAAGGCTCGGGTCGATATTTTCCATATTGTAAGCATAAACATTGTTTACGAGATGTTTTTTGTCCATTAACTCTTTGTAGAGTCTTGAACTTTTTCCTGAAAACAGAATCTGCGATATGGCACTAAGAGTTACTTGGTCTTCATGTTTAAAATTTGGAATATGAAAAGTAATAGCAATCATTTCTACTTCGCTATCTTTATTGATTGTCACTCTTTTTGCGCCGTTTTGTTCAGGTTCTACAAACTTAAATTCAGGAATTTTAGTCCTGTTTTTGATATGAGAAAACTCTTTTGCGGCTTTTTTGAAAACATCTTTAGGGTCAACATCGCCTGTTACCATCAAAATAGCGTTGTTTGGCTGATAGTATGTTTTATGAAATTTTTTTATATCTTCTATCGTCCAAGTTTGGATGTCGTTCATAAACCCTATCGGTGTCCAGTGGTAAGGGTGATACACATAAGCATTGTTAAACATCGCAAAGTATAGATATCCAAGCGGAGAGTTTTCCGTTCTCCATCTTCTCTCTTCGGCTACGACATCTCTTTCTGGTTGAAACTCTTTATCTTTTAGATTTAGATTTTGCATAAGTTCGGCATAGAGTTCTAGTGATTTGCCAAGATTTTGCGTGCTTGATTTGATGTAGTAGTGCGTGTAGTCAAAACTGGTTGAAGCGTTATTTACTCCGCCGATACTTTTTACCTCTTTGTCAAATTCGCCTGCATTTAAGTTTTTTGTAGATTTGAAGTTCATATGCTCCAACATGTGAGCGATTCCGGTTTTACCCATAACTTCATTTCTGCTTCCGACTTTGTAAAATATATCCGTACTTATGACATTTGTACTGTTTTTAAGAGGAATTACGACAATTTGCAGCCCATTTTCTAGAGTTTTTGTTTCATACTTCGGTAGTGACGATGCCATTAAAGTTCCTAAAATTAGTGTAAGAGCTAAGAAAATTTTCACTTTCTGTCGCTTCCTATTGCCTCTGTGATATTTGCATATCCGTCGGCTTTTATAAGTTCTGTAAGTTCTGTATTTATATCTTTTATCATGTCAAATCCATGAAATATAAGCCCGCTGTAAATCTCTACAAGCGAAGCTCCGGCTTTTATGCGTCTGTAAGCCTCTTTAGCAGAGTCTATACCGCCGACTGAGATAAGTGTAGTTTTTCCGTAAAGCTCTTTTGCGATTGCTTCAAATATCTCAAAACTCTTCTCTTTTAAAACGGCTCCGCTAAGTCCGCCGATGCTTTGCGGGTTTTTTACAAGTGAGTAATCAATCGTGGTGTTTGTAGCAATAATGCCGTCTGCTCCCTTTTCAACAGCCAAAGTCGTTAGCGCTACTGCATCTTCTTTGCTCATATCGGGTGCGATTTTAAGTAAAATAGGCTTGTTTGTTATCTCTTTAGCTTCGCTAAAAAGTCTTGTGATAAACTCTTCGTTTTGCAAATCTCTAAGTCCAGGAGTGTTTGGAGATGAGATGTTGATTACCAAATAATCACCCAAATCATGCAACGCTTTTATAAGAGTCGTGTAGTCGTTTATCGCTTCGGCATCAGAGGTGGTTTTATTTTTGCCGATGTTTATACCGATAGGGGTAGTAAAAGGAAATCTCTCTTTCAATCTTTTTTGAACGCTTAAAAGTCCGTCATTATTAAAACCCATAGCATTTTGGATACTCTCTTCTTCCACATGTCTAAACATTCTAGGTTTTGGATTTCCTGCTTGCGGTCTTGGAGTGACGGTTCCTATCTCAGTAAAACCAAATCCCAAAATTTGTATGCCGCGAATCATAGTTGCATTTTTATCAAACCCTGCACCAAGACCTATCGGGTTTAAAAAGGTACGACCGAAAAGCTCTTGCTTTAAAATATCGTTTGTTACAAAGTGCGATTTTAAAAACGGATTGAAAAGTATCGGGCAGATATTAGGCACTCTAAGTGCCGTTTCGGCAACTTGATGAGCAACTTCAGGGTCTAGTTTATACAGCCAAGGTTTTAGGGTTTGATAATTTATCATTATAGTTGTCTCTTTAGCTTAAAATTTTGTGATTATACTAAAAAAAAGGTAAAGGGCAGTTGATAGTAAAAATCAATTTGCTTGTAAAAATTGATAAAAAAGTATAGAATTAAGGAGATAAAAAATATTAGGAGATACAAATGAGCAGAGTTTTAGTGCCGCTGGCAAACGGATTTGAAGAGATTGAAGCTATTAATATTATTGATGTTTTAAGAAGAGGAGATATTGAAGTTTTGGTTGCTTCTTTGGATGAAAACAGTGCCGTAAAAGGTGCGCACGGCGTTAGCGTTTTATGCGATATGCAGATAAACGACATAGTAGTAGATAAGCTTGATATGATAGTTCTGCCGGGCGGCTGGGGTGGAACATTAGCGCTTCGTGATGATGAAACGGTGCAAAATATACTAAAAGAGATGGATAAAAAAGGCAAAAACATAGGGGCAATTTGTGCAGCACCTCTTGTACTTCACAGTGCGGGCGTGTTAAAGCATAACTACACATGTTACCCGACGATTGAAGAGCAGATAAGAGAGGATGGATTTGATGAAACAAAAATGGTTGTAGAAGACGGCAATATTATAACATCCCGCGGTCCCGCAACCGCCATCTGTTTTGCACTTCAAATAGTTAAAAAACTAAAAGGCAAAGAGAAATACCTTAGCGTAAAAGCCAGTCTTTTAGCGGATTTTTGCGAGTAAGATGCTAAATATGCAGAGATCTCTGTATATTTTTTAATTTTCTCTTTCAAAAACCAAATTTTTCAGACTTCTCTCTTCGTCCGTGCTTGCAAACTCTTTTAAATTTTCAAGCCGTTTTACAAATTTAAACTCCGGTGCGAACTCGTTCATTAGGTTGATTATAAAATTTGAGTCTAGTTCGGTTGAGTTAAGAGAAGCTAAAACTATGCACTCATCAGAAGCGATTTCAGGTAGTTTTTTTATGATTTTTTCATAATCTTTTACGGCTTCAAAGCTACCTCTTTGGGAGGTTGGAGGGTCTATAATGATCAGGTCGTAAGGTCCGTTTTGCTTTATGCGTGAGAATGATTTAAGTATGTTGTACGGTAAAAAACTTATACCTCTTGGCTCAATGGCGTTTAGATGATGGTTCGCTTTTCCGGTTGAGAGTGCACTTTTGCTCATATCGATATTTGAGACGCTTAGAGCACCGCCGAGTTTTGCCGCAACGCTAAATGCGCATGTGTAGGAGAAGAGGTTTAAAACGGTTTTGTTTTTTGAGTTTTCTCTTACAAACGCTCTGCCGTTTTTCATATCGGGAAAATAGAGACTGTTTTGGTTTGAGAGTAGATTTAGCTTAAATTTCATACCGTTTTCTATTGCAAATAGATTTTCTCCAAGTTCCCCGACTATGATTTCGCTTGGAGAGCCTTTTATGTATCTTCTTTGAATAACTACCGTTTTATGTCTTGAGTTAGCCGCAAACTCTTTTAACATCTCTATCAGTTGGCTCTCCGACTCCTCTTGCATATATAGAGCCACGCTTAAAATCTCATCTATGGAGTCTACCGTTAAATGTTTCCAGCCGTCATAAAGTCCGCCGCGACCGTGAAAAAGTCTTTTAAATTCGTCTGTTAAATCTTTTGAGTTCTCTAAAAGCAGAGCTCTTAATTGTTCGATTGTCATTGTATGCCTAATAATTTTTGTATAATTTTAACTATTTATGGGGTAAAAGGCAAAGTTTGAATAAAAAAGTTGTAATTATAGGCGGCGGATACGGCGGATTGCGTGCCGTAGAATTTTTGGCAAAGTATGCAGATATAGAGATAACGCTTATAGATAAAAATCCCTATCACTATCTTCAAACGGAGGCATACGGCTATATAGCGGGCAGATTTGATATGAGTGATGTAGTAATTGACTTAGAAGATTGGTGCAGAGGTTTTGGAAACAATGTTCATTTTGTGTACGACAAAGCTAAAAATGTCGATTTTGAAGCAAAGTTTGTACAGACTTCTAAAGAGTCAATCGCTTATGACTACTTGGTGATTGCAACGGGTGCCAAAACAAACTTTTTTTCATTTATCGAGGGTTTGAGAGAGCATAGTTTTGGTGTTAAAAACTTGCATAGAGCGCATAATTTTAGAGTAGAGTTTCAAAACCTGATATATAAAAAACTGCAAAACGAAGACAATAACGAAGATATAAATCTTGCTATCGGCGGGGCAGGGCTAAGCGGTGTCGAAGTAGCAGCAGAGATGGCAAACATAATTCATACTTATAGTAAAACAATAGGGCAAAGAGCAAAAAATATAAAGATTTATCTCATTGACGCGAGTAAAACCATACTTCCGGGAATGAGCGGATTTTTGATAAATAATACTCAAAAAAGGCTGCAATCACTTGGCGTAAATATTCTTGCGGATACTTTTATAGACAAAATGGATAATGAGTATATCTACTTTAAAAACTCTCAAAAGTTAAAATACCATTTTATGATTTTTACGGGCGGGATAAAAGCGTCAGATTTGAATGTTAATTTGAATATTGAGAAAAATAGAATCTCTCAGTTCATACCAAACAAAGAGTTAAATATAGGCGGTATGAAGAATGTTTTTGCCATAGGTGATTGCGTAGAGATGAGGGATATAAAAGGAAACATTCTCCCGCCGACCGCTCAGAGTGCAGAGAGAAGCGCTGAGTATGTAGCAAAGGCGATTCGTAAAAGGATAGATAAAAAAGAGACAGAACCGTTTGATGCATCGGTTCTTGGCGTGTTTATAGCACTCGGCGGAAGATACTGTACCGGAGAACTTTTTGGGGTTATAAAAGTAAAAGGTTATGCGGCTTATCTGTTAAAAAAAGCTATAACGCATATGTACTATCTCGGGCTTCATCTCCGCATAAATACAGGATATAAAAATAGGGGAAAAAAACTTTAGAGTTTATCCTCCTAAATTTTATGTCTCTATATAATCCAAATCCTCATGAAATGTTTCGCGGGTAAAATAAAGAGCGATTAGTGCAATCGAAAATGTCACAACTCCGACCGTAGCTGCCGAACCCAAAACTCCCATGCTCTCTTTTAGAAACATAAAGCTTGAGGTGATGGGAACTACCGAACCGCGAACAAAATTTGGAATCGTTGTTGCCACCGTTGCACGGATATTTGTTCCAAACTGCTCTGCCGCCATAGTAATAAAGAGCGCCCAATAACCGCAAAATACCCCCAGAAAAAATACCGTACTGTAAAAAGATGCGGCATTTGCTCCGGATAAGCTGAAGTAGTAAATGACGCTTGCCAATGAAAAGAGCATAAAAATCGCGTAGGCTCGTTTGCGGCTTTTCATCTGCTGAGAGAGATAACCGCTTGCTAAATCACCGATAGATAGTCCAATATAACAGTACATTAGTGATTGTCCCGCACTTACTTCTCCGTCAATAGAGAGCGCTTTTGCAAATTCGGGTGAAAACATTACCAAAACCCCTACAACATACCATAACGGCATACCGATAACGATTGCTTTTATATATTTGTTAAAAAGCTTTTTGTGGGTGAATAGACCGAAAAAATGTCCTCTTTTGACATCATCGCTTAAATGATGTTCAAACATTGCCGATTCTCTGACTCGAAATCTTAAAATCAACAGTGAAAAACCGAGTAAACCACCGATAATGTAGGCATTACGCCATGCAAAGTGTTCCGCTATGATATTTGCCGCGACAACTCCAAGCACCCCAAATGCCGCAATGCTCATTACTCCGTATCCGCGCAGCTCTTTTGGGAGAATTTCGGCAACCAGTGTTACACCGGCTCCCAGCTCACCTGCTAAACCGATACCTGCTATAAAACGAAGAAGTGCGTACTGTTCGACATTGCTTACGAACGCATTGAGAAAATTTGCAATCGAATAGAGGATAATCGAGGCAAAGAGTACGGATAAACGCCCTTTTTTATCTCCTAAAATCCCCCATAATATTCCTCCGATTAACATCCCTCCCATTTGAGCGTTGAGGATGATTGATCCCCATGAAGTTATTTCTTCTTTATTTAGTCCGAGTTCGCTCAAACTCTCGACTCGCACTACTCCAAATAGAATCAGATCGTAAATATCTACAAAATATCCCATTGCAATGACTATAATAGGAAGTGTCAATACTTGACGCCATACTGACATCGTCATTACTCTGCCTTTGAGCGTTTTATACTGTAAAACGCGTAAATTAACATTCCAATCACCGACCATCCGATAAATCGTAGCCATGTCTCAAACGGCAATCCTGCCATCATAAAAATAATCAAGATGAAATTAAGCGGCATAAGGATTTTAAACGCAGGAACTTTAAATACAGGCTGAATTATATTTTGGCGACGCAATACGATAATTGCTACCGCTACCATCAAATAGGCAAATAGTGTCCCGATGTTTACAAGCTCCGCAAGCGTTTTGAGAGGAACAAGCCCTGCCATAATACTTAAGAGTACACCGCCTATAATAGTTGCTTTGTAAGGAGTGTTAAATTTCGGATGAACTTCACTTATGCTTTTTGGTAAAAGCCCATCACGCGCAAGGGCAAAGAGAATTCTAGTAAATCCAAGTCCCATAACCAACATTACGGTTGTGATTGTTATAACCGCTCCCAAGGCAATGATATTAGCAGCAAACGGTTCGTTTACTTTATAAAGCGCAAATGCCAGCGCATCTGGAACATTGAGTTCTTGGTAGGGAACAATCGCTGTAAGAGTAAAGCTCACAAGGATAAAAAAGACGACACTTAGTGCTAATGAAAGGATTAGCCCTAGCGGAATATTACGAGTAGGATTTTTTGTCTCTTCTGCTACCGTGCTAATTGCATCAAAGCCCAGATAAGCAAAAATAATCAGTGCGGCACCGTGCCAAACCCCTTCCCAACCAAAAGGGAAGAAGTTCGATAAGTTGTTAAAATCAACATGCGGCAAACCGACAACGACAAAGGTAATCAAAACAGCAAGCTTGATTAACACAATAGCCGTATTGACTCGGGCACTCTCTTTAATCCCAATCGCAAGGAGAGCAAAAATCGCTAGAATAATTCCAAAAGCGCTGATATCGATATATGTTCCTGCGCTAGGATTATACGCACCGCTAAGAGCCAATGGAATCTCAACTCCCATACTGTTTTCTAAAAAACGGCGTAAATATCCCGACCATCCCGTGGCTACCGCGGCAGTAGCTACACCATACTCTAGTAACAGATTCCACCCGACAAACCATGCAAACACTTCTCCCAAAGAGGCAAATGTAAAACTATATGCACTTCCGGCTACAGGATAAGCAGAACTCAGCTCTGCATAAATCAGGGCAGTAATGCCGATCATAACGGCACCGAGTAAAAATGATAAAACGATAGCAGGTCCTGCCATAGTTGCCGCTGCTTGACCGGTGATGACAAATATTCCTGCGCCTATAACCGCACCGACACCGATAAATGTCACATCCATTAACCCTAAGCTACGTTGAAACTCTCCATTAACGCCGGTCATATCTTTTTTTTGAAAAATATCTCTCATTGCCTCTCCTTTACTATCTGTTAAATTTCCGAAAAAAGATTATATCTTCTCCCAGAGCGTGCCTTGTGCGGTATCCATTATGTTTATGCCGTAAGTTAAAATCTCATCGCGGATTGCATCGGAAGTTGCGAAATCTTTTGCCTTTTTCGCCTCGCTTCTTTGAAGTATGAGCGAGTTGATTTTTGCTTTTGTCTCTTCATCTACGCCTTGCTGAAAATATTCATAAGGATTTTTAACGCCAAATCCCAATACTTTTTCTATATAAGCCAGATTTGAGAGAGTCTCTTTTTTAAACTCTTTGGCTTTTGCGTCACTATCAAGTTTTTCGTTTGCAACTGAAATCATCTCATCTATGAGCGCTAAAGAAGCCGAAATATTTAAGTCATCGCTTAGAGTTTTTAAAAGTTCGTCTCCAAAAGCCGTTTTTTGATTTTCATGCGTTAAACCAAAGAGTCGTTTTTTTAGTCTGTAGATTTTATCCAGTCTCTTTTTGGAGTTCAGTAAATCCTCTTCATTGAAGTTGAAGTTGGCTCGATAGTGAGTGCCAAGAAGATAAAATCTTAAAACTTCTCCGTCGTAAACCTTAAGAGCATCGCGCAGAAAAAAGCTGTTTCCCAAGCTCTTGCTCATCTTCTCGCCATCAATATTTACAAAACCGTTGTGTATCCAGTAGTTAGCCAAAGTATGGTTTGTAGCACATCTTGTTTGTGCTGCTTCGTTTTCATGGTGCGGAAAGAGCAAATCAGCTCCGCCGCCGTGAATATCTACTGCAAATCTCGCCTCTTTTTTTGCCAAGTGTTTCTCTATCATTGCAGAACACTCTATATGCCATCCTGGGCGACCTTTGCCAAATGGCGAATCAAACGAGACGCTCTCGTCGTGAACGCTTTTCCAAAGTGCAAAATCGGCACTGTTTTTTTTCTCTGACGAACTCTCGACTCTTTGAAGTTTTTCGTTTTCGTCTTGAACTCTATGTGATAGTTTCAGATAGTCGCTATCGCTTGAAGTATCGAAGTAAATATCTCCGCTATCTGTTTTGTAAGCGTGGCTGCTATCAAGAAGCTTTTGTATAAGTTCAAACATAGCTTCAAGTGATTCTGTCGCTTTTGGCTCAATGTTTGGACGAGCAACCCCGAGTTTAGCCATCTCAAAGTGGTAAGCATCAGTATAAAAATCCGTTATCTCTTTTATGCTTTTGTTTGCTTCTGCGGCTTTTTTGATGATTTTATCGTCTATGTCCGTGATGTTTCGTGCATAAGTTACTTCGTATCCGTTAGCACTCAAAACTCTTGCGAGCAGGTCAAAAACCAAAGCGCTTTTTGCGTGACCCAAATGCGCATCGTCGTAAACCGTAGGACCGCAGACATAGAGGCTAACTTTTCCCTCTTCTTGCGAGACAAACTCTCTTTTTGCTTTTTGTACCGAATCATAAATATGCACTGATAAAATCCTTAAAAATTAGTAATAAAATTGTAAATAAAATAGAGCCGACAACAAGATAGATACTTTTTTTAGAGCGAAGTATATCAAAAAAGTTTTTTACGCCAAATGCTCTTATAGTTAGAAAAAATCCGACAAATCCGCCTAGCGTTCCGGCAAGAGCGAGTCCCGTTGCACCCATAGGTATAATTAAAATTAGTGAGAAGATTATGTTTGAACCAAGAGATGCGGTGGCTATTTTTGCGGCTCTTAGCTGTTGCTCTTTTGCGTAGAGCCAAAGCAGAAAAAGTTTTTGCAGACCAAACGGCAGAAGTCCTATCATATACATCTGTAAAACTACCGTTGTTTTTTGGGTATCTGACTCGGTAAACGCGCCTCTTTCAAAAAGCCCCCAAACTATCTCATGCGCTAAAACATATCCGCCGATTGTGCTTATGGTGAGTAAAAATGCCAAAAACCAAAAAGCTTTTTTAAGATAAGCCATAGCTTTTTCTTCATCTTGGTTTTTAATATATCTTGCGATACTAGGAAAAAGAGCAATTGAAGTTGCAATGGCAAAGATTGCCAGAGGGAGTTGAAATATACGGTTTGAGTAGTAAAGATAACTAATGGAGCCTGCGCTCAAAAATGAGGCAAGCCAAGTATCTAAAAATGCACTAACTTGTGAAGTAGAGTTTCCCCACATAGCGGGAAAAAACTGTTTTTTAAATTTATCTGTTTCGTTTGCTATCTTTTTTGATTTTATTTTTAAGTATCTAAAACCGCCGTAAACAAGCTTTAAAAGCCCTAATTTTTGTATTGCGATGATGTGGACGCCAAGCTGCATAGCTCCGCCTGCTACAACGCCAAAACTAAGGTAGTAGACTATTTCACATTGAGTTTTATCTTGTGAGAGATATAGTGCCAGTATAAGTGAAACATTTAGCAAGGCAGTGGAAAATGCCGTTGTTGCAAAGTGTCGTTTGTATTGCAAAATTGAGCCGAGAAATGTTACTGCAAATATAAACGGCAGATACCAAAAGTTTATGGCAACAAAGGGAGAAGCTAGTTCGACGATTTCATCACTAAAACCAAATGCCATAACCTGTGTGGCAATGTCCGGTAAAATAGTCACAAGCAGGGACAAAATGACAATTATTGATATAAAAATTATAAAAATATGGGCTAAAAAAACGGCTCTATGTTTTGATTTTGCGTAAGCGGGAATGAAAACTTGAGTAAAAGCACCCTCGGCAAAGATACGGCGAAAGAGATTCGGAAGTTTAAATGCTATAAAAAAAATGTCGCTATAAATGTTCGCACCGAGTGCGGAAGCAGTCATTAAATCTCTTAAAAAACCTAAAACTCTTGAGAATAAAATTCCAAAACTGTTGGTGAATATTGCTTTAAACATAGGCTTCTTTTTGCGGATATGTATTGTCTTTACGAAATTTTAACAAATATTTGATTAAAATGTAGGGCTGAATTTTTTAAAATTTAATACAGGATGCAAAACAATGGGGTTATTTGATTCAAATAGCAAAAAAGAACAAGTACCGAAAAAAATTCGTCCTACAGTCGTCAAGACACAAAATGTTGCTAAAGAGATAGCCGATATAGCAAGAAAAAATAATGTAAACCCAAATACCTTAGATTTTGATATATTAGAAATTTTGACATACACAAGAATAAACAGAGATAAAAGTGAAACTGATTGGGAAGAGGTAAGTGCAGCTGAAGTACATCAACTAGATGACGCGTCGGCAATACTGAATCAAAATTTTCAAATAAAACAGGTATATGAAGTTGAAATATATACGAAAGAAAATAAAGATGTATTTAAAAATTTTCATGCAGCCATCGGAGCAAATGCTACAAAATGTAAAGTATATTTGAGTATAAAAGCAGGTTCGGAGGCTGTCGGAAACCCGAGATTTGAGGAAGATTTTTTAAACTATATAAATAAAAGCAAGATTAGAGCCGGAATCTTGGTAAATATCTTTGATGAAATGGTTAAAGAAGTTGTTTCAAAGGTTTCTGCACTCGCAAAAGTTGACGGAAATATAAAATATGATAACAATCAAACAATACTTATAGCAGACGCATATGAACCGACTCCCACTATAAACGATGAGTTTATAATTCACTACAATAAAAATAGTAGTTCAACAAGCGGTAGTGATCGTGTCGATTACTCTAAGAGAGGTTTTATAAATAGTGTTTTAGAGGGTGATATCTTAATGGAATATATAAAACCCAAAAAGGGTAAACCCGGTAGAAATTGTCGCGGCGAATTCTTAGAACCGTTAGAGCCGCAAATAAAAAATATACCGAATTTTAGCGTTGATGATACGATAGAGATTGTTGATAACAAAGACAATATCGCATATCGTGCAAAAACGAACGGTTATATAAGCTTGGAAGCAAATGTTTATAAAATAAAATCAGAGATGGATGTCGGAGAGGTAACTTTTAAAAGTACGGGTTCTATCTCAACCGGATTAAATTCGGATGTTTCTTTGAGTGTGAAAGAGAATGATTATCAAAAAGATGCAATCGGAACAGGCATGGAGGTTGAAGTCAGCGAAATAGAAATAAAAGGAAGTGTTGGACCAAATGCTAAAATAAGCGCCAAAAAAGCCACGGTAGAAGGGCAAACTCATAAAACTTCTCAAATAAGAGCAAATGATTTGACCATAAATGTACATAAAGGTTTAGCAATTGGGGATAACATCAAGATAACAAGACTTGAGCTTGGAGTTGTTGAGGGAAAAAAAGTAGAAATTGCTCAAGCGCTAGGCGGAAATATAAGAGCTAAAGATATAGAGATAGGATTATGTGCTTCACATGTAAAAGCTACGGCTTCAAGATTGATTGAAATTAAAAAGCTTCAAGGAAGTGAAAATATTTTTACGATTGATCCGCTAGTACAAAAAGATAAAAAAGAGGGGCTTAATGAAAATCAAAATGAGATCAATGAGCTTCGAGTTAGTGTTACAGAGATAAAAAAAGAGATAGATAGATATAAAAAATTAGTTCAAGATAATCAGACTGCTTTTAATGAAGTAAAACAGAGATTGATACATTATAAAAAAAACGGTATACAGATGCCTTCATCTTTTGTTGCTAAATACAAGCAATTTTACAAAACACAAGAGCATTTAGAAAACATAACAAATGAGTATAATGTCAAAAATGATAAACTTCTTCTTTTAACAACTAAGACAGCATCTTTTCAAGATAATATCGTGGATGCAAGAATTATAAATAGAGATAAATGGATTGGGCATAATGAAATTATTTTTAAGTTAATTAAGCCGCCGATTCAGCTTGTATACAAGCCAAGAGAAGGGTCGCCTGACAAAATGTTTGCTGTTGTAGAGGTAGAAGAGGGAGTATTTGAAATTCAGGCGGTGCGTGATTGATAGTAGGTTTAAGAGGAATGATTTTATACAAAGAGCCGTCTTTTGTGCATGTGGATGTAAGCGGCGTAGTTTACGAAGTTTTTATATCTCTTCAGAGTTTTTCTGCTCTAGGAAGCGATGAGGTTAAACTTTTTACATCCCATGTAATAAGAGAAGATGCTCAGCTGCTTTACGGTTTTTTACAGATGAGCGAAAAAAAACTCTTTGAGAGGCTTATAAAGATAAACGGCGTAGGTCCAAAAGTAGCAATGGCAATATGCTCGACATATACGCCTGCTCAATTTGGAGTCGTAATAAATAACAAAGATATAAACGGCGTAAAAAAAGTTCCGGGAATCGGTCCTAAAAATGCAGGAAGAATTTTAGTTGAGTTAAGCGGTTTTGACGTCGAGCTTGTTTCATCGCAAAATGAACCGTTAAATCAAGCTTTTAACCAAGCTAGCGAAGCGTTAGAATCATTAGGATTTAAAAAAGAGAAGATATTAAAAGTATTAAGCGAATGTAACTCTAACGACACCTCTTCGCTCGTAAAAGAAGCTCTTAGGCTTTTAAAAACAATTTAAGTAAGGAAATTATATTGAAATTAACTATTTTATTCGGCGGAGCTAGTTTTGAACACGAAATTAGCATAGTGAGTGCTATTACTCTTAAACAGAAGTTATCCGGTTTTGAGCCTAGTTTTATTTTTTGTGATCAAGATCATACATTTTATCTAATAGAGCCTTCAAAAATGAAAGCAGTAACCTTTTCAAAAGGCGAGCATAAAAAAATGCCTAAGCTCTCTCTCACACATGGAGCTTTCGTGCAAAAAGGGCTGTTTAGTTCCGTAGAACACGGCGGAGTATTTTTAAATCTTATCCACGGAGCAGACGGAGAAGACGGTACTATTGCCGCGCTTTTGGATTTTTTCTCTATCAAATATATAGGTCCTAGAATCGACGCCAGCGTGTTTTCATATGACAAAAGATACACAAAATGGCTTTGTGATGCAAGAGGCATAAAAAGTCTAAAATATGAAGAGTTAAGCTTAAAAGAGCATAACAATATAAAAACTCCATATCCTGTTATCGTAAAACCTTCAAGACTCGGAAGTTCTATCGGAGTCAGCATTGTAAAAGAAGAGGGCGAACTTGATTATGCACTCGATAGTGCGTTTGAATTTGACAGCAGCGTTATAGTAGAACCGTTTATTCAAGGTGTCAAAGAGTATAATTTGGCAGGTTTTAGCGCAGATGGAAAATTCTACTTCTCTATCGTAGAAGAGCCTCACAAAGAGGAGTTTTTAGATTTTGAAAAAAAATATATGGACTTTTCAAGAAGCGAGCAGGTTTTAAAAGCAGAAGTGAGTAAAGAGCTAGAAACTAAACTAAGAGCAAATTTTGAAAAAGTTTATAAAGATTTATTTGAAGGCGCACTTATAAGATGTGATTTCTTTGTAATTGATGGCGAAGTTTATCTTAATGAGATAAATCCTATTCCGGGATCTATGGCTAACTACCTTTTTGAAGATTTCAAAGGCTCCATAGAGTTACTCTCAAATTCACTTCCCCATGCAAAAAGAGCAAGAGTAAATTATGACTATATCCATTCAATATCTAAAGCAAAAGGTAAATAATGGCTATAAAGTCGATCCAATACAATCAACATACTTTAGATATAAGCTACGAGATTTTAAATCCGCAAGCTAAAGTTGATTTGATAATTTTGCATGGATGGGGTAGCAATAAAAATTTGATGAAACAATTTTTTTCGCCTTATATGGATAGTTTTCGTCATATTTACATAGATTTACCGGGGTTTGGAAGCTCAACTTGCAATCTGGCACTTACCACGAAAGACTACGCAAGAGTAGTAGAACTTCTTATGATTCATCTCAATGCCTCTAAAGATATAATACTAGGGCACTCCTTTGGCGGAAAGATTGCACTTCTGCTTGAGCCTGAGGTGCTTGTTTTGGTTGCAAGTGCAGGGATTTATGTTCCTAAGCCCTTTAAAGTAAGAGCTAAAATAGCACTTTTTAAATTTTTAAAAATATTTGGGTTGGCTAAATTTAGAGAGTTTTTTGTAGCAAATGATGCAAAAAAATTGAGCGAACCGATGTATCAAACTTTTAAAAATGTCGTAGATGAGGATTTTTCTAAAGAATTTTCTCATTACAAAGGAAAAGCTCTTTTATGTTGGGGAAAAGAGGATACGGCAACGCCTCTAAGCAGTGCGCAAAAGATAAATAAGCTTATCAAAGATTCTAAACTTATAGTCTATGAGGGCGACCACTACTTTTTTATGAAAAATGCCGAAGATATATCGGATAATATAGAAAAAACATTTTTAAAAACATTGGAGCATAAGTAATGCCAAATTATGAAATAGTTATAGCATTTATCACGAATCTACTTTTTGTGGCTGTTTTGGGTTGGTATCTTATCACAAATCTTCAATGGTATGATTATAAAATCTCTCGTGTGATTCTTAAACATCATAAACCGCACTGGCATCTTGTCTACTTTTTGATTCCGTTTGTTGCCTACTACACGACAGGTAAATTTTTTAGCATATTTTTCTTTTTTGCGGTTTTGCCTGCGATGTTTTTTTGGTATAAAAATCTCGATAAGAAGCTGGTTTTGACATGGAGAGTAAAGAGATTTTTGATTCTTCTAATTTCTTTGGTATTTTTTCAAGATGTTCTTTGCACCCTAAAGTCGGCGTGTGAAACATACGGCGTTTTTATGCCTTTGGCACTTGCTTATGCAGGAAGTTTGGCAATTGAGAAGTTTTTGTTTCTTTCGTTTAAAAAAGAGGCGAAAAATAAGCTTAGAAGTATGGACAAACTGCAAATTATAGCAATTACGGGGAGTTACGGTAAAACAAGCATTAAAAACTTTGTTGCAGAGATATTAAGTAAAAAGTATAGAGTCTATGCGACTCCCAGAAGCGTAAATACCATCGGCGGAATTATTAGAGATGTAAACGAATCTTTGCCGAGCGATACCCAGATTTATGTTTGTGAAGCGGGAGCTAGAGAGAGCGGAGATATTTATGAGATAACAACATTCTTGGAACCTCAAACGGTTGTAGTGGGAAAAGTAGGACTTGCACATATTGAGTACTTTAAGAGTCTGCAAAATATTATCGCAACAAAACTAGAAATTATGCAATCCCCTAGACTGGAGCGCGCTTTTATCCATACATCCGTTACAAATGAGCCGCATCCAAAAGTCACATTTTTCGGCGATGAGATAGAAAATGTCGATGCACGGTTAGACGGAACCGATTTTGAGTTAAACATAGAGGGAAATACTCTCTCACTGCGTACGAATGTTTTAGGCTCTTTTCAAACTATGAATATCTCCGTTGCCGCTCAAATAGCAAAAAAATTTGGCCTAAGCGATGAAGAGATACAAAGTGCGGTGAGCAAACTAACTCCAGTTGAGCATAGACTTCAAATGATAAAAGCCGGCGGAAAACTCATCCTTGATGACGGTTATAACGGAAATATAGACGGTATGCTTGAAGCCGTACGACTCTGTTCTTTGCATAACGGCAGAAAAGTTATAGTAACGCCGGGGTTGGTTGAGAGCAGTTATGAGCTGAATTTAAAACTAATTGATGCGATAAATAGCGTTTTTGATACTGTTATCGTTACCGGTGCGCTAAATGCAGAGCTGTTTGATAAAAATCTAAAAGTGAAAAATAAAATTATGTTAGGCGATAAATCAAAAATGCAAGAGGCACTTGTAGAGCATACAAGAGCAGGAGATATCATACTATTTGCAAACGACGCTCCGAATTTTATATAAAAGGCGCATAAAGAGAGGAAAAGTCGATGAAAGATATTTTATATGCCCCGTGGCGAGATGAGTATATAGCAGGCAAAGAGGTTGAGGGTTGCGTCTTTTGTCATATTAGCGCCAATGAGCAAGAAGATGAAGAGCTTCATGTTTTATATAGAGACGAACACTGTTTTATAGTAATGAACCGCTATCCGTACACTCCGGGACATTTTATGATTATTCCTCATCTTCATACCGATAAACTAGAAGATTTGCCGAGTCAAACTTGGCTTCATATAAGTGCACTGGCTCAAAATGGCGTAAGGCTTTTAAAAGAGGGTTTTGGCGCTCACGGAGTAAATATCGGGATGAATTTAGGAAAAGCTGGCGGGGCAGGGATAGCCGAGCATATTCATATGCATCTAGTTCCACGATGGGAGAGAGATACAAATTTTATTACTGCGATTGCGCAAAATAGAGTTTATTCGACTGACTTTGAAAGAATTTATAAAAAAATTAAAAATTTGATTCCGAAGTATATGTAAGTTTATTTTCTTGATTTTCGATGTTGTGTGGATGGGGTAAAGGGATTCGAACCCCTGAATGACTGGACCAAAACCAGTTGCCTTACCGCTTGGCTATACCCCAATAGGTGTAAAAAAGTGCAGTAAATATTTTGTTATATCTGTTTTGTAAAACGGGTGGAATTATAGATATAATCGCCTTATATTAGCCTTAATTGGAGAACTATTTAAATAGGCTTGTAATGACGGTCATCTTCAAAATTTTTTTCTTAAAATATAAAAAAAAGATGTATTATTGCGTTTAATTTATAATAAAAGAGGATTTTCATGGGAAGCTTAACGATCAATAAACAGAAGTTAAAACGATTTACAATAGCTACTAAACCTATTATGGAAGAGTATCTTGCAAAAATTGATGTAGATTTAAGCGACTATACTTTTGCAGCAAATTATATATGGCTTGCTAACAGCAGCGGATTTTATGCAATTATAAATAAATGTTTTTGCCTCTTTATTATGACCGGCGGTGAACTTACTATGCTGCTGCCTCCAATCGGAAAGAAAAAACACATAACGGATGCAATAGTAAAATGTTTTGAAGTTATGAATGAGAACAATAGCTCCCCTTACTACTCACGAATCGACTATGTGCAAGGCTCCATGCTTGAAGAGTTTTTACAAAATACCGATGAAGCCGAGAGTATGTTTGAGATGCTTGAATCATATGTCGTTGAAAAAAAATTGGTTGATTATGTTTATGAAGTAAATGCTCTGATTGAACTTCGCGGAAATAGCTACCATACAAAAAGAACAGAGATAAATAAATTTGTAAAGTCATATCCTGATTATGTAGTTGAACAGCTAGACAGTGTAAAGCACAAAGATGAGATTATACATCTTTTTGACAAGTGGGTATCCGACAGGGTTAAGTATATGCCAAAAGAGGAAGCCGAAGTGTTTTTAGAGGGTATTCATCAAGAAAGACATGCTATAAAACAGATGTTAAAACATTATGGAGAACTCTCTCTTAAAGGTCTTGTTATATATATAAACGGTGAGCTTAAAGGTTTTACCGTAGGAGAGCGTATCAGCCAAGATACGGCAACGGTTATTATAGAAAAAACAGATTTTGAAATTTTTGGATGTGCTCAGTTTATTTTTAGAGAGTTTTCAAAAATGCTTAAAGAGCATTACGGCGTAACATATATAAATGTCGGTGATGATATGGGATTTGAGAATCTTCGCAAAGTAAAAATGTCTTATCGTCCGTTTAAGCTTGTACCTAAATATACGATTTATCAAAAATGATAATTCGCAAAGCAGAGCAAAAAGATGCTGCTTCGCTCTATGCATTAGAACAAAAGCTTTTTTCGGCAGAGAATTTTCCTTTATCAAGAGGCTCTTTTGCATATCATATACGAAACAACATGCTTTATGTAGCAGAAATTGACAACAATATCGCAGGCTATGTTTTGGTGTTGATTAAACGCGCTAATGCTAAACTATACTCTATCGGAGTCGGTGAGCCTTACCGCGGCAGAAAAATTGCGAAAAAGCTTTTGGAGTTAGTATCTAGGGAGTTAGTATTTTTAGGTTTTAAGCGTTTGCTTCTTGAAGTACGCATAGATAATAGCGCGGCGATATCTTTGTATAAAAAACTAGGTTTTAATATTGTTAAAAACCTTAAAGCTTTTTATCTTGACGGATGTGATGCCTATCTTATGGAATTGGATATTGCTCAATTTAAAGTAAATCTTTAGATCCAGCCTTTCTTTTTAAAAATCAAGATAGGCGTAACTGAAGATAGCACCATCAAGGCAATTGAAAAGAGGTAACCATACTCCCAGTGAAGTTCAGGCAGTATATCAAAGTTCATACCGTAAATGCTTGCAATAAGAGTCGGCGGTAAAAATATCACATTTACAATGGTAAATATTTTTATAACTTTATTTTGTTCAATATTTAAAACACCGATAAATATATTTTGTAAATAATCCAATCTTTCAAAATTAAAATTTGTATACTCAATCAAAGATTTTATATCTTTAATCATAATAGGTATTATATTTTTATCATCACTGTATTTATTGGACTTTAAAAGCGTAGTTAAAATTCTCTGTTTATCTGTTAAGTTCTCTCTGATTTTCATATTTAAATCTTCAAATGAAGAGATTCTTTCCAATATCTCCTCATCATCATTAGCATAATCGGTAAAGACATGCTTTCTGATTTTTGCTATCTCTTTTGATAGATTTTCAATAATATCGGCATCCGCATCGATTCTAATATCAATAATTTCGCAAAATACAGAGTATCCGTTTTTAAACTCTTTCGGTGAATTTAATAATTTTCTTATGAAAGTATTGAAACTTTCTAAATTTTTATATCTGATTGAAATAAGAAGATCATCTTGCAATATAAAAGAAACAGTTTCATTAAAAGCAGCTGCACTATCGGCATTAATAAGGAAGTAACTATTAATCTCGATTCTATTATCTTCTTCCCAATATCTAGAACTTAGCTCAATCTCTTCGCTCTCTTGTTTTGTCGGGAATTTTATATTAAATATTGATTCAACTGTTTTTATCTCTTCAATTGAGGGAGAAATCATATCAATCCAAATAATATTAGTCGTATCATTCTCTTTTTCTAAGATAGAAAAATTTTCAATGACTTCTAATTTTATACCTTTTTTTATAAAAGCATTTACCATAAGTATCCCTCCTCAATTAAAATATCAGACAAAAAAACTTTTTTTATTTTTGCTATAATAATTTTTGTGATTATAGCTAAATAAAAATTTTAAGTAGAACAAAGATATAGGGATAATAAAGAAATTTATATAAGTTGGAAAAATATTTTGCAAAGAAACCTTAAATGAAACACCATTTTCGTGCACTGGATCTCTTTCGACTCTCTCTGCCGGATCAACAATTACATGAGAGTTTGCCGCACGCCAAAGATATCCGTAGATTTTCAACACTTACATCCGATGAACTATATCACTATTTTAAAAGTCGTGAAAACGGTTTAACGGATAGTGAAGTACATTCTCGTATTAAACGTTATGGTTTAAATATTATTGCCGATAAACAAAAAAAGCATCTGATACTAATTTTTTTATCAAAATTCAAAGACCCCTTAACATTGATGCTTCTTGTACTGGCGGCGATTAATGTTTTTTATATCGAAGATTTCCGTTCAGCTTCCGTCATAGGCGGTATGACTTTAATTAGTGTTATCTTGTCATTTACACAGGAGATTCGCTCCGGAAAAGCTGCCGAGAAGCTTAATGCTATTGTTTCATCAAGCGTTACGGTCAGGCGTTTTAAACAGAGTGATGATTTGTTCGAAATTCCTCTTTCAATGCTTGTCCCCGGTGATATTATCCATTTGGGAGCCGGTGATATTGTTCCTGCCGATATAAGAATTCTTGTTTCTAAAGATTTGTTTGTTAATCAATCAACACTGACAGGGGAAGCCTTGCCTGTAGAGAAGTTCCCAGAAAGTCATGAACAGGCAACCGACACACTTTTTGATCTTGCCAATATATGTTACATGGGAAGTAATATTGAGAGTGGTACTGCAATCGGCATTGTCCTCCAAACCGGTAAAGAGACGTATGTCGGGTCAATAGCAAGTAGCTTGCAGCGTACACCCGATCCGACTACATTTGATATAGGAATTCAGAAATTTACATGGATGATGATGACCTTTATGCTTATCATGGCCCCGCTTGTAATCGTGGTAAATGGGTTGCTAAAACATAATTGGGCAGAAGCTTTTTTGTTTGGATTATCCGTGGCTGTAGGTCTTGCACCTGAGATGCTGCCTATGATAGTTACAGTTAATCTTGCAAAAGGGGCATTGAACCTTTCACGAAAAAAAGTAATAGTCAAAAACCTCCATGCGATTCAAAACTTTGGTGCAATGGATGTTTTATGTACAGATAAAACAGGCACACTGACACAAGATACAATTATTTTAGAACGCCATATCGATATTGCAGGCAATGACAATGCTCATGTTATTGAACTGGCTTATTTAAATAGCCATTACCAAACAGGATTAAAAAATCTTCTTGATACGGCCGTATTGAAATATGCTCAATATGAACACCTTCCTATGAGCCTTTATACCTCCAAAATTGATGAAATACCCTTTGATTTTATCCGTAAACGGATGTCGGTGATCGTTGAAAAAAATGATGTGTCAAAAGCACATTTGATGATTACAAAAGGGGCTGTCGAAGAGATATTACCGTTGTGTACGGCTGCAGATCATGATGGAAGCATCGTTGGGCTTGATGAGAGTATGAAAAAGCTTGCTTTTCAAACCGTACAACGATTAAATGAAGACGGATTTAGGGTCATAGCAGTCGCTTCCAAGGAGGTTTCTCCGGTTCAAACAATCTATTCATCATCAGATGAATCTGCTTTGATTTTAAACGGCTTTATCGCCTTTCTTGATCCTCCAAAAGAGAGTGCAAAAGGAGCTCTTGAAGCGCTGGCTCTCTACGGTGTAACGGTCAAAGTTTTGACGGGAGACAACGATATAGTAACTCGAAAAATATGTCACGATGTTGGCTTAGCGGTAAGTGGTATTTATAAAGGATCACAGATTGATGCCATGAGTGATGATGCACTTAAACTTGCAGTGGAAGAAGCCAATCTGTTTGTCAAGCTTTCACCGGATAATAAAGCACGTATAGTCCATGCATTAAACCAAAATGGACATACAACCGGATTTTTAGGAGACGGTATCAATGATGCTCCTGCCTTACGGATGGCAGATGTCGGTCTCTCTGTCGATACGGCTACGGACATCGCTAAAGAGAGTGCGGATATGATACTTTTGGAAAAAAGTCTTTTGGTTTTACAAGAGGGGGTAGTAAGCGGCAGGGAGGTGTTTGGCAATATTGTAAAATACATTAAGATGGGAGCAAGTTCAAATTTTGGAAATATGTTTAGTGTCTTGGGGGCAAGTATTTTTCTTCCGTTTTTACCGATGCGTCCTATACAAATTTTGACGAATAATTTTTTATACGACCTATCACAGGCGGCAACTCCGACGGATAATGTCGATCCGGAATTTATTGCCAAACCACGGAAATGGGATATTGACGGATTACGCAGATTTATGTTTGTTATGGGACCGGTAAGTTCATTATTTGACTATATTTTATTTGCCGTAATGCTGTATGTATTTAATGGCTGGCATAATCAATCTCTCTTTCAAACAGGCTGGTTCGTGGAATCTTTGGTATCTCAAATTATGATTGTCCATATTTTACGTACGGATAAAATTCCTTTTATACAAAGTATGGCAAGTGCGCCGGTTCTGATTATGACATCATTGGTTATGGTACTTGCTATTTGGTTACCTTATTCCCTTTTTTCAGAGGCTCTTGGTCTGAGTGCTTTACCGCAAATGTATTGGCCGATACTGTTTGCAATGATGCTGGGATATGTAGTGTTGGCACAAGCGGTTAAAACTTGGTATAACTATCAAAACAAATTATAAAACAGGGTTTGAACCTTATGACCTTTAGAGCTTGCTTTTATCTATCTCAATACCGCCGTACTCCAGCGTATATATCAAGTCGGTAGTATTGAGCTTTTCAAAATTTTCTAACATCATTTTTTTAAGATACTCTTTTTCTGCTTTTTCTGCTCTGAGTAAACTAGGGGCAAAAATCCCTTTTTTTTCCAGAACTAAAGAGGTTATATCGCTATCCATATCTATATGATACATCAACTCTTTAATATCCGTTTCAAAGATAGAGCTAAGCATAGAGAACATTCCTGCCAAATAAGCCTTGTCTTTTTTCTTCGGCTCGGCTTCTGCTTCCATCCTCTGGGCTCTTTTTATAGCAAGAGCTAAGATGCTTTTAGAGGCAGGATTTTTGGAAGTCTCGGAGTAGAGATACACTAGCAGCCATCTAAGGAGCTTATCCCTGCCAAGCAGGGTAATTACCTGAGTTAAAGACTCAATTCTCACATTAAAACTTCTTGAATTATTGAAAAATTGGATAAGTTTATATGATAAATCGGGCTGTTTTTTTATAAAAAACTCTAACTGCTCGGTGCTGTTGTTATCTTTTATGATTTTAATGAGTTGCAGTATTATAAATTGAGCGGGTTCTTTTGAGCCGACAATCTCCATAACTTCAGGCTTATCCAAGTAATAACCCTGAAAATAGTCAAAACCCATATCCGTATATTTTTTCAAATCTTCTTTAGTCTCTATATTTTGAGCTAAAAGTTTGACTCTTCCGCCTTTAAATTTAGCCATAACTTTTTCCAAATTTTCAGGCTCGGAAAGAACTATATCCATTTTTATAATGTCGATATAGTTAAACAATCTGCTAAATTTTGAGAGCATAGGCGCACTGGAGTCAAAATGCTCAAGCGAGAGCCTAAACCCTCTTTTTCTGTACTGTATGATTTTTGCCAGTACATTCTCCGTCAAATCTATATTTTCTAAGATATTTAAAATAAATCTATCTTTGTCTAAAACATCTAAAATGCCTTTTAAAAGTGCTTCTTCATCTATATTTACCAAAGCTACGGTTTTATTGCCCAATAATTTATCTAGTTCTTTGTTTGCAATAGAACTCATAATGAGTTGCGCAGTGCCTTTAACCTTAGAAGAGAGCCCCGCCTCATTATTTGAGTCGTCCATAAAAACAAGTTCATAAGCATATACCTGATTTTTATTGTCAAATATTTTTTGTTTTGAAATATTGATTATATTCATCCGATACACCCCGTTTTTGAGTATTATATCATCTTATAGGCTATTTCGGCTATTGTTGAATGGGCATTGAAATAATTTATGTTTGTTAAATAGGTGAGATTTTTGGTTGCGGAAATAGGATTTGAACCTATGACCTTCGGGTTATGAGCCCGACGAGCTACCGAACTGCTCTATTCCGCGACATTACCTAAAATAGGGGATTTTGTGGATGGGGTAAAGGGATTCGAACCCCTGAATACTGGTACCAAAAACCAGTGCCTTACCGCTTGGCGATACCCCAAAATAATAAAAGAAAAAGAATTGGTTGCGGAAATAGGATTTGAACCTATGACCTTCGGGTTATGAGCCCGACGAGCTACCGAACTGCTCTATTCCGCGTTGTTTAACAAACTACCATAAGATGTTTGTTGGAGTGGAATTATAGGTAAATAAGCTCTCTTTGTCAAGTAGATTGCGGTTAAATTTAGAAAAACTCTTTGAACTAAAATTAATCAACTTTTATATATAATTCGCGCAATTAAAATAAAGAAGTATATATGACACCGATTCAAAGAGTATTAGAAGCGATTGATGAGATAAAAAAAGGGCATATGGTCATTATGGTTGATGATGAGGATAGAGAAAACGAGGGCGATTTGGTATATGCCTCCGCATTTTCGACTCCCGCTCACGTAAACTTTATGGCAACACATGCAAGAGGGCTTATCTGTGTCGCAATAAGTAAAAAAATTGCAACTCGTCTATCTTTAAATCCGATGGTAAGTTCAAATACATCTTCGTACGAGACGGCATTTACTGTTTCTGTTGACGCTAAAAATGCACTAACAGGGATTTCAGCTTCAGAGAGAGATGAAACCATCAAGATTTTGGCAAATCCGATAAGCCATGCGGATGAACTGGTAAAACCCGGTCATATTTTTCCTCTAATAGCAAAAGACGGCGGAACACTTGTTAGAACCGGACATACGGAGGGCTCTGTTGATTTATGCCGTTTGGCAGGACTTAGCGAATCATCGGTCATCTGTGAAATAATCAAAGAAGACGGCACGATGGCACGACGCGATGATTTGGATATTTTCGGTGAAAAGCACAACCTTAAAACTGTTTTTATATCCGATATAGTTGAATATCGTCTTGCAAATGAGAGACTTGTAAATGAAATCGGTGTTGAAGATATAGAATTTTTCGGTACAAAAGTTAAAAAATATACTTTTTTAGATCACGACAAGATAGAGCATACCGCAATCGTGTTTCATAGCGTGGCTTCAGTTGCAAATGTGAGAGTTCACAATGTGATACCCGATATGGAACTGCTTTTAAATCAGAAAAAGTATAGTAATCTTATAGCTTCTATCGAGTATCTAAAACAAAACAGCGGTGTGCTGATTTTTATAAACAAACCTACTCATAACGATAATGCCGCTATGAAAGAGTTCGGGATAGGCGCGCAGATACTGAAATCTTTCGGCGTATCTAAAATGAATCTCATTACATCATTAAGCCATACCGAGTTTGTCGGACTTAGCGGATTTGGATTAGAGATTAATGAAGTTATAAATTGTTAGTTGTAGAAGAACTCCAACATAGAGTCGGCATATGAGAGAAATATTTAATAGAACACAAGACTCCGACTCGGTTGATATAGAAGTAGATATTGGCGCAGAGGATTTTGAGGGTTCTAATCCTTGGTTGTTTAGCGTATTTGTAAAATCGGCTAATATTAGTGAAAACAGTGATAGTTTTGATGAATTTTTAGAAACAAAAGAGTCTTTGATAATCGCTCTTGAGCATGAAAACAAGGCTAAATATGTCGGTACTAGAATAAATGACGGTTGGCATGAGTTTTATTTTTACGCAAAAAATTCAAAAAATTTAGAATCGGTTGTTGCGCAAATGCTAAAAAACAGCGGTTATAAATATGAGTGCAGCGTCGTAAAAGATGCAAAATGGGATTTTTACCATAAAAACCTTTTTCCGACTGAGTTGGAGTTTCACAATATCGAGAGTGATAAAATCATATTTTTGCTTGAAGAAGAGGGCGATGAACTCTCAACCCCAAGAGATGTAGAACATTATGTCTCGTTTGACACTGCTACCCAAAAAGAGAGATTTATACAAAATGCCCTGATATGCGGGTTTGAATTTAAAGATGATATCAGTAGCGAAGAGTTTGAGTATGGCGTGGCACTTGTAAAAAAACATCCCGTGACAAATGAGGATGTGAGAAAAGTTGTAGAAGAGTTATATCTGCTTATTAAAAAAGATCACGGCTATTATGAGGGTTGGAGTACGATACTAGTTGCTAAGGACGATTGATTTTACATGAAAAAAATGTTTGCAATCGTCGGAGTTATAAACTATTTAGCAGTTGTTTTTTTAAACGCATTTACGGATTTAGGTCATAAGATAATCATCCAAAATACCGTTTTTAAGGTTTATGACGGAACGACTCAGATAATACTGAGCGCGATTGTAAATGCTTTGATGCTTCTTCCTTTTATCTTGGTATTTTCTCCATCCGGCTATCTAAGTGACAGATTTGCAAAAAATATTGTTATGAAGCACGCTGCTCTTTTAGCTGTTTTTATCACTCTTGTTATCACTTTTTCTTATTATCAAGGTTGGTTTTTTACCGCTTTTGCCCTTACATTTTTACTTGCCCTTCAAAGTGCGCTTTACAGTCCCGCAAAATACGGATATATAAAAGAGTTAGTCGGCATAAAGCATATAAGCGATGGAAACGGTATGCTTCAAGCTATTACGACAAGTGCGATTTTACTTGGGATTATAGTATATACCATACTGTTTGAGACGCTTTTAGGCGATGTTTTTGCTACAAAAGAGGATATCTTAAAAACCATAGCGCCGCTTGGGTGGCTTTTGGTTTTGGGTTCGGTTGTCGAGTATATGCTGACTTTGAAGCTGCCAAACAAGATGATAAAAGCAACTCGCAAAAAATTTGAGTTTGCCAAATACATAAAAGGTTTTTATCTGAAGAAAAACTTGATAATGCTTAGAAGAAAAAAAGAGGTTTTTGACTCCGTGATAGCACTTAGCCTTTTTTGGTCAATCTCTCAGGTCGTGTTGGCAATTTTCGGCGAGTACGCAAAGAGTGAGCTTGGCATTACAAATACGATTATTGTTCAGGGTGTAATGACTTTTTCGGTCATCGGCATAGTTTTTGGTTCTATGTTGTCGTCCGCTTTTTCAAGATACTATATAAACAGCGGACTCTCAACACTTAGCGCATTAGGCATTGCGTTTATGCTTTTTGCTATCCCGTTTACGACAAACACGCTGTTTTTGGGAATAGAATTTGTTCTTTTTGGACTCTTTAGCGGTATGCTTTTGGTTCCGCTAAATGCAAAAATTCAGCATCTCTCTCCGGATATCCATCTTGGAACTATCGTGGCGGGAAATAATTTTGTTCAAACGCTTTTTATGTTCTCTTTTTTGATGCTCACTACTCTTTTTGCCTACTTCGGTATGAATGCAAAAATTCTATTTTTCGTTATGGGCGTTGTCGCATTATATCTGCTCTATAGGCTTTTAAAGAGATATCTTGTTATGGCGGTTTGGACTCTTTTTGAGTCAATTTTAAAAATCCGTTACAAATGTACATATATAGGGTTAAAGCATATTGGACAAAATACGCCGATACTCTTGGTGGGAAATCATGTTAGTTGGATTGACTGGTTTATACTTCAGCTTCCACTGGAGAGAAGAGTTGTTTTTTTGATTGATAAAGATATATACAACAATAAATTTCTAAAACCGATTTTTAAATTAGGCGATTTGATCCCTATATCGCAAAAAGCTTCAAAAGATTCATTTATTGAAACCTCAATGAAATTAAAAAATGGTAAAATTGTAGCAATATTTCCGGAAGGCGAAATATCTAGAAGTTCCGATGTCGCAAAATTTTATAGAGGCTATGAGTTTATCGATAGAGGCGGTGCCGCTATTGTGCCTTTTTACATAGACGGTGTTTTTGGAAGTCTTTTTGCAAGACACAAAGGTGAGGGCAGCAGGAATTTTTTTAGAAAAAGAGAGATAACGCTCTACTTTGGCGAGCCTATATCTCATGATATAAAGGCTGATGAGCTAAGAGAGATAGTAGTAAGTTTAAAGTGTTGATTAATCTGACGCTTTATGCGTCAAGCTTCAGTGCCAGTGCGGCTAGCGTAGTCAATCGGGACGGGTTCCGATTGGCGTGATATTAGTAAAAAAAGGATATAAATTTGAGAACAACATTAATAATAGGTGCAGGCGGAGTTAGTCGTGTAGTTGTACATAAATGCGTACAAAATGCGGATGTTTTTGGGAAAATAGTACTAGCGAGTAGAACATTAAAGAGATGTCAAGATATAAAAAATGAACTTCCAAATGCGGCTATTGAAGTAGCCTCTGTTAATGCAGATAGCACGGATGAAGTTATAAAACTTATAAACTCATGCAAACCGAGTATAGTTATAAATGTCGCACTTCCTTATCAGGATTTGACAATTATGGATGCTTGTATTGCTACAAAAACTCCATACCTTGATACTGCAAACTATGAACATCCCGACGAAGCAAAATTTGAGTACAAGCTTCAATGGGCAAGAGACGAGAAGTTTAAAGAAGCGGGAATCATGGGGCTTTTGGGAAGCGGTTTTGACCCGGGGGCAACAAATGTATTTTGTGCTTATGCTCAAAAACACTACTTTGATGAGATACACACCATAGATATACTTGATTGTAATGCTGGCGATCACGGTTATGCTTTTGCAACAAACTTTAACCCTGAAATCAATCTTCGTGAGGTTTCGGCAAACGGCAGATATTGGGAGAACGGCGAGTGGATAGAGACTGCGCCGCTTGAAATTATGCAAGTTTGGGATTATCCTGAAGTAGGTCCAAAAGATAGTTATCTGCTCTACCATGAAGAGATGGAGTCTTTAGTTAAACATATAAAAGGGCTAAAACGCATTAGATTTTTTATGACATTCGGACAAAGTTATATAAAACATATGGAAGTTCTTCAAAATGTCGGAATGTTGGGAATCGAGCCGATTGAGCATAAGGGTATGATGATAACTCCGATTGAGTTCTTAAAAACGCTTTTGCCTGACCCTGCATCACTTGGAAGCAGAACTAAAGGCAAAACAAACATAGGTATTGTTGCCGAGGGTATCAAAGACGGCAAAAAGAGAAAAATCTACATCTATCAAGTAAAAGATCATGAAGAGTGTTTCCGTGAAACTAACTCTCAAGGCGTATCATATACAACGGGAGTTCCTGCAATGATAGGCGCAAAACTTATGTTAAAAGGCATCTGGAGCGGAGTCGGCGTATTTAACATGGAGCAGATGAATCCTGATCCGTTTATGGAAGAGATGAACACGCAAGGACTTCCTTGGCAAGTTAAAGAGTTAGAAGTATAACAGTAATGGATAGTTTAGAAAAAATCGCTACGCCGTACTATATTTGCGATGAGTCGCTTCTTCGCGCAAACCTTGAAATCTTAAATCGTGTACAGATTGAGAGTGGAGCTAAAGTGATTTTGGCTCTTAAAGGTTTTGCAATGTGGAGTACATTCCCTTTGGTAAAAGAGTATCTCAAAGGTTGTACTTCAAGCGGGCTTCATGAGGCACTTTTAGCACGAGAAGAGTTTGCAAAAGATGATAAAAATCTTGAAGTTCACACATATTCGCCGGCTTATAAAGATGAAGATATAGATGAGATAGCACGCATATCCAATCATATAGTTTTCAACTCGCCAAATCAGCTTTTTAAATATTGCGATAGGGTAAAAAAGATAAACCCTTCCGTGAGTCTATCACTAAGAATAAATCCTGAACAATCATCATCTCCAAAAGATATTTACAATCCTTGCGGACTTTACAGCAGGCTTGGAACAACGCTTGCAAATTTTGACGAGAGAGTTTTGGAACATATCGAAGGACTAAATTTTCATGCACTCTGCGAGCAGGATGTTGATGCGCTTGAAGAAGTTTTAGAGGCATTTGAAGCAAAGTTCTCCAAATACTTTAAAGGTATGAAGTACATAAATTTCGGCGGCGGTCACCATATAACCAAAAAGGGTTATGATGTCGATAAGCTCATAAATATCATTAAAGCTTTTAGAGCAAAATACGGCGTTGAAGTCTACCTAGAACCCGGAGAAGCGGTAGGCTGGCAGACGGGTGTGCTTGTTAGCAGTGTTCTTGATATTGTCCATAACGGTATGGATATAGCTATTTTAGACACTTCGGCAGAAGCGCATATGCCCGATACTCTTGCGATGCCTTATCGTGCAATGGTGAGAGGAAGCGGTGAAGCTCTTGAGAAAAAACATACTTACAGATTTGGCGGAAACACCTGTCTGGCAGGTGACATCATGGGAGATTACTCTTTTGATACGCCTCTAAAAATTGGCGATAAAATTATATTTGAAGACCAAATTCACTACACATTTGTTAAAAATACAACTTTCAACGGCATCAAACTGCCGTCTCTTGTTTTACTAAAAGAGGATAAGAGTGTAGAAGTAGTTAGAGAGTTTGGATATCAAGATTATAGAAATAGACTTTCGTAAAGGATTAAAGATGCAAGAAGATAAACAGAGATGGAATGAGAGATATTTGGATAACCCGATGCCGCAGAGTGTTTCTCCGCTTGTAGAGAAATATATCTCACATGCAAAAGTCGGTCAAGCTATAGATGTGGCTTGCGGAACGGGTAGAAATACGCACTTTTTGGCTGATTTGGGATTTTTAGTAGATGCCGTCGATATATCCGACTATGCTCTTGGTAAAGTAAAAAAAGGCTCAACGATTACCAAAATAGATGCAGATTTGGATAAGTACAATCTGGCTCCAAATAAGTATGATTTGATAGTAAAT
>NZ_JAQTLH010000008.1 GCF_028714975.1 Sulfurimonas sp.
ATTCTTTATAAAACGCTAAATTAAAACATCTAAATAATTCTAACTATTAACTTTTAAAATCATAACTACAAATTGAACTCTCTGAATATTTTTGTTTTTAGATTGCCGCGCTTCTAAAGAAGCTCGCAATGGCGATTACTCTAAGACTTTAAAAAATATTATAGTAATGGTTGTTTGGAATTTATTTGGGTATACAGTTTGAGAGAGGTTTGACATGTAATTATTTACATGTCAATTTTGATTTATATTAGAACTGCTTCTCTTTTTCCCTCTTTAATCTCACCGATTAGGTAACCGTCTGTTTTTGAAAGAACTGTTTCAACATCTTCTTCTTTTACGACTAAAATCATTCCTACACCCATATTAAAAGCTCTGTACATCTCATTTTCTTCTACATGATCAGAGATTAGTTTAAAAATCGGTAGAACTTTTATAGCATCTTTTTTTATTTCTGCTTTTAGGTTTTGCGGTAGAACACGAGGCAGATTTTCTACAATTCCGCCGCCTGTTATATGAGCTAACGCAATTATTTGATTTTTTAACTCTTTAAATGTTTTAACATAGATTCTTGTCGGTTCAAGCAGTGTCTCTATAAGAGGTTTCCCGTTAAAATCATCTTCAAACTTCATAGCCATTTTTTCAAACAGAACTTTTCTTGCAAGTGAAAAACCGTTTGAGTGGAGTCCTGAGCTTGGAAGAGCGATTAGTTTATGACCTGCTCTTACCATTGAAACTCTATCCATCTCTGATTTTTCTGCTACGCCTACGGCAAAGCCTGCTAAGTCATAATCGTTATGTGAGTACATTCCCGGCATCTCGGCAGTCTCGCCGCCGATTAATGCGCATTCGCTCTGTCTGCAGCCCTCTGCAATGCCGGCAATAACATTTGTTGCAGCCTTAACATCAAGTTTTCCCGTAGCGTAATAGTCTAAAAAGAATGAAGGAGTGCCAAAATTGCAAAGAAGGTCGTTTACGCACATAGCGACAAGGTCAATTCCGACCGTGTTGTGTATGCCTGAGTCAATAGCCAGTTTTAGTTTTGTTCCGACACCGTCAGTTGCCGCAAGCATTACAGGCTCTTTAAAGCCTTTTGGCAGCTCAAACGCTCCGGCAAAAGAGCCTATACCGCCCAGTACTCCCGGAATATTTGTAGATTTAACTAACGGCTTGATGTTTTCAACGAAACTGTTGCCGGCATCTATGTCGACGCCTGCATCTTTGTAGCTTATTTGGCTCATTATCGGCTCCAATATTAAAGTATGAAATTATACCTAATGAGAGTTAAAGTTACTTGATAGAACACTTTTTAGTGATGATGCAAAGCGGACAAAAGTCTGCTATTCCTGCAATTAAAGGAATTACTCCCAGATAAAACCATGCATTACCCGTAATTACACCCGTTGCGATAAGAGCTAAACCGACAACTATCCTGATAACTCTGCAATTTTTTCTTATTTTGTCATAATTCATTTTTAAGTCCTTAATCATTTTAATTTATAATTATATTTATATAAACAAATAATTGACTTAAAATCGGCTGCTATTTAAACTTTTTAAAGCTTTTTAATGCAAATATGATAAAATCGCGCTAAAAGAAGTTAGGAATTATAAAAATGAGAGATTTTATATATGCGGAGATGATGGTGCATGTGCCTATATGTACATCTAAAGAAGCAAAGAATATTTTGATAATAAGCGATAATGCAGATAAGTTAAGTGCAGAGGCGGCAAGACATTTTGAGTCAAATTTAAAAGTGATTCCTTGCAATTTAAATGAAGTAAGCTCTTTGGCTGATGGCAGTTATGATGTGGTTATATCTGAAATGCCTAGCGAAGGGGCGCTCTTTTCGCAAATTAACCGTGTTTTAAAGGTTGACGGACAGTTTGTAACTACTCATCCATCTTTGGATGATGTAGATAGAAATAAAAATATAATGGTCGCTTTGGCAAATTATTTTAAAATAATAATGCCTTATAATATCGGAAACGGCAAAACTGCGCTTTTTTGTTCAAAAGAGTATCATCCGACTGCCGATATAAATCTTCAAAGAGCCGATATGATTGACGGATTAAGTTATTATAATTGCGATATCCATCCGGCTGCATTTGCAATGGGGAACTATATCCGCAAAGAGTACTTAGGAATCATTAAAAACTAATGGCATTTGCTTATGCTATAGCATTAACCGGAGGAATTGCAACGGGTAAGAGTACCGTTGCATCTCTTTTGGCACTTAACGGCATGAGAGTCATAGATGCCGATAGCATATCTCATGAGATACTTGACTCTTCGGTTGAATGGGTGCGGGAAAACTTCGGAAATGAGTTTATAAAAGGTACAAAAGTAGATCGTTCTAAGCTTGGTCAATTGATCTTTTCCGACAATGAAGCAAAAAAAAAGTTAGAGAATTTTTTACATCCAAAAATCAGAGCCGAGATAGAACAAAGAAGCATAAAGCAAGACGGTTTTAAATTTCCATATCTTATTGATATCCCTCTCTTTTTTGAAAACGGTGCTTATGATATAAAAGAGAGTGTAGTAGTTTACACGCCTGCCGATATTCAATTAGAGAGATTTATGAAAAGAAACGGCTACTCTAAAGAGGAGTCGTTAAGACGCATAGCTTCTCAGATGGATATAGAAGAGAAGAAAAAAAGAGCTACTTGGGTAATAGACAACTCTAAGGACTTAAAACATCTGCAACGAGAGTGCGAAGAGTTTGTCGAGAAGATAAAAACTAAATATTTGGGGAAAAAATGAGAGTGGCAAAATATAGCGCAAACGGAAACGACTTTGTAATTTTTCACACATTTATAAAAAAAGAGAGAAGTGAACTTGCAAAAAAGGTTTGTCATAGACAAAACGGTGTTGGAGCCGACGGGCTTATTGTTTTGATTCCCTCTTTAAAGCAAGATGAATATGATTTTGAGTGGCAGTTTTACAATTCCGACGGCAGTGTTGCCAATATGTGCGGGAACGGTTCAAGAGCATGCGCGCACTACGCATTTGTAAATGAGCTGGCACCGCAAGAGATGAAATTTTTAACGGGTGCCGGTGTTATAGGGGCTTATGTTGATGGAAGTATGGTCACAAGCGAACTTACACCTCCGAAAATAGTAAATAAAGAGATTATAGAAAACTCTAAACTATGGTGGCTTCTTGATACGGGAGTGCCGCATTTAGTTCATTTTACGGATAATATAAACGAGTTTGACATTAAAGAGGCAAGAGAGTTAAGACATAAATATAATGCCAATGTAAATATAGCTTTTGTAGAGGATAAAAACTTACGAGTCAGAACTTATGAACGCGGCGTTGAAGATGAGACTCTGGCCTGCGGAACGGGAATGGCAGCATGTTTTTACAGAGCATATACGGAGAAAAAAGTAGCTAACGATATAGAAGTTTATCCGACAAGCGGCGAAACACTTTATCTGGGTATGAATGAGAGAACTATTACATTCCGCGGTGAAGTTAAAAAGGTTTTTGTGACAGAGTTTGGAAATTGAGAGTTCTAAGTAATATAAATTGATGTTATGTACTTTTTTGTAATAGTACATAACATAATGAAGCGGTAAAACGATAAAATTAGAGTCCTGCAGCCTCAACGATTTTAGCTTGGTGATCTGCTATAAGCGGCTCTACAATCTCATCCATAAGTCCACCCTGCATAATCTCGGCTAGTCTATAAAGAGTTAAGCCGATTCTATGGTCACTTATACGATTTTGCGGATAGTTGTATGTTCTAATTCTTCCGCTTCTATCGCCCGTTCCAACTTGAGCAGAACGATTTGCGCTATCTTTAGCAAGTGCTTCTTGCATCTCAAGATCATAAAGTCTAGCTTTTAGAACTTTCATAGCTTTTTCTTTATTCTTATGTTGAGATTTTTGATCTTGGTTTGTTACTACTAAACCGGTCGGCAAGTGAGTGATTCTTACGGCAGAATCCGTCGTATTTACACTTTGCCCACCACAACCGCTTGAACGCATAACATCAACTTTAAGATCATTTTCATTAATTTGTATCTCAACATCATCAACTTCAGGCATAACAGCAACAGTGATTGCTGAGGTGTGTACGCGACCTTGTGACTCTGTTGCCGGAACTCGCTGAACACGGTGAATTCCACCTTCATACTTCAACCTGCTATAAACCTGATCGCCTCTGATAAGTGCAATAACCTCTTTAAAACCGCCGGCATCTGATGGGGATGTGCTCATGATTTCAATTTTCCACCCTTTAAGATCTGCATAGCGAGTGTATGCCTCAAACAGATTTCCAACAAATATAGCAGCTTCATCTCCACCGGCTCCCGCACGAAGCTCAACGATAATATTTCTATCATCGTTTGGATCTCTTGGTAGAAGTAGAAGTTTTATATCATCTTCAAGCAATGGAATTCTCATCTCAAGCTCTTTGAGCTCCTCTTTTGCCATTTCAGCCATTTCTGGGTCATAAAGCATCTCTTTTGTATCGCTGATTTGAGCAATTACAGATTTGTACTCTTGTGCTTTTTCTACAATATCTTCGAGGGAGGATCTCTCTTTTGAGAGAGCTGTCATTCTTTTGATGTCAGAAGTTATGTCAGGTGAACTCAGCATTTCGCCAAGTTCATTATAACGATTGATAAACGGGGTAAGTTTATCGGCTAACATTAATAGTTAACCTTATATAGCGTTTACAGCTCTGTGAAGACGACTGATTTTTCTTGCAGCAGTCTCTTTTTTCAAGATACCTTTGCTTACAAATTTTTGAATTTGTTTGTTTGCTACGCCCATAGCTGTTGTAGCTTCTTCTTTATTTCCTGCATCCACTGCAGAACGAACATCTTTTACAATGTTTTTAAGACGAGTTCTGTAAAAACGATTTCGTTCTGCACGAACGATAGTTTGGCGAATTCTCTTAACCGATGACTTGTGATTTGCCATATGAGTCCTTCTCATAAAAATTTAGTGCAGAATATTAGCTTAAATATAATTAAAATTAAGTTAAAGCCAAGGTGAATCATAATAATTTCAATAATATTGACTAATTATGTTAAAATACAGCACATTAAATTTTGGAAAATATCATGAAATTATTTGGAACAGACGGTGTAAGAGGTGAAGCCGGTACATTTTTAACTGCACAGCTTGCTATGAAAATAGCGATGGCTGCCGGAATATATTTTAAAGCGCACTCTAAAACCAATAAAATTCTAATCGGAAAAGATACGCGCCGAAGCGGTTATATGATAGAAAATGCAATAGTGAGCGGACTTACCGCCATCGGTTACGATGTTATCCAAATAGGTCCTATGCCTACTCCCGCGATTGCTTATATAACGGAAAATATGCGCTGTGATGCCGGAATTATGATAAGTGCTTCACACAACTCTTATGAAGATAACGGGATTAAATTTTTTGACAGCTACGGGGATAAACTTCCACAAAGTGTCGAAGAGGAGATTGAGAAGATATACTTTAACGAAGATATGCTTTTAGAGGCTCAAGTTAAAGGTAAAGAGATAGGAAAAGCAAAAAGAATCGACGATGTAATAGGTCGTTACATAGTTCAGTTAAAAAACTCATTTCCCAGAGATCTCTCTTTAAAAAATATGAGAATTGTTCTTGATACCGCAAACGGAGCAGGATATATAGTAGGTCCGACTGTTTTAGAGGAGCTTGGTGCTGAAGTTATAGTTCTGCATAATAAACCTGACGGGTTTAACATAAATGATAATTGCGGTGCTTTGCATGTAAAAGATTTATGTGAAAATGTTATTAAATATAGAGCAGATTTGGGCATTGCACTTGACGGTGATGCAGATAGAGTCGTTGTCGTTGATGAAAACGGAACCGTGGTTGACGGAGATCAGCTCTTAGGTGCTCTTGGCGCTTATATGCATGAAACCGGTGTATTAAAAGGCAAAGGTATAGTTTCAACCGTAATGAGCAATCAAGGTTTAGACGAATTTATGAAATTTCACGGACTAAAACTCTTTCGCTCTGATGTCGGAGATAAAAATGTTTTAGAAATTATGAAAAAAGAGGGTATTAATTTTGGAGGAGAGCAGAGCGGACATGTAATCGTAAGTGATTACGCAAAGACCGGAGACGGTTTGGTTTGCGCTCTTCAAATATTGGCACTCTTAATCAGAACAAATCAAAAAGCATCAATTGCGCTGCGTCCGTTTGCGCTCTATCCGCAAAAACTGGTAAATATAAATGTAAAAGTAAAAAAACCGCTTGATATGATAGACGGACTTGACGCAAAACTAAAAGCGTTGGATGAAAAAGGGATTCGTCATCTCATTCGTTACTCAGGAACAGAGAATAAACTTAGAATTTTGCTAGAGTGCAAGGATGCTAAAAAAATGAACTTGCAGATGGATGATATGGTAGAATTTTTTCAAAAAGCTTTAAATGCATAATAAAATTTTTCGTCTTTTGACAATACTTTTTTTTACGATAGCAGTTATTTTTATAATAGATCAATATATCAAGTCGCTATTTGTCGACGGTTGGAGGTATTATACCGATTGTATAGATTTGATTTTAGTTTATAACAAAGGCGTGGCATTTTCAATGTTTGCATTCTTAGACGAGTCGCTAAAATATATTCAATCCGTACTCATTTTCGGTATTTTACTCTACATTATTTATCTTAGGGAAGTTTGTTACGCTTTTCCTGCAGGTTTGATGTTGGGCGGGGCATTTTCAAATATATACGACAGGTTTGTTCACGGCGGTGTTGTAGATATGGTTTACTGGCATTGCGGATTTAATTTTGCGGTATTTAACTTTGCGGATGTGATGATAGATGTCGCGGTTGCTTGGATTTTACTGCTTAATTTTAAGCCAAAACTTTGTAAAAATTAACTCTAAAGATAGATAAAAGCAGATTTAAGGTAATATTGCCAAAAATATAAAATAATAAATCAAGCTTTAGTGCCGTAGCGGCTTTTTATTCTGACACGGAAGTGTCAAGCTTTAGTGCCATAGCGGCTAGCGTAGCCAAAGGAATTACTTTTCTTTAGCTTTTTATTCTGACACGGAAGTGTCAAGCTTTAGTGCCATAGCGGCTAGCGTAGCCAAAGGAATTACTTTCTTTGGCGTTTTAAATTAAATAAAAAAGGAAATTGATGAAAATCAAAACAAATAAGATTAATAGTGCAAATGCTGAGATAGAAGCTCAAATCCCAAAAAAAGTAGTGGAAGCTAATATAGAAAAACTAGCTAAAAAGTTGACTAAGACTGCTTCGGTTCAAGGGTTTCGTAAAGGTAAAGTTCCTGTAGCCGTAGTTAAAAAACAGTTTGGAGATCGTTTAGTTCAAGATGCAGAAGCAGAAGCATTGCGTGAAGTTTTAAACAGAGGTCTTGATGAGTTAAAAGTTGCAATGAATTCATTAATCGGTGAGCCGAATATCTCTAATTTTGTTAAAAATGCAGATAGCATTGATGTAACCGTTAAAGTTGCAATGAGACCGGATATAAATCTTGACGGTTATCTTGAAATGGTAGAGAGCTTTAAAAAGCCTCTAATAAGCGATGAAGATGTAAATGCAAGACTTGAAAAAATTGCCGATTCTCAAGGAAAATTTGTAGATCTTAAAGAAAAAAGAGCTGCACAAAATGGCGACAGCGTGATTATCGACTTTGAAGGTTCGATTGACGGAGTACTTTTTGATGGCGGAGCTGCTAAAGAGTTTGCTTTGGTTCTTGGTTCAGGTCAATTTATCCCAGGATTTGAAGATCAAGTAGTCGGTATGAATATCGGCGAAGAAAAAGTTGTAAAAGTTAAATTTCCAGATAACTACGGCTCTGACAAATTAGCAGGCAAAGATGCCGAGTTTAAAGTAACTCTTCATAATATTCAAGCAAAAATAAAAGCGGAAGTAGATGAAGCACTTGCAGCAAAACTGCTTGCGGGACAAGATGATAAAAGTTTAGAAAACTTAAAATCTCAAGTAAAATCTCAACTAGAGTTTGAAGCTCTTTCAAAACTTTACAATGAAGAGTTAAAACCGGCGCTTTTAGAGACTTTTGTAGCTAAGATGGATTTTGACTTACCTGAGTTTGTAGTAGACCAAGAGATTGATGTTTCATTAAATAAAAAAGCTAGTACTATGAGTGAAGATGAGATACAAGAGCTTAGAGAAGATGCAGATAAACTAAAAGCACTTCGCGAAACTTTCCGAGAAGATGCGTCAAGAAGCGTAAAAGCAACTTTTATCATAGATGCACTTGCTACTGCGGAGAATATCAAAGTTGATGAAAATGAAGTTATGCAAACTATCTATTATGAAGCAATGCAAATGGGTCAAGACCCAAGATTAGCTTACGATAAGTATAAAAATGCAGGTTATCTGCCTGCTATTCAAATGTCAATGATTGAGGATAGAGTGCTTACGCAAATTCTTAACTCAAAGATGAAAGAAGCTTAATTAAATGAGTTATATTCCTTATGTAGTTGAAAAAACAGCGCGCGGTGAGCGTTCTTACGATATCTATTCTCGTCTTTTAAAAGATAGAATCATTATGCTAAGCGGAGAGGTTAACGACTCTGTCGCCTCTTCTATAGTGGCGCAGATGCTTTTTTTAGAAGCAGAAGATCCGGAAAAGGATATCTATTTCTACATAAATTCTCCAGGCGGCGTTGTTACTGCGGGCATGGCGATATTTGATACTATGAATTATATTCGTCCGGACGTAGCTACTATATGTATAGGTCAAGCCGCATCGATGGGGGCATTTTTGCTCTCTAGCGGAGCAAAGGGTAAAAGATACGCTCTTCCGCATGCTAGGATTATGATTCATCAGCCTTTGGGCGGTGCAAGAGGACAAGCGACGGATATCGCTATTCAAGCCAAAGAGATTCTCCGTATGAAAGAGGAGTTAAATCATATTTTGGCAAAAAACACGGGTCAAAATGTAAAAAAAATTGAAAAAGATACAGATAGAGATAATTTCATGAGCGCGCAAGAGTCCAAAGATTATGGTATGATTGATGAAGTGTTATTGAAAAAAAGCAAAGAATAGACGGGATAGGGGGTTGACATGTCGGGGTCTTTGAAAAATAAAATGCGTCATAGCGTAACGGATGCGGCACCCACCAGTGTAGTAAGAGATAAAGTGGTAGAAGAGGAACCGGAGAGCGAGTTGGATGCTTATTCAAAAGAAGTTTTAAGTGCGTTAATGAAAGATAGCTTGCCGCCGACCCCCAATAATTTCTCTCTCTATTTTGACAGACTTTTAGAAGATAAAAGTCAAAACACCCGCAATCATATTGTCTCTATACTTGAACTTGAAGACAATAATGAAGATGAAAACAGCATTATACTTGAGCAGAGTCTTAAGCAGGGTTTTTCATCGATAAAAAACATTCTCGGAGTTACCGCAAATATATATAAAAATATGTCTCTTATGACAAAAATACTTGAGAAGAGAAAACAAGAGCTTGAAGAGAGTTCGGATAGTCATAAAACGAGAGACGTAGCAGCATCTTTAGAGTCTGATATTTTAAAATTAGGCGCTATATTAAAAAAGCAGAGTAGCAGCATGAAAACCATGTATGATGACACTGCAAAGATTATAAAAAATGTTGAAAATGAGACTATATTTGATAATCAATACGGGGTTTATAACAAACGCTACTTAATGGCTAAGATTGAACAAGAGATAGAGCTTATAAGTAAATTTAAGCATAAAAGCTCTCTTATCATGATTGAGCTATCACGTGAACTTAGAAAAAATGTAAACAATGAAAAAGCCGTTATGTTGATGACAAGAACGATTGCGCGGCTTCTGCTTAAAACTTCCAGAAGAAGCGATATAGTCGCTCATTACGGAAATGGCGTCTTTGCAATGCTTCTTAAGCATACGGATATAGAAAATGCAAAAAGAGCAAGTGAAAGACTTTGCGATTTAGTTTCAAATAGCAACTTTTTTCTGGCAGATCGTGAAATTCAACTTAAAATATCTATCGGAATTACCGATATCACTGAAAATCATTCGGTAGAAGAGATTATTGTGAGTTCTATGAATGGAATCGAAAAGGCTTATGAAAACCCTAATTTAGACTTTGCAGTTTTATTAAGAAATATTTAAAAGCAGAAATATAAAAAGAGATGAAGTTAACTATAGTAGAGTATCCGGATAAAAAATTAAAAGAAAAGTCTAAAGCTATTGAGAAGTTTGACAAAGAGTTGCATAAATTGTTGGATGCAATGTACGAAGTGATGATAAAATCAAACGGTATAGGTCTTGCGGCAATACAGGTTGGGCATGCTAAGCAAGTTCTAATTCTAAATATTCCCGATGAAAATGATACTCAGCCCTTAGATAATTTGATTGAGATGATTAATCCGACTATTGTTCAAAGAAGCGGAGAAACGGTTTATCAAGAGGGATGTTTAAGCGTGCCTAGTTTTTATGAAGATATAGATAGACATGAGAAGATAATTGTTCATTATCATGATAGAGAAGGAAGTGCTCAAACCCTGTCGGCTGATGGTCTGCTAAGTATCGCTATTCAGCATGAAATAGATCATTTAAACGGAATTTTATTTATAGATAAACTCTCATACTCTCGCAGAAAAAAATTTGAAAAAGAGTATAAAAGAGTACAAAAAGAGAAAAAACTCTCTAAAGCCTAGCAATCACCTCTAATAACCCTAATCTTTTATATGACATTTTGTCATATTTTTGCACACCTGAAAATTTAAATAGTAAAATAGTGCTAATTTATTAAAGGTTGGTATGTATTATGAAAAGGGTTTCTTGTGCTACATATGAAGGTATAGAAGCAAAAGTTGTACATGTAGAGTCGACTTTAACAAAAGGATTACCCTCATTTAGCGTAGTAGGTATGGCAAGCGCCTCCATAAATGAAGCGAAAGAGAGAGTTAAGTCTGCACTTTTAAGCAATGAATTTTCATTTCCGCCAAAACGCATAACAATCAATCTTGCTCCGAGTGATGTAAAAAAAGAGGGAAGCCAGTTTGATTTGAGTATCGCACTCTTAATCGCGCTTGATTATATACAAGATGATTTAAGCGAGTGGTTTGTATTTGGAGAACTTGGACTAGACGGAGCGGTAAAGGAGAATATTCAGCTCTATCCGCTTCTGCTCTCGCTTGCAAATCAAAAAATCATTAAAAAAACAGTAGTTCCGTATGAGAGTTTAGAGAAATTATCAAATATATCAAACATTGAGTTTTACGGGGTTAAGACACTAAATGAAGCAATAGAGCTGCTTAAAAATTCTGCCGATGCCATGCCGAATGTTACTAACAAAAAAATTGAGTATCCTACATATGATATCGCCGGTGAAGAGTACTATTTTGATGATAAATACATTGAAGATTTTTTAGATGTAAAAGGTCAAGAAGTCGCTAAAAGAGCGGCGCTCATCAGTGCCGCAGGGTTTCACAACATACTTTTAGAGGGAAGCCCCGGATGCGGAAAAAGTATGATTGCACAGAGGCTTAGGTATATTTTGCCGCCGCTTAGCAGTGATGAGATTTTAGAGATTGCAAAGCTTGACGCTCTTGAAGCGATAGAACCTGAGTTTAAACCGCTTAGAAGCTACCGAGCTCCTCATCACTCGTCTACGACGGCGAGCGTGTTTGGGGGAGGAAGTCATAAGGCAAAAATAGGAGAAGTGGGTTTGGCGCATAGGGGGATTTTGTTTTTTGACGAACTGCCTCATTTTTCAAAAACTATTTTAGAAGCTCTTAGAGAACCTCTGCAAGACAATAAGATACGAATATCGAGAGTTAATGCAAAGGTTGAATATCCGAGTGATTTTCTCTTTGTAGGTGCTATGAATCCATGTCCGTGCGGTAATCTTTTAAATGCACAAAAAGAGTGCAGATTGTCACTTCCAACAAACAATGCTATATTCCAATAAATATCGCTACAAGTCTATATTTTCAGGGCAATAAAAGAAAGTGACAAGAATGACGAATACTCTAAATTTATAATTTCATCTATAAAAGATATTTTTTCAACCCCTACGGACAAAGCATTTTCTAAAGTTTCTGAAAAAATTGAAGATTCAAACGATTTAATTAATCTCACCAAAGCAGGGGAATTGATTAAATTATTGAAAGAAGTTCAAGCTAAAAAATTCTACTGAGACATAAGAACCAAATTATTTTATGTATTGTTTAAAATCAATTTCTTCCGTGCGCAACAACTCTTAATATTCACAATAGAGTATATCTTGTAAGATTATGACTTCCAATAAAAGGTGCTACAAAATAAATGAAAAATGTTTTTATAAATACCAATATACCTACAGTCGATAATTTTCCAAAAGATGATAAGCTCAGAGTTGTGTGGGCTTATGGTGCAGTATATAAAAATACTGGGACAACTAGGGTGCCTGAAATCTATGTGATGTTAAAAGAGATAGATTCTAACGGAGCGATAAGCAGCGCACAAATCTTTAGAAGAATTTCTGTCGCGCAGCTTGATATAGTAAGATATATGACTATTTGGAAAGGAAATCGCAGAACTACTGATTTTTGGAAATCGTTTGACAATAATTATGTAGAAAACCAACTATTTTTTCTTGATGCAAATACAGCTACCTCTATAAGCTTTACAGAGAAAAGAAAAAATACTGATTATGGTTATTTTCCTCCATATAGGTATAAAATCGATAAAATTGATAATCCGAAAGACTACTATAGTTTTGCGAATGCTACATTTACGAAAATAGAGGCTTTTAATGGAATAACTGTCATTGTTCCATCAATGGAGTTGCTAACTTCAACATATGTACCACAGGAGCAACAAATTAGATATAAGCTTATTCAAAGAGATTTAGATGATGTTCTTGATGAATATATAAAAAGCAGTAGTACAGATGGAAGTAAATATATAGTTGAATTATATGAAAGAAAAAATGAATCAAACATATCTTTTTTAGCCTATGCAAAATTTAACTTGGTGACTAGGCAACGACTTAAAAAATTAAGAGCCAGCATAGAGACAGGAAGCCCTTACCCTGAAAGATATCCGGTTGTTCTGCCTTATCATCCTTCCGAATTATATTTACAGGGAGATGGCATCTGGTTAGATGAAGAAACTTTTTTTATGTTTAGAATAAACCAATACTCATTACCAATAGATAATGAAATAGAATCTTACACACAAGAATTGGAGTTCGAAACAGATGAATCAAAAAAAGAAAATAGAAGTTATGTCAGAGTGCCTCAAAATTTAGATGACAATGAAATACCAGTAACAAATGAACACAACCCACACGGCAGGAATGCAGCGCAGCACATAATATCTGAAGTTTCAGTTTTAAACCCAAATAATGGTTCCATAAAACACCGAAGAGATGTGCTAAACATACCCATTAATAATAACATTAATATTGATATTGATATAGAAAATACCGAGGATATCAATCAGATATCTTCCGCCCAATCAGATCAGGCAACTGATTCCAAAAATACGGCAGGCATTATAATTGATGAGCAGGATAAGTCTCATCTAAAGCAATCAGAAGTTCTAGGAATGGTTATAGATGCACTTGAGTATATTAGAGATAATGCAATTGATATTTCTAGTGATGAAAGCAATCTTGATATTCTAGATATATTGTTTGTAGATGAAGAGTGCGGATTAAGTGCGACGCAGACAGCAACACAATTTTCAAGAGTTTTGAAAAAGGCAAAAAAAGAAACTAATTTATGGGTAAAAAAGAGAAAAATTCAAAATCATAAAACTATTTTTTTAGGCTTTAGAAATTACATGCTCATAAAGGTTGTATTGAGTAATGGAAAATATGCATACTTGTTTGAGATTGATAGAAAAGATGAAAACGAGAGTTTTCTTGGAATGATATTTAACGTTGGTGGTGAAATTCATAATGGAGTACTTGTGGACTTATTATATAAGATCATGGAAGAGCAAGGTGTTGTTAAAAAAGTAAAATTATCTGGATTAAAAACAATAACATTTAGGCATCAAACTAATAAAGAAGAGAACCTGAATGATAATATTCAAAGTGCACTGAAAAAAGCTATAAAAAATGGTTTATTTAGTTGAAAAATAATGTTATTTATATGGACAAAAAGATATAATGGTGCAATGCTTTATTTTTGTGTGATGGCTAAGTAAAGCAGAATATTATTATGCTTGGTAATGATATTTTATTTCAAGTTGTGGCATTGTATCGGAGTTTAAATTAAATGTAAATAAAGTTTAAATAAAAATCTTTAAAAATAAGGATTCGCTTCTTCGCCATTATAGAATGCTGATATCAAAATTTAAACCAAGCATACAAAGGTTTAAAATGAGCAGAGTGTCTGTTTCAAAACATCCAGATGGATGGAAAGCAAAAATTGCTGGCAATGAGCGAGCAAGCAAGGTATGTACTACACAAGCTGAGTGTAGAGAGTTTGGTATAGGTTTGGCAAAAAAATTAGGTGCTGAATTTACACTCCATGGTGAAAATGGTCGTATTCGTGAGAAGAATTCTTATGGTAATGACCCTAAAAGTATAAAAGGGTAAGTGTATGGATTGTTCTAATATTCAGAAAATTACAGATGTGACAGATCAGGTTGGCTATGATGATACTAATAGTGGTGGGCGTGGTGATTCCAAATTGGTTAGTTGTGGACAAGATGGTGGTTATAATGAGTTAAAAGATAAGTTTATCAAATATTTTAATGGTGTTACTCAAGAGTCATATGTGGCAAAATTAATGTGTGAATGTTGTAAAAAAATGAAGCCAACTGGTAAAGAAAAAGTGCTTTGGGCAGATTTTTACAAATGTATGCTATCAAAAGTCACAAATGAAACACCAAACACACTTAAAAAGCTTCAAGAGCTTATTAAGTGGCATGAAAAAAGAGAATAGTTAAATAAGTTTTAGCCAGTTTCTGCTGGTTAAAACTTCAGAATATTTTTAGGTCTGCCATCGTTAAAGGTTTTTTTTATTTAAGCTTTTATAGAAAAAACATAATAAATAAAAAATATTTTTAGATATTCTGTAGCGCTTGCTACTTTAGAAAAAGGACATTATTTGAAACTCTTGATACTACATATAAGTGATTTACACTTTAAAGATAATGCAGATAACAGCGCTATCTCAAAAAGTAAAAATTTAGTCGATGCAATAAAGAATAAAACATTCAGTATAGCACATGTTTTTATTGTAGTTACGGGAGATATGGCTTACTCTGGAAAAGAGGAGGAGTTTGATCTGGTATATAATTATCTACAAGACATAAAAGAAAAGCTGAATAATGTTAATAATAGGCTAAAAATAGAGTTTATATTTAGCCCAGGAAATCACGACTGTGATTTTTCAGATTTAAATCAAGAGGAAGTAAGGGAGATTCTTCGTTCTTCGGTATTGAGCAAACAGGATGATGTAAAACAATCTGTAGCTGAGCAGATAACTTTTGTTCAGAACAACTATTTTGAATTTATTAAAAAGTTTGATTCGTATCAATATATCAATCAGGATTTATCAAATAATTTATTTACAAAATATGAATATGAAATAGATGGTTTCAAAATTTCATTTAATGCTTTTAACACTGCATGGATGTCTTCAAAAAATGAAAAGCAATCAGAAATGATATACCCTCTTAATTTAATAGGTAAAGTTAAAATTGAAAGATGTGAGGCTAATTTAAAAATAGCAATGTTTCACCATCCTTTTCATTGGATGCAACATCAAAATATCAGAGTGTTTAAAGAGTTCGTTAAAAACAATAACGACATTGTTTTTACAGGACATGAGCACACTGTGAGTGCAAACACTACTGAAGATATATTAAACTCATCAAATATAATTTATATTGAAGCAGGAACTATACAAGATAGCCACAACGAACTTGAGAGTAGTTTTAACCTTATCGAATATGATACAAGTAATAATGAACCTATTTTACTTAACTCTTATAAATGGGAAAATGATGATTATAAGCATCATGTTGAAAAGGATATTTCTACAAATATTGATGGACAAAAAAAGATATTTGAATTAAAAACTGAACAAAAAGAGAAGATTTCAAGACTACAAATAAAGATAAATCATCCAGAAAAAGATAATGTACAGTTGTATGATTTATTTGTATATCCTAATGTCAAAAGATTAAACATTGCTGGCGATTTGACGAGAAAACAGTTTTTGGAAATATCTTCGAAGGATATTGTAAGCAAAGATACAATAGGTCATAATATTGTATATGGAGAGGACAACTCAGGAAAAACTACACTCTCACATGTTTTTCAAGACAATCTAATAAAAGATAAAGAGATTGTAACCATTATAATATGTAGCAGGGAATTTAAAAGCAATATTAATATCAAAACAATTGAAAAAATAATTCGACAGTCTTTTAAAAGACAATATATAACCAATGATAAAGTGTTTTCAGAGTTTGATAAATTAGATCGCTCTAAAGTTTTATTAGTTGTCGAAGATTTTCATAGATGCAGTGGAAATAATGAATATAAAAGTTTGATTATTAACACCCTTTTAAAGATGAAGTATCAAAATATAATTATAACAGCAAATGATTCATTGCAAATGGAGGCAACTAGTGAAACTGAATTGTCAAAAACCTTAAGTGAGTTTAACCATTTTGAAATTTTAGAGTTTGGCCATAAATTAAGAGATAAGCTTATAAAAAAATGGATAGGACTTGGTAGAGAATATGACATTGAAAAAATGGAGTTATCAAACAGAGTTAGAAGTGTACGTAAACATATATCAAAGACAGTAGGCTTTAATATTGTAAAGGCATATCCTCTTTATTTAATTACATTACTTCAAGCAATGGAAATTCAAAATACTTCACTTGATAAGAGTGCCCTTGGACACTATTATGACTTTTTAATTCTTCAAAGTATAAAAAGTACAGACGGGCTAAAAAATATTGAACAAAAAGATATTAATACTGTCTATACTTATTGTTCAGAACTTGCTTTCCAAATGTTTATAGACAGGCAGCATGAGTTTACATTATCAGAACTGGAAGAATTTGATGTAGATTATAAAAGAAAGAAAGACTTCTTCCCAAATTACAGTCTCAAAGACAGAGCAATAAAAACTACACTTCTTGTTAATCATGATGATAAATATAAATTCTCACAAAAATATATATACTATTTTTTTGTAGCTCATTACTTCTCTAAACATATTGACAAGGGAGAGATTACAGATATTATTAAAGCTATGACTCAACGTTTATATAGAACTGAGTTTTCAAATATATTAATGTTTATTTTACATCTTACACCAAAGACAGATATTATTAATATGATCCAAGATGAGGCAAATAAACTATTTTCAGAAATTGAAGAATTTAGCTTTTCTAAAGATGAGCTACAGAAAATAAATTCTTGTGTTAAAAAAGATGTAGATAGTTCTTTGCGCTTGGAGAATCGAAGTGTAGACGAATCAAGAAGTAGAGAAGTAGAAGAAGATGAAGTTAGTAGCAATATTGAAAAGCATATCTATTATGATGATAGAGATGAAGCAGATTACAATGAGGAAATAAAACAACTCGATTTTTATAAAAAAATAAACCTCGCTTTTAAAATAATTGAAATTTTAGGTGAGATTACTAAAAGTTATTCCGGTACTTTAGATGGTGAGCCTAAAGCTCAGTTAGTTCAATCAGTATACTCATTAGGTCTGAGAAGTTTAAAAACTTTTATTAGTCTTTTTGAAGAAGAACATGAACAACTTGTAGAACATATTCGACAAATTATTGTCAAAAAAAATAAGGTAACAGCGGATAAAATAGATGAATCTGTCCAAGGTATTATTTTTGGACTAGCTTCATCTATTGCATTGAGCATTGTTAAGAAAATTTCTAAATCTGTTGGAACACAAGATCTTAATCATCTTTATAAGAGGATGCATGCTAACAATAAAGACAATATTGCTTACCATATTTTAAAAATAGCTATAGACCTTGATTTTCAAGGTGGGCTGAATGAGCAAGAGATAATAGGACTTTTTAAAGAATTAAAAATACAAAAGAATGTATTGCCAAATTCTACCCTTAGAAACTTGGCACTTGAGCATCTTTATATGTTTGAGACATCAATATCTAGAAAGACTTCTTTATGTACTAAATTGGAAATTGATGCCAATGACGCCAAAAAGCAACTTTCAAAGCAGATAAAATTATAGTTTTATCTGCTTTAATGAATTAAGGCGTAAACCCAATATAAACAAGAATAAGGATAAATGATGGCAAAAATAGTATATACACTAAAAGAGCATCTACGGACAGGTGAATATCATTTTTTTGAAGCAACACCAAATAATGATGGTACATGCTCAGCAAAACAAAAGTCAATATGCTGAGTTTGGGAGAGAGGTATGCGGGGATTGCATAAAATAGGTCCAAAAATAACAATATTATTTGCTGATGTCAAAAGTCAAAGTTAATTGTATTTTCTCAAAGTATTATGTACAAAGTTAAAAAACTAGAATTCATTGTATGAAATTCAGTAGTCCTGTAGTGATAAATATAAATTTTTAGGTAGTTGCCATATGTGTAAACTTATTATGTTCATTTGTAAACATTAAGAGGTTTCATACAACTCTTTATTTATAGCTTCATAATTATATTGTTTATCTTTAGCATTAGCCGTATATCGTTTATTAAAATGATTAAGAGTAAACCCACCGCTGCTAGGTGTTATTAAGAGATTGTTATCATGCCCTAATATAGTAAAAATTACCCATGGGTCCATTTCTTTCCTTATAGAAACTATAGCATCAGAAGGATATTGCGTGTCTTCGTTTATAACTAAATTTTTAAAAGGCTCAATAATTTCAATAACTAGATTGAAGGTATTGCTTGGAAATCTATCAATATCTATCTCTAGTAGAGCTTTATTTATATGTTTTTGCTTTGCTTTAGGAAACAAAGGAATCAACTCTTTTGTAAACATAACTATTCCTAATGGATGAAAACCTTTAAAATCAGATAGAGGCACACTTTCTATAATTTTTCTTTTTTTTCCATCATAACTAGTTCTCCACTCTGAACCATCTCGATGATATGAATTATGACTTCCATTTAATGAGCCAACATCATAATAAAGATCATTATTTATACGTTTAAAGTAGCCAATAACCCTTTTTTCACCATCATATTCGTTTTTTGTAATAATATACATTTCTTTTTTCATGTTTTATGCTTAAATCTTACTCAAACGGATTCCGAACAATTTTAGCTGTTAACACTTCTATCTCATCAGGCAGCTCTTTTTCGTTCTCAAGCTTTTTGGCTATTGCGTCAATCTGCCGTTTTATAGCACAGATTTTTTCTAGTCCTATTTTGTCTCTTGTTATATCAATTCCACCGGAGATAGATACTCTGTCAGTTCTGTTTTCAAATGTTAAATCCTCGATTATTACAACCTCTGATTCATTTTCAAAAGTGTCAATCGTTTCAATATCTTTTATATCATTTGACATCTATTTATCCTCTCTTCTTTGGAGTCGGAAGTTCTAGCATTTTTTCTTTTTGTGTTTGAATTAATTTTGGAAAGTAATTTATGCCGCTTATCTTTTCAAGCTCTGCAATAGATATTATCTTATAACTATCTTCGGGCATATTGTTTACAATATACACCGCTCCTTTTTGCTGTTTTGGGCTAAAGACTGCTTTATATACTTGAGTAGGAACCAATACATTGTTTCTGCCTATAGCTTTTAAATTGCCGCCTTGATATAAAGCTCCTGTTATTACAAATACGCCGCCCTCTTTATTTGCCAAATGTCTTGTAGCTCCCTCAATGGCAGACCATATTCCTCTATTGGAAGTACCGTCTTGAGGAATCATGTTTGCCAAAGAAAATGATTCTGCTTGAGCATTAACGCTTCCCATATCGGCAGATGGAGCTAAATGACCTCTATCGTATCCTGAACGAGCATAATCGCTTAGTTCTGCTCTCTCGTTTGCAGGAAGTTTGCTCTCCGGATGGAACTCGTCTTTTCTTGAAATCTTTACGGCTATTTTTTCTCTTGTTAGATGCTCTGCTGAATATAGGGCAGATTTGGTTATGCCGGAATGAATAATACCGAAACCCTCGTAGCAAACTTCTTGTGTTTTTTTAGAAAGTTTTTCATTGACTATATCCGGTGCTGTTCCGTCAAAATAGTGAGTAGAGCAAGAAGTTTGTGCGGCATATAGTGAAATAGTAAGTAGTGATGTGCTTAGTAGTTGTTTTAGCATTGTTTTGCCTTTTAAATTTATTGTGGAATTATTGCATTTTTTTGATTTAATAGAGTTTGTTCTGTATGGCTTATTAAAATCAAACTAATTAAAACATTGCTTTGTTGCATTCAGCTTTTAAATCCTTTTTTTATGATACTATTTTTAAAACTCAATAAGAGGTGACTTATGAAAATTTTACTCTCTATTTTTTTTACAATACTAATCTTACAGGCAAATGATACATCAAAACTTTCTTCGCAGGTAAATGTAGTAGAAAAAGAAAAAATCTGTAAAGACATTAAATTTGAAGAAATTCAACAAAGAGGTTGTTGCTCACAGTATCAAATAGATGCTTGCTAATAACAAAAATAACTTCATAAAAACCCTTTAATAATGAATTTTGTGTTTTATTGTATCTAAATTATTTATAAATTAATTTTGAGATAAGCTATAATACTGATGTCTAACAGAGGGTCAAGCATGAGATTAAAGTTTCAAATAGCATTTTTTGTAACGCTATTCATTTATTTAGCTATTTTATTTTCTGGAGAGTATGTAAGTGTCTACTATACTTACTATCTACTACCACTGCTGGCTTTTTTAGCACTTTTTGCTTTTGGAAGTCTAAGGAAAATCAATCAAACTGCAAAATTGGTTTTTGTATTGACATTATTTTTACTAATTCTCACGTTGGCAACGGTTAGTTATGTGGGAGCTTATTTGCCAACTATCGTTGGTATAATATTTATGGTGTCTGGCATCATAATGTACTTGACGAAGAAAAAAGGGTAATGTATGCAAATAGATTTTTCAGAAGTTATGTTTTTTATTGGTTCTCGAAGCATGCTTGACTTACTTGCTGGCGCTTTGGTTAAAGGATGAGTATCATGAGAGCTATTTTTATACTACTATTTTTAGTTTTATCTCTATTTGCACAAAACGAGTCATTTTCTAACTCTAAAAAAGAACTCCGCAAAATTCATCGAGATCATCAAGTTACCTTTTATTGCGGCTGCAAATATAACTATACCAATAAAGACAACATGATTGACAGAGATTCATGTGGTTATGTTCCCCGTAACGAATATACAAAAAAAGGGAAGAAGAACGAACGTGCAAGACGTATAGAGTGGGAGCATGTCATCCCGGCTGAAAATTTCGGTCGTCAGTTTAGTTGTTGGAGAGATGGTGCATCTGAGTGTGTTGATTCAAAAGGTAAAGAATTCAAAGGGCGTAAATGTTGCGAAAAGGTAAGCAAAGAGTTTCGTATCATGCAAGCCGATATGCACAATCTTCAACCTGCTATTGGAGAATTAAACGCAGATAGAAGCAATTTTAGGTTTGATTTTGAATTGCCAAAGCAGGGACAATATGGCGAGTGTAAGTTTGAAGTTGATTTTAAAGCTGACAGAGCAAAAGTGAGAGAAGAGCTTCGTGGAGTGATTGCAAGAACCTATCTTTATTTCAATAAGCAATACGGTATGAAGCTCTCGACACAGGAGCTTAAAAAGTTCGAAGTTTGGGATAGGCAGCATCCACCTTCAGAGTGGGAAAAAGAACGTAATCACAGGATTGCTAAGAAGCAAGGAAATTTAAATGAGTTTATAGTAAAAATTTTTTAATAAGACCATTATCTGTGATTATTATTTATTGACTAATACAGTTACTATAGAAAGGGTCTCTTACCTAATGCTTGCTTGACATAATGAACGATAGTCTTAATAGAATTAAAAATATTGATATTTTAGAAATTGGTGATGTATTGTTATTCAGCAGTAGAACAAAGTATATAAGTAAAAAAATAAAAACTAATACAAATGGAAACTATTCTCATGCTGCTATTTATATAGGAGGGTGTGGGTTATGAGATTTTTGATTAGAGCATTATTAGGACGAAGGACGACGGTTTTTTCAAGGATAACACACTTTAGTGTATAAATTTCTATACATAATAAGATAAAAATATTTAATTAATATATATAATAACCAATGAATATCATTTATATGATACAATAGGTATATAAATTGCTAATGTTAATTAAAAAAATATGGTAAAATTCCACAAAAATTTTAGAAGGAGTCTTGTTATGGATATGTATAGAGTTGATCCCGTCGCACTTGCGCAGAGTTATGACATTGAAGTTGTAGGGACTCCTTTTATTGATGTAGATGGAAGTATTGAAAAGAAAGATACTAAAATTGTACTCATGTATAATACTAACTCTCATCCAAATAGACAAAGATTCACTATTGCTCATGAACTAGGTCATTTTATTGCTGGACACCTTAATGGTTCAACTAAAATGTTTAGAGATCAATCTAAAAACTTTACGATAGATAATTATGATATTCAAGAAGTTGAAGCTAATCAAATAGCAGCTCAAATTCTAATGCCACAGGAAACAGTAAAACATCTTATAGAGGATGTGGGCATTAGTACTATTGAAGAGTTGGCAAGTATCTTAGATGTTTCGACAGGTGCTATGCATTATAGATTAAAAAACTTAGGCATTATCTAAATGAATGGCGACATTGAAATAGACAAACCTCTTAATGCTTACGAGGCACAGCTAGATAACTCTAAGCTTAAAGATGAGGAGCAATTAAGAAGTTTTAAAACAGAGTTTTTTAAATTAATAAAGATAATGATAGTGGTTATGTTTGGTATAGCATATACTTTTATGCTATCAACTATAGCAAATAACCCAAATACTGGAGCCACTGTAATTGTTGTTACTTCTCTTATGGTTCCAACAGTTATAACATTAGCGCTTGTAAGATTTTTATATGCTAAAAATACTCCAAGTGAAGAAAAGACAGCACCATCTGTTGGTTTTAACTTTTTTAAAGAACTACTCCAAATAATAAAAGATTATGTAGCAAAAAAACAATAGCTACATATAAATTGAAAATGCTCTCCAATGAGCTACGCACACTAAAAAGTGAGCCAAACTATTGGTGTAGTTCAATGAACCAATTTGGTAACCTTATTGAAGAATATTCATCGTTAGCATCAGCATCACCTTCTCTACGTACACTGGAAAAAATCAGTATTACGGTTAGCTCAAATATTCATCTAAATTCATTTATGTATGAATCTATCCTTGACCTAACAATTGAACATCTTATCAACTTATATGATGAAGTTTGTAGTCTATCTGCGGGAGCTATCAATGCCAACACAAATTCATGACAAATCAAAGTAGATAAATAAAATACAATTTACCTCAGAAAAAGAATTCATTTAAGAGAAATCCTTATTCCTGAACAATATGACAAAATGCAATATTTTTAAGCTTTTTGTCATTTTTCATATAAAATATTGCAATATAAGTAGTATTATAATACTAATAATTTATTCTTTTATCTAATAATAAGTTATTTTAATATCTATATAAAATGCTAAAATAATATTATTAAGTATTTAAATATATAAAATTATTATTTTTATGGTACAATAAAGATAGTTTATTTACAGGTGGGATAAGTGGATTTGCCAGAATTATTTATATCGGTTCAGAACAATATCGCTACAAAAGAAAGAAGGAAGAATATTTCTTCTAAAGAAATGGCAAACAGACTACATTGTTCAAAAAGCACATATGATAAGTATTTAACTGGTAAATTACAACCCAAAGCCGTAAACAATATTATGTGTTTATTATCTATGTTAACAGATGATGATCTCTTAAGAACAGTCAAGCAATGGAAAGAAAATTCTGGGTGTGAAAAGAAAACTGCTAATATAAAGGATGCAGAATGAGTAAAATACCAGATATGAAAAAAGATAAAAATAAAACAAGTGATTTCTCTTTGGTGTATGCTGATGTGTTAAAAGGTATAGGTATTAATGAGGCTATCTATTATCAACGTATTCTTGATTTTATGTCATTGCTGACAATAAATTCCTCACATTTAAATTCGATCATAATAACCATGTATAATCCAAGGGATAAATAATAACAAAGATGATAAAAAAATCAATTCAACAGAATGATTACTCAATTTTTAAAACAATGCAGTATTTAGGCTCAAAACATAGGTCAATCACTAAAATTATTGAGCAGAGTATTCTTTATTCCAAAAATGGCTATATACTAGATTTATTTGCTGGATCAACAACAGTTTCTCAAGCATTCAGCAGTATTGGTAAAAAAACAATATCTAATGATATACAGCAATTTAGCAAAGCTTTTGCAAATGCAACATTACAAATTAATTTAGAAGAAAAAGATTTGATTTCATCTTTAGACAAGTTAGATAAATTAATTTCAAATCATGAAGAATATAAATATTATAATACTTTTAAAAAATTCACAAACAAAGAAGAAAAGCTACTTGATTCCAAAAATATTAGTGAATTATTATCATTATATGCTGCCTTTCCTCTTATTTGGAATATTAATAGAAAAGAAACAATTGAAATTCAAAAGCTACACCATAGGTTTAAAAAAAATATAGATAAACCAGGATTTGAAATTGGACCAATTACGACATTGCATTATGCTGGTTCTTATTTTGGTATTAAACAATCTTTAGATATTGACTTTTTAAGGACAATGATTGAACAAGAAAAACGCCAAGGAGAAATAAGCAATTGGCAGTACAATATGTTTTTAACATGCCTTTTAACTGTAGTCTCAAAAATTGTTTTTTCGGCTGGTAAGCATTTTGCTCAACCTGTTAAGGCTACAGGAATAATTAATACCCCAGTGTTAAACAAAAGATTAATTATAGATAGATCATATAGTGTAGTAGAGCTATTTAAAGAAACTGTAACCAGTTTTATTCAATATTCTAAAAATACTTCTCATTGTGATAAGAATATTGCGTTGAATAAGTCAATGGAAGAGCTTTTAAAAAGTGATTTTGACTTGCCAGTTATTGATATAATTTATGCAGATCCACCTTATACAGCACAGCAATATTCGAGATTTTATCATATTCCTGAAATAATTATTGAGTATAAAATTCCAAGCCTTCAAGTACATAAAGGATCTATAACTAAAGGGATATACCCTAACAATAAATACAAATCTAATTTTTGCTCTAAAAATAAAGTAAAGGATGCTTTTAAAGATCTTTTTTTATTGACAAAAAAACTTGATTCTGTACTTATTTTAAGCTACTCTGAATCAAAAAATAGTTCAACCGGTAATGATAGAATGATAGATTTTAATTCTTTAGATAGATTGCAAAAAGATATTATTCCTGATTATACTTCATTAAAAATTGAATTTGATTTCGAGTATCGACAATTGAATAAATCAAAATTTGTTGATAAAAACAAAGATGACAAGGAAATACTAATTGTTTACAGCAGGAAATTAAAGTGATAGAAAGATACCTAGGAAACAAATCATCAATAATAAATCATATTATGAAAGAAGTTGATAAGTTATGTAATAAAGGAGATTATGTTTGTGATATTTTTTCTGGGACCTTGTCTGTATCTATAAATCTGAAAAAAAGTGGATACAGAGTTATTTCTAATGATATTAATCGTTTTTCATATTGTTTTGGTAGAAGTCATTTAATTGCTAATAATATTCCGAAAATAGATTTTGAAAGTTTGGGAATTGATTATAACTTATATGCAGAAAATGCGATTGCAAAAGTAAAATTGATAGAAAAGGGTGTTGGTTATAATTTTTTGAATGATAAGAAAGAAGAAAACAGCTACGTAGATTTAATAGTCTTATTAACTTATCTGGATTCAATTTCTGAGAAAGATATTGATCCTGAACATAGAAAGAGTTTCTTTTTTGATTATTACACAGAAGAAGGAAAATATAGTAAGTTCGTGAGTCAAAGAGGTAGCGAAGGTAATCGAAAGTTTTTCACTCCATCAAATGGTTCTAAAATTGATTTATATTTAAATAAAATTAGAGAGTGGCATAAAAATAATTTATTACTAGATGATCTATATTATCTTCTTTTATCCACTATTTCAGAATCGGTAGAAAAAGTTAGTAATACACAAGGCACATTCCATGATTTTCCAAGAACTAAATATGATTCTAGGGCCTTTAAAAAATTAGAATTAAGAGCTCCTAAATTTGACAATATTTTATCTGATATTGATGGACATATTCTAGGTAAAGAACGTGATTCAATGGAGTTTATAAAAGAGGTTCCATCACATAAACTTTTATATATAGACCCTCCGTATAATTTTAGACAATACACATCATATTATTTTATGCTTAACTTAATTTGTGATTATTGTGAAATTCCAGATTTAAATAAATACTTCAATGAAGTTAAATATGTAAGAGGGCAAAATATGGATAAGAATTTTATTTCATCTTTCTGTAAAAATTCTGAATTTATTTCATCATTACAAAAACTAATTGAAAATGCTGATACGGAATGGATTGTTATGAGTTATTTTAATGGTAGAAATCATAAATCTGCTACTGCAGGAGATAAAGGAACTATTCTAAATGAATTAGAGCAGTTTTTTCAAACAGACTTATTTGAATCTAACTCTCTAAAAATAAAACCTATAAAAAGAAAAAATTACCAAAGTTATGGTGGACATAAAGCTCTAGAAGTTAATGAGTTATTGTATATAGTTAAAAAAAGGATGAAAGATGAGATGGTTTGATATTTTAAATAGCACGGCCTTTAAAGAATGGATAATTGCAACAGGAAGCGGAGGAACTTTACCGCAAGGAGAATTTAAATTAGATCCTTTTGGATCTTCAATGCGTAAATTTAATAACGCTCATACATGGCTTTCTGAACTTAATAATACTGGTGTTTTTAATCCATCAGGTAGAGAATCACAAGCAAAAAGCGATCTTGCAACAGCAGGATTTTTTATAGATGAGACGATATTTACCATATTAGGTCAAATGACAATTGATAAATGGGACGCTTTTGGTATTCCAGCAGGGGATGATGATTATGAAATCCATCGGTGTTTATTATTAGTAAATAATGCTATTTCTATTGGTGATAAACAATATCTTACATACTATAATCGATGGCTAAATCTACGAAAATTATTTGAGTATAATTTTTTAGTAACAAACAAAAGCTACTTATATTTGTTCTCATATTTTGATAAATATAGTAATGGATACAATCCTTTTAATGTAATAACTAGCTTGAAAATAAGTCAAGCATATTTTGATGCCAATATTGACTGGAACTTAATAAAGAATTACTATATAGACCCAGCAGTAGATACTGCTGTAGATAAATATGAAAGCACTATTAATACATATACGGGGAGAGAAGGTCGTTCAAATATATGTATTGCTTATGAAATAATCTCTAAAGATGAAGCTGATAGAATTGATTTTATTAGCTCTTTAACAATGAGTCAGATATGTAAAGATAAATTAATAGAAATAAATGAAAATATAAAACCATTTGTCAATGCAAGTAATAAAATATATTATGGTCCTCCTGGTACCGGTAAATCTTATGAAGTAAATAAAATCACAAAACCACATAGGTTAATCAATCCAAAGAGAGTTGAAATAGTTACTTTCCATCCAGAGTATGATTATCATTCTTTTGTTGGAAGCTATAAACCAACAATGAAAAATGAAAAAATTTCTTATGAATTTATACCTCAGCCTTTTGCAAAAATTTATGTTTCAGCATGGCAAAATTTAGAAAATGAATATTTCTTACAAATTGAAGAAATCAATAGAGGAAATTGTGCTGAGATTTTTGGAGATTTATTTCAGTTATTAGATAGAAACCCTGATTATAATGTTACAGCGGATGAAGATTTTAAAAAATATCTTCAAAGTGAATTAGGAATAGAGCATAAAGGTATATTAGATGGTCAAATATCATTGCCTCCAAATTTAAATCTAATTGCAACAATGAATACTTCTGATCAATCACTATTTCCCATGGATAGTGCTTTTAAAAGAAGATGGAATTGGGTATATGTGCCAATTAAGTATGAGGAAGATTGCAATGATGTTTCAAAAGATTATTTAATTGAATTAGATGGATTAAATTATAAATGGCTAACATTTTTGGAAAAAATAAATAAAGAAATTTTCAATGCAACAGAAAGTCAAGATAAACAAATAGGTAATTGGTTTGTTACACCAAAACAAGGAAACATCATTGATATTGAGACTATCGTCAATAAAGTTATCTTTTACCTATGGAATGATATTTTCAAAGATGAAGATGAGCATAATATTTTTAAAGTTACTGATGATAAAGCTAGTGAATTTGGTATAGAAACAGATAAAAAAGTGATTACTTTCGAAAAATATTTTGAAGGTGAAGCTAGATATCGTATTCCAATATTAAAGTATCTATTTAATGAAGTACTATCCGTGGAACCAATTTAATGAGAGTATTCATTGAAGGAGAGTCTTATGATCTAGCTCTATTAGAATCTCTTCTCGGTGACAAATTTCATTCAAAGAATAATGATAAAGGAACTATTGAGCAGGTAGGATATTTCCATAGTAAAAATAATGAATTAATTTATCTATTGCCAAAAGTATTTATTAATAAAGATTGCTTAGTCCTAAATAAGTATCATAAAAATGATCTTGCTTTAAATCCAATTTCTGAAATAATTACTGACATAACAGAGTTAAACTGGATACGTAGATTTTTAGTAGTTTTTTATAAAAGTTTAATAGAATATAAAAATCGTTATAGTGAAATACTATTAGCTAGAGAAGATGTCCTTCAGTTAAATACAACAATAGGTAAATATGAGTTCTCTTATTTGGATATATCTTTAAGTGTTATTAATTTTTATAAAAAACATCAAAATACAATCATATACAGGTTAAAAGAATATGAGTCTCAGAAACATAAGTCTGTAAAATGGAATAAAACTATTAGAAAAAACTCTCAATTTTTTACAGATAATAATGAGCCTATATACAATAGAACAAGAAATAAGAAAAAAGAAAAAGATAATGAAGAAGAACTTTTATTAATTTACTATTCCGTGCTTTATCATTTAAAAAAAGAATTTCATTTTAATATAACAATAGATAAAGCATTTGCTATATATAAAGGTGCATCATTTGATAACATGTCTAAAAGAGCGCCAAAAATATTAAAAAAAATTAGGTATAAATATTTTTCCGATGAATTAGTAAAAATATATAATCTTCTTCAAATTTACTTCTCTAAATATAACGTAGCATCTGTTAAAAATAGAAGAGAAGACTATGTAATGGTAAAACAATATCACTGGGTTTTTGAGGATATGATAGATAAGTTATTCTCCGATAATGTAAAAGAAAAAAAAACGAGTAAAGGTGTATCATTAAACAAATTAAAATCCCAAAAAGATGGTAAAGAAATAGATCATTTATTTGAATACAACTCACTAATTGATTGTGATGAAAGCATCTATTATATAGGTGACTCAAAGTATTATAAGACTAATAATAGCTTACAAGAAAATTCCATATATAAACAATTTACATATGCAAAAAATGTAATTCAATTTAATATTGATTTACTGAATGAAAAGAAAAAAATAAACGAGACTCTAAGCTATAGAGATGAGATAACGGAAGGATATAATATTACACCAAATTTCTTTATTCAAGGAGTAATTGGAGATTTAAATGATTTTGAAAATCATCATTTACAACAAGATAATAATAATAAAAAAATTGAACATTCCTACCACTACAAAGATAGATTATTTGATAGGGATTCATTGTATGTGCATTATTATAATATTAATTTTCTTTTTGTACTAAGTGCATATACTAAAAAAGATATTTCATTGTTAAAAAACTTTAAAAGCTCTACGAGAAGTGAATTTAGAAGCAATTTTGTTCGTTACTTTAATAAACAACGTAATTTTGATTTTTATAAATATGATTTTATTGATGTAGCTGAGCTTGAGGGGTTTGTTAATAAAGAGTTTAGGTTACTTATTGGAAAAATCTACAGGTCTAAGTCATTCCCTAATAGAGTGATTTTTGCAATACACAAAGATGATATTGTTCTTAAAGCAAGAACATCCTCAAGAGAACCCGCATCAATTGAATACTGCGATTCAAGTGATATAAAAATCAAACTAACAAAATTTGAATTTCAATAATTCGCTTTCAAAAATAGGGTTGACAGATCATAATGTCATTTTGCTTTCTTATGGTTTAGTTCAGCAATAACAGCGTATACCTTTTCAGGTATGTTGAATATATGTCCACACATTCTGATATAACAATCCCCATTTCTATTAAAATGAAAGTTATCATAGGCAATAAATACATTAATCGGTATCGAAATCCAATGTAAATAACCAAAAATGGCTGTATAAAAATAAGATGCTTTTTTATCAATTAATTGAGGATTTTGCATCAATTTTATAACTCTAGCTCGTAATATTTGATGTGATATACTTGGTCTTTTTAGCCTAGCTTTTGGTATTTTCGTAATTTGCAAGCTATACGCAAATTCATTGGTGAGAAAATTAATAAATTCTGTAATAGTCGCCCTCTGTCCTGAATATAGCCAAAGATATCCTTCTAAAGCTTTCATCGTAGGCTTATTTTCTTGGAAGTTTTCACAGTATTGTAAGAACTTTATTGCAGGAGTTAAAGCAAGACGGATAGATCTCAGAGTAATTTGTTGGTTTTGAAGTTTCGTACATAAATATTGATAATATTTGTGGATTAACTTATGTTTGTAGCTACGTGAATTAAATCTTTCTAGCTGCTTCTCTATTAGATTAAAGTTTGAGTACTTCTCTGTAATATTTCCATCCATTTTAATAAGATGCTGTTCATCTAAGAAAGTATGGATCAGAAAATACTTCTTACCAGTTGCAAACCTAAATCTACTGAGTAAAATCTCATAGCTAGGCATCTGTTTCAGTTCCTCGTACAATTTATCAATTTGATAGAAATATAATTGATAGTTTTGAATATACGTTGCTGCAAAAAGCAAGCCTCTTCGATTGTTTAGCCACTTTGAAAAATCCACAAAACATTCACTTAGATGGGTAAAAGAGTTCGCAATAAAGGCTACTTTCTTATCAAGAGTTTGCCGGTAATGACATGCTTGACATGTTCTCCCTTGCCCAGCAGGAAACTCTTTTTTACATTTTATGCATTTTCTCGTCCTCTCGATAGAGCAAAATTTACACAAAGGCTTTTGTTCTAAAATAAAAGTAAGTGTTTTTCTTCTGTATCCGCAACTATGGCAAACAGGAAGGTGCCCAGAGTAGCATTTATCACACAGCAATCTGACTTCGCTATTAGGAAGAGTTCTGTTGGAAGTGGGATACATATTATCTCCGCATGTGGAACAACTTTCATATATTTGAAAATATTTTGCACAAGATTTACAGACTGTACCGGTTTCTAGTGTTTTTCCGATTACATAGTTTGTCTTTTCACATCGTAAACATGGGGTAGTTGGAGTTTTCATATCTTTATGTACTCTCTAATCTCATCAAACAATCTCTCTACTTCTTCTTTGCTTTTTGGAACAATCTCTCTTGATAGACTTCTTGAAGGCTTAAATATTTTTTTGGTATCAAGACGATTAAAAATATATTCTGCTGTCGGTGAGAGATTCCTGAAGGTTCTTTTAAAACCATTTTGAGCCATTTCTGAGTCTCTTAGCAGAGTGACTATCTCATTTAGTGATAACTTAAAGAGATTTGATATAATGAAGAGTAGATGTTCTTTGTCTTTAATATGCATTCGAGCAAATGTAGTGTTGTTTGAAGTTCTGAAAGCGTGTTTATCATTCATGTTTAGATACTTGAAAATTCCAGCAAATTTCTCTTTTTGATTCATGTGCACAAATAACGACAAGAAAAGCGTGAGTGTCAAAAATAGATCTTTTCTATTGTTCTCAATAAGTGGAAAGTCTATTTCCATGAAATCGTCTTTGAATGCAACTTGGGACAACTGCTCTTGAAATACCAAAACCTCTTGATTGACATATTCAGTAGTTGAAGCGCTTAAGTTAAAGCCACAGTTTGTGCAATAACAAAGATAGGGATTCTCATATGTAATTTTATGTGGTGAAAATACTTGTCCGCAATTTTCACAACTGAGTAGCAGAAGATTTTTGTGGATAGGGCAAGCGACAACCCATGCCAACTTCCACTGCTTTTTTAAATATGCATCATCCATAACAAGACATTTAGGACAAAAGTAAAATCCATTTGTACGAATCGCACCTTTGAGTCCTATTGGTGTTATGAGCTGCCATTTTGAGTAGGGGTTGTCTTTATGAGTCTTGTGAGAAAGATTCTGGATAAGTGACTCTAAAGTAAGAGCTCTAATCCCTTCTTGAGACAACGAGCACAGCAGACTTAGTTGCACCACCTTTTCATATGGGATATATCTGTCTATATCTCGATACCATGTGCTATCTTTTTTAAAGGCAGCGATTGCAAAACTCCTAGGATCAGAACCATTGGCAATAGCATTTCTTATAACCCACGATGTGAGTGTTTCATCTTCATGCGGATGAACCTCTATTGCAAAGTTCATTTTAAATAGGTACTTCTCTTGGCGTGAGGGTACTTGTAGGTTTTACCCATTTAAATTGGTTGATTATATTCATGGTAATTTCTTCTACACCACTCTCTATTGCATAAGTTGCACATTCTGTTAATAATCTATGCAAATTCCCCAAATTTCCCTGAGAAATTGTGTACAGCAAAGTCGCCTTTTCTTTATCAGCCAAGTATGACGCTTTTTTAAGAGGTATCCTCTTTTCAAATGATTGGAGCAGTCCTCTAAAGTTCCTATCTAGTTCCCATTTTGTTAGCTTTATACTATCGAATCTACTGCTTAGTTGTGGATCTGATGTTAATATGAGAGTCGCTTCTTTTAATCCGACACAGACAATTGGTATCATAAGTTTATTACCAATATTTTTGAGTGCATCCATTACATTTCTTTGCTGCTTTGGAGTACCTCTTAAATAATGGTGTATCTCATCTATAATAAGCATCTTTACATTACACTCCTGAAGCAAGTGAAACATTTGGTGTCTAAGTTTTGCAAGTGAGTCAGCAGGATTAAATGGTGTCCAAAATGCTTCTAAAACTGAGATATATAAATCTTTTACATCTGCATTATCAGAAGCAAGTGCTAATATGACAGGTCGCACAATAGTTGTCATTTTTTGCTCATCTTCAATTGTATAACTTGAATGCATCTTCTCAAAAGAGGACACAACAGAAGTTTTTCCGATATTGGACTCACCGGTGATAAGCAAGTTCTGAGTCCGTGCTTTTTTAGGTCTATCCATCATCTGTTTTAAAAGTCTATGAATCTCTTTTATCTTAGGATATTCAATTAGGATCTCTTTGTATAAATGATGAACTCTCTCTTCTTTGGAAAGACGTATTATCTCTTGACACTCTTCATTTAAATGTGTGTATAAATTTTCCATTATTAATCCTAATCAAAATCCGGGATATCATCATCCCATATAGCTTCGTCAACATAGCTATTAGCAGGTAGAGGTTTTGTAGCTAATATCTCTTGCGTCGTACTAATCTCGGTGTCTTTATTTTTTAATCTCTGCTTCAGTCGTCTTGCTTTTTTGGTTCTATTGGTAGAGTCTTCAATCTGCTTATGCAGTTCTTCATGTGCCTCAATGATTTGTGCAGTATTTATTTGTGTTGTACCGTCTTCGTGAAGTTTTTTTCTAATAAGCTCATATTCCCACAGTGTCATATTAGGCATATTCTGGTCAGCAACATTAATTTTAAAATACTCTTGAAGAACATTATCGTAGAACCAGACATATTTAATATCCCTAGGATCTCTTTTAAAGATGAATTTTTTCTTTCTATTTGTCCCTTCCTCCATCATATTTATTTTTGAGCGCAAAAGATGGTCATAGTAATTTAGCCCTTCAATATTTACTCCGTTTTTTTGAATCGTTCTATGAAAAATTGGTAAAAAGTCTATTGTTACACTCACTGAATCTGTAGGCTTAGGAAGTAACCCAACAGAAGACTCTTCTCCAAATATACCTTTCTCCCATAATTGTTCAGGAGACATTCCAATTCCTTCATGTTTTCTTTTATGATAGATTTTTGTAATAAAAGTAACAAGCCATTTCTCAAACTCTTTAAATGTCATAGATGAGTTTTTGTTTGAATCATATTCTTGGCGTTCATGAATACTAGAGAAAGTAGTTCCGGGTATTTCATGAGCTGCTTTCATTAATGTGCCGATGACCCTCTCAACATGACCTCCGAAGTTTGATTTTCCAACAGGTCTAAACTCAATATTGATTCCATGTGCAAGACCTGCTGTTCTTAAAGCTTCGGCTCTAAAGTCAGCTCCGTTATCAACATGTATTGTCTCTGGAAAGCCCCACACATTCCAATCTGCTTCTATATCAAGCTCTAGCAGTGTTTTTTCTTTAGAGAGGACTGTATTAGTTATGCATAGTGCAACGGATGTGCTACTAGGAGGGCTGAGAGTAAGATAGTACCCGACTATCATTCTGCTGTATACATCAATAGCAACAGTAATATATGGTCTGCCTATGGGTTCTCTCGTATCATCATCAACTAGAATCAAATCTACAGGAGTATGATCTATTTGAATAAGCTGCATTGGATATTCAGCTTCAAAACTCCCGGGAACTGGTTCAAATTTTGTTCTGGCGATTGAACGGTTGCCCTGTTTTTTAAGTATGTCATACTCAGAGAGCTTATGAATTCTATTTCTGATTGTATTTTTACTTGGTGCTATAATGCCTCTGTTTTTACATTCAATATTTATCTTATTTATTACGGATTGAACAGACGGTCTTTGTCTTGTAAGATAGTAATTATTTATGACTTCTTGCGTTACGTCTTCTGTCATAAAGTCTAATCGAGTCTCACCTTTTTTTCTTCCGGACGGTTTTGGTAAAAGTCCAGTAAGAGTACCTGTTGATTTATATTTTCTTAGCCATCTATAAAGTGTTGTAAAGTGAACACCTATTTTCTCAGCATGTTGTTCAATCTCCTCCCGAGAAATATCATTGGAGAGTAAAGGTTGAATTGCACTATATTTTTGCTGTATCTCTTTAAATTCTTCATCTGAGTATTCGTCAATATCTTTGTATATCGCTGGATTCATCTCAATATTTTCAGGAGTAATCGGCTTCAAATATTTAATTTCTAATCTCTTTGGGCGCTTAGTCTCAATATTTATTCCAACAACCTCATGAAAATCAATAATGCTAGAGATTTTAAATATCTCTTTTTTGTATTCAACAAACTCATTTTCTGCAATCTTAAGACTGCTCCTATCTAGCTTAACAGACTTTTGAACTTCTTGTGTCATATCACTTCTCCCATCTCTATTTCTTCATTAATCCAAACTAATGTTTTAATATTTAAAGCTGTCTCCATTGAACACAATAGTTGTCTATGTGCTACCATATTCCATATCTGCCCTAACGCTATTCCCTTTTGTTCCTGTGTAGCAAAAAGATGTTCTAATACATGTTCAACAGAGAGACTACCATTGGAATGAACAAGAGATAGAATGTTCATAGTGTCTTCCCTATTATATGTAAGCCTTTTGTATCTTTTCAAAAATTGTATATTTTTTAAATACATATTTCTAATTCTGCTTTCATCATAGACTTTAAAGATCATGTCATTAGCATGAGCGTATTGAATTCCAACTTGAAATTTCTTTTTTAATTTTTTCCAATCTTTAATAAGTCTATCCCGTGGTTTAACCTCTATAAGTAGAGGTTTGCGTTGCATACGTAATAGGTCAGCATCTGGCTCGTTGAAGAATACGAGAAAGTCAGGAGTGTATGTTACATCTCTACCGTTTTCATTGGTATATTCAATAGTAACTGGCTGTTCAACCACATCACTGACACTATCATTGAATTCTAATAATGTAAGTAAATCTCTTTCAAGAGTAGATTCAAAAGCAATACTTTTTTCTTTACGAAAAGCAAAGTGCCCTGATACGCTTCCGTATGTGTAGCCTATCTTTCTATTTTTTGTTGAGATTTTCATACTCTGTTTTCCTTGAATTGGTAAGTTTGTAGCATAGTATAATGGTAAATGACAATGTTGTAGCATTGTTCAAAGGAATTTTTAGTAACTTTTATTGGAATTTTCATTATTTTAGTCCTTCTTTAGTGTTAAATTGTAGCAATTTTTAATGGAAATGTCACAGATGCAGCGAACTTGATGTGCATAGATATAAAAACAGACTCTCGGATCCATTTTTGGAGAGGATAGATCTGTGCGTCGTTATGCAATATGTAAATCCAAACGATAAAGCAACCATAAGCTCAAGAGAGATGCATAAAAAGGTTATAGAGGTTCATAAAAGAGTAAAGCTTAGAGGGCAAAAGAGTTTTACGGCAAAACTCAGCGATGCCGAGATAGAGAAGTTTTGTGTTTTAAGTGATGAAGCTAAAGCTGTTTTGGATATGGCAGTTCATAAATTTGCGCTATCTTTTAGAAGCATAAAAAAGATTCAAAAAGTCGCTCGAACAATTGCGGATTTGGATGAGAGCGAAATCATCCAAAAACCGCATCTTCTTGAGGCTTTGAGTTATAGACGGCGGTAGCTACACATTATAGTAACTAGCACTCGGATGATAAACTACAAGAGCAGAGGTTGACTGTTCAGGATGGATTTGAAATGTTTCGCTTAATTCTATGCCAAACTCTTCAGGCTTTAAAAGATTAAATAGAGGGCGATTTAGCTCTAAGTTTGGACATGCGGCGTATCCAAAAGAGTAGCGGCATCCCTCATACGCAGACATTTTTACATCGCTTAGTCTGTTTCCCTCATCTTTTGCGATGCCCAGATCTAGCCGTATCTGTTTATGTGCAATCTCCGCTAAAGCTTCGGCAAGTTCGACTCCTAGCCCGTGAAATCGGTAATACTCGGCATAATCTCCCATCGCGTAAATCTCTCTCTCAACATCACTTAGTTTTGCCCCCGCACTCACACAGGTAAACGCTACCACATCGTGTCTGTCCCTATGAAAAAAGTCGCTGAGTGCGCGGTGCGGTTGTTTTGACTGGCGAGGAAATGTAAACTTCTCCTTTGCTCTGCCTATGATTTCATAAAGTGGTTCGTGGTTTATTTCGCTCTCACTGTTGTAGCCTTCGCTCTCATCAAAAATCAAAAGCGTGTCATCGTCACTTCTGCATGGCCAGTAGCCGTAGATAATAGTCGGTTCAAATAGTTTCTCTTCGATAAAGCGTTTTTTGAGTTTCTCATAAGCGGGTTGCACAACTTCTTTTAACTGTTTTTCGTAAGCCTCTTTTGTTAATCCTTTTGAGCTGTAACCCCAACGAGCCTTAAAGAGAAGCTTATGGTTTAGCCACTTAAACGCCATCTCAATTTGTGACGGTGTGAGTTTTAATTCTCTTCTGCCCCAAAACGGCGGAGTAGGAACTTTGACATCTCGAGATGGCATTTTAAGCTCTGAAAATGGAGGGATAATTATCTCTTCTTTAATTTTAATAATCTTCTCTTCGCCCTCTTTGCCGTGCAGGTCGGTATCAAAATTTCCTGCCTCAATACGGCTCATGGCAGTTACGCCGTCAAATGCATCTTTGCAGTAAAATATCGGTCCATCGTAAATAGGGCGGCAAAAATCATCTATAAACGGGCGTGTAAGTGCCGCACCGCCGAGAAGCACGGGGATTTTTATACCCTCTTTTTGAAGTGCTTCAAGGTTTTCTTTCATAACTTGAGTTGATTTTACCAAAAGCCCGCTCATGCCGATTGCACTTGCATTTGACTCTTTTAAGGTTTTTATAAACGCTTCTATATCAACTTTTATGCCGAGATTTATAACTTTAAAGCCGTTGTTTGAGAGGATGATATCTACTAGATTTTTGCCGACATCGTGAACATCCCCTTTTACGGTTCCTAAAATGAGCGTAGTATCTACTTTTTTATCAATTTTAGGCAAGTAAGGGTTTAGATAATCTACCGTTTTTTTCATGGTTTCGGCACTTTGAAGAACAAAAGGGAGCTGCATCTCTCCTCGACCAAAAAGCTCTCCGACAACTTTCATAGCGTTTATTAAAATCTCATTTACGATTTTCTCAGGCGCAATGGAGTGCCTTGCCTCTTCAACTAAAGGAATCATTCTATCTTTGTCGCCGTCCATTAAAAGTTTTGCGATTTTCTCTTCATCGCTCATCGCAAGGTATGCTTCGTCTACTTTTGTCGTGTCAATCGCTTCTTTTGTGCTGAAGTGCTCGATAAACTCAAAAAGAGCTGCTCCCTTTGGTTTGCGGTTAAAGATGAGGTTGTCGCATATCTCTTGGTCTATTTCGCTGATTTTATTTATGGGGATGATGTGCTGCACATTGATGATGACGCTTGTTAAACCGGCTTGTATGCAGTGGTGTAAAAACATAGAGTTAAGGTATGGTCTTGCATCTTTATCTAGTCCGAAAGAGATATTAGAGAGTCCTAAAATAGTTCCTACTTCAGGGTGTCTAGTGCGGAGTTTTCTTATGGCTTCTATGGTGCTTATGCCTGCATCAACATACTCTTCATCCCCGCTTCCAAGGGTAAAAGTGAGCAGGTCGAAAACCAAATCCTGCGGTTTTATGCCATGTTTTTTGGTGGCAAGTTCGTAGATGCGTTCGGCAACTTCAAGTTTTCGTTCAACCGTTTTTGCCATACCTATCTCATCGATGGTCAGACAAACAAGTGCGGCTCCAAATTTTTTAGCTAGGGCACAAACTTTGTCAAACTTCTCTATCCCGTCTTCAAGATTTACGGAGTTTATGATAGGTTTGCCGCCAATTTGCTTAAGTGCCTCTTCGAGTGCAGGGGTTTGCGTAGAGTCGGGCATAAGAGGAAGTGCTATCTTTTGAGCGTAAAGAGCCATAACGCGATTCATATCTTTTGTCTCATCGCGCCCTGCAAAACCCACGCTTACATCGAGCACATGCGCGCCGACTCTTACCTGCTGTTGCGCAACGCTAAGTGTTCCCTCATAATCTTCAGCAAGTAGAAGTTCACGAAATGCTTTTGAACCCGTTGCGTTGCTTCTCTCTCCGACAAGCAAAACGGATGATTCTTGAGTAAGTGAAACCGTGTTAAATAGTGAGGCAAGAGAGTTCGGCTGGCTTCCTGATGGCTCTTTTGGAGCGGTAGAACTTACCCGATTTACAAGAGCACGGATATGTTGAGGTGTTGTTCCGCAGCATCCGCCTAAAAAACTAACTCCGTCATACTTTAAAAACTCTTCTTGTTTCGTGGCAAACTCATCGGGTCCCATCGGGTAGTATGTGTAGCCTCCGCGGTTTTGCGGAAGTCCGGCATTTGCGTGAATACTGATGGGTTTATGCCAAATCTCGCTTAGAGTTTTTACATGTTTTTCGACCTGCTCGGGTCCTGTTCCGCAGTTAAATCCAAGAGAGATGATGTCAAAAGGCTCTAAAATGGTCGCGATTGTAGCGGCATCTGTGCCGATAAGCATCGTTCCGCTTAGCTCAATCGTGACCGAAACCATGATGGGAATCTCTACGCCTCTTTGCCTGCAAGCTTCAGCACACGCATGAAGAGCGGCTTTTATCTGAAGTGGGTCTTGACAAGTCTCAAGCAAGAAAATATCAACTCCGCCCTCAATCAGCGCTAAACAAAACTCCGTATAGCCCTCATACATCTCATCGTAAGTTATATGTCCTAAAGATGGGAGTTTTGTTCCCGGTCCGATGGAGCCTAAACAAAAACGCGGATGCTCTAGCGTGGAAAACTTTTCACACTCATCTTTTGCAAGTTTTGCTCCCGCTTTGGTCAGTTCATATGCACGATGTCCGATGTCATACTCATCTAAAACCCAAGAGAATGAACCAAATGTGTTGGTCGTGATGAGGTCTGCACCAGAGACAAGATAAGCGTGAAAAATCTCGCTTAAAACTTCAGGTGCGGTAACATTTAAAAGTTCGTTACACCCCTCATTGCCCTCCCACGCCTCTTTTGATATTTTTTCATCCCGTTGTTGAAGCTGAGTTCCCATAGCACCGTCTATAATCAACGGTCTATTTTTTATAGTTTTTAAGATATACTCTTTTGTTGTCATGAAAATTCTTCTTAGTTATGTAAATAACCTTAATTTTATCAAAATTGAGCATAAAAGAGGCTTTTGGATATTTTGTAGTTGAGATATTAAATAATTATAATTATTATAATAACAGATTAAAAAAGATTGTGGTATAATTTTGTCAAAAAAGTGTCAGAGGAGTGGGGATGAGTGAGAATAGCGTCGGTATAAAATTGCCGACTCCGTGGAGATATAAGAGATACCTCTTTTTTACTTTTTCAACGGTTTTTGCTTTAGTTTTGCCTTGGATAAAGATAAATGAGAGTTACTTTTTTCTACTGAGTTTTGACAAACTCAAGCTTCATCTTGCGTTTGTGCAGTTTGATATGCAGGAGTTATATCTTTTGCCGTTTTTGCTGATGATACTATTTTTAGGCATTTTTGGGATGACGGTTGTCGGCGGGCGTGTTTTTTGCGGATGGATCTGTCCTCAGACGGTATTTCGCGTAATCTACCGTGATTTGATTGAGACTAAACTTTTAGGTTTAAGAAAACGGATAAAAAACAAACAGCAAGAACCTGATATGAGTTTGACTGAAAACAGAGTCAAAAAAGCGGTTGCTATTTTGATATGGACAGTTTTATCGCTTGTCGCAAGTGCAAATATGATTTGGTACTTTGTTCCGCCGGAAGATTTTTTTAACTATTTATTAGACCCGTTTGAGCATGTTGTTTTATTTGGAACGCTTCTCTTTACGGCACTTTTTCTTATATATGACATAGTTTTTTTGCAAGAAGAGTATTGTATCTATGTCTGCCCATACTCAAGGGTTCAGTCAGTTTTATATGATGAAAACACCGTTATGGCACTCTACAATACTAACAGAGGCGGGCATATTTACGATGAGCATAAAGTCAAGCAGTTTACCAAACAGAGCGAGCTTCAAAAGGTTGAACCGCACGCTGAATGTACCGCCTGTGAGAGTTGTGTAACCGTCTGTCCGACACATATTGACATCCGAAAAGGGCTTCAACTTGAGTGTATAAACTGTCTTGAGTGTGTTGATGCATGTACGGTCGTTATGGGGAAACTCGGCAAACCTTCGCTTGTTACATGGTCGAGTGATTATGAGATAATCGATAAAAAAGGAAAAACGCAATATTTCCGCCCTAAAGTTATCGCGTATGCTCTCTTGCTTGTCGCTCTAACCGTCGGAATGGTTATGATGGGAAGCAAAAAAGAGCATATGCTTTTAAATATAAACAAAGAAAACAGGCTCTATTCCGTCAGTAAAATTCAAGATGGCAAAGTAGCGGTTGATAATGCGTATGAGTTTTTACTTCAAAATACGCAAAACGATAAGATGGATTTTTACTTTGAAGTTATTTTGCCAAAAGATGCAAAAGGAAAGATAGAGATACTTAAGCCTACTGAGCCTTTTGATGTCACTCCTGATGTGAAAAAGAAAAAAATCGTAGTGCTTAGAACTTACGACATATTGGCGGATGACGCAAGACACGATACGATTATCCCTATTACAATCCGTGCTTATGCTATTGGACATGAGGATAAAATCACTGTTTTTAGAGAGTCGACTTTTGTATATCCAAGAGCCGATGTGATTAAAAACATAAAATAATCTACATTTAAAAAACAATTCGATAGACTTAAGAAAAAAGGTCTGTCGATGCTTAAGAAAATAGTTCTAGCGCTACTCTTAATCTACCCGATTTTAGGCTTTTTAGTTTTACCCCCTATCTTAAAATCCCAACTTGAGAGCGTCGTCGCAAAAGAGACAAACTCTAAACTCTCCATAAACAACATACGGTTTAACCCCTTTAGTTTTAAAGTAGAGGTAAGCGGAGTTTCTATTAAAACTCTTGAAGGAAAAAAAATAGCATCGTTTGAAATGCTTGAAGCCAATCTGCAGCCTCTCTCGCTTTTTAGATTTGCTCTGCATCTAAAGAGCATCACGCTAAAAAAACCAGAACTTTTTGTTCTTTACAATCAAGACAAAACATTGAATCTTAGTAAGATATTTAAAGAAAAAAATGAGGCACTAAGCAAAAACGCAAATGTGCCGCTTAAACTGCCTAGAATTATCATCGATAGCATTAAAGTTGAAGAGGGAATTTTAAACTATGAGGATTTTACAACGGCTAAAAAATTTGAGCTGTCGTTAAGCCCTATTGATTTTAAATTAATTAATATGGATACGGATAGTCTCGATTCAAATCGCACGGTTTTTAGATTTTACAGCGCTTTGAGTGATGGCGGAGAGATTGATTTAAGAGGTAAAATAGCGAGTTATAAACCGCTAAAACTTGATGGAAGCCTTAACTTGGATGAGATTAAACTCTATACGATTTGGAGATATATTCAAGAGAAGATTGCGCTTGAAGTTGCTGATGGAGTTATGTTTTTAAGTGGCGACTATCATATAAATTTTGATGATTTAAACTCGACAAAAGTTGATGAAGCGCATCTTAGTTTGGATAATCTAAGAGTAAAACCAAAAGATAAAAACAGCGATATTTTAAATCTAAAATCACTCTATGCAGACAGTATAGCCGCAAAGCCTATGATGCAGGATTTATATATACGAAATGTTGTTTTGGATCAATTAAAAGCGAATATAAAAAGAGATGCAAAAGGGGATATAGATTGGATAGAGTACTTTAAAAATAAAGAGAAGATTTCAGAAAGTAAAAAAGCCCAAAAAGATGAGAAAACCGCCCTTTTAAACATAGCCGTAGAGGATATTTTGCTAAAGAGAACAGTTGTTAATATTGACGATAAAGGCGTAATTCCCAATGTAAAAACAAAGTTGAATGAACTTAATTTGGATATTAAAAATTTTACGCTCTTGGCAGAAAAGCCGTTTTCTTATAATATGAATTTAGTTTTAAACGACAAAACCGCATGCAGCTCAAGCGGCGATATCAAAGATAAATGGTCGGAAGCAAAAACCCGTCTTGCTTGTAAAAATCTTGATGTTGTTCATTACCGACCGTACATAGACCAAATCGCCTCAAATATGTTAAAGAGTTACGATATTTTGCTAAAAAGTTCAATGCTGAATTTTGATGCGAATGTTACTTTAAAAGATGAAAATTCAGAGATAGCCGCTTTGGTAAATAGTGCAAATCTATCTCTTGATAATTTTGCGCTTAATCATAAAAAGAGCGATGAAAATCTGGTGAATTTTAAAAATTTTGATGTAAAGGGCGTTAGTTTAGATACTAAAACGAAAGCCGTAACTATTGAGAAAGCCTCTTTTGGCGGTTTGGAAGCAAATCTCAAAAGAGAGAAAAGCGGAGCTTTTAATTTTGAGGGCTTGATAGAGGCAAAACCGAATATTTCAAAAAACATAAAAAAAGATGATAAAAAAGATGAAAAAGCATATAGAGTAAAACTAAAATCATTTAATATAAATTCTGCAAAAATAAATTTTAATGATAAAAGTATAGAAAAAAGCGCAAAAACAACTCTGGATAAGATAGATTTTAGCGCCGATGAGATAGATTCAAAAGAGAATAGCCTCTTTAAATACAATCTTGCGTTTAGAGTAAACAGCAGAGGAGTTGTAAAATCCGGCGGTGAGATAAAACACACTCCGCTTGAACAAAAAGGTACGGTTGCGCTTCATAAAATCCCTCTAAAAGAGCTTACTCCCTACATAGAGGAGTCTACATTTTTAAAAATCAGCGACGGATACCTCAATCTAAAAAGTACGACTGCTTATAAGCAAAAAGATAAAAAAGATGAGTTTAATGTTGATGGAGAGTTAAGCGTTGAAGAGTTCTTTTTGCACGACAACAGAGACGGCAGCACGGTTGCTTCTTTTTCAAAAGCCGATTTAAAATCGTTTAATCTCAAATCAGATCCTAACTCTTTATATATTGACGAGGCGCTTCTTGACTCTTTTTATCTGGATGCTATGATATATGAGAACAAAAGTATGAATCTTGCCAAACTTCTAAAACCAAAAGAGCTAGAAAGTCAAAAAGTATCGCAAAAAAGTGACGAAAAATTCGCATTTAGATTGTTAAAACTTAAAGTTTCAAACGGGAGTGCAAATTTTGCCGACTATTCGCTTCCGATAGATTTTAAAACATCCATTCACGACTTAAACGGCAATATCTATGCCATTTCAAACAATGATGGGGAAGTGGCCTATGTCGATATGGACGGAGCGGTTGATGAGTACGGTTCTACTAAATTAAAAGGGAGTTTTGAACCCTCACATATAAAATCGTTTTTGGATATAGATTTTAATTTTAGAAATCTAAATCTTAACGCCCTAAGCGGATATAGTGCGCAGTTTGCAGGCTATAAAATAGACAAAGGCAAACTCTTTTTAGATTTAAAGTACCGTATAAACAACTCCGAACTCCTTAGCAAAAACAGTATCGTCATAAAAAATATGAAATTAGGCGATGAGGTAAAGGATAAAAACATTACAAAACTGCCGCTTGGTTTTGCCATCGCGCTTCTTGAAAACAGCGACGGCGTTATAGATATAGATATGCCGATTGAGGGAAATGTGGATAAACCGGACTTTAAGTACGGAACTATAATAATGAAAGCTTTATCAAATCTCATACTAAAAGCTGTCGCTTCGCCGTTTACATTTTTGGGAAAATTGATCGGGATAGAGGGAGATAAGCTAAAAAATATAGATTTTGAAGCAGGTGAATCTTTAATTTTGCCGCCCGAGAGAGAAAAGCTTGATAATCTTGCAGATATTCTGCTAAAAAAACCTAAGCTTAGTTTAGCAATTAGCGGAGGTTTTGACGGCGAGAAAGATTTAGAAGCGTTGAAATCTAAAAAATTAAAAGAAAAAGTATTTGAGATAAGCAAGCAAGAACAGCCGACAATTCAAATTTTAGCAAGAATATATGTCCAATCGGGCGGCGACATAAAATCTCTTCAGAATGAAATTAGAGCAAAAACAGGCAGAGAATTGTCAAACGGAGAGTATCAAAAAGAGTTGTATACCAAATGTGTTGATGCTCAGAGCGTTTTAGAAGGGGAGCTAAGCGAATTGGCAGACAAAAGAGCAAAAATCATTCAGAACTATTTGGCAGAGACTAAAAAAATTGATGTTAAAAAAATCATAGTGCATAAGGCAAAAAGTGTGAGCGATTCGCAAGAAAATTTAGTTAAAACGGCGCTAAAAATAGAAGTAAAATAGAGTTTAAAACTATTTTGCTATAATTCATTTTTTAATAAAAGGAACTATATGCCGTTTTCACCAAAAAATAGAAAAGGTACTATTAACGGAGTTATTTTTGTAGCTATTTTTGCTGCAGCAGCCACCATGATTTCGGAGCTTGAGTTTATCAAGGCTCTTGGTATTTCGCCTCTTGTTATAGGTATAGTGATGGGTATTTTTTACGCAAACACGCTTCATAATAATACTCCAAAAGAGTGGAGCGGCGGGATAACTTTTTCTGCTAAAAAGATTTTAAGATTTGCCATAGTTTTTTACGGTTTTCGCATAACCTTTCAACAAATAGCCGAAGTCGGGGTCGAGGGGTTTATGGTTTCACTTATCATGCTCTCAACTACATTTATTCTTGGGACTTGGGCAGGGCAGAGACTCTTTAAGATGGATAGAGACACTTCTATGCTTAGTGCTGCCGGAGCTTCCGTATGCGGAGCGGCGGCGGTTTTGGCAACTGAACCTGTCTTAAAGGCAGAGGAGCATAAAGCGGCAATTGCCGTCTCAATGGTTGTTCTCTTTGGAACGATAGCAATGTTTTTATATCCGGCACTTTACAACATGGGTGTTTTTGATATGAGTGCAAAAGAGTTCGGCATATATGTCGGCGGAACCATTCATGAAGTTGCTCAAGTTGTTGCAGTTCCGGCTTCGGTGCCGGGTGCAAGCGCAGAGATGGCGAATTCGGCGGTAATTGTGAAGATGACAAGAGTTATTATGATTGCGCCGATGCTTATCATCTTGGGAATTTATCTCTCTTACAGCGCTAAAAAAAGCGGCACGGCTGCCGGAGGCGTTAAGCTGGTTATCCCTTGGTTTGCGGTTTACTTTATCGGTATGGCAGGATTTAACTCGCTTGGATTGTTGCCTCAAAATATAGTAGATATTATTAATAGGGCGGACACTTTTTTACTGACTATGGCAATGACGGCTCTTGGAATGGGTACGATATTTGCAAAGTTTAAAGGGCTCGGTTTGGCACCTCTTTATACTGCCGGTTTAATGTTTGCATGGTTAATGATAGGCGGATATTTTATTACAAAATGGGTTGTGGCGGTGTTTTAACCACTTGTAACTTTTAACTAAAAACTATATAATAGATTTTTAAAATCAAGGAGTCAGTGATATGTCATATTTGCCAAATACGCTTAACTCCTATTGGCTTTGGCGGGAAGTTTCGTCAAAGCTAGGCGTATCAAATCCTGCATATAAATATTGGAAGAGTACTCCTAATTTAAAATTGAACAATAAATATCTCTTTATACAAAAAAATACTCTGCCGCAAAAACATCAACATATAGAGAATATATTAACCGATCTCTCCGGTCATCTACCGATAAAGTATGCTTCAGACAGGCTGCATGTAAGCGAACACATATTTTCATATGACAGGATGAAGCTTCACGGAGAGTTTGAGTATAAATTTGTTGAAGATGTAAAATTTGTAAATATAAAGAAATTTTTTGTAGAATTTGGCATAAAAGTGAACAAAAATTCTATTATTCAGCTTGGAAAGATTAAAGATTTGGAGATTACTTCAAACTCTACATTTTATAATCTAAAAAATGAGTATGGCTTGGTAGTGTACGAATAATGAATACGTTTTTTTTAGAGTTTCGTGACCCGCTTTTTGGGATAATAATCTTTTTTGTTCTTATTTTCGTAATAACATTTTTTTCATATTGGTTTACTAGATATAAGAAAAAAGAGGATTACAAGCATCTTGATAAATTTTTAAAACAGTTTCACGCTGCCCCTTCTCAAGATGAGTTAAAAGTATTGATTGCAAAAGGTGAACTCTCTGAAAAATCTTGGCTTATACTAGCTAACTCATATGCAAAAAACGGCAATTATGAAAAAAGCATCGAGATATATAGCGAACTTTTAAAAGTCGGCGATAAAGCAAACTACAGAGACACCATGTTTTTGTTGGGTAAAACTTACTTCAAAGCAGGTTTTCTTGAGCGTTCAAGACAGATTTTTTTAGAGATATTAAAAAACAACCCGCGTACTCCTCAAGCACTCAGTTATCTGCTTTTAGTATATGAGCAGATGAAAAATTATAACTCGGCTCTTGAAGTATTGGAGCCTTTGGGTGAGTTAAAAAAAGATATTAGTACGGAGAGTACTTATTTAAACGCTTTGTTAATTTTAAATACTTCGGGAATGAAAGCGGAGGAAAAAGTTTATAAATTGCTAGAGATATATAAGAGAAGCAATCAATTGACATATCTTATTTTTGAGTATATATTTAGAGTCAATCCAAAAGTTGCGTGGGAAAATTTTGATACCTCTAAAGCAGAGTTGATAGTCGATATATTATGGAACTCTAATAAAAAAGATTTGAATTTTGATATAATAATGCAAAATGGCTATTTAAGGGAACTTTACACCGCAAAAGGGTATATCAAAGAGGCGGTAAAAAGTTCTGTTTTTGAGCTTGATGTGCTTATAAATCTTGATTCAAAAGCTAATGCAACGCTAGGTTTTGAATATATCTGCGATAACTGTAAAGTTGTCTATCCGTTTGCTTTTAGCCGCTGCAGCGGTTGTCACGCTATAGACACATCCAGAGTAGAATTATCTCTCGTTAAAGATTATCATAAGGATTTCAGTGAAGAAAATAGCTCTTTTTTGTGACGGCAGTGCTTTGGGAAATCCCGGACCGGGAGGCTATGCGGCGATACTAAGGTTTGGAGATAAGGAGAGAGAAATTTGCGGGGGAGAGATTCATACTACAAACAACAGAATGGAGCTTTTGGCGGTTATTGAGGGCTTGAGAGCCTTGAAGGAGCCTTGCGATGTGGATATCATCTCAGATTCGTCATATGTCGTAAAAGGGATAAATGAGTGGCTTGAGGGCTGGATAAAAAGAGATTTTAAAAAGGTAAAAAATCCCGATTTGTGGGAAGAGTATTTAGAGGTTTCAAAGAGCCATCAAATAAACGCTATATGGGTGAGAGGACATGATGGGCATGTTGAAAACGAGAGGTGTGACGTATTGGCAAAACAAGAAGCCCAAAATATGAAAAAGGCAGTAAAATGAGTAAAAATATAGAAGATTTAGAAGAGGTTTTGGGTTATAAGTTTAAAAATCAAAAGCTCATTATCGAAGCGCTGACGCATAAAAGTTATAAACAGCCCTACGATAATGAGCGACTTGAGTTTTTGGGTGATGCAGTTTTAGACTTGATAGTAGGGGAGTATCTTTTTTTTAAGTTCCCAAACTCGGATGAGGGAAATCTCTCAAAAATCAGAGCAGCGCTTGTGAATGAAAACGGATTTGATAAACTTGCAAGATCGATTAATCTGGGCGAATATATCTATCTCTCAAACGCAGAAGAGAACAACGGCGGAAGAGAAAAAGCGTCGCTTCTTTCAAATGCTTTTGAAGCTATAATAGGAACAATCTATCTTGAGTCAGGGCTAGATGCAGCAAAAGCAATAGCAATTAGTATAATTGAGAAAAATCATAAAGAGATATCATTGGACTCACTTTTTAGGGATTTTAAAACTTCCTTACAAGAGTTGACGCAGGCTAGATTCGGAGAAACTCCGGAGTATGTCGTAGTTGCAAGTCGTGGACCGGATCATCAAAAAGAGTTTGAAGTAGCGGTAATTATTCAAGGCATGGAGTATGCCAGAGCTGCCGGAAAAAGCAAAAAAATTGCTCAGCAGGAAGCGGCAGAGATGGCTCTAAAACTTTTAAATAAGGAAACAAAGTGAATAGTTTTGGTCAAAAATTGAAGTTTAGCACTTTTGGCGAGTCGCACGGCAGGGCAATAGGGTGTTTGCTTGACGGGGTTCCGGCGGGGCTTGATATAGACGAGGAGTTTATCCAAAGAGAGCTTGATCGCAGAAAACCGGGTAAAACCGAGTTTGAAACGGCGAGAAAAGAGGATGATATAGTAGAAATTTTAAGCGGTGTTTTTGAGGGAAAAAGTACGGGAACTCCAATTGCGATGGTTATCTACAATACAGACCAAAAGTCAAAAGATTACTCAAATATAAAAGATGTTTTTCGCCCCGGACATGCAGACTTTACCTACTTTTACAAATACGGCATCAGGGATTATCGCGGAGGCGGGCGGAGCTCTGCAAGGGAGACGGCGGCAAGAGTTGCAGCCGGCGCAATCGCGAAACTTATGCTAAAAGAGTTAAATATTGAAGTTTTAAGCGGTATATGCGAGATAGACGGGATAAAATCAGAACTGTTTGACTACGAATCTGCCAAAAAAAGCGTCATCTATGCACTTGACCCAATTAAAGAGCAAGAGCAAAAAGATGCGATTTTAAGAGCAAAAAACGAACATGATTCTGTCGGCGGAGTCTCAAGAGTTCTTGTAAAAGGTGCGCCCAAAGGCCTCGGTCAGCCACTTTATTATAAACTTGATGCAATATTGGCAGATGCTATGATGGGCATAAATGCCGTTAAAGCAGTTGAAATCGGTGACGGGGTGCTCAGCGCATCTTTGAGAGGTTCACAAAACAATGACGAAATAAGAGCGGATGGATTTGTAACTAACCATTCCGGCGGAATTTTAGGCGGTATCAGCAACGGAGATGAGATAGTAATGAATGTCTATTTTAAACCGACACCATCTATTTTTAAAGAGCAGAAAACCGTGACGACTAAAAATGAAGAGGTTGATTTTTCGCTCAAGGGACGACACGACCCGTGTGTCGCCGTAAGAGGAACAGTAGTTTGCGAGGCAATGGCAGCTTTAGTTATAGCCGATATGCTGCTTTTAAATATGGGCTCGCAAATGGATAGGGTAGTTAAATATTACAAGCAATAAATAGAGTTGCTATTGATATATAAGTTAAATACTGTTAGAATGAGTCTACAAAAATTAGGAGAGCAGTAATGCGTATTTTTTTATCTATTTTAATTTTAACATTTAGTGTTTATGCGAAAACTCTGTTTAGCAATGATAAGCAGGTAGATAGCAGCCAATACATAAATTCATTAAAAGATTTAGTAATAGCAACACAAAAAACAAGAGGTTTGACAAATAGTTACTTAAACGGCAATCAAGTTGCTTTAATGTTGGTTCAAGACGCTAAAAGCGATATGAAAAAAGCTATTGATAGCATGGAGTCTTTGGGATTGGCATCAGATCCCGTGATAAGCCAAAAAGCAGCAGAAGTAAGTAAAAAGCTGGCAGAGCTTAACCGTAAAGCGTTTAAACTTGATGCAAAGGTTGCTTTTGAGAGATATACCGAAGAGATAGCAAATGTTTTAGCACTTGCGCAAATGGTCAGCAAGCGAAGTTCAGAGCATATGAGTCCTTTTGCGAAAGAGGCTTCACAGGTTATGATGGAACAGATGCTGCCGCTTACCGAGAATGTAGGGCAACTAAGAGGTATGGGTTCCGGTATAGCGGCTAAAGGCGAAACGACAACGGAGCAAAGAGAGAAGCTGCTTATTATGATTAGCGAGACAAATAAGATAAACGATAATCTTCAAAGAAATATGAAAGACCTTGTTGCTAAAGGCGGAAATCATTACAATCAAGATATCGGCTCGAAGGTTTTAAAGATGAACGAGTCCATACAGAGTTACACGGCATTTATAAAAAAAGAGTTTTATAAAGATGCAGTAAAAGTCAATCCTGATAACTATTTTGATGCAGGAACGCAGATAATCGTACAGATTATATCAATCTACAATGAAACAAATAAGGCTATTCTAGATAACTCAAAAGGTTGGATATAAGAGAGACCGAAGCAGTGAAATTACTGCTTTGGCTCAATCGCATTTTTAGCTGATTTTATAGCGGTGCCAAGAGCCGTCTTAGCAATTCCCCAAGCTTGAGTCCCCATTCTTTTTGCCTCTTTGGCAGTGTTTGAATGAAGTGCCGTATCTGCCTTTTTTACTGCCGTTTTAGCTAGTGAAGAGAATTTCTCTTTCATTACAAGCGCTGTCTCTTTTGACATATGAACCAACTCTTCAAGGTCGTAGTGCATCTTGCTATTTAGTTCTAAAAGAGTTTTCTTTGTAGTCGGAGTACTCTCATTTGCTTGGGTCTGAACGACTTGAGAGAAGAGTATGTCTGTTTGGTTTAGATCCTGCATAATCGTATCATAATCTTCTATAAGTATATGTTTTGCTTCAAGCGGCATAAAAGCCAATCTCTTTTTAAATCTCTCAATTGATTCTATAAGACCGCTTCTCATACCTTTAAGTGTAGCTTCTAAAATATCCTCTGAAAAGTTCGGTGATGCTTCGGCTATTTCTATCGATGAGTGCAGAATAGTAGAGAGGATTTTTCTGACTCTTATCGTGTTGAGCGTTCCCTCTTTAATGGTTTCAAAAGTAAGCTCTTTTATAATCTCTTCAATCATATTTTTTGCTTCGCTGTCTTTTGATTTCTCAAGCGCGGTAATAATTGCGCCCTCAACAGTTTCGCTAAGAAGGTCAAAAAGGTCAATCGACTGAAGTTTTGCCTGATGAAGTTTTGAAAGTGTCGTTACATCATTTTTATCTATAACAGACTCAATTTCATTAAAAATAGAGTATTTCAGCTCTTGAAGTTCATGTGATTTTTTTTCTATATTTTTTTCAAGCAACTCTTTTTGTAACAAAAGCTCTTCTAGCTCGTCGCGTAAATTTTTTGTTCTCTCACCTATAATCGTCGATGTTATATCTTTAATTTCGTGAAGATTTAATTTTTCAAATTCAATCTTTTGTGTCTCTTGTAAATTCATAGTAAACTCCTTTTTAAAGTACCATTTTTATATGTTGGTGAGCCTTTAGGGCTTGATAGATAAAGTTTCTGTCATCTTCGTTATGCACAAGCATATCAAGATTCATACTTATATACTTGCCGCCTTTAGAATTATTTGAGTGAGTCAGTTTATGCTCTCTCTCATCGATAACATCCCGTATAGCCTTTTTGAGTGCCTCTACTTCAGAGGCTATCAGCTTGTAAGACCAAGAACATGGATATGTAAGTTCTAGTTTCTCATCTCTAGCGTTTAAAATCTCCACTTTTGCCTCCCGATTTTTCTTCTAGCTGCACATTTCGTATTACCATACCTTTATCAATTGCTTTTACCATATCATAGATAGTTAAAAGCCCGATACTGGTGCCCGTTAGTGCTTCCATTTCAACACCTGTCTGACCTGTCAGTTTTGCGCTAACCGTGAGTTTAAATCCCGGAAGTTCTGCCAACTCTTCAATATCGCAATTGATTCCGCTTAGGTTTAGCGGATGGCACATCGGAATAAGTTCACTTGTCTTTTTTGTTCCCATGATAGCCGCTATAACGGCAGTTTGAAGTACAGGGCCTTTCTTTGTCTTTTGGCTTACTATGGCATCATAAGCATCTTGACTCATCTCTATGATACCGCTGGCAACTGCAACTCTGGTTGTTTGATTTTTGTCCGAAACATCAACCATTTTCGGTCTGTCTTTCTCATCTAAATGTGTTAATTTCATATTTTCTCGTTTCTTATAGAACGCAAAATGAGCAGGGCCCATTTTGCTACGCTAGCCGCTATGGCACTAAAGCTTGTCTCTTACGAGACAGAAGATTTCTTACAAAAATATAAGAAATCTAATAAAATTATTAAGTAAAGATTATATCAAATAGTTGATAAATGAGAGAGTGCCTCTTGATATTCGTGCGGATGGTTAAGGTTTAGAAACGGTTTTTCATCTTTAAAATCCACAAAGAGAGTTTTTGAATTTTTAAGCAAAAATCCAAGTTTATGGTTATCCTCTTTTAGCATTTGATTAAATTTTTCATCCATAGAGCGGTGGTAGATTCCGCACATAGGCTGAATCCCGCTTTGAGTTTTGGCAATGGTGGCGTCATATGTGGATTTATCGGCATTTATGAGTTGTTCTATCTCATTTTTACCTACAAACGGAGTATCTACGCTAAGAGCAAAAAATCTATCGCATCTTAAATGTTCAAAAACAGCTACAAATCCGGCAGTCGGTGCATAGGTAGAAGAAATTTTTATATCTTCTATAAAGTCAGCTTGAAAATTAAATTTTGATTTGTCTTTGCAGGAGATATATACATTTTTGAAAATTTTATGAAGACGGAAGAGTTGAAACTCCGTTAAAGTATGAAAACCGCCAAAAGGAAGAAGAGATTTATCTTCTCCCATTCGGCTTGATTTGCCACCCGCGAAGATGACACAGGGTATATCAAACATCTATTTTTTGATTAACTCTGCTTCGATTCTTCTGTTTTCAGCTCTACCCTCAGGAGTAGTATTTGTAGTAGTAGGAGATTTTTCTCCCATGCCAGCTGTTGTGATTCTGCTTGCTTCAATACCCTCTTTAACAATAAGAGTTTTTACTGCATTTGCTCTGTTTTCAGATAGTGTTTGATTGCTCTTATCGCTACCGACGCTATCTGTGTGACCTACAATTTTTGCATTATAGTTAGGCATATCTTTTAAAAAGTCGGCAAACTCTTTAATTTTTGGTTTTGATGCATCTTTAATTTTATAAGATGCAGTATCAAAATTTATATGTAAATTTACCAATTTTGAACATCCGTCGCTATCAACCTTATGCCCTATAGGTGTATTTGGACATTTGTCAACAGAGTTTAAAACACCGTCTTTATCATCATCACCGTCAACCGGTTTTGGTGCAGGTGTAGGAGCCGGAGCAACTACCGGAGCAACAACCGGTGCCGGAGCAGCAACAGGCTCAGGAGCAACTTTTTGTGTTTTTGGTCCAAATGCAAAGTTTACACCTGCTAAAAGAGCAAGATTGCTGTCTAATCTGCCATCATTGTTTTTTGACATATAAACAGATTCTACTTTTAGAGCGATTGCATCAGTAAAGGGAATTTTCGCTCCTATACCTGCATTAACAAAAACGCTGTCTTTGTTGTCCGCTAAGTGTTTATCCATTGTTTCATAACCGATACCCACTTTTGCAAGCGGCTTAATCATACCGATTTTACTAAATTCATAAACACCGTTAAGAGCGATACGATATATATCCGTGCTTATTAGAGAGTTTTTATAATCAGCATCCGTATAAAGCACGCTAAGTTCAGGTTTTAAAAGTGAGTCACAACCGTTGTATTGTAATTCAGCTCCATATAGAGTTTGATTTTTTAGCTTTAGATTTCCCTCAGCTATGTTATAGCCGACAACCGGCGTAACTTCGTAGTTGTAATCTTGCGCAATCGCAAGGCTTCCTAGCAAAAGAGCCGGAATAAGTACTATTTTCTTCATGGTTTCCTCCGTGTTTTTCAGCATTGTATCATTTAGTGACTTAAAATATATGTAGATTTGGATATTAGTTTAATCTAGGATCCGCAATATAGCCATTAATTGCCGAAATAGCCGCAACTGCAGAGTTCGCCAAGTATACTTTTGAACTTCTTGAGCCCATACGACCTACAAAGTTACGGTTTGTTGTAGAGACTGCTACTTCGTTATCTCCCAAAATCCCCATATATCCGCCAAGACAAGCTCCGCAAGTAGGATTGCTCACGACTCCGCCGGCGTCTACGATGATGTCGATGTAGCCGAGTTTGTTCGCCTCTCTTAGTATCATCTGCGTTCCCGGAGTTACAATAAGACGGACATCGGGATGAACTTTTTTACCCTTTAAAATCTCTGCCGCAACTTTAAGATCACTTAGTCTGCCGTTTGTGCAGCTTCCGATAAATGCCTGATCTATTTTGATTTTATCACTTACTGCTTGAGTTATGCTGTGACCGTTTGAGGGTAAAAACGGGTATGCGATAACTGGTTCAAGATTTGCAACATCTATCTCTAAAACTTGTACATAAGAAGCATCTGCATCAGAGTGATGAATTTTAGGCGTACGAGCTAAATTTTTATCCGACAAGAACGCTTCCGTAACATTGTCATAAGCTACGATTCCGCTTTTTGCTCCCGCTTCAATAGCCATGTTGCACATAGAAAATCTATCATCCATCGTAAGGTATTCAATCGTGCTTCCGGTAAACTCTAAAGTTCTGTAAAGTGCGCCGTCAACACCGATCATGCGTATAATCTCTAAGATAATATCTTTACCGGTTGTATATTTTCCCGGTTTTCCGCTAAGAACGACTTTGATAGATTCAGGAACTTTAAACCAGTTTCCGCCTGTTACCATCGCAAATGCCAAGTCTGTTGAGCCCATACCCGTAGAGAATGCTCCGAGTGCGCCGTGCGTACATGTGTGTGAGTCTGCACCGATGATAACATCTCCCGGAACTACAAGCCCTTTTTCAGGTAAAAGCGCATGTTCTATTCCCATGTCTTTTTCGTCAAAAAAGTTTTTTAAGTTGTGCTTTTTTGCAAAGTCACGGCTGATGCGTGCTTGATTTGCACTTGCTATATCTTTTGCAGGGATAAAGTGGTCAAGAACTATGGAAAATCCATCAGGATTTGCCAGTTTCGTAGCACCGCTATCTTCAAAAGCTTTGATAGAGATAGGCGTAGTAATATCATTTCCGATAACCATGTCGATATCACAGCGGATAATCTCCCCCGCATAAACAGGTTTGCCGACATGTTCGGAAAATATTTTTTCAGTTATAGTTTGTCTCATAATATATGATTCCTTAATTTTATTTCATAAAATGAAGGAAACCCTCCATTTATTTGTTAGTAAAAGGAATTTGTACCTTTTACTTCGCTAGCCGCACAGGCACTAAAGCTTGACACTTTCGTCTAAGATTTGTTTTATAATGATATCGGAAGTAATCCTGCCGTCTATCATTTTATTTTTGCGATTATACCATTTTCTATTTTAATCCAAAAAATGTTATATTTAAACAAAAAAAGAAGCCATATATGCCAAACAGTTACAAAAGAGTAGATGCTCACCTCTCAAATCTAGGATATTGCTCAAGGGGTGAAGCCAAAAACTTTTTAAAAATGTTTAGGGTTTGCGTCGATGGTGTGAGGATTTTTGAAGTAACCAAAAAATTTTATCATAACGATATAACGGTAGACGATGAGCCGCTTGATGCAGAGAGTTTAGTAATCCTTATGAACAAACCAAGCGGAGTAATCTGCTCTCATAATGATGCAGGAGTGCTTATCTACTCGCTGCTTCCGATAAGATGGCAAAGAAGAAATCCAAAAATATCGACTATCGGCAGGCTGGATGCGGATACTACGGGGGCAATTTTACTAACTGATGACGGGGCGCTAAATCATAAACTCACAAGCCCGAAAAGTGATGTTGCAAAAGTGTATGAAGCTACTCTTGCCCAGCCGCTTAAGGGTGATGAGGCAGATATTTTTGCTAGCGGAGAACTTCTTTTAAACGGAGAAAAAAAACCGCTTCTTCCAGCAAAAATGGAGGTGCTAAATCCAACGCTTGTAAGGCTGAAGATTTGTGAGGGAAGATACCATCAGGTAAAGCGAATGTTTGCAGCGGTCGGGAACAGAGTAATCGCACTGCACAGAGTAAGCTTTGGAGATTTTAGTGCAGAAGAGCTAATGCCATCAGAATATAAAGTTATAAATCTTACAAAAAATATCAAATAAGATTTATAATTTAAAGTTCATATTTCAAGGCTTTTTTCATATATTCTGTTGAGCAAAAAAACATTGCTGCAAAAATAGGATTGATTTTTACATAATTTTCTTCAACTGTTTCAAAAATTTTAAAATTAAAGCCGCCATTACTTTCATTACCTTTCGTAATCACGGTAAATTCGACTGGTGCTAAAGTTTTTACCATATTTAAAATCTTTTTCTGTTTTTTTAAACTATCATTTTTTAGTAGATTAAAATCTTGATTTTCTGAACTTTTGTGAGAGCGGACAATCTCCTCTAAAACATCAAATTTATCTTTAAAAACTATTTTATTCCATTTAATCGTAAGCTCTTTAGAATCGACTTTACATGCGCTATGTATGAGAGCATTCGGCTTTTTCTCTTTCATCGCTTCAATCAAGCCTAAAAGGAAGTTAGTGCCGCCGACTGCCTCTGCACACTTTTGCATCAAAAGATGTATTAATGCTTTCGTATCGTCATTTTGTTTGTTAAAATTACACATGAATTATTCCTGCTTTTGTTATATTGATATAATTATAGCTTAAATAGTTCATAAGTACAGTTTCGTTTAAGCATATCGTAATAACAAACCTATTATCATATCAAGAACAAAAGAAGACAAAAATTGTCTTAATTAAAAAATAACTCGATTTAATGAGGTAGAACATGCAAGTTTATTTAGATAATAACGCTACGACAATGGTTGATCCGTTGGTTGTAGAGGTTATGCAGCCGTTTTTTAGTGAGATTTACGGAAATCCCAACTCGCTTCATAAATTTGGCACGGCTTCACATCCGGCTATCAGCAAGGCGATAGACCAAGTTTATAAAGCATTAAATGCAAGTGATAACGATGACATAGTTTTTACATCATGTGCAACGGAATCAAACAACTGGGTTTTAAAATCAATATTTAATGACCACATAGTAAGCGGAGATAAAAACCATATTATCACGACGGAAGTTGAACATCCATCAGTGCTTGCAGCGTGCAGAGCATTAGAAAAAGAGGGTGCCAAAGTCACATATCTGCCTGTAAATAGCCAAGGTGTCGTAGAACCTCATGTCGTAAGAAGTTTTATAACCGATAAAACTGCTTTGGTTTCTGTTATGTGGGCTTCAAATGAGACGGGAATGATTTTTCCTATCAAAGAAATTGGCGAGATTTGTAAAGAAAAGGGTGTTTTATTTCACTCAGACGGCGTTCAGGCTGTCGGTAAAATTCCTGTTGATTTACAAGCCGTACATGTAGATTTTCTCTCAATGTCTGCACACAAATTTCACGGTCCAAAAGGTGTAGGAGCTTTATATATCAGAAACTCTCAGCCGCTCTCTCCGCTTTTGCACGGCGGTGAGCATATGGGCGGTCGCCGTTCAGGCACACTAAATGTTCCATATATCGTTGCGATGGGAAAAGCTATTGAACTTGCAACTACAAATATAGAAGAAAAAATGGCTTCAATTAGAGCAAAAAGAGATCGTCTTGAAGATGCGCTTTTAGAGTTAAGCGATACATTTGTTGTGGGAAATCGCGAAAATCGCACACCAAATACTATACTTATTTCTATTCGTGGAGTTGAGGGAGAGGGGATGCTTTGGGATTTAAATAACGGTCAAATCGGCGCATCAACGGGAAGCGCATGTGCTAGCGAAGATTTGCAGGCAAACACCGTAATGCTAGCTATCGGAGCTGATAGCGAACTTGCGCATACCGGCATTCGTTTAAGTCTTAGCCGCTTTACAACCGATAGTGAAATTGATTATACTATTGCACATTTTAAAAAGGCGGTAGAGCGTTTAAGAGCGATTTCAAGCTCTTATGCAAAAGTGCAGCCAACTTTAGGCGGCGAGTCAAAAGCGTGCGAGTTACACCATTAATTGCTTCGCAATGAATGGCACCTATTTTATATAGTCCGCAAAAGGAAGTAATTTCTTTTGCTTCGCTAGCCGCTACGGCTACTAAAGCTAACTCCTTGCGGAGTAGAAATTTTAAATTTATGAAATAAATTAAAGGAAAAAAAATGGCAAAGAATGACTTGCTAGGCGCTTCACTGTGGGATGCCTACTCAAATAAAGTAACGACTCTGATGAACAACCCAAATCATCAAGGCGAGATTACGGAACAAGAAGCGGCAGAGCATGGAAACAGACTTATCGTTGCAGATTTCGGTGCTGAGAGCTGCGGCGATGCTGTTCGCCTTTACTGGGAAGTTGACCCAAAAACAGATATAATCGTAAACTCTAAGTTTAAGAGTTTTGGATGCGGAACGGCAATAGCAAGTTCAGACATAATGACTGAGTTGTGTATCGGCAAAACTGTTAAAGAGGCTGTAAAGATTACAAATATCGATGTTGAGTTTGCTCTTCGCGATAGTCCTGAAATTCCGGCAGTTCCGCCTCAAAAGATGCACTGTTCGGTTATGGCTTATGATGTTATCAAAAAAGCGGCGGGACTTTATATGGGCGTTGATTCTGAGAGTTTTGAAGATGAAATAATCGTTTGTGAGTGTGCAAGAGTTAGTTTAAAAACTCTTCAAGAGGTTATTAGACTAAATGACTTAACAACGATTGAACAGATAACAGACTATACAAAAGCCGGCGGTTTCTGTAAAAGCTGTATTAAACCGGGCGGACATGAAAAAAGGGAGTACTATCTAGTGGATATTTTAAGAGATACGCGTCGTGAAATGGATGAAGAGAAGATGAAAGCAGCAGCCGATGCAGGCTCAAAAGGCAGTTTTGAGTCGATGACTTTGGTACAGCAAATCAAAGCAATTGATGCCGTAATTGATGAGAATGTTCGTCAGTTTCTTATAATGGACGGCGGAAATATGGAAGTTATCGATGTAAAACCGACTGAAGAGTATGTTGATGTCTATATCAGATATTTGGGTGCATGTAACGGATGTGCAAGTTCTGCAACGGGAACTCTTTACGCAATTGAAGCAACTCTAAAAGAGAAACTTTCTAAAAAAATCAGAGTATTGCCGATATAAGTTTAAAGCGATGGCGTAATTACTTATGTCATCGCGTCATTGCGAGCGAAGCGCGGCAATCTAAGCTATAAAGCAGTTTATATTGTTTTGTACGGATTTAAAAGCGGTGAATTCTCACTCATATACCTCACATCTAAAACCGCGATTTCACACTCAAGCCAAATTTTAAACTTATTATAAACTCTATTTTGAGCCTCTTTTATCAAAAAAATCGCATCATCAAAAGACCCGTTCTCTATATTTACCAAAAAGTTTGCATGCCCTTTGCTAAACTCCATTCCGCCGACTCTAAAACCTTTTAGTCCGACAGCTTCAATGAGCCTGCCTGCATAATCGCCTATTGGATTTTTAAAACAGCTTCCGGCACTTGGGGTAGATGGTTGATTTTGTCGCATAGCTTTAAACATTGTAAGTTTCTCTTTGTCAAACCCGTATGCAAGCTTAAAAGTGGCTTCTAAAATTGGACTCTTAATATCTGTAAATCTATATCCATAGCTGATATCATTTTTTTGTAAATCACCGCTACATGTACTAATTGATATAAGATTATTAAATATTTCAAACTCTTTAAGCCCTGCATTCATAAAAACAAGACCGCCCAAAGTTCCGGGAAGATGAGATAAAAACTCAAAGTTAGCTATATTGTTTTTTTTACAAAATGAAGCGATTTTTCCCGACGGGGTTGAACCACCGATTTTTAGAACACTGTTTTGGATTTTTATATAATCATATTTTTTGCTAAGTTTTAAAAGCGGCGGAGGCTGTGTGCCGATTAGGATGTTGTTGCATGAGCCGATAATATAGTAATCCTCATAGTTTGCGTTGCAATCTTCAAGTATTGAGACGGTTAAATTTCCTCCAATTTTGATTGAAGAAAATTTTGAAAAATCTATACTTTTTTTATGCATTATTCTAGAAATGTCGGCATCATATTAAATATATTTGTTGCAAAATCTATAATTGTATTTAACATCCACGGCATCGTTAAAATGATAACAACGACAACACCGATTATTTTAGGAATAAAGCTCAAAGTCATCTCATTTATCTGAGTTGTAGCTTGAAATATACTAACGGCTAAACCTATAAACATACCCGTTAAAAGACCGGGCAGTGCTAATATTAGGGCGACTTTAAACGTTTCAATCCCTAAAGCTATGAGTTTTGCTTCCATTATGAGTTCCTAAGTTCTTTATACTCGGCAGGTATCATAAAATCTTCTACTTTTATAAGCGAATCATAAAAGCCGTGTTTATAGCCGATTTCAAAAAGTTTGTTTATTGCTTTATATTGAATTTCGCTTAAAGTTACGGAGTCGTCATTTGCATAAAGTTCAAGATATTTATCAAGCGTAGGCGCATCAATACGGACTAGATTTCTCTCTAAGAGCATTTGCGATAACTTATTTTTATGCTCTCTTGCAATTCGCACCGCCTTTGTCAGCGTTGCTTCATACTCTATAGCTTTACTCAGCGGGATTGAGCGCATAATCGCCATACCGCCAAGAGGAAGAGGAAGATTATCTCCTGCTAACTCTTGCCATATATCCCACATTTCTCGTTCAACTTCAAGTTCGCTGTCGTAAGTTAAAATGCTCTCGTGAATTAAGACGCCGGCATCGACTCTACCGTTTAAAACCGCTTCTTCTATCTCCAAGAAATTCATATAAGTAACTCTTGCATCCGGATAAGCTATACGAAAAAGCATCGCATTTGTCGTATGTTCTCCGCTAAGAGCAACTTTGAAATTGCGCTTGAGCTTGACGCCTCTTTTTTTGATGATTTTGGGTCCGTAGCCGTCGCCGAAGCTCACTGCAGTACGAAGCAGGGCATAATCTTCTCTAATGTGCGGATATAGGGCAAAGCTTATCGCCACTATTTCATAAACACAATCCAGCGCTTTTTGATTAAGAGTTTGGATATCTTCGGCGACATTATCAAACTTAACGCCGTTCATATCCACCCAGCCAAATTTTATGGCATAGTACATAAATATATCATCGGCATCGGGAGAGTGAGCAATAAGTGTTTTTTTCAAAATATCTGCCTATGTGAATAGAGATTAGGGTTTTTATAGATGCCCATTAAAATATAAACTAAATTTTAACCAAATAAGGATAAAATCACACTAATTTATATGGAATTTCCATATAAAAAATATGTCAATTTGCAATATTTTTGATAGGAAATAAAAAGTTGACATATAATTAAGTCTAAAATTAATACAAGAGAGCCAAAAATGGACGCGAATAAACAAAAATCATTAGACTTAGCTATGAAACAAATTGACAAAGCATTCGGCAAGGGTGCTCTTATGAGACTCGGTGATAAAGAAATTGTACCTATCGAAGCAATTAGTACCGGTTCTCTTGGACTGGATTTAGCACTTGGCATCGGCGGAGTACCGCAAGGCAGGGTTATTGAGATATATGGACCTGAGAGTTCAGGTAAAACGACTTTAGCGCTCCAAATAACTGCGGAGTGTCAAAAAGCGGGCGGTGTATGTGCATTTATAGATGCCGAACATGCGCTTGATGTCGGATATGCTAAAAATCTCGGCGTAGATGTTAACAATCTGCTCGTATCTCAACCCGATTACGGCGAACAAGCTTTGGATATCGTTGAGACTATTGCAAGAAGCGGCGCGGTTGATTTGATAGTTATCGACTCGGTTGCGGCACTTACTCCTAAGTCTGAGATTGAGGGTGAAATGTCCGACCAAAACGTGGGTGTTCAAGCTCGCTTAATGTCAAAAGCGTTGCGTAAATTAACAGGTATTTTACATAAAATGAACTGTACGGTTATTTTCATAAACCAAATTCGTATGAAAATCGGTATGATGGGTTATGGCTCTCCCGAGACGACTACAGGCGGAAACGCGCTCAAATTTTATGCTTCCGTTCGCATAGATGTTAGACGAGTCGCATCACTAAAACAGGGTGAGAGTCAAATAGGTAATCGTGTCAAAGCAAAAGTCATAAAAAATAAAGTTGCACCTCCGTTTCGTCAAGCTGAATTTGATATAATGTTCGGTGAAGGTATCTCCAAAGAGGGTGAGCTTGTCGATTACGGCGTTAAGTTAGACATAATAGATAAAAGCGGTGCTTGGTTCTCTTATGAAGATATAAAACTTGGTCAAGGGCGTGAGAATGTCAAGGCTAAGTTTAAAGAAGATCCGAAATTGGCTAAAGAGATAGAAGAAAAAATTAAAACGGCTATGGGTATAAATAATCTTATGACCATGGATACCGATGAGATAGAAGAAGCGGTTGATGACTAACCCTTTTAATTAAAAATAAAACAATACAAAGGTGATTAATAATGTTCATAGATAATATAAGTGCAATTGAAGTAATGGATTCTCGCGGAAACCCTACGGTAAAAGCGACGGTAGAGCTAAGTGACGGAACTAAAGAGAGTGCAATTGTGCCATCGGGTGCTAGTACCGGAAAACGAGAAGCACTAGAGCTTCGCGACGGCGGCGGCAGATATATGGGTAAAGGCGTACTCAAGGCTGTAGAGAATGTAAACAGCCAAATTGCCGATGTTCTAATCGGTCTTTCACCGTTTAATCAAGCAGTGATTGATGCTACTATGAAAGAGCTAGACGGAACCGATAACTATGGGAACCTAGGGGCTAATGCCGTTTTAGGCGTATCTATGGCTGTTGCGCGTGCTGCAGCAAAAAGTTTAGGTGTCCCGCTTTATCGTTATTTAGGCGGTGCAAACGCTATGGTTATGCCGACGCCGATGCTTAATATTATTAATGGCGGTTCACACGCCGATAACTCGGTTGATTTTCAAGAGTATATGATTATGCCGATTGGTTTTGAGGATTTCGCAACTTCGCTTCAAGCAAGTGCAGAGGTATATCACAACCTAAAAGCTATCCTAAAAGCTAAAAAGCATAACACGGCACTCGGAGATGAGGGCGGTTTTGCACCGGATTTGAGCTCCAATGAAGAGCCTATTCAGATTATTATGCAAGCAATTGAAAAAGCCGGATACAAAGCAGGTGAACAGATGGCAATCGCTCTTGATGTCGCTGCATCTGAGTTGGTAACTGAGGGCGGTTATAGACTTGATAGTGAAAACAGAACGGTAACTTCTGCAGAATTGGTTGAGTATTATGTAGATTTATGTTCAAAATATCCAATCGTATCTATTGAAGACGGTTTAAGCGAAGATGATTGGGACGGCTGGAAGCTTTTAACTGAAAAATTGGGTGATAAAGTTCAATTAGTAGGCGATGATTTGTTTGTTACAAATGCAAGCATACTAAATGAAGGTATCGTTAAGGGTATTGCTAATGCTATCCTTATTAAGCCGAATCAAATCGGTTCTGTTAGCGAGACTATGCTTACCGTTCGTCTTGCTCAAAGAAACGGATATAAGTGTGTTATGAGCCATCGTTCAGGCGAGAGCGAAGATGCGTTTATTGCTGATTTTGCCGTAGCGCTTAATTGCGGTGAGATAAAAACAGGTTCTACTGCCCGCGGGGAGAGAACTGCTAAATATAATCGCCTCCTAGAGATAGAAAACGAAGTAGTCTACGGTGAATATTTAGGTTCAAAACTTTTTAGATAAGAGCTGCTTATGGCAAATGAAGAACTTTTTGAAGGGATATTTGATACGCAAAGTATTACCGAAAAGTATTTTGGTTTATCTCTTGTAAAGTTCTTGTTGCTTATTCTGTTGGTTCTTGCATTGGGAGTCTATATCGGTATGATTCTATACGGAACAAACTCCTTGGAGATTTTTTTTGGACTACAAGATTATGAACAATATTTGCAAAACGAAATAGATAGGCTAAGAAGTGAAAATGCAGAACTGCAAAGAGAGTATTTTGAATTAAAAGAGATTTCTGCAAAATAGTAATCAACTGATATAATACATATAAACAAATTTAGGGGTAATTTTGATTAGAATTTTATTTATATCTGTTTTATTGCTTCTTGTTCTGGATGCTCGTGAAAATCCTTTTTTTCCTTCAGGCGGCGAAAAAGATATTCCTATCTCGTCAAATGAAAATAGAAGTAAAGAACCTTTAAAAAGAGCAGCGATTGCTCTTCCTGCTCAAGCTAGAATTCTTCAAAAAGTGACATTAGAGTATAAAAATCTTGACGGCACAGTGGAGAATAAAAGTATAGAGCTTGATAACTCAGTGGATTGGCATCTTCCGGTTTTTGTTTCACAGAACTACTCAGAAATTTCAAAAACTGCCCAATCAGAAGATAAACATGATAAAAATGAAGTTAAGCAAAAAGATTCGACATATAAAACTATTGCATCTGTAAAAGATTTATCACTTTTATCATCAGGTAAAAGTTTAAAGGTAGTAACAACAGATGAAGTTTTAAGAAATTTTTTACTTGTACATCCGCATAGAATAGTGATTGATTTGAAAAAAGATGAAGATGTAAAAAGTTATGTAAAAAAAGATTCTCAAAACATCTTCAAAGAAGTTAGAATCGGGAATCATGAAGGATATTACAGAGTTGTTGTTGAACTTGACGGATATTATCGATATGATTTTAAAAAAGTCTCCGACGGCTACCTTATAGAGTTAAAATAGAGATATTAAAAATAGTAGTTTAGATAAACTTTAAAACTATTCTCGTTACTTTGAATTTCAAAATCATTTCTTTCTTTGTAATCGTAATTAAACTTAATCTGAACATTTTGCGATACTCTGAAATTTTGTGAAATATTCATTAGATATTGCGTATCGCCGTTGTCGTACCATCTTCTTGTGGCTTCTATGCTTGTACTCATATATCTGTATTTATCAAAAACAATGCCAATACTCCCACCCAGAGCGGAAGTAGTTTTTTTATCAAAATAAAAGAGCGGGTCGGTCATCATATAAATATAGGCAAACTCATTTCCCCAACTAAGTCCTATACCGACTGTTCCAATAAAATTTGTTGTTGCATCAAGAGAATTTCTATCCCACCCAAATTTTGTTCTCCACGATAAATTTTCGAAAAACTGAGATCTCTGAGCCAGTGAGGTGATGGAGAGAATGGTGGCTTTTTCTACTTCCGTTTTACGATTAGAATAGGAGAGCTCAAAATCAAGAAACTCAATTTGCGTGCCCCTTAAAAATCCGTAGCCGCTATCTTGCAGGTCGTGATACGCAGGACGAATTCCTAAAAGACCGATAGATTTACCTTCTCTAAATCCGCCTCCTATTGAGGCTCTTATCGCTTGATGTCCGTCTATCGGGTTTGGGGGAGTGTTAATATTTAACTTTTCTCCCTGTCCTAAACTTGCTCTTGCTTTGGAAAAAGCATGAAAAAGTTTTAGATAATCCTCTTTTTTGATTTTGCTTTTGCTCATTTTATACTCTAGCAGTTCTATTGAAGCTTCTAATATGTATCTTTTTTGTTGAATATCAATATTTATATTATTTATAACATCTTGCTCGGTAATATCTGAATTAACTAACGATAGCGGCATAGTTTTGTACTCTTCATAAAGCAACTCTTCATACTTTAAAAGGGTAGTTCGTTTTGAGGGCCTGTAAAAACTACCATTTATGATGCCTTCGGCTTTTGTAGCATGTACAGTCTCAAGAGGGATAACTTGATAATTAAAATATTCTCTTAGATGTATATTTTCTCTTGCAGTCTCTAAAAACCAAAGCATATTGTATGAGCAATTCTCGGTAAAAAAATAGTAGTATGAGTGAGTTTCGTTTAGTTCCCAAATGTGCTTAAACATTTTAAGAGTCTCTTCTTCGCTTAGGTCTAAATCATACTCCCAGATATCTCTCTGCTCACTGTCTCTATACTCTTTTAGTTTGTCATAATAGGGAAGAAGCGAGTATTTGCCGAAGTAACCGCCAAATAGTCCTTTTATCGCGAAAATAGCACCGTTTTCTTTGTCCGGATCCGCATCCGCCGCATAATTTACCGCATATGATAGAAGTTTTGAGTCATATGCGGAGTTTATCCGCAGAAATGTATGCCCGAACATAGAAGCCGGTGAGTTTATATGAGCCGAGGGAAAGACTAAAGTTACTGATTTTGGATTTAATCTCTCAAGTACTTTATCATACTCTTTGCACTCTACTTTTGGAAAGTGTGCGATATTTAGCTGCTCTGCCAGCCAAGCTTTTCTTGCCGGAAATCTGCATGCGGTAGAATTGTCGTCAAAAGTTTTTTCGTTTAATAGAGCCTCAATTGTAGCGTTTAGCTCGCTTTTTGCATTAGTTTTGCCATCAGGTGAGAGAAAAAATCTTTCATCGTCTATTTGGCTGACTCCATCATCTATGTGAAGAAGCAGATTCCAATATCTTGATTGTGATAAATTTAACTCTTGTGCCTTTTGTTGATACGCCTCTGTGGAGCCGTTTAAAAAAGTAATGCAAAAAATGAGAATTAAAAAGGATTTATTTAAAATGGAGATTTCCTAAATTTGAAATAAGGAGGTTAACTTTAAAATAGACAAAAAAAAGCTACTAACTAGACTTCTTTATAAAACTTATAAATTAGATTCCAAATCAAGTTTGGAATGACGGAGTACATGAACTCTGTCATCCTGAACTTGATTCAGGGTCTATATAAGAAATTAATCTTATAAAGTAGTCGTAGCGATATTATCAAGAACATCAGCCATAGTAGCATTTTGGCTAGTATAGATGCTGTTGTAATTTTGTTGAAGTGACGCGCTAAAAGTTGCTTTATCGGATATTTTTAGTAATTCCGCTAAAGTATCAACACTTTCGCCGTGTCCTACTGCAATCTCTTTTGCAAGTTGATCCATATTTGAAGCAACAAACTCCTGCGCCTGCTCATTCATTACAAACTTAGTTTTTTGACAACCCGAAGTTCCCGATGTAATACCGAAAGTTTGGTTTCCGAAAATACCGTTTGTAGTAGCTTGGAGTGCTAATAAAACTGCAGTCGAATTATCTTTAATAATCATTGAACCTAGACCACAACCCGTTTGAGAATTAACATCTGCCATTACAGATGAGCTTAGCGCTATAACTGCCGCAAAACTAACTAAAAATTTTTTCATCGAACATTCCTTTGAGTTAAAATCAAACAATTGTAGGATTTGTTACCTTAACTAAAAATTAGTTTTTATTTAAGTCCTCATCTTTCCAGTATTTTGTACCTTGAATAGTCACTTGAAGTGCAAGTCCGCTTTGGGTCAATTTGTAAAGTCTAATTCCCGGTGCAACCGTCTCTGCGGCATTTGCCGCTCCGCCGCTCTCTTTATATTTTGCAGCGGCGTCTGCTTGCGCATTTGCTTCCCAGCCGCTGTTTACGAAACTATCATATGCATTTTTGTTTTCAAATAAAAACACGGCTCTGAAATCTTTAGCACCAAGACCGAGCCCAATACCTCCGGATGCCATGTTCATGTAAGTATTTATTCCGGTTCTGTTGTTATGTGCCATCCCTTTGCCGCCCTCTGCCGAAAACAGAATAAGATTAACCCCGACATTGCTAAATGTTGCATACCCATAGGAACGAAGTATCATATCTTTAGCCTCCGGAGCATACTTATATAGCAGCTGCAGTGTTTCATTACTCATTTTTATGCGCTCTGTTCTCTCTTTGCGGTTATCCTCTTTTATCTCTTTTTCACTCTTACCCGACCAAAAACCTGAGAACATAACAGCAACAAGAAGTAAACCGACAACAAATTTTAAATGTTTCATAGTATCCCACCCTTGATTTCTTTAAATAATAATAGCATAATATATAAAAATTAAAGTAGGTAGCCGTGTCTTTACAAGTCGGTTGGAACTATTTCCCATTTAGGGAAATTAACATAAAAAGCCATGATTTTTGCACTGCATTTTGTGGACTTCGTATCATTCAACTCTCCGATTTGCATCTTACTAAAAAAGTTGATATCGTCTATCTCAAGACATTGGTTAGAAAAATAAATGAGCAAAAACCGGATCTTGTCGTCTTTACCGGAGATATCATTCAAACAAAAGCTCTACGCGTAAAAGAGCAGATAGAAGTTTTTAAAGGCTTGGAGGCAAAAGCCTATTTTGTGACCGGTAATCATGATATAGTTTACGGTGTAAAAGAGCTGCAAGCGGTTATGAATGAGAGCAATATTATCTGCTTGGACAATGAAATAGTAAAAGTGCAAATTAAGGATTTTGAGTTGCAACTGGTTGGACTTAGCGATAGATATAGCTTTTTTCGCGGAATTAAACGACCCATAAAAGAGCTTTTTTCAAAACTTGACCCGAATTTGCCCACAATCCTTCTGGCACATCAGCCAAAGGACATAGAGCATATCGGTTCTCACCGTATCGATGTTCAACTAAGCGGACATACCCACGGCGGGCAAATATACCCGATTAGTCTCTTAGTCAAACTTTTTCAACCATACTTTAGCGGTCTTTATATGTATAAAAAAACAGTTCTATATGTGAGCAACGGAGTCGGATATTGGGGTTTAAATATTAGATATAAAGCTGGGAGTGAAATAGCGGTATTAACAATCAATTAGTAAAAAAAGAGCATAATAAATTTCTAATAAGGAGTTTATGATGAGTAGAGTTTTTTTGTTTTTCCTGTTTTGTGTCTCGATTTTAAGTGCCGATTTTTTACAGCCAAACTCTTATGTAACAAGACTTAATGAGTTTAAATATGCTACGCCAAATGATGTCGCAGTTAAAATACCAAAAGATGTAAAACTTGTAATCGTCTCTTCCCAAAAGGCGACGGGAGCTTTGGTTAATGAGTATTTAGACGGTCAAAATCCGGATTATCTGCAAAAAAACCGCGCTGTTTTTATCGCAGATATTAACAAGATGCCGACCATCGTTACTAAAATGTTTGCTCTGCCAAAACTTAGAAAATATAAACATCCTATATATGTAAGCAATGATGAGAGATTTGAGGAAGTTGTCCCAAGTAAAGATGATAGAGTTACACTTTTGTATGTAGAAAATTCTATAATTAAAAATATCTCATATATCTCAACAAAAGAAGAGCTGAAAAAAGCGATTGAGAAGTGATATCGTTAAAAGCACTTAGTAAAAATCCGTTTAAAAGTCTGTTAATATTTTCATCTATTACCATCGCGGTGATGGCGATTTTTCTTATCAGTTCAGTTTCGCAGGGCATCATCGGGATGTTTTCAAAGATGATTAAAACGGATGGCGATATCATTATTACTCAAAAGGGTATTTCAGATACTTTTTTCTCGAATGTTAATATTGCTTTGATGGATAAAATAGATAAACTAGAGCATGTGACGACGAGTTATGCAATGATAGTCGGGGCATCCCCGATAGGGCATATCCCTATAGCAGGAATTTATGGAACATCCGCTAACCATTTTTCTCACTATAAGCTCTCAAGCGGAAAATACCCTAACGAGGGTGAAGTGATTTTAGGTGAAAATCTAGCTAAACAATTTACAACAAAAAATATAAATATAGGAAACAAAAATTTTGAAATATCGGGTACATACAGCAGCGAGATAGGCTTCGAAGAGGGTGGAGTCGTTATGAACATGGGAGATGCCGGTAATCTTTTTAACCGCTCTGCCTCTTTTATTTTGGTTTCATCAGATTCGCCTAACGAAATAGATGAAATTGTTAAAAAAATTTCTAATTTAAACAGCGAAATAGAGGTGAAAACAACGCAAAATTTCGTAAAAGAGTACAACCAGTTTAAAATAATCGAAAATTCATCTTTTGTTATCTCTACACTTGCTTTTGCTATGGGTTTAATGGGGATTGCTTCGGTTATGAGCATGATTGTAAACTCCCGCAAAGAGGAGTTCGGCATTATGCGCGCACTTGGCAAGAGCCGATTTTTTATCATAAAAAATCTATTTTTTGAAACACTTATTATGAGTTTCTCCGCATATCTGTTCGCACTCTTTCTTAGTTTTGGGATCTTGGCACTCTTGCCTCATATAGAGATGCTTCAAGGGTATGTAAACGGTACGCTCTCTCTCACAAGCGCTATCTATGTTTTAGCCTCAACGCTCTTTATGGCGCTTTTAGGTTCACTCTTTCCTGCTTGGATAGCTTCTAAAACAGACCCGATTTTGCTTATAAATCAAGGATGTGCATGATACAAGCATCAAATATTTCACATTTTTACGGTAGTGAACAAGTGTTATTTGACCTCTCTTTTGAGATAAAAAGCGGTGAGTTTCTCTTTTTAAGCGGAGAGAGCGGAAGCGGAAAATCAACGCTTCTCTCTATTTTATCAACGCTTTTAAAACCATCAATGGGAGAGCTTTTGATAGACACGGAGGCGGTTGATAAAATCAAAAATATAGACTATTTTCGCCAAAGCAAAATAGGCTTTGTTTTTCAGTTTCATTATCTTATAAACTATCTTAGCGTTTATGAAAATATTGCATTAGCCGCAATGGATAATAAAAAAGAAAATATAAACAGGATACTTGATGAGCTTGGTATTTTGGAGCTTTCTTCACGCTATCCAAACGAGATTTCAGGCGGACAAAGACAGCGTGTTGCCGTAGCTCGTGCACTTGTAAATGAGCCGAAAATTATTTTTGCAGATGAGCCGACGGGGAGTTTGGACTCAAAAAACAGTACGATTGTTTATGGACTTTTAGCAGAAGCCGTAAAAAACGGTACAACGGTTGTGGTTGCTTCTCATGATATGCAGATACAAAATTACGCAACTAAAATTATTAGGTTAAAAGATGGACAAATTTTATAAATTAGTAGAGCGCTTTGTACCTGTATGGGCTTTTATATTTCTAGGCTCTATCCTAGTCGGCGTTATTTTTGCGGCTCAACTTTTGGGAGTTGAATTTTTAAATAGTACTTTGTTAAATCCGGCAACAACCCGTTCTCTTCATATAACGCTTATGCTCTATGGACCGATTATGCTTGCTCTCTCACTTCTTCCGTTTGCTCTCTTTGCAAAGGACAAATTGGATTTGAGCGATGCGGTAGAACCGCTTAAAAACTACTTTTTACTATGGCATCTATTTTTATTTATGGCGGTTGTCTCTATCTCTTTAGGAGCGCAGCGTGGTTTGCCTTTTTATGATTTTGCGTATGAGTTAAATTTTATACTTGCAGCTTCGGGCATTTTTTATATTATTGCTATTTTTAAAACCATAAAGAATTATGAAGTTACACCGCTTTGGGTGAAAGTATCAAAAGCACTTCTTTTTGCGGCACCTTTGGTACTTTTGGTTTTGATGAACCCAATATTTGGGCAAGTTGAAAAGAGTCTTATCGGACCTCACGGAGACAATACTTTAGGGATGAGTTTTACTATAATTCCGCTATTTTACCTTATGATAAAACTTCATGCAAAAGATAATTTTGTTCCAAAGTGGCATCTTTTTTGGATTATTCCGCTTGTGGGATATGCTCTCTCCGTTGCAACCCGCATATTTAGGGGTGAGCTTTCATACGGCGAAGAGTGGGTTTATCAGTGGCTAACTTTTGCTTATGCACCGCTGCTTATAAAGTGGTGCAAGGATGCAAAACTCTCTCTCAAAGAAACGCCTTATCTTATCATTTCTATCTGGGCATTTTTGTTTGTGATGATTCAAGGAAATATACTCTTTATCCCTGAAATTCGCTGGCCTTTTCATAGAAACGATTTGATAGTTGCTCATGCTCATGTGGCTATCGGGCTTGGTATATTTTTTATGGCGTTAAGCGTGCTAAAGTATTTTTATAAACTACCGCAAAATTTTATGCGCTTTTGGCTTTATGTCATAGCAATTATCTTTGTTTCACTCTCTCTTGCAGGGTTTGATGAGGCGGGTCTTTTTAAAATTGATGTTACTCTGATGTGGCAAATCCGCCTCTTTGGAGGAATTGTTGCCGTTGTTGGATTAATTTATTATATTCTTAAAAAGATGAAAATTGTTAAATTATCTCTTTTGCAGATATACCATCTAAACGGGTTTTTATCAGATGGCTTAGGGGCAATAATTTTGTTTTTGTTTGCGCCGTTGCTGTTTAAAGTTCTAGGATTCACTTTTACCCCATACTACTATTTAATCTTTGGGTTTATGGGCTTTGTCGGTATCTTACATCTTATCGGCATAACCAAAGAGCCGCATTTTTTGGCATATTTGACATCGATTGCTCGTTTGATTACGGGAACTGTTTTTTTATCTCTATTTTATTTGCAAACGATAGATGCTCTTGGTCTGCTTGTCGGGTTTTATGATATCTCGTATGCCCTTATATATCTTATGCTTAGAAGCCGTTTATGATAATTCACTCTTTTGCGTTATCTCTTCTGCTGGGATTTGAGTTAAGCTACTATCTTCTCATACTTCAAACAGGCATTGTTGCACACTACAACTCCGATTTGGTAACACTTTTTCCGATGTTTGCAGGCGGAGTATTTGGAACATGGTTAAGCGGTGTATCTTGGGGAGGCATTAAAAATCCTATTCATAAGATAATGGTTGCTTTATCTTTGCAACTGTTTTTGTCATTTTCTTATCCGAATTACAATATTTTTACTTTGCTATTTTTGGGTTTAGCAGTCGGTTCAATGGCTCCTTTGGGTATCTATCTTTTTAAAGCAAAACAACAAAAAGAGTTATTTTTTGCGCTATCTATCGCCTATACGGTAGGTACATATTTTTTTACTTATGATGTAGATAGCAGAGAGTTTATAGCAGTTCTTTTTACTCTAATTGCACTCTCTAGTGCATTAGTGCTTAAAAATTACAGAGTTGAGGTGGATAGCAAAGTAGTCTCTTACCCATTTGCTGCATACCTTCCCCTGATATTGTGGATACTTTTGGACTCAAATCTTTTTGAAACGCTCTCAAGGCATGCGGGATTGGATATTTGGTCAAAATATACTCTCACTATAGCTCTTTTTCACATTGCAGGGCTTGCTGTAGCCTATTTTGTCCATATACCAAAAATAAAGCAGCACCTTTTAATAGCTATGCTTTTTGCAATAAGTTACTCTCTATTCTATATTGCTTCTCCTTTTTTGTTGGCGGTTTTCTATCCTTTTACGATTTCATACTACAATGTGGTTGTTTTTAGAGTTTTAAGTGAAGAGATGAGTCTCTCTAAGCTCGCTTTTATGATGATGTTTGTCGGCTGGATTGCCTCCGGATTTGGATTGGTTTTGGCCTTATCAAGAATTTTATACTAAGGAATTAAAATGAAAAAATTATTACTGGCACTACTTTTGGCTCTACCGCTTTTTGCTGTAAATCTGCAACTTAAAAGCGGTTCTGTCGCGGCACATACGGAGATGGCGATGGATAGTGCTATAGATCCGCTAAATAACTCTTTGCGTGCCGATATAACAATGGAGGGTGATGATATAACGACTCTTAAGGGTAAGTTTTGGGTTGAGATGAATCTCTTTGTTAGCGATAAGAGTGATAGAGATAAAAATATGTATAAAGATGTTGAAGCGGATAAATTTAAACTAGCTACATATACTATCTCAAGTGTCACAAAAACAGATGATGGTTACACTATAAATGGAGTACTAAATTTTCACGGAAAAGAGAAACCATTAAGTGCAAAAGCTAAGATAACGACAACTAGCGGTGCTCTTGCAATAGAAGCTACCTCAATGATTTTAGTAAGTGATTTTGGTATTAAAATGCCGTGTATGGTTTTTATGTGTGTTCGTGACAGAGTCGACTTGACGGTTAAAGCTGCATTTTAAAAGCCTAGTTTTGCAAGAACTCTATTGTATAATAACGAATAATTTTTTTTAAGGATAGATATGTTTAAGTATATAGTAGTCGGGTTTTTAATGTTGCTAAATTTGGAAGCAAGTACGGATGAGGCGCTCAAAGCCTTTAAGAATAAAGATTATGCAACAGCTTTTAAGCTGTATGAAAAAAGCGCAAACAGCGGCGATGCAACTGCTCAAAGTGCGCTTAGTTACCTCTATGCAAACGGTTTAGGTACAAAACAAGATACAAGCAAGTCCATAGAGTGGCTGGAAAAATCTGCAAGCAACGGAAATGCAACCGCACAGTATGACTTGGGTATGTTTTACTTAAACGGAAATAGTGTAAAAAAAGATAGTAAAAAAGCTTTTGAACTGCTTAGTGCGTCATCAAATCAAAACAACCCTAACGCTCAGTACAATTTGGCGCTTATGTATTACAACGGCGACGGCGCAGATTTAAATGTGTCAAAAAGTGCTGAACTTTTAGAGAGTGCTGCAAACGGCGGGCATGTAGTTGCAAAACAAAATGTAGGGCGTGTCTATATGCAGCTTTTAAATTTTGAAAAAGCTGCAGAGTGGTTTGAAAAAAGTGCGGCAGCTGGGGATGAGAGCTCATATTATGCTTTAGCGCAGATATATTGCCAATTAGAAAAGTTTGATAAAGCAAAAGTATGGACGCAAAAAGCTATCAAGAGCGGAAATAAAGAGGCAGAGCTGCTTTATAAAAAATATGAGTTGGATAAATATTAATAGAGTTCTTGCATAACAAAAGATCCTGAATCATATCCAAAGGGCACGCGAGTTCAGGATGACGGAAGCTAAAGAATCTCGTCATTTTAAACTTAGTTTGGAATCTAATTTTTAGTCTAATATCTAAATAGAGACTATTTTATAACCTGAGCCGTAAATATTTTGAATTATATCGTGCGGCAGTTTTGTACGAATTCGCTTCATAAGAGATGTTATAGCATGGGTTGAGAACTCTTTGTTATTCTTCTCTTCATGAAGATGCTCAAAGATATCTTTAGCCGCAAAACAGCGGTTTGGTTGTGAAAAAAGTAATTTCAAGAGCAAATTCTCCATTTTTCTTAGTTTTATCTCTTTGGAGTCATGCCAAAGAGTGTTTGTTGAATTATCCCAATATGTATTATCGGTAACATAAGTACGATGAGTTGTTTTTCTAATTAACTCTACGGTTCCAAGCAGCACTTTTTTTAGCTCATCCATTTTTATCGGTTTGATTAGATATGTTTCAAGATGAAGTTTGATTGCCTTTAAGAGTTTTTCTTGTTCGGAGTGCGCACTCATAACGATAATCTTTGTATCTTTATCATTTTTTCTTATCTTGGCAATCATATCAAGCCCGTCTAAATTCGGCATATTTATATCGGTTAAAATAATATGCGGTCTCTTTTGCTTATAGATGTCATATGCTTTGTTTCCGCACTCTGCAGTGTAAATCCTATTAAAAAATATTTGCAGATACTCATGAAGCGATTCGCGAAGGTCCGCTTCATCTTCCGCCAATAAAATAGAGATGTCTTTGATTTTTTCAATGTTCATTTTTTATCTTTATAGTAAATTCGGCACCAATTTTTTCATTTTTGGCGTTGTAGATATTCTTTGCACTTAAAAAGCCGTTCATATTATCCTCTATAATCATTTTTGCTATATGCAGTCCGAGTCCTGTTCCCATTGATTTGTGCTTTGTCGTAAAGTATGGATCAAATATTTTGCTTAAGTTACTCTCTTCTATCCCGCCGCAATTATCGGCTATGCTAAGAGTAGTATAATCGCTGTTTTTATGCAGCGTAATAGTAATGTTAGTATCGGTTAGGTTTTTTATCGTAATTAAATCGTTTATATTTGACAAGATAGAAACTATAACCTGTATAAACTCATTCATAAGTCCGTAAATTTTATATTCGCCATTAAGTAAAAGATTTACTTTAGTTCCTTTATAATCTTGTTGCAGGTTTACGATATCAAGCGATCTCTCTATGGCGTCACAAACCCTAAACCAAGACTTCTCTTTATCAGGGCTATAGTAACTCATAAAATCCTCTATGGTCTCAGACATATATATAACACGCTTTTCCATTTTCTCCAGTTTATCGGCTATCTCTTCTTTGCTTAGTAAATTTGCTCTGTTTTTCTCTTTTAGTATTGCTATGGATGTATTTATTATCGCTAGAGGCTGACGCCATTGATGAGCTATATTTCCAATCATCTCGCCGATTTCTGCTCTTTTAGATTGCTCAAATAGTAACAAATCACGCTCTTTTAAAGCTTTTTTCTTTTTTTGCAACTCTTCAATCGTATCTATCAGTTCACGATTATATTTCTCTTCTATGTATAGCCCGCAATCAAGATTTTTCATATCATTGATTAAGGAATCAATATATCTTTTCTCTATAACGGAACCATGCTGAGGAGCTATTAAATTTATATCAAGCTTCTCTATTTTGCCTAGTGCATAATTAAAAATATCTTTGCTTGGCATATACTCCTGATGAAACTGTTTTGCTTTCATAAAATAGCTCTCATCCGCATAAAACTCCCAAGACTCTTCGATGCCTCCGAAAATATCGCCTGAAAATAAAACTTTAGAAATAGGCTCATAGCTTACAAACGCACCAGGAGAGTGACAATACGGGGTTGTTAAAAAATCAAGCTTAAGCCCGCTAGAAGTTATGAGCTGATTGTTTTGTTTGTCTATTTCGTAATACTTGGAAGTTACCATATAGTGTTTGATTAAAAGAGACATTCTTGAGTGGGTAACTATAAGAAGGTCATCTCTATTTATCAGTTTTTCTATCTCAGGCACGGCTGCTGCCAAATCAGGGTCTTGATGGTGCAATATAATATATTTTATAGAGCGGATATCGATAATGCTTTTTATTTTTCTAACCGTCTCATCAAACTCAATCATAGATCCTGGGTCGATTAAAACCGATTCATTGCCGTTTTTAATCAGATATGAATGACACTGAAAAGGGTCATCTTTTAGATGCATGCCCACCCAGTAGATATTTGGGGCAATGAGCACTGCTTCTGAAGCATTAAGCGGTTTAGACATTTTCCCCAAACCATTTTAGTTGTTCTCTAAGTTCAACAACTCTTCCTACGACTATAAGTGCAGGAGTAGGAACATCTATCGTTTTTTCAACTATATTTTCCAGCGTTCCGACAACGACGCTTTGATGTTTTGTTGTTCCTCTTGAAATTACGGCACAAGGATAACTGCTTGGTTTACCGATTTCCATAAGTTTTTTAGATATTTTTGGAAGGTTGTGCAGCCCCATTAAAAAGACGATGGTATCATCTGTTTTAAAAGTATCCCAAGGGATTTGAGACTCTTTTTTATTCGGAGATTCATGCCCCGTTACGACTCTAAAGCTCACGGAAACGCCGCGATGAGTTACAGGGATACCGGCATAAGCAGGCGCACTTATAGCAGATGTGATGCCGGGAATTATCTCAAACTCAATACCGCGTTCATAAAGATAGAGCGCTTCTTCACCGCCGCGACCAAATACAAACGGATCACCGCCTTTTAAACGAACTACATTTTCGTATTTTAGGGCATTTTGATAGATAACTTCATTGATATCGTCTTGAGGGACAATGTGTCTGCCGTCTTCTTTTCCGACATAAACAAACTGGCATCCGCTCTTAGCTTCTTCCAAAATATCGGGATTTGCCAAGCGATCGTAGATAATTATATCTGCTTCTTTGATTACTCTAAGTGCCTTGAGAGTTAGCAGCTCCATGTCTCCCGGACCTGCGCCCGTTAAATAAACCTTACCCATTACTTAGCCTCTTCATAAATAAATATACCTGATGGTTTGTTTACGTTGAATAGTTCTCGTGCAACATACCACTCTTTTGTGTTGATAACTGCAATCTTATTTGTGTCGTTTACCGATATATAAAGATTAGGGCGTATATTTGACCATCTTGCATGTAAAACTTTTCCGTCAAACTCAAATCTTTTTATAACTTCCAGAGTTTGCGTATCTATGATTTGAACAACCGGAAATTTATCACCGCTAAATGTTACCGCCATATATTTTTTATCAGGGCTTAGAGCCGTAAAGACCGGAAGACCCTCCGTCTCAATATTTTTTACAAATTTAAAGTCGGATGTATAGACTAAAACCTTGTTGTCTCCAACGGCAGGAATAAATACATTGCCGTCACTTATACTCCAAAATCCGAAATGCGGAACTTTAAGTACGGGTTTTCTGTCTTCAAGCAAAATTTTGATTTTTGTATACTCCATAGTGTCAAGGTTTACAACACCGAAAAAGTCGCTTTTGAAAAATCCGGTTATAAAGTTATTGTCTTTTATCATTGCATCAAAAGGCATTACTCCGACATCGTTAAACTCTTTGTAAATTTCAAATTTCGGAAGACCTTTGCCGCCGTTTTTATCTTTAAGCACAGTGATTTTATCATTGTCCATTTGAGAAAAAACCAGATAATCTTTATATGTTTTTATGCCGACATTTTTTGAACCTGTCTCAAATGATTGAATCGGATTTAAATTTCTGTCTAAAATATCAACACTTTTTTTTGCATAGTTTGCAACGGCTATATAATTTTTTTCTATAGTAAAGCCTATTGCACTGTCACTTGTTTTGTACTCTTTAACTATTTTTTCATTCTCAGGGTCGAATTTTACAATGTAGCCGTCGCGTGAAATAACATAACCGTCTTTATCAATAAATTTTACAACACCGTGGTTCATATTGTGCATTCCGGATATACGACCTTTTGGCATACCTTGCTCTATGATTGCTAAGGATTCGCTTTCTCTCTCAACAACAAATATTTTTTCATCGCCTTTTAGTGCCGCAAGTACCGGATTAACCCCTTTTGCATGTGCATTTATAAAAAATACTCCAATTAATGAAGCTCCTATTAAAATTTTGTTTATACTCATTAATGTTTCTCTCTTTCTTGCTGGGTTAAATAACATGATGGATCTTCGCTCCATAAATCTCCGGTAATTGCATAAGCTCTTGCTCTTGAACCGCCGTTGCAGATATCTATTTGTTCACATTCTGCACAAATTCCGCTAATACGCTTTCTTGGGTGAATTCGAAGCTGATCAAGGAGCTCTCCGCTCTTCCAAATATCACCGAAATTTTGCTTTATGATATTTCCTACTGTTATAGGAAAGAATGGATCTGGGCGGACATCCCCTTCGCTATTTATATTTAAAAGTTTGCGTCCTGCACTGTTTCCGCCCCAGCTAACCAATCGTTCGCGCATTGTCTCTTTTAGCTCCGGATACTCTTTGGCAAATCTATCTAAAAATAGAATCGCATCTTGTTCCATATTGCCTGTTACTATCTCGATGTCTCTGCCGGTTTTGTAGTACTCAAACGCTTTGTCAAGTATAAACTCTACCGATTTTCTTCTCTGCTCTTTTGATAAATCCATTTTTAGATTATCCAAACCACGCCCGGAGTATACAAGATGGGAGATATATATCTTTGGAATGTTTTCTCTTTCTGCGAGATCAAAAATATACTCTAATGAATCTATCGTCTCTTTGGTAATTGTAAAGCGGATACCGACCTTTGCTCCGGTTGCATTTGCAAGTTGCACTGCTTTTAGAGTCTCTCTAAAAGCACCCTTTAAACCGCGAAAGTGATCATGAGTAGGCTCATCCCCGTCTATGCTCACACCGACATAATTAAATGTGTCTACAATTCTTTGTACATTGCCTTTTGTAAAATAAAGCCCGTTACTTGAGAGATATGTGATAATTCCGTTAGCTTTGCAAAAATCAGCTATCTCAAAGAGATCTTTTCTTGTCAGCGGTTCTCCGCCCGAGAAGATGATAAACTTTACACCGTTTTCTTTCATCTCTAAAATTGTTTTTTTAATTTGCTCAGTCGTAAGCGTATCGACTTCATCTAAGGTTGATTTTGAGTAGCAGTGAAGACACGATAAATTGCAGCGATTTGTGAAATTCCATATTGCTATAGAGCCGTTAAGTACTCTCTCCGGCTTTCCCTCAACTACCGAGGATATGAGGTTTGATAGTCTAAACATTATTTGCCTTTATATGAGAGTATATATTTTGCAATAGCTTCTCTCTCTTTATCGGTTAAATCTATTTTTGTCATAACCGTTCGCTTGTATCCAAAAGCTTTGTACATAGACTCAGGGCTTAAGATGTATGCTTGAATCTCTTCATAGGTTCTTTTTTGAGCAATTTCATTAAAAGGAGGACCAAACGCTACGGCAGTCTGGTGGTGACAACCCCAGCAATAAGTCTCAAAAATCTTTTTTCCGTCTAGTTCATTTGCAGATAGAAATGAGACTAAACTAAGGGCTATTAATATATTTTTTTTCATATTTATTCTCTTGTTTGATATATTATTTTAACTAAACAAAGCTTGAATTATGGCTTATAAATGTCAAAAATTATAAATTTTATATAGATTGTATATTTATGTATAAGCAGAAGATTTAGAGGTATTTATTAGGGTTTTATTATTGTTATTAATTGAGTATTTTAGATAGAGGTTTCTCTCCCGAGGGAGAGAAAGTGCAAATTATGCACCTGGAATAGTTTGTCTGTGCTCGATTGAGTAAGTGAAAGTAGGAGTTGTTAAACCAGTGATGTATTTAACAAATTTACCTGTTGTCGCTTCATAAATACCGATACGACCTGCATTCCACTCAGAAATCATAGTCCAGTGACCGTGATTTGCCGGTTCAGCGTGAAGAATTCTAGGAACTACTGCAACACCTTTAGCATCTTTAACAGTTGGAACTTCCCATTTGTATAGAACTTTGTGAGTTACAGGATCTGTAACTGTACCTTCAGTTGTACCAACAGTGATAATTCTGTCTAGTTCAAGAGTTTGTTTGTTGATTAAGTGAACTTGATTCCAAACATCGCTTGCTCCAAGTACATTGTCTGCCCATAAGAACGGAGTATGCTCAGATGTACCGATGAATAGACCGCCACCACCAGTTGGAATATGACGAATAACATCGAAGTGATCATCCCAAATAGTTACTTGACCTAAGTTCATGTTAACTGTTGCTCCAAGTTGTTGACCTAGAGTTTCGTTATACCAAGAAGAACCTTGACCAGGGTGTGGTTTAGATGCTGGACCTGTATAGATTTTTGTAACTAAAGATTTAGTTTTAAAGTCTACAACACCAACAACGTCACTTCCTTGAGAAGCAATAAATAGGTAACGACCAATCTCTTTACCTTCATTTAAGAAACCATCATGAAGAATATCTCCGATATTTGGAATATCTCCAACGATTGGGTAGTTTGGTTTAGAGTAATCTACGATATAAACGTGACCACCGTCTTTAAGTGCGAATGCAATATAAGGACCGTATGGAGTGTCAAAAATACCTGCAACACGAGATGAATCGATGTCACCGTTTGGTTTGATAACGCTTGAAGTTGGGTAAACTTTTAACGGCTCAAGAGTCATAGCGTCCATTAGAACAGCTCCGCCTGGTACATAGTTACCAGCCATTAGGAATTTACCGTCTGGTGAAACTGCAAGACCGCGAGACTCAGATCCAACTTGACATTCAGCGATTTTTTGTTGACCAGGAGTATTTAAGTCGAACATTGTTACTAAACCTGAACGAGAGATTGAGTAAGCATAACGAGGTTGACGCTTATTAGTAACTGTTACGTGAACAGCGAAACCAGCAGGGTGCTTAGATAAAATTTTACCGTTTGTACCGTCAACGAATGCAACACGCTCAGCATCTCTTTCTGTTACGAAACAGATATCAGTGTTTTTCTTAACGTCAGCCGGATTTGGATACTTTTTAAAGAATTCCATTCTATCGTTAAGGTTTTTCCAACCGCCTTTTACTGCTTCTAAAGTAAGTTGATCAATTTTTTTACCTTTAAAGTGTTGGATATAATCAACCATTTTATCAGCATCAGCTTTAGAGAATTTTTCTTTAAATCCTGGCATTGCTGTACCGGCTTTACCATTTAAAATAGTATTTGAAAGGTCATAAGCATTTTTCTTAGCTGTTACGGCTGGACGTAAATCTGAACCAACACCACCCTCATGGTTTGGACCGTGACAACCTTGACACTCTTTTTCAAATACTTTTTCAACATCCATTGCAGATGAATCAGCCATTAACCCCGAACCAACTACTGCCATTGCAGCAACAGACATAACTAACTTGTTTAATCTCATTTTATTTCTCCTTCTAAAATAGATATTTTGCGGGCCCGAGGGCCCTGCAACTTCAGATACTTAATTACCTTCTTGCTCTAAACGAGCTTTCTCTTGTTTGTAAATCCAAATCATTGGAAGTACGATAACAGTGTGTAAAAAGATAGTTAATGTTAACGGACCTTGAGCTAGAGTACCGAAAAAACTTGGTACTAAATCTGTAAACGGTTCAAACATTGCATTCATTTTAATTCTCCTTAACGTACATGATGAGTAGCTTTGCCGATACTCAATAAATCTTTAACTAGGAAGAAGAAACCTGTGAATGTAACAACACCCATCACTAATCTCCAATCCATACCTTGTGCAAACCATGCCCCTGACTGACCGTCAAAGTAACCTGCCCAAGTAGCACCCATTTGTGCACGAGTAACAAGAACATCTACATAACCTGCAACAGTAAGCGCAACAGTCATACCAACAACACCACCTGTAATCATGCTAGTTGCAAAAATAGTCGATGTCGTGTTGTTCATAACTTTAATACCGTTTTTACCTTGAACGGCAATATACATCATACCGATAAGGATAGTTGCATAAGCTCCAAAGAACGCTAAGTGTCCGTGTGCCGATGTAAACTGTGTACCGTGCGTATATAGGTTAACTTGTGGTAGAGTGTGGAAGAATCCCCAAATACCAGCACCTAAAAAGTTTCCGAATGCATTTAAAACAAACCATGTAAACGCCGGTTTATTTGTAATAACAGAAACATCTTTGCCTTTTGCACTCTCTTCACCTTGCATTTTACCCCAGTCATAAAGAACATGGATAAACATCGCAACAAGCGGTAATGGCTCTAGTGCAGAGAAAAGTGCTCCGATTTCCCACCAGTACTCAGGTGTTCCAATCCAGAAATAGTGGTGTCCCATACCAAGGATACCTGAACCGAATAACATTGTTACTTCAATCCATAACCACATTTCAACAACTTTACGGTGTGCACCAATCATAGTGATTAGACCATAAGCAGCAATCGAACCAACGAAAACTTCCCAAGTAGCTTCAACCCAAAGGTGAATAACCCACCACCACCAGAATTGATCAACCGTGATGTTGTCCGTATAGAACATACCAGTTAAGTATAAACCTGCAAAAGCGATCATATCTGCCATAAGTACAGTTACGATACCTGAACGGTTACCTTTCATACCAGTCATGAAAAGGTTTGCAACGAAACCAAGTGCAACAACCGTAATACCTAAGTCTGCCCAACGAGGAGCTTCGATATACTCACGACCTTCATGGATAAACCAGATTGATGTCTCGTCTGCTGCTCCAACTTGAACAAATATATAAACAAGAACAACAACAGTTACTGCTGCAGTAAATACCCAGAAAAGTAATTTTCCAAGTTCGATACCTACTGTTTCAATACCTGTTTCATCAGGTAATAACCAATATACTGAACCAAACATTGCAAAAACCATCCATACAACAAGTGCATTAATGTGTATCATTCTCGCAACAGAGAAGTCAAGAATCTCAAATAAGAAACCCGGTATTACATATTGAATAGCAGCTACAAGACCAAAAAGTAATTGTGCGCCAAAAAGAGTTGCAGCAACCGTAAAATACCATGTCGCTAGCTTTTTTGATTCTGATGTTAAATAACTATTTGCCATTTACTGCTCCTTGTATTTTTCCAAAATTTCTTGGGAAACCATTTGTATCAATTGATGACATATGTTTTAAGAAAGCAACTAAACCTTTAGCCTCTTCAGCAGTAATACCAAGATTTGGCATCATACGAGCGTGAGTAGGGTATTGAGACGGATGTTGTAAGAATTCAGCCATAGCTTCTTCTTTTGTACTTTTTCCAGTCATAGCTTGCATTGATCCAGTTGGACCCCATGCCGGATCTAACCAAGCTTTTGTTAAGTCCGGAGCATAATATGCGCCATTTCCAAGAAGTGTATGACAATTCATACAGTTTTTAGTTTGTGAACCTAATTTACCTAAGTGAAGCAATTTTGCAGCTTCTTCTTCTGAGTAATCATCTCTTCCGAAAAATTTCTCTTTTTCACCAATTACAGGAACTTCATGCTGACGCTTCTTGTCCATTTCATAAGTAATTTTATAATTAATAACTGTAGGTCCTGGAACCCTTTTCGTTACACCATTTTTTAAATCTGAATCATTTCCCATTGAAATTTGTCCACTTGTATCAAATGTCAACCAAATGAGAAGAACTGATGCAAACCCTGTGATCCATGCTGCTGAGCGTTGCCAGAAGCGATTATCACTCCATACGGATTTTTTAGCCACTATAGCCTCCTATAAATTATAAGTTAATATATATTTAAGTTAGTGTTCATTTTCTTCATGAACACGATCTTGCATGTAATAAACTGCATGTGGAAGTAATAATATTCCAATAGCAGCAACAACTAAAGCCTTTGCCGTAAGTTCATTAACATGCATCAAACTCCCCATCAGATATAAACAGTAAGCCGTCAATATCCAAAATAGATAGCCAAAAGGCATAGTCCATGCTTTAAGCAGTTTAACTTTCACAGCCGTATATATACCAACATAGAATCCTCCAAATACTAAAACAAGAGTAGAAGATACGAAAATTGTCAAGAAATCATCAGCAAGAATATCCTGCGTCATAATAGCTTCATTAACCATTGGCCTCTCCCTCAATTATTAAATTTTTCAGAATCAAAGAGAAGTTTAGTCCTATTTTGTTTAAAGCTAGTTGATATAAATCAATTTTTTTACTTAATTTAAAAATTAAGGTTTGTTTTATTATTTCTGTAACTTTATGAAACATAAGACAAATTTATTCTATTTTTTATAGAGTATTTATAGTTGATTTTAGATAATTAAAAGTAATGCAAAAATAGCGAGAGAGTGAGTGAAAAAAGGAGAGTTGTAACTACAATTACGGTGCGTTTTTGTTTTTCTTGCAGATTATATTTTTTTTCTAAATAATTCCCCACTTTGATTCCGGGAAATACTGAAAACATTAACATAGGAATAATCATAACAAGAACAATTACAACATCATGTAGCATAATAACAACTCTTTTTAAATTTTATTTTTGTTATTATATCATTGAATCGGTTGATTTTTTTTAAATGAATTTTATGCAAGATAAATTCATTTAAACTCTTTAACTACTTTACTTAGCTCAATAGTCGGCGGACTGGGAAGATTTGGGTAGACTGTTTTAACTGCATCCGTCGCCCATTGAGGGTAGATTCTAAAGTTTAGTTTTATTGTTGCTTCAAGCGGATATTGAACATTTTTGTTTATTTCATAGCTTTCAACCCTTTTTTCTCCTGCGGGTATTCTTGTATCGCTAAGCAGCTTTTTATATTTCCAAAAAAGAAGTCCTACGGGCTTGCCATCTTCATCGCCGAATACTTTTTGAAACAGTCTACTGCCGATTTCTATGTTGCCGTCATCTTTTAGTTTACCGCTTGAGAGAACTACATTGCCGTTTTTGTCTTTAACGGTAATATCAAGCCAGAGCTCTCTAAAATCAGCAGCTCCCGTAGGCAGATGATGTCCTGCACCTATGTTTGTAACGCCTACAACTAATTTCCCCTCTTTTAAATCTACATCAAGTTTTGCAGAAGTTTTGAGAAGTTGTATGGTCTGATCTTCATGTGTTTTATTTTTTAGCCCTGATAAAAAGTGGTTTGAACCGCTAAAATAGTGAACTTTAACATCATCTTTTATAACTCCGCCATCCGTTGAAACAGCTTTAAGAGGTGAGAATTTATTGTTTTGCAGATTTGTCATATGGCAATCTATACATGTTTTATGTTTGCTTTTATCTTTTGGATTGTTGTATGGTGATTTTTCCCATTCGGCAAAGGTAGATACGATTTTTATATCTGTTTTTGGGTGAAACTCATCGTGGCATGAGGCACAATACTTACTCTCTTTATAGAGTGGATTTGAGTAACTTTTTTTATGAACATCCGGGTTTGAGTTTATTAACTTTTCATTAAACCAACGCCCCATGTCTGAAGTGCTATCTTCAAATGCATATTTTTTGCGATCAAGAGAGAGGCTGAATGAAGCATTGCCTTTGCTCTGTGCTTTTGTGATTTGATGGCATGTTATACAGGAGACACCCTCTTCAACTCTGAAGTTACCCTGAGCTTTAAAATCACTCTTAAGTGTTTTTGCATTTTTTTCAAACATCTCATTACTTAAAAAGTTTCCTTCCATTGCATGGGTAGTTTTGCCCAGACCTGTGGCAATGCCGCTCGGATTGTGACAACCCATGCACCATTTACGAAACTCTTGTCCCTCAACTTCACCGGCTAATGTTTCCATTACCATATAGTATGGATTTGAACCTGCCATATGCTTATGGTTGGAGTCGCTCCACTGCTCAAAAATATCGTTATGACATGATTTGCACTTTATGGAGTTTGTCCAATCTTCACTGTGATGAGCATCTTTTTTGCCCTCAATCTCTGTTAGGGATAATTTAGGAGTTTGTGCATAAAGAGGGGCAAAAGAGATAAGTGAAGCCAAAATTATCTGTAAACTTATGTTTGGTTTTTGCTGCTTGTTTGTATGATAAATAAAGAAAAAAATCAAAATAAACGAGCCGTATAGATGAAGATTAAACGAGAGAGTTCCAAATATATCTCCGCCGCGATTGCCTATAAAAAATAGATAAAACCCGCTAAGAGTAAGTAGTGAAATTGTGCATAAAAGCAGCCATCCGTCTATACTTCTTACATTTTTAACAAAAAAATAGTTTTGTATATGTTTGTAAATAAAAGGTGCAATCAAAAAGAGCATCATTACAATGGATATAACGATATGCAGCGCTTGAATGATTTTAAAATTTTCCCAAGCGATGTCAAGAAGTTTTAATTGCAATACTCCCGTGAAAAACATTACAAAAACTAGAATTTTTATATATATGGTTTTCATCTATACTCCTTTATACCGTAATCTACAATGTCGCCCTCAAGAGTTCGCAAAAATGCTACTATTTCATCAATTTGTTCAAGTGTCAGATGACGACCCAACTGATGTCTTGCCATTACATCTACGGCTTCTCTAATTTTTGGTACTGCTCCGTTATGAAAATATGGGGAAGTTTTTGTGACATTTCGTAAAATAGGCACTCTAAAAAGATGCCTGTTGTTTTTACCTAAATATCCTCCGCTATTTTCAAAAGGAAATTCGCTATCAAGCCTTTTAAGCTGAGGAACTATTTCAAAATTTAGTTTTAAATCATAAACTTGCGCGAACTCTCTAAGCGGAAATCTCTGTATGCTTTGACCTCCAAAGCTTATATCGCTGTGACAGCCTTTGCATCCAAAATTTATGAAATTTGCCAATCCTCTTTTTGCTTCATGGCTCATAGCAGAGTTATCTCCTTCTAAAAATCTATCATAATCGCCTCTTGTAACAAGAGTTTTTACATAGGCTTCTATTGCTTTTGTTGTATTTTCAAAACTAATGCCGTCATTAAAAACTTCTCCAAATTTATCTACATATTTAGGATTTTGGTTTACTCTGGCTTCTACTTCTTTAGGTGTAAGATTCATTTTATGATGATCTTGGAGTGAATTTGCGCTCTGTTCTTTTATGCTGCTTATCTCGCCGCTCCACGAAAAATATTTTGCAAATGCCGAGTTTAAAATAGTTTGGGTGTTGAGAAGATATGGGTGTTCTGCGCCACCGTCTCCTTGCGAAAATGTAAATCTATCAACTCCGCTTTGATCTTGGAGATGGCAAGCAGCACAGTTGGTGACCTCTTGATCTTTTTTAGTGAGTGTATCAAGCAGTACGCCTCTGTTTTTTATATCTTTGTCAAATGAGTGACACGAGGCGCAACTTGTTTTTTTGTTTTTTGAGAGGTTTGTATCAAAAAAAAGTTCGGAGCCAAGCGCTATTTTTTGCGGTGTCATAGGATTGGATGTATCATCAACTAACTTCAATAATTTTTCAAATGAATCAGGAACGGGTTTTAAACCTCTCTCTAACGCCAACTCTCTTAACTTCTCATCATTATACTCCGGAATCTTTTTTGGAGGCGTCAAAAATGATATAGTCAATATAATACTCATGACTACAATAGCGATGAGAAGTGCATTAAAGAGTAGTTTTTTCATCTAAATTCCAAAAGTATCTTTGATTTTTTGTTCAAACTCTTTATCGCTTAGCGCTTTTCTTAGCGGAACGAATGTTGTAGCTTCACCGCCGACAGGTATCGCTATGGCTGCATCTTCATTTTCAATAATCATTTTTATTGCATCGGCAATCGGTTGCGGGCTTGGTCCTTCGTTGATAGCTTTTGCAACAATCGGAACAAAGTGAGATACCAAATCTTTGTACGGTGAATTTTGGCTTGTCGTTTGTGCGTTTGCAACTAAACCTTTTTTTACAAAGTTTGTGCCGAAAAGTCCTGATTGGATAGAGTGAACTCTTATACCAAAAGGGAGCGTTTCAAATCTAAGCGAGTCAACAATCCCCTCAACGGCATACTTTGAAGCATTATAGTGAGATAAAAGCGGAAGCCCCATTTTGCCCAAAAACGAACTGATGTTTATGATAACTCCGCTCTTTGCTTCTCTCATATGTGGAAGAACTTCCCTTGTTGTTTTGATAAGCCCAAAAACATTTACATCAAACTGATTAAACATCTCCTCATCAGTTCCCTCTTCAAGAGTTGCTAAAAGCCCATAACCTGCATTGTTTACAAGCACGTCGATTTTACCTTCGTTTTTTATAATTGTTTTTACTGCGTTTTTTATGGTATCTGTTTTTGTAACATCTATATAGATATGCTTAAGGTTGCCGTTACCGACTTTTACATTTTCATCTCTTGAACCTGCATAAACGATGTATCCGTTATCAGATAAAAATTTTGCACTAAGCTCACCCATCCCCGAAGTAGCACCCGTGATTAAAACTACTTTTGACATATAAAACTCCTAAAATTTGATATTTAAAGTATATGAAAAAAAGAGGTAGTTAATCAAGCTATTTTTAGCAGTAGAAGAATTTTATTTTAGCACTAATAGGATTTTATGAATTTTTTTTAAGCAAATCTTTCGGATAGACTCCGTATGTTTGGAAAAAAAGCTTTGAGAAGTGTCCTTGATGTTTGTATCCCACCTCTTTTGCTATTTCGCCTATGTTTAATACCTGCTCTTTTAAAAGAAGATTTGCTTTTTCAAGGCGAAGTTTTTGCACATACTCATAAATGGTGGTTTTGTATACTTTTTTAAAAACCTTTTTCAGTTTTGATTCATTTGTGGCGCACATATGGGCAAGTATCTCAATGGTAGGCGGTTTTGTAAAATTTTTAAGCAGAATCTCTTTTGCATTTTTAGATATACATAGCTCATCCTCCGCCAAGTGCTTATCCGGCATATAGAGAAGATTAAGCCTTTGTATAATAAACTCTAAAATATTATGTTCACATGTGATGCTCTTCATAGTGGAATCAGACTTAATATTTATGATTTTATCAATTATATATAAGCTAAGAGCATCAATCGGTTGGGTGTTTATAAGTCTACTTGTAATATTTTCTTGAAGTAGATTGTACAAAAAATCTATGGGTTCGTTAGGATTTGTGCTTAGATATCTTTTGAGAAAAAAATCTGCAATGCACAGCAGAAAGATATCTGTTGTTTTGCTCTCGTTTGCACTAATCGTTAAATCTTGTTTAGATGAAGCGACTATATTTATGGTGTTTTGATTTAAATAAAATTCACTTTTTTCAATATTGTCAACTATTTTAACTGCTCCATCTTTTACTACACAAATCGCTACCATTCTATCAAGATTTTTAAAGTGGGTTTGGATTTTAGTTTGAGTCGTATGTATGTCTAAAAAAAAGATACCGTTTGAGATATCTACTCTTTTAATATACTCATTTTTACTATTTAAAAGTTCTGTAACTCTATATTTTGTGCTGGTAATATTAAAAAACAGACTCTCCATTATAAGTTGTAATACTCCACAACTCGCCTCTCAAAATCTTCATCGCTCAACTCTTTTTTCATAGGAATAAATTTTTTAGCTTTATCACCGACTGTTGCATGAGCGCTAAATTTAGGGTTTTGGATTATTTCTAAAATCATATCTGCTACTTCCTCTGCGCTATTTCCGTTGTTTATCTGCTCAACTATAATCGGAGCCAGATTTGAAACAAGAGCTGAGTACGGGGACTCTTTATCAAATGTTTTGGCGTTTGTAACAAGATTTTCTCGTGCAAATTTTGTATCAAAAAAACCGGGCATGATAGAGTGAACTCTAATGTTAAAATCTTTTAACTCATAACGCAAGGAGTCGGTTATACCCTCAACAGCGTACTTGCTAGAGTTATATAGAGTCAAAAGCGGCAAGCCGATTTTTCCAAGAAATGAACTTATATTTATGATTACTCCGCTACGCTGTTCTCTCATTATGGGAATGGTGCTTTTACAAACTCGCAGAACCCCAAACACATTGATGTTAAATTGGTTGTACATCTCATCTTCCGTGACATCTTCTACGGTTGAGACCAAGCCATAACCGGCATTGTTTACAAGAACATCAATTTTTTTATGTTTTTGTTTTATAAATTCTATCGCTTTTGTTATGCTTTGCTGATTTGTCAAATCGAGTTCTATGGGGATAATATTGCTATTTTTTAGATTTTTAAACTCTTTTACATCTCTAGTTCCTGCATAAACTACAAAACCTTTTGTTGATAAAAGGTCTACAGATGCTCTTCCCATGCCGGAACTGGCACCTGTGATTAAAATTATATTTGACATTTAAAATACCTTTTATTATCTCATATTAATCAAATGATTATATCATACCGAGAAATAAAAAAAATTGTAAAAGTAGAGAAAAAAATGGATTTTTTTAAGTATATTCACGCGGTTGGAACAGGTGTTAAGGGAAATAGAGATTTAACTCTTGCCGAGTCAAAAGAGATGATGGAGTCTGTTTTAAAACAAGAAGTTCACGGTGAACAGATAGCCGCATTTTTACTCGGATGGAGATTAAAACCTGAGACAACAGAGGAGTTTAGGGGAGTTGTCGAAGCGTGCGATATGTTTATAAAAAAAACAACCGTGCCAAATACGATAGAGCTTGGATACCCTTTTGACGGAAAAGTAAATAACCCTTTTATGTTTCCATTAGTAGGAAAAATTTTAGAGAATTCAGAGCTCGGGCTTGTTGTCGTCGGAGATGATTTGGCACCGGCAAAAGCAGGAATAACCCTAAAAGAGGTTGCAACAAATATAGAACTGAATAAAAATATTCACTATTTTGACAGAGCAGATTTTTTTAAAGAGATGCATGATTTAACGGGCATTCGTATGAGGCTCGGTCTTCGAACGGGTTTTAACACTATCGAAAAAATAACGGGTGTTGCTTCCAGCGAGTTTGCAATTACGGGTGTTTTTCATAAACCGTTTGTAAAAAAATATGTTGAGGTTTTTTCTCATAGATATAAGAGATTTGCTCTTATTCAAGGAAATGAAGGCACCCCTGAGCTTTTTAGCAAAGGTCGTTTATGGGTTGCAAACGATGGCGAGGTTGAAGAGTTTATAATTGACCCGCAGCATTACGGTATAAACTACACAAAATCTTGGGAAAAAATAACTCTTGATGAGTCGATAGAACAGCTAAACAATCCATCGGAAGAGTTTTTAAAATTAGCACGCTTAAATGCAGCCGTTTACCTTTTTGTAGCACAAAAAGCTTCTAGCATAGATGAAGCTTTTGAAAAATTAAATGGATAAATTTTCTAACCATATAAAAAATATTCTGCATGGCTTTTTTTTGGCAATCGGCACGACGATTGCCGAACCCTCGACAATTTTACCGCTTATAGTAAACTACTTCGGCGGCAGCTCTATGCTTGTAGGGTTCTTTGCGGCGCTTCTTCGCGGAGGGGCGATAATAGTACAGCTTTTCGCAGCTTTTCATGCACAAAGTTATCAGTTAATGATGCCTTATCTTCGCCGAATATTTTTTATTAGATTTTTATCGTGGTTTTTAATAGGCGTAGCAATTACCGTCTTTGGTGAAAACTATCCGAATATAACACTTGCTTCTATCGGTTTTGGCTTGTTTATGTTTTCATTTAGCGCAGGTTTTGCCGCGATATACTTTAGAGAGATTATGGCAAAGATTTTTAGTCATAAATTTCGCGGAAAAACTATGGCGTATAGGCAGTTTTTTAGCGGTGCGGGAGGACTTTTAAGCGGAGCTTTGGCTGCTTGGATTTTAGAATCGTTTGAAGCACCGCAAAGTTACGGGTATCTCTTTATAATCAGCTCGTTTATTATGGGTTTTGGGTATTTGGCATTTGCTTTGGTGGATGAACCGATAAAAGAGCAAACTTCAAAAAAAGAGGGTTCGTTTAGGGATTTTTTACATAATTCATACACACTTTTAAAAGCAGACAAGCGACTTCAGTTTCAAACCGCAACTTTTCTTTTGGCTTACGGCTATCTTATCGCTCTGCCGTTTATAATTTTAGATGCACAGCAAAAGATAAATCTTGACGGTGTAGCAATCGGTTCTTTGATTACGACTCAAATGGTCGGCGCCATGCTTAGCAATTTTTTGTGGGGGAGTCTTAGCGGAAGAGGGAAAGATAAACTTACGGCAATAATTTCTATATTTCTTCAATTAGTCGCCGTATCGATGGCGTTTAATGCATCTTCGTTATTTGAATATACGGTTATTTTCTTTTTAATAGGCGCCTCAATGGACGGCAATCGCATCGCATCAAGCAATCTTATACTCAAAATTGCTCCCGCGGAAAAAAGACCCGTCTATATCGCTCTTCAGATGAATATAGTCTCTTTGGGGATGTTTTTCTCGATTGCAGGAGGTGTGATTTTGCACTATTTAAACTATAATATTTTATACGGAAGTTCTATTGCAGTGCTTCTTGGAGCGCTCTTTTTATCTTTTAAGTTAGAGGTACCATCAAGAGATTAAATACCGTAAAATCTCTTGACAAACTCTAACTCTTTTTGATTTTCAATAAAAATTTTAGCAGCAGTTTGATTGTTTTCATCCGTAACAATCACTTCGTTATTTTCAATTTTAAGATGCTCTTTTCCCCAATTTTTTTCAAGCTCATCTAGTCTGTGGTAAAAATCGCTTGCATTAGGTTTCTCTTTTAAATCTTTTTTTGCATCATTTCGTTTGTCTACAATAGCCAAACCTCCGATTCGTTTCTCCACTATATATGGACTATAAACTTTTATAGCCTTATAGATACGATCCTCTTTTGGATCTGGCATAGCACGCTGCATAGAGAGCACTCCTAAAATTAAAAAGGCTGTGAAAAATCCAAATATTAAAGCTTTTTTTACATTCATTTACTTACTCCAACTTCTTATATAGTCTTGTGCTTTTTTATCAAGCATTTTCATTCTCTCTTTGCCTTTTGGCAAAGTTTTTCTTAACTCTTTCATCTCTTGCAGAAAACCACTTATACTTGAGGGAATAAGATTTTGAAGGTATATTTTCAAGTGCTTTGCCATTGCGGGAGATGCTCCCGATGTTGAAATAGCAATTGTCAAATCATCTTTTTTTATATAAGACGGAAAGATAAAATCACAATACTCAACTGAATCAACAGAGTTACAAAGGCAATTATACTGTTTTGATTCAGCAAATATTTCTGCTTGAAGAGGGATGTCGTCAACAGCGATAATAACTATGGTAAAATCCTTAATATCGCCCTTTTGATAGCCTCTTTTTTCAAAATTTAGATTATTTTCTTCTATAACTCTCTTCATATCTTGAGAAAAATCAAGAGCGATTATAGAGATATCGGAAGTAAAATCTAAAAGATGTTCCAACTTTTCATAAGCTATGTGCCCGCCGCCGACAATTAAGATTTTTTTATTGTCTAGTTTTAAAAAAGCGGGGAAATAACTCATTTTTTTTCTTTTTATGCATTTTTTGTGCGACATAATATCATACTTTTTTGAAAACTCTTATTGATAAAAATCAACTTGGATTAATTGAAATTACATTACAATCGACAAAATGAAAGTATGGATGGAACGATAATAGATGAAAGACGAAATTTTATCACGAATTCAGAAGAAATTTCCTTTGGTTGAGAGACCTTTTAAGGAAATAGCAGATGAACTCAACATGAGTGAAGATGAGGTTCTTAGCATTTTGCAAGAGCAGAAAAAGAGTAATATTATCCGTCAAACATCACCGATATTTGATACTAAAAGACTTGGATATGTATCTTCTTTGGTAGCGTTTAAGATACCATCCCAAAAGATAAGCGATGCCGTAAAAATAATAAATTCACATCCAGGCATCTCACATAATTATGAGAGAAATCATGATTTTAATATCTGGTTTACGGTTGCAGTTTCTCCAAACTCTAAACTTGGACTAGAAAAAACGGTTGAAATTTTGGCAGAAGTTACCGGTGCCGAGGATTACATTATACTGCCTACGCTTAAACTATTTAAGATAAATGTAAAGCTCAATACAACCGGAAAAGATGAGAAAAAAGAGGAAGTAAGAAGAGTCAAACATACAGACATAGAGCTAACACCGCTTCACCATGCCGTTATTAGATATGCTCAGTACGATATAGAGATGATTGAAGAGCCGTTTAAAAAAATTGTTGATACGCTGGGTATTGATTATAATACATTTTTTGGGATTTTAAACGAGCTGCAAGAAGCGGGCGTTATGAGAAGATTTGCTTCAATCCTTAACCATAGAAAAGCAGGCTTTAGCGCAAATGCAATGGTTGTATGGGATGTCGATGAAGAAAACGGAGAATCTATCGGGGAGAAGGCTGCCGCATTTAGTGCCGTTTCTCACTGTTATCTTCGTCCAAAATATCCGAATTGGCAATATAATCTCTTTACGATGGTTCACGGAAAAACCACCGATGAGACAAATGATATTATTAAAGAGATGGCGCAAGAGATAGAAGCAAAAAGCTATATGCCGCTTTATAGTTCAAGAGAGTTTAAAAAAGTGCGAATTGAGTATTTTACGCCTGAGTTTGAAGCTTGGGAAGAAAAATATAGCAATATTTGACAAAATAGTGTCAAATTATAAAATTAAGGAATAGAAATGGAACTTTTTTTAGAATTAGAGATAGTATATCTAATCATCGGTATCTTTATATTGAGTATAGCAGCAGTTGTAACGACAAGAGATTTTATGCCAAAGGGCGCATTTAAAAAAGGAATGTTAGGCGTAGGTGCAGCTATGTCTTTAATGATAGCTTTTCACTACGGTATGACAACAAAAAGAATGAACGGAATTGAAGAGATTTTCAACTCCGGAGAGACCGTTATTTGTGAAAACAAAATGCGCAGAACGATTTCAAGGTCTGTGCTTTTATCCAAAGAACTTGGCTGGAAACTTGAAGATCATCTCTTTAAAAATAGTGATTATGAGAGAGATTTTCACACCTCAAGATGTGTAGAGTGGATTGGAAGCAAGCCTCAGTTGGAAGAAGCGGCAAAAGAAGAGGCAGCAAAAGAAACTCCTAGCAAAGAGGCTAAGCAGTAGATGGCGATTTTAAAGCGATATGCACTAGCTATATTTTTTTTACTATTAGTCTCTTTTTTGATGCTTCTTGGCACCATGGGTGTGAAAAGTTTTGGCGAAAAGATGATTGAAGATACGGGAATCGAGATGAAACCAAGAGGGGAGAATTTAACAAAATGAGTTTAACAATTATACTTAGCGTAGCTATATTAGTGAGTGTGGTATTTCACTTTGCCGGAGTCTATGTGGGTGCCAAAAAAACTGTTTGGCTTATGCTTTTGATCATGTGGGCGGGAACTATAGGTATGGCTATGAGCAATATTAAGGCTAAAGGATATAAAGAGATTGAGAGTATGAAGGGTCAGTTTAGCGATACGGATAAACTTATCGAAGAGGCGATGCCTGAAGTCACAATTTATGAAATGTTAGTTATCAAAAAAAGCTATAACACAAATAAACATAAAAATGAGCAGTAAAAGAAGTATAGGTATCATAGGGTGCGGTTGGCTTGGAAAACCGCTCTCTTGCGAGCTTGCAAATGATTTTTCCTTAGAGTGTTTTTCAAGAGAAAACACGACTGACACCTCTGCCCTTTGGCAGAGCGATACCATTATAATCGCCATCCACACAAAAGATAACTACATAAAAACCCTGCAAAAGATTCTTACATTAGCTAAACCGACATCTAATTTTGTTTTAATGAGTTCAACTTCCATATATAGAGAGTTTGACTCTGCCGTAGATGAGAGTGCAATCATTACGAAAACATCACTCATAAAAGAGGCTGAAGACCTGCTGCTTAACTCAAAAAAGAGTGTTTTAGTGCTTAGGCTCGGCGGACTTATGGGAGAAGACAGGGTTGCGGGAAGATGGAAGAGTGCGACTGATTTTAGCGACGGATTTGTAAACTATATCCATAGAGATGATGTTATAAGTATTGTAAAGTTAATGATGCAAAAAGGTATAACGGAGGGGATATATAATCTAGTCGCGCCAAACCATCCGCTTCGCTCCGAAATTCATCAAAAAAATAGCGAAGATTTCGGATTTGCTCTTGGAACATTTGAGGGTATGACAAAGAGAGTGATTATCTCAGATAAGCTGGTAAAAGATTTGGATTACACATTTTTGCACCCAAATCCGCTAAACTTTTGGAGCTAATTGCTTCTTGCTAACGCAGCAAAATCAATCTCCTCTTTTCTCTCTTCTTGCGCTTTTTTATCCTCTTCGTAACTGCCTGTGCTAAAGATATACTCACTGCTTTTTAGTACGCACCCTTTTATGCCGGGAGAGCACTCTTTTTTTAGCAATTTACAGTAACCTTTATAATCATGTTGGCATGTCCATCCCATAATAAGCCTCGCATCTTATAAATTAATATTGAATTATGATACAATTTTTTAAACAAACAGTCAGGGAAGAGATGAATTATAGAGTATTGGACGCGGGTAGTATAGTCGAGTATATTTCAAATGTAAAAAGCGTTATGGATTATTTTGGTTCCGACGAAATAAGAGCCGATGAGATAGGCGACGGCAATCTAAATTATGTTTACAAAATAAGTTCCATTGTAAATCCTCAAAAAGCTCTGATTGCCAAACAGGCGGTACCATTTCTTAGATGTGTTGGCGAGGATTTCTTGCTTAGCAGAGAGAGGATGACTTACGAAATAAGAGCTTTGCAAAAATTTTATGCTATTTTTCCGAGTTTTATCCCTAAAATACATTATGCAAGCGAAGAGATGAGCTTGGTTGTTATGGATTATCTAGGCAGTCACATAATTATGAGAAAAGGGCTTATAAAGAGCGTAAAGTACAAAAATTTCAGCGAGCATATCTCAACCTATATTGCGGCAACGCTTTTTTACACATCCTCTTTATATCTTAGCAGCAGTGACAAAAGAGAGCTGATAGGCAGTTTCAACTCAAATACAGAGCTCTGCAAACTGACGGAGGATCTGGTATTTAGTTTTGCTTTTATGGAGCATGAAACCAACGATAATATAAATGTAAAAGATAACCAAGAAGCAAAAAAACTATTTGCAGATATGGAGTTTAAAGAGAGAGTTTTGGAGCTTAAATATAAGTTTATGACGCAAAGTGACGCACTTGTTCACGGGGATTTGCATACGGGCTCTATTATGATTAACGAGAAAGATACCTATGTTATAGACCCTGAGTTTGCGTTTGTCGGTCCGTTTGGTTTTGATGTCGGGGCGCTTTTGGCAAATCTTGCAAACAACTACATTCACCATAGCGTTGTTACAAAAGATAAAGATTTTCAAGAGTGGCTTTTGGTGACTATTAGAGAGGTGTTGGAGAAATTTGGCGAGAAGTTTTTAAATTTTTGGAAAGAGCATAGAAATTCTGCTCTTTTGGTTGAGGGCTATCTCGATGATAGTACGCTTCAAAACTATAAAGAGAGATTTATAAAAAATATTTTAAGAGAGAGTGTAGGATTTGCGGGCTGCAAGATGGCAAGAAGGGTTTACGGTGTTGCAGGAGTTGCGGAGATAAGAGGGATTGAAAATCCAGATTTGAGAGCCGAAGCCGAGAAGATGGCTCTAAAAATTGCCAGAGAATTTGTAATAAAGCACGACAAGATAGAGAGCGTAGATGAGATATTGGAGATTATAAAAAATGCAGGGTAAATATAAGGCGCTATGGCTAAGTGATGAGATGTTTGATGAGTGCTTAGAGGTTATTGACCAAAGACAGCTTCCGTTTGTCTACGACACAAGATATCTGACAAATACCGAAGAGGTTGTTCAGGCTATAAAAAATATGACCGTTCGGGGTGCGGGAGTTATCGGAAGCGTTGCGGCGTTTGGGATATATATAGCCGCAATTGAAGTTGAGGGAGATTATGAAAAGCTTCAAGAGAAAGCTCTGCTTATAAGAGAGTCCCGTCCAACTGCTGTAAACCTTATGTGGGCGGTTGATAAGATGATGGAGCTTTTGGCGGACTCCTCTGATGTCATAGAAGATGCAAGAGAGGCAGCCATAAAACTAAACGACGAAGAGGCGTTAGAGAGCCAAAAGATTGCCGAGTACGGTTGTGATATCATTGAGGATATTTTAAAAAAGAGCGGCAAAACAGAGATAAATATTTTAACCCACTGCAATGCCGGTTGGCTGGCAGTTATAGATGAGGGAACAGCTCTCGCACCGATTTATGAGGCAAAAAAGAGAGGAATAGATGTGCATGTATGGGTTGATGAGACAAGACCTAGAAATCAGGGTGCATCGCTTACAGCATGGGAACTTTCTCAAAGCGGCATAAAGCATACAATCATAGCTGACAATACAGGCGGACATCTTATGCAGCACCGCATGGTAGATATGGTGATTGTCGGAGCGGACAGGGTAAGTGTAAACGGCGATGTGGCAAACAAGATAGGAACATACTTAAAGGCACTTGCGGCACACGATAACGGCGTACCTTTTTATGTGGCAATTCCAACTTCTACTTTTGACTTTGAGATTAGAGACGGTGTAAAAGAGATACCCATTGAAGAGAGAAGTCCCGATGAGGTTAGATTTATAAAAGGGGTAGACAGCGAGGGCTTGGTTCGTGAAGTGCGTATAACCCCAGAAGATTCGCCGGCTCTAAACTACGGTTTTGATGTAACTCCGGCAAGGTTAATAACAGGGCTTATAACAAATAGAGGGGTTTGCGAAGCAGATTTCGATAAAATTCAAGAAAAATTTAAAAAGAGCAACTAATGAAAAGTTTATACGACGACAAAGAGGCACTCAAGTTTAAAACAGATTTGGATTTGAGAGTTTATACCTCAAGACTGCTTGGGCGTGATGCCTCTTTGGTTCTTCACGGCGGCGGAAATACATCTGTAAAATCAACTGCTACAAACCTTTTTGGCGAGGTTGAAGAGATTCTTTATGTCAAAGGGAGCGGCTGGGATTTGGCAACCATTGAGGCTGAGGGTTTTGCACCGGTTAAGATGGAGATGCTTCTGAAAATGGCGGAGTTAAAAGAGCTGAGCGATACCGATATGGTAAAGTACCAACGCCTTGCCATGACAAATCCCTCTGCTCCAAATCCTTCAGTTGAAGCTATTTTGCATGCGATTATCCCTTTTAAATTTGTTGACCACACACATACAGACGCTGTTGTAACCATTACAAACACTCATGGCGGCGAAGATAAAATCAAAGAGCTTTACGGCGATAAAGTGCTGGTTATTCCATACATTATGCCTGGATTTGTACTTGCAAAACTTATATATGATATGACAAGAGATGTGAACTGGAGCGAGTTGGAGGGGCTGGTTCTTATGAATCACGGGCTTTTTACATTTAGCGACGATGCAAAGAAGTCTTACGAGAAGACAATAGAGTTGGTTGACAAGGCCAAGAGGTATCTTGAGGCTAAGGGCGCAATTTTACATATAGAAAAATCTAATGTATCTTTTGAGCTTTTAAAACTTGCACAGATCCGTAAAGAGGTCTCAAATCTTAAAGGTGCGGCGACAATCTCTATCTTAAACGACAGCGATTTGGCACTACACTTTTCAAAGCAAAATGTTGAAAAAATCGCTTTACAAGGACCTTTGACACCTGATCATGTTATCAGAACAAAGAGAATTCCTGCTATTTTAGGAGATGATTTTAACGCTGATTTGGCAGAGTATGTAAAAGAGTATAAAGAGTACTTTGAAGCAAATAAAACAGACGAGACTCTTCTAAATCCAGCTCCGAATTTTGCAATACTAAAAGGCAATGGAACTCTCTCTTTTGGTTCAAATGCAAAAGAGGCAAATATCATAAAAGATATAAACGACCACACCTACGAGGCTATTTTAAAAGCCCAAATGCTAGGCGGTTACAAAGCCTTAAGCGCTAAAAATATTTTTGAAGTTGAGTACTGGTCACTGGAGCAGGCGAAGCTAAAAGGCGGCGGAAAATTGCCTGAGTTTAGTGGAAAAGTTGCAGTTGTAACGGGAGCAGCAAGCGGAATAGGGCTTGCAATCGCTAAGATGTTAAACTCAAGGGGTGCGGCTATTGTGGCTATTGATATTAACCCGGAAATAGAAAAAATCTTTGCAAAAAGTGATGCTATCGGTGTGAAATGTGATTTGACATGTAGCCAAGATATTCAAAATGCAATAGAGAGAGCGGTTAAGAGTTTTGGCGGAATCGACATAGTCGTAAGCAATGCCGGTATCTTTACGCCAAGTGAAAACCTTGATATGTTGAGCGATGAGAATTGGCAAAGAAGCATGGATATAAACCTTACTTCACACCAAAAACTTATCAAATATACGGCACCGTTTTTAAAACTTGGCGTTGATGCTGCTTTAATCATGGTCGCTTCTAAAAACTTTCCCGCACCCGGGAAAGGTGCGGCGGCTTACTCTGTTGCAAAAGCAGGACAGACTCAGCTAGCGCGCATTGCGGCGCTTGAACTTGGAGAGTTTGGAGTGCGAGTAAACACGCTTCACCCGCATGCAGTATTTGACACGGCTATTTGGACGGAGGAAGTTTTGGCTAATCGTGCCAAAGCTTACAATATGAGCGTTATTCAGTACAAAACAAACAATGTTCTTAAAGCCGAGATAAAATCAAACGATGTTGCAGAACTGGTATGTGCAATGGCAGGAAGAGCGTTTGCAAAAACAACAGGCTCTCAAGTCGCAATTGACGGCGGAAGTGATAGAATAATCTAAAATTATTTTAGGTACTCCATTCTTTTTATATTCTCAGGCATACTTTCAAGAGCAAAGTTTTTTTGATCTTTTATGTAGCTTGGGTATCTAAAATCTTTTGAGGTCATAAGAGCGTAAAGCTTCTCAAGATTCTCATTTTCTATTTTTTTATATTTTATCTCCATCTCTTTTGCGATTCGTAGAAAAAATGTAAGTAAAATCGCTTGAGCCTTTTCATTGACGGCATCGCCGTAGATGACACCCTCAAACTCTTTTCTCATAGTAAGAATATTGTATTCGCACTGTTCATCAAGCTTCTTTGCATCCTCCGTACCTAAAAAGTTTAAAATATTTAAAATCAGATTGAGAAACATTAAATTTGTTTTATCTATAGTAACGTTGTTTTTGTCCAACTTTTCTTTATATGCTAATATGTCCGGTTGTATCTGTTTAAAATAAGCTAACATGTAAACCCTTTAAGTGTTTTAAATATGTTCCAAAAGCGGCTAAAATCGCTAAAAAAAATTATACCACATTTAATTGTTTATAAAATCAACCCCTTTTTGAGTCAATACTAATGTAACTCCGTCTTCTTTCGTTTCAATCAAACCGCTACGCTTGAGCTCATTCATAGCCTGCTCTAAAGCATCGTTTTGTTTCGCATCTAACTTAGCTATGACATTTTCAACTACATCTTGTTTAGTCATAATCTGACCGACTTTATTGTTTTTTTTGAACCATTTCATAAACATATCTTTAACTTCATTTTTAGGATCTAAATCCAAAGTTTTATTTTTAGGAGATGTTTTTATTCTTTTGTAATGAGGTAATTTCATAATTAATCTTCACTTTTATCTGATTTTATTTATCTAGGCATTGTCGCATATTTTTACTAAAAAAATAGAATAAGAGCTCCTATTGTTGTATACTCTCAATTATAAAAACTGACCTTACGCACTTTTGTCAAAAAGAGCCTAAAGTGTCAACTTTTCTCCCATATCCGAAAGATATGGGTAGCTTTAGGGGGTTGTAGGGACATTTGTCCCTGCCACTTTATGGGCTTTGCTCATGAAGTGCGTAATATCAGATAAAAAGAGCCGATACAAGGAGAACAATGGCTGCTAAAGCAACTATTTATAAAGCTTCACTAAACATTGCCGATATGGATCGTAATTATTATGCAGAGCATAACTTTACTTTAGCCAAACATCCTTCAGAAAATGATTTACGCCTAATGGTACGCTTGGCGGCATTTATACTAAATGCAGATGAGAAACTGCTCTTTAGCAAAGGAATTTCACAAGATGATGAGCCGGACTTATGGCAAAAGGCTTTAGACGGCGAGATTAAACTTTGGATAGATTTGGGTCAGCCTGATGAAAAACGCATTAGAAAAGCATGCGGGCGTTCTGAGAAGGTTATTATCTATACATACCAAGAAGGCAGTGCTTCGGCGTGGTGGAAGCAGGTAGGAAAATCTCTTGAACGATTTAAAAATCTCTCCGTGGTTTATCTTAATATTGAAGGCGAGATAGAGCTTTTAGCGCAAAGAACGATGAGTTTGCAGTGTAATATCAGCGATTATGAGCTTACTATAATTGATAATGAAAATAGTGTAATAGTTAAAGAAGAGAGATACAAATAAGAGCGGAGAGGGTTTAATGGCGCTATTTGGAGCATTAGAAATTGTAAAAAGCCAAGCAAATCAGGAAAAATTTGCAGTAGCTTTTGAGTACCTTGAAAGATTGGTTGATAAAAACAGTATAGAGCACAAACGGCTTATGAGCTGCTCATTAGATAGTTGTAAAAAAGTAGAATTGGATGATGGCAATTTTGCATTAGAACAGATTTATAACGCTAAAGAGAGAAAAGAGTGTTTTTTTGAGTCGCATAGAAAATATATCGATATACAGTTTATACTTAGCGGAGAAGAGATTATAGAGGTATCAAATGCTACTCTTTTGGTTGTCTCTTTAGCGTATAATGAACAAGCGGACTTAATCAAATACGAAGATATAAAGCAAGCTTCATCTATTGTTCTTAAAGCAGGTGATGCGGCTATTTTTTACCCGCAAGACGCTCACATGCCGTGTATCAAAGCAACGGATGAGCTAAAAGTCGTCAAAGCCGTAGTAAAAGTCAAGATATGACCTAAACTAGACTCTCAAACTATGCTTTTTAAACCGATGTAACAGTTTTTTTAATTTGATATGAATAATTTCAAAAAAATTCAAGCTACCCCTCCAACTCATATTTTAAACATTTGAGTTTGTTATAGCTAGCAATATTTATTCCATTTAAAGAAAAAATTAGCGGTGAATTCTCAGAAATTTGAATTAATAGTTATACGGATTGTTTAGATAGAGCATATTTTTATCAAGTTCAAGCAATCTTTCAAACTGCTCTTTAGATAAAGTCTTTCTAAAAAATAGTATACAATTGATTTTCATAGCTAAAACGCTCTCTTTTTGTTTAGCAATTTCATTTGATATCTTTAGAGCTTCCTGTTCACTCATAGTGCCGTACAAAACTCCGTTTTTTAACTTTTGCGATAGTTCATGAGAACTCTTCATTATAGGTAATATGCTATCCATAGTTTCCAATTTGTACTTTTGAATAGCAATTTTTTGCTCTTTTGTTAAAGCCAATTTTTCGTCTTCATTATTTTTGTTGAATGTTCTTGCTAAGATAGGCAGATTTACTAATGCGTCAAAATGGAGCTTTAACTTCATATCTTCGGGCATTTGATTTACCATTTCTAATTTTTGGTTACCGCTTTGCATACCCTTACTGTTGCAAGAAGTAGCGCACTTGTTGACATTTTCATCTGCAGCAAAAGCCATAACAGCCGAAGACAAAAGAATTACTAATAACTTATTCATATTTTTTCCTTATTTTAATAACATTAAAAGACCATAGAGTTTGCACCCGACACAATAATCCAAGACGGCATCTAATAACAAGCACATAAACTTCTTTTAGATTTTAAAGAAGTTTAGTATATCTAGTGTGAAAAAATCGTTGAGTGTTCTTTGATAAAATCGCAAAACGGATTGATAGCCAAAATGCCTAATTTGTTAGTGCCCACACTGCTTTAGAAATCATAAATTATGATATTATTACTTAAATTTTTTAATAAGATTCTATATATTGATTAGGAAGATGAATGTGGGGAAAAGTATTTTTTGTAGGTACGGTATTGCTTTTGGTATTATCCGGATGCAGCCGTCAAGATTCGGAAGATAAGGATAACTCTCCTGCATCAGTAAGCGTAATGATACTCAAAAAAGAAAGTCTTGATGCGCCTATGGAATTTACCGCGACTAGTGTTGCTAACCGACATGTTCAGATACGCGCACGTGTTGAAGGGTATTTGCTGAGCAAAAATTATCGTGAAGGAAATTATATTCAAGCAGGAGATATTCTCTTTACCATTGATCCACAACCTTTTGTGCTTGCCGTAACATCCGCAGAAGCTGCATTGGAAGGTGAAATAGCCAAAGAAGAGAATGCTGTACAAAATTTAAAGCGGGTTCAAAATCTGTTTGAGCAAAAAGCATCGGGTCAGCAAGAACTTGATGCAGCGATAGCAGCTAAACGTACGCAAAGTGCATTGGTTAGCGAAGCTAAAGCAGCGTTTGCTCAAGCTAAATTAAATTTAAGTTATACGACAATCCGTTCTCCTATATCCGGATGGTCAGATAAAGTAGTTCAACACGAAGGCAGCTATATCGCTCCGACTCAAAACGGCTTGTTAACGACGATTTATCAGAGTAATCCTATTTATGTAGATTTTTCAGTCAATACACTCTCAATGGAGAAAATCAAAAAAGCGATTAACGGCGCAGGTGATACACTTGCTGATATAATTCTTCCAAACGGGCATACACATCCAAACAGAGCCAAAATCTCTTTTTTAAGCCCAACGGTTGATTCACTTAGCGGAACACGAACAGTGCGAGCCGAATTATCCAATCCAAACGGTGAATTGGTGCCGGGCGAATTTGTAAAGGTGAGAATTAAAGCAAGAATGGAGAATACGCTTCTTATTCCCCATAAGGCACTTATGCAAGGGGCAAAAGGGACCTTTGTTTATGTTGTTGGCAAAGAGAATATCGCAGAGTCTCGAAGCGTCAAAGTAGGAGAATGGGTAGAACATAGTGTAGTAATACTAGAAGGGCTTAAAGAGGGCGAACAGATTATTTGCGATGGCAATTCACGTGTTGAAGCAGGAAAAGCGGTAAAAATAGACTCGGCTAAGAAAGTTCAATAATGTTATCGCGATATTTTATTAATCGCCCTATTTTTGCAGGGGTTATATCTATTTTAATCGTTGTGCTTGGGTTTACGGCAACTCAAATGCTTCCGGTATCGCAGTTCCCAAATGTTACCCCTCCGTCTGTCGGCGTAAGTATTACATATCCGGGAGCCGATGCAAAAACAATTTCCGATACTGTTCTTGCACCGATTGAAGCACAAATTGCCGGAGCAGATAATCTGATGTATGTAAGTTCCTCGGCTTCAGGAATGTCAGGCAATGGACGAATCAGCTGTACTTTTGAAGTGGGAACCGATGTCGATAAAGCATTAAACGATATTCAAAACAGAGTAAATCTTGCCCAGCCGAGGCTTCCGAGTATAGTTAAGATGCTGGGAGTGGATGTAAAAAAAAGAACTCAAGATATTTTAATGATTGCGGCTTTGTACTCTCCTGATGAGTCGATGAACGATATCGAGATTAGCAACTATGTAACTACGCATGTAATCAACAATATCAAGCGTCTTCACGGTGCAGGAAACGCTTTGATTTCAGGTCAGAGAGATTATTCGATGCGTATCTGGCTTAATCCGGATAAGATGGCATCAATGGGAATCAGTACTTCGGATATAGATTCGGCAATAAATGAACAAAACCTTCAGGTCAACCCGGGTCGTTTAGGGCAGAGCCCTATCAGCAATCAGCAAATGACCGTGATGCTTACCTCTAAAGGGAGGCTCTCGAGGGTAGAGGAGTTTGAGCAGATTATTGTTCGTACAAAACCGGATGGCACGGTTGTTCGTCTTAACGATGTAGCCAGAGTGGAACTTGGAACGAGCAATTATGAGTATTATGGTCGTTTCAACGGAAAACCGGCTGTTTTATTGGCGGTTTATGACCAATCCGATAGCAATGCTATAGAGACGGTAGATACTGTAAATATGGAGCTAGAGCGTCTTTCTAAAACCTTTCCTGCAGGCTTAAAATATCAAATAGCGCACAATGCTACCAAATTTGTAAAAATATCTATTAAAGAGGTAATAAAAACGCTCTCAGAAGCATTGCTGCTGGTAATTATCGTAATTTATCTGTTTTTACAGAGCTTCAGGGCGACTATTATCGCTTTGGTCGCTGTTCCGGTATCTCTTATGGGAGCGTTTATCGGTATGTATCTGCTGGGATATTCGATAAACACTCTGACTCTCTTTGGGATGGTATTGGCTATCGGTATAGTAGTAGATGATGCGATTGTGGTTGTGGAGAATATTGAGCGGATTATTCAGGATGAAAATCTCTCTCCAAAAGAAGCCGCAATTAAGGCGATGAGTCAAGTCTCTAGCCCGATTATAGCTATCGTTTTGGTGCTTTGCGCTGTTTTTGTACCAGCAACCTTTGTGGGCGGCATGACCGGTGAGCTCTACAAACAGTTTGCTATGACGATTGCAGTGTCGGTAGTCTTTTCAGGCTTTGTGGCATTGACGCTCTCTCCCGCTCTTGGCGCATTGCTTTTACGCCCTCATGAGAAAGCTCCTTTGCCGATATTTGCACGTTTTAATGCTATGTTTGCGGATATGACAGAGCGTTATCTGCATCTCTCTTCCATAATGATTCGACGAAGTTTTATCACTTTGATGCTGTATCTCTCCGTTTTCGTAGTTATCTATCATCTCTCTTCAACACTGCAAAAATCATTTTTGCCGGTTGAAGATCAGGGATTTTTTTTCACCGTTGTCTCTTTGCCTGAGGGTGCAACTATTGAGAGGACTCATGAGGCTGTTGTTAAAGCTGAAAATGCGGTTCAAGCAATCGCCGGAGTTGAGAGCGTTGTTACTATTGTAGGAAGTAATTTTATGGGTGGAACACAAGAACCGAATTCCGCGACAATGATTATACGGCTTGCACATTGGGATCAGCGTAAGAGCGATGAGTTAAGCGTAAAGTCAATTAAAAAAGAAGTTCAAAAAGCTACGGATTTGATTAAAGAGGCGAGTTTTAACAGCTACTCTCCACCGCCTATTAGAGGGTTAAGTAAAACCGGAGGGGTGCAATTATGGCTTCAAAGCCCCGACGGAGATATGGATCTGTTAGTTCAAGCTGCGCAAGATTTTATAAATAAAGCAAAAGAGATTCCGCAGTTTAAGGATGTAACAAGTTCAATGCGTCCATCTTCTCCGGTTCTGTTTATAGATATAAATCGTGAGCGTGCAAAAATTTTAGGAGTTTCGCTAGAAGATCTATATTCAACGATTCAAAATACAATCGGTCTCTCAAATGTCGGTCAATTTGTCAAAGACGGCAATACATACTGGATTAAAGTTCAATCTGACGGAGATTTTAGGCGTGAACCGTCTGACATAGGCAGAGGTTATGTTAAATCTTCTTCAGGTGCGATGATACCGCTTAGTTCGCTTATCAATGTAGAACAAAAATCGGCTGCCGTCAAAATTGAGCACTTCAATACCACTCTTGCCGTTGCGATTAACGTAAGCCAAAAACATGGAGTGAGTACGGGAGAGATGATTACATTGATTGAAGAGCTATCAAAAAAATCGTTACCGCCGCAGATTACCACAAGTTGGGACGGTATCGCCCATCAACAGCTTAAAGTGCAAGACAGAGCAAGGAGCATACTGCTTTTTGCGTTTGTAATCGTTTTTTTGATTCTTGCTGCCCAATATGAAGCGTGGACATTGCCGTTGGCAGTTATGCTTGCCATACCTTTTGGAATGGGCGGGGCATATATTGCAGTGTGGCTTACAGGTCAAAATAACGATGTCTTTTTTCAGATTGGACTGCTGACTCTTGTCGCATTGGCGGCAAAAAATGCGATATTGGTAATACAGTTTGCCGAAGAGGAGCGAAAATCAGGAAAAAGCGTATATGATGCGACAATGTCAGCGGCACGATTGCGTTATCGTCCGATGATGATGACATCGTTAGCATTTGTCTTCGGTGTGTTGCCCTTAGCCTTTAGCACAGGAGCAGGGGCGGAGAGCCGTCACTCAATCGGCATAGGTATTTTAGGCGGGATGATTGCCGCGACATTCGTCGAACGCTATTTTATCCCTTATCTATATTATCAGGTCTCGACTCTACGAGAAAAAATACAACGATATAAGGAGAAGCAATGACACTTAACAATACTATTTTATTAAGTATAGTCGCTTTATTGAGTGCAGGTTGCAGTATAGAGCCTGATTTTACTCCTCCAAAACCAAATCTTCCGATTGAGTGGAAAACAGGTGAACAAAACAGTTCCGCCGAAGTTCTAAACAGGTGGTGGGAAAAACTTGGCGATCCGACTCTAAATGCGTTAGTAGAAAAAGCGTTTGAACAAAACAGAGAGATTGCCGTTGCTGCGGCTCAAAATGAGAGTTTTATGGCGCAGTTGGGAATAGCGGAGTCCAATCTTGTTCCCCATTTTGAGGCAGACGCTTCCATGTCTCGCCAAGAGTTGTCGAGCAGCACCTCAAATAGAACATCTACATTTAACAAGCTGACTTCACTCTACGGTTTTAATTTAGCTATGAGTCGATTTGAAATCGATTTTTGGGGTAAATATGCCCGTGCCGAAGAATCTGCTAAAGCCACACTTTTGGCTAGTGAATATAACGTTAAGATAGTTAAATCTTCCATTGCGGCAAATGTAGTCTCTACCTATAATGCGCTTTTAACTCAGCACCGCTTGCTTGAAAATGCCAAAAAGAACGTTCTGATTTCAGAAGAAATAGCGTCAATTTCCAAAGTCAAATGGGAGCAGGGTGTAGGATCATTTAGAGATGTTCTTCAAACAGGAGCATCCGCGGATGAAGCACACGGCGAAATTCCGCCGATTGAGGCAAAAATGTCGGTGTTAGAAAATGCTCTTTCGCTCCTTATAGGGGAATTTCCAAAAGGTTTTACAATAACAAATGCCGATGTATCGCTTTTAGAGATTAATGTCCCAGCAGGGCTGCCTTCGGAGCTTTTACAACGACGTCCGGATATTTTGTCGGCAGAAGCATCCTTGCATTCGGCAAATGCCTCTATAGGAGTAGCTAAAGCGGCATATTTTCCATCATTTTCCTTGACCGCTATGCTTGGGTATCAGAGTGCGGAGCTTACCACACTGTTAAAGGCACCGTCACAAATATGGCAGATTGCTCCGTCTGTCACATTACCTATCTTTGATGCAGGGCAAATTGAAAATAAAGTTAAATATGCAAAAGCCAAAACCAAAGAAGCACAAGCACAATATGAGCATACAGTGCTTAAAGCATTTGGCGAAGTGGAGAGTGCTTTAAAGGAGCGCCGCACTCTTATAGACGAATCCAAGGCTTTAACAAACGCACAGAAAAAATATATCCAGACCGAACTCTTAAGTAGAGCCGAGTACGATAATGGAAAAACAGGCTATTTGCCCCTGTTAATTATTCGGCAATCACTAATAGCAAATGAAAATAAAATAGTATTAAATGAAGAAGCAAAACGAGAAAATTTTGTTGCATTATGTAAAGCTCTAGGCGGAGGATGGGAATAATTTTCCACCCCTTTTTGAAGAAGCAAAACAAAAAGTTCAAAAGGCTGTAAATAGCATCTCTGTAAATAAAGGTCTACATTTAAGTCAAGTTATAGAAAAAGTGATTCAATATTAAGGGCTTTATTTATCAATCCATTTAAAAATGTCTAGTATAGAAATTCTATTTTCATCTAGTTCTACTAGATAAATTATTGTATAACCCTTGAAAATCATATCTCTAACATTCTCATCTTCATTATGAATAGACGGTCGAAATTTATGTGGAAAGTTTGCTAAGTTATTTATTTTGTTATCTACTTCACTTTTGAAGTTCAAAGCTCTGTTTTTTACTATCTTTTGAGATGTAAGAGAGTATGTTTTTGAGTGAATCTAAGTATTCTCTTTTTCGTACAATTGTTATTTACAGAGTCTTCATAAATTCATCTATCTCTTTATCATATTCTTTTTGGCTCAGTAGTACAGCCTCACCACTTTTTATATCTTGGAGTGCTTTTGCAACTCTTTTTTTTGCTTCTTCTTTGGTAATCGCAGGGTAGACATCATCTAAAGAAAGTTTCACAAATTTTATAAAATCATTGACGAAGCTTTGCGTGTCACTACCATATCTTGAAGCTATAAAACTTTCTACTTCCGGATTATTAATTTGGATGGTTTGCATGTTAAACCCCCATCCTCACTTTCTGTATTGTAACATTATTCTTTTTATAAACGGTTATTATATGTATTGCGTTGTTAAAATAAATATTTTTTTAGAGTGTAGGTGGGCGCAAAAGTAGTCGCGAAGCCTTAGATATTTTTACTAAAAATTAGTTACAATAATGAAACTAGGAGTTTTTATGCATACAATACAACTAAATATTGATGATTCAATTTTTGATAAATTTATGGGTCTGCTTGAGATGCTGCCAAGAGACAAAGTAGAAGTTACAAGTGGGAGAGAGTATCCGTCCATCTCTTTTGAAGAAGCAAAACAAAAAGTTCAAAAGGCTGTGAATAGCATTTCCGAAAATAAGGGTATCCCTTTAAATCAAGCTATAGAAAAAATTCTTCAATCTTAAATGCATTATAATATAATTGTCGAGCCTGAAGCTTTGGAAGATTTGCAAAATATTTATAGTTATATATCTGAGCAAGATTCAAGAAATAAAGCAAGAAAATTTATCTTTGAACTTCAAAAAAAGATTAACTCTTTAAACCAAATGCCTCACCGCTGTAGGAAAAGTTACTATATCGAAGATGAAGATACAAGAGACTTGATATATAAAAAATATACAATCGTTTTCAAAATCATTGAACAAAATGTGCATATATTAACACTTTTTAAACAGCGAACTTTTTAAAATTTTAAGAGTAAAAAAATATTTTATAAAAGTTTACACCCGTCACACACGTTGAAAAGCTAAGTTTCAAAAGAGTGTTTCAAATAGATTATACTATGGTTAAAAATTTATCTACTTTATAGGGGTCATTCCAGTTCTCATCGAATTATTAGTAAAAAGACCACGTCAAATCTGCGACTAAAATTGTTTTAAAAGTAAAAAATTATTGAAAAAGCGGATAGATAGAATAAAGTTATTAAATATCTCTGAAAGTAACGTGTTTAAGGAGATTGTGTAAAAATAGTGGTGGACCCTCAGAGATTCGAACTCTGGGAGGTATTACCCTCGCCGGTTTTCAAGACTTGCAATGTATGCTTCCTTAAACTTCCATATGCTTCTATAATCCGATAAAATAGGGATTTTAAATTCTTTTTAATTCTCTTCATAGTACTATAGTTTCATAATAACTCGGGAACCAAGTCGGGAACCAAATTAAGGAAATAATTGTGGCACATGGGAACACATTTAAAAAAGAATTTGTAAATAAAGTAGAAACTGGATTGTTCGCAAATCAAGACTATACAAAATTCAGATACCGATTTACCATGCAAGATAAAGAGTACAGCAAGACATTTAGTATTAAAGCAAGTTTTGGTTTGCGAGATAGAAAAAGGTTGGCTAAAAGTGAAGCTGAAGAATATCGTAATGAGATTGAGGACTCCTTGTATAATCTTTTCACTAAAAGTACCAAGGTGGATAATATAGCCGAAATGTATTTTGATAAAAAGTGCAAGGATTCTTCATGGACGCGAGATAGAAAAAATATGTACATTAATTATATTAAGCCTGTTATTGGTAAAAAAGCAGTGGGCAAAGTCATAGAGCATGATATTTTGACAATAGTTGAAAATATGAAAGACGGGGGCAAGACAAAACAAAATGAAGCAGGTAATTCACATCGTAATATAGTTAAATGCTTAAGGCAAGTTTTAAAACCTATCTTAGAGTATGCAATGGTTAATGGGGCGATAAATAAACTTCCTCCAATAGAGATACCAAAAAAAGAAACCAGTAGCAAAAAGTTTGTATCAAAGCCTATTGATAAGCTAAAAATTTTGTATCACACAATAATTGATCTATACAAAGATGAACCTTTTTATCGTGCTTTATTTTTGTTTGCTCTTTTTGGAAGGCGTTGGAATGAGATTCGTACATTGAAATGGGAACATATAAATTTTAATGATAATGTATACACGATTGCGGCTGAACATAACAAGATAGGCATTGACCAATATTACGATATTCCTCTAGTAATCCGTGAGGCTCTCTTAGAATTTATGGATATTGGCAATTCTATTGTATTCGCTTCGCCTCAAACCGGTAAGCTGTTGTCTTCGCCTAGATGGCAATTAGATAAAATAAAAGAAGTTACAGGTATAGAAGAGTTGACAATGCATTATTTTAGACATATTCTTGTTTCTGCTCTTGGAAGTGCGGGTGTACCAGCACAAGTATTGTCGGCATCTTTAGGGCATCAGCACAGCGGAACAGTCACATCTTATTATCAAACAGTTGACCATTTAAGTCATAGCCAAAGTGCTAATCAAGGAGTTTTAAATCTTACAAAAAGTGATTAAGATTATACAGTAAATTCTTGTAATCTTTTGATATCTGCCAGTGTACTTTTGTGTATGTTATTATATCTAAGCTTTAATTGAATTTTTGCTTGTTTATATTTTACAGAAGTAGTATAAGTTTGAATAGATTTATAAGCTGAAGAAGTTTTAAACTCAGTTACTTTGTTTAATATATCTGGTTTAATGTTTTGTTGTAAGTACTCTTCTAAACTCATACTATCCCCTCCTTTAGTAAATCAAAAAAATTCTGCTCGTCAATATCTTCATGAATTATATCATTTTCTCTATCAATAAGATTTAAAATAATGGCATCTTTAAAAATAGACTTAATTAAAAGTGTAGTGTCAAAAGAGTTTTTGAAGCTACTTTGTACAACTTCAAGAGGAACCTTTCTTTTGGTAATACTTTCTCTTTTTTTAGCAAACTCGTAGCTTTTGTTAAGATCTCTAAATATGTAGTTTATCTCAATTACATACTCTTTATCTAAAAGCCTCTGAATATTGCTTTGAGCAATTGTCGCTTCAGCAAAGTTGGAATCTAATATAAGAGAGTAACCTTTTTTAGAAGCCCTGTCAAAAAGCCAATTTACACCTTTGGAAGCTGGTTTTTGATAATCACTAGAGTTTGTTCCATTGTAGCCAATAGAAGTAAAAAACTCTCTAATTTCATCAATATCCAAATGTAATAAAAAAGTTTCTTTTTCTTTTCTGCTGATAGCATATTCTGTCTTACCGGCTCCACTAGCACCTGCTGTAAATATGGCAGTTTTTATTTCTTGTACTTCTAAATTAGCTAAATGTTGTTTTAAAAATTCTTGTTTATTTATTTTAAGATACTCTAGTGCTTTTACTTCTATATCAGACATATTTATATTAACCTATTTATTTTTGATAAGCTCATTTTAGCATATTTGTTCATAAGGCATTACCCTAGGTATATATTTTAAGTTCAGAACTGTTTTTGTCTGTATCTTCAGAAATTCTGTGGTTTAAATAAAAGGCAAGAGCCGTACCTCCAATGAAGTACAGCTCATCGTTAAAGATTTCATTATTGCAGATTTTATCTAGTGCATTTTTGACATTAATAGTCATTGATTGCACCTAAGAGTTTTTTATATACCCCATTCTCTTCATATTTGCCACTTAATTGTATATCTATCCCACTTGTAGCGATATAACCTTTTGCGTACATTTTTTTATATTTATCTTTGAGCACACTCTTGACTAGATTTTTTCCAAACTGATCGCATAGGGTTTTTATATCACTCTCATTCATGCTTGATAGATAATTCGAGATAATAGAGTAAACCTTCTGCTGGCTCTGCTCGTTTGTCTGCCAAAAAAGGTTATGAGAGTATTTTTTAGGGTTAAATACTACTACATCATCAATATCAACTGCGTTTATTTTCTCTTTTGCTTCATCATA
>NZ_JAQTLH010000009.1 GCF_028714975.1 Sulfurimonas sp.
TCTACTATGCAAAATTTGATATGGCAAAGTATAACGGTTACACATACGATAATGCAAGCGAGAGCGGTTTTGACATTATCTACAATCCAAGCATAGTTAAAAACTTACAGCTTCGTCTTCGTGCAAATTATGCAAACGACTTCAATGTAAATGCAGCAGGTGCAACAACAGGTTGGGATGAATATAGATTTATCGCTAACTATAATTTTTAAGGGAAAAAAAGATGAACAAAGAACTTGTTGAAAAAATAAAGTCAAATCCAGACTACCAAAAGCTTATCTCTACGAGAAACAGCTTTGCCGTAAAGCTCTCTATTATGATGCTTACGGTCTACTTTCTATTTATACTATTGATTGCGTTTAACCCCTCTTTTTTGGGAACACCTCTCTCTAACGGTTCTGTTACGACTATCGGGATTCCGGTGGGCATGGGCATCATCATTTTTGCAATCGTGCTTACGGGAATCTACACAAAAAGAGCAAACGGCGAATTTGATGATCTATCAAATAGCGTCAAAAACTCAATTAAGGAACATTAATGCATAGAATACTCACCTTTTTAATCCTTGCAACAGGAGCAATTTTTGCAGCCGATGCACTCTCGGGTCAAGTTGAAAAACAGCCGCTTAATATGTCTGCTATCGTAATGTTTTTAATCTTTGTCGGAGCAACTCTGGGTATTACTTACTGGGCTGCAAAAAAGACTAAAAGTGCAAAAGATTTTTACACTGCAGGCGGAGGAATTACAGGTTTTCAAAACGGTATGGCAATTGCGGGCGATTATATGTCGGCTGCTTCATTTTTAGGGATCTCCGGTCTTGTTTATATGAAAGGTTACGACGGTCTGATTTACTCTATCGGATTTTTAGTAGGCTGGCCGGTAATTCTTTTTTTAATTGCAGAGCCTCTTAGAAACTTAGGTAAATATACTTTTGCCGATGTTGCTTCGTACAGACTTAAACAAACACCTATCCGTACTTTAGCTGCTTCAGGTTCTATTGCAACAGTTATTTTGTATCTAATTGCACAAATGGTCGGTTCAGGAAAACTTATCCAACTTCTTTTTGGTCTCTCATATGAGATGGCGGTTGTATTAGTCGGTGTTCTTATGATTTTATATGTTGCGTTTGGCGGTATGCTTGCTACTACTTGGGTTCAAATCATTAAAGCATTTTTACTGCTTTCCGGTGCTTCATTTATGGCAATTGCCGTTATGGCACATTATGACTTTAGTTTCGGTTCACTTTTCCAACATGCAACAGAACTTAAAGGTGTACAAATTATGAGCCCGGGCGGACTTGTAAGTGATCCTATCTCAGCGATTTCGCTTGCGATTGCACTTATGTTCGGTACAGCTGGTCTTCCACATATTTTGATGAGATTTTTTACGGTTAATGATGCGAAAGAGGCTCGTAAATCAGTTTTCTATGCAACAGGATTTATAGGTTATTTCTATATCCTTACTTTTATCATCGGTTTTGGTGCTATCGTTATGGTATTTCAAAAACCTGAGTATTTGGATGCGGTTAAACATGCGGCAAGCGGCGGATATCCGATTTTAGGCGGAAGCAATATGGCTGCTATTCACTTAAGTCATGCAGTAGGCGGCGACTTCTTCTTAGGATTTATCTCGGCTGTTGCGTTTGCTACTATTTTAGCGGTTGTTTCGGGTCTTACGCTTGCAGGTGCTTCGGCAATCTCTCACGACCTTTATGCTTCAGTATTTAGAAAAGGCAGAGTAGATTCAATGACAGAGATGAGAGTTTCTAAAATGGCTACAATCGCTCTTGGTGTTATTGCTATTATCGTAGGTATTGCGTTTGAAAACCAAAACATCGCGTTTGTTGTAGGTCTTGCGTTTGCTATTGCGGCATCTGCGAACTTCCCAATTCTTGTACTTTCAATGTACTGGAGAAGACTAACAACTCGCGGTGCGGTTATAGGCGGTGCGTTAGGTCTTGGAAGTGCAGTATTGCTTGTGATTTTAAGCCCTGTTGTATGGGTAAGTATACTTGGAAACAAAGCGGCAATTTTTCCTTATGAATATCCGGCACTTTTCTCTGTAACACTTGCGTTTGTCGGTACATGGTTCTTCTCGATTACCGATAAATCAGAGAGTGCAAAAGAGGAACAAGAACTATTTGATGCTCAGTTTATCAGAGCACAAACAGGTATCGGTGCAGAGGGTGCAGCTAGTCACTAACCGTTTTGCAAATTGTGAGACATAGCTCCCAATCTCAAAAAGCTTGCTTTTTGTAGCTTTAGGGGATGCAAGGGACAATGTGTCCCTGCCACTAAAACGGACGAGTTCGTTTTAGTGCTTAACATCAGATAAAAAGGATATTTTTTGTGAGCATACAAGATCAAAGAAAACTTATTGAGTCTATTCATCCGTTTGAGCTTCTAAGTTCAACAACCATGGATAATCTGATGAGCAAAATTGACATTGCTTACTATCCAAACAGCACTCTTCTTATCTCGCCTACAATCTCCTCAATCGCTTTTTACATTATCATCAAAGGTTCGGTTACAGAGTATATAGATGATGAGATTCATAATGTCTACGGTGCAGGAGATAGTTTTGACGCGGATGCAATCATTTATGGAAAAACAAAAGCCAAATTCATTGTTGATGAAGATCTTATCTGTTATGAGATAAAAAAAGATGATTTTTTAGATTTGATGCAAGACAAAAAAGTACAGGGCTACTTTTTACAAGATTTTATAACCCGCCATCAGCAGCTAAAAGAGTATGACCAGCAGAGTGATTTATCTCCGTTTCTTATCTCAAAAGTCTCGGATATATTTCTGCATACGGCTTGCGTGGTAAATGCTGATGATAGTATATATGAAGCACTAAAACAACAACAAAAGTTAAGAGCAAAAGTCATTATAGTAAAAGATTCTGATGGGTACTCGATTGTAACGGATACAAACCTAAGAGAGAGAGTTCTTCTAGGAGATAACGATACAAGTAAAAAAATCTCGACAATTGCATCAAAAAATCTTATAACTATAGATATAAACGACTTTTTATTTAATGCACTTCTGCTTATGACGCACAATGCGATAAAGAGAGTCGTAGTGCTTGAAAATGAAAAAATCGTAGGCGTGTTGGAGCAGCTAGATCTGCTTAGTTACTTTGCCAGCCATTCGCATCTTGTTGCCGTTCAGATAGATAAAGCCTCAAATTTTGATGATTTAAAAGCTATTGAAAAGGATTTTAGAAACCTTATAGTCACACTTCGTGCAAAAGGCGTTAAGGTAAGATATATCACAAAGCTTATCGCAACTCTTAATTACAAAGTGTATAAAAAAGTTTTTGAGATGTGCGTTTGCGAAGAGCTAAGAGACAAATGTGCTCTTATAGTTATGGGTAGTGAAGGCAGAGAGGAACAGACGCTAAGAAGCGATCAGGATAACGCTCTTATCATTAAAAACGGCGTAGATGTGGAGCTTTTTGTCAAGCCTATGATGCAGTTAAACTCATATTTGCTAGAACTTGGATTTCCAAAGTGCAACGGCGGCGTAATGGTCAGCAACGAGTTTTGGCGCAGGAATTCAAGCTCGTACAAAGAACTCATAGAGAAGTGGACATACGATATGAGCGATGAGAGTGTTCAAAATCTAAGTATTTTTTTAGATGCAAAGTGTGTTGCCGGAGATTGTACGCTTCTTGATGAACTGACGACATATCTTCATAGCAGTTTTCACTCAAGAGACGATGTTTTGGCTCATATTGCAAAAGCGGTACTTAACTTTGAAACGCCACTCTCTCTATTTTCAGGTTTTGTACTTGAGAAAGAGTATAACAACAGACTCGACTTAAAAAAAGGAGGGATTTTCGCTCTCGTTCACGGGGTAAGAACACTCTCAATCCAGTATGAGATAAAAGCGACAAACACCATAGAGAGAATCAAAGAGTTAAACAATCTTGGAGTAATAGATAAAACATTTGCTACCGAACTCATAGAGAGTTTTGACACGCTTAGCTCCATAAGACTAAAAGCGATGTTAGAAGCAAAAACTATAGACGAAGCAAACTACATTAACCCTAGAAATTTAGAGAAAAACCAAAGAGATTTGCTAAAAGACAGTTTTAAAATCATAAATAAATTTAAAAAATTTATGAGTTTTCACTTTCATCTAAATATGGTAGTTTAGCGATGTTTGATTTTATATCCAAGTTCAAAACCAACTCAAATCGCAAAAAGCTAAAAGATAAAAATTTTGAGTTTTTGTTTGAGAAAGATTTGAGCGGCGAGTATGTAGTTTTTGATACGGAGACCACGGGACTAAATCCAAAAGAGGATGAGATACTCTCCATCGGAGCCGTAAAGATAAAAGATAACAAAATCTTAACATCTCAAACTTTTGAAGTTTTTTTACAAAATTCAAAAGAGATAAGTTCAAAAAGCATTAAGATTCACGGGATTCGTCCGTTTGATTTGAAAAACGCAAAAACAACAAAGGAGGGCATTGTAGAGTTTTTAAATTTTGTGGGTTCAAGACCACTTATAGGGTATTATTTGGAGTTTGATGTGAGTATGATAAACAAATACACAAAACCGCTCCTTGGAATAACACTCCCTAACAGAATGATTGAAGTTTCAGAAATATACTTTGATAAAACCATTTCACTAATTCCACAAGGAAATATTGATTTACGGTTTGATACAATCTTAAAAAACTGCGGTATTCCCAACATGGGAGTACACAATGCCGTAAATGATGCAATCATGACGGCTATGATATACCTAAATCTTACTTTTTCAAAGAAAAAGTGAGTGTCTGCCTCGCAAGAGGCAAGCTTTAGTGCCTTAGCGGCTAGCGTAGATGGCGGAATTACTTCCGACATCGTTTTAAAATTAAATAAGAACAAGGAAAGAAATAATGCAAAGAGAAGTTTTTAAACCAAATAGAGAGTTTAGCAAAAATGCTAGAATAAAAAATATGTGTGAGTATCAAGAATTGCAAGAGTTTGCAATGAGAGATTATGAAGGTTTTTGGGGAAGTTACGCAAAAGAGAAATTAGAGTGGATGGAGCCGTTTCATACTGTTTTGGATGAGAGCAACGCACCGTTTGTGAAGTGGTTTGATGGCGGAAAATTAAATGTCTCAGTTCAGTGTATCGACCGTCACTTAAATAACCGTAAAAACAAAGCTGCGATTATTTTTGAGGGCGACAGAGGCGACAAGCAAATCATCACATACTTAGAGCTTTACTACAATGTAAACAAGTTTGCAAACCTGCTCAAAAATGAGTTTGGCGTACAAAAGGGTGATAGAGTCGTTATATATATGCCGATGATTCCAGAAGCTGCTTATGCAATGCTTGCTTGTGCTAGAATCGGTGCAATTCACTCTATCGTATTTGGCGGATTCTCAGCTGAAGCACTAAAAGACAGAATCATAGATGCAGAGGCAAAAGTGGTTATTACGGCGGATGGTGCTTACAGAAAAGATAAACCGTATATGCTTAAACCTGTTGTTGACGAAGCATTAAAAGGCGATACTCCTGTAAAAAAAGTTTTAGTTGTTGAGAGAAACGGCGAAGATGTGACATGGACTGCAGGAAGAGACTACTCTTATAACGAACTTATCAAGCATCAAGGCGTTATTTGTGAACCGGAAGTTATGGATGCGGAAGACCCTCTTTTCTTGCTCTACACTTCAGGAAGTACAGGCAAACCTAAAGGCGTTCAACATAATCAAGCAGGATATATCCTTTGGGCGCAAATGACGATGGAGTGGGTTTTTGATGTAAAAGAGAACGATACTTACTGGTGTACTGCCGATGTAGGCTGGATTACAGGACACACTTACATAGTTTACGGACCGCTTGCAATGGGTGCAACAACTATTATGTTTGAGGGAGTTCCGACTTATCCTGATGCGGGAAGACCTTGGAAAATGGTTGAAGAGTATAAAATCAACCAGTTCTATACTGCTCCGACAGCTATCCGTGTTTTACACAAAATGGGTGAAGCAGAACCTGCAAAATATGACCTCTCTTCTCTAAAAGTTCTAGGAACGGTCGGAGAACCTATCGATCCTCCGGCATGGAAATGGTACTATGAAGCTATCGGCGGTGGCAAATGCGCAATAGTCGATACTTACTGGCAGACAGAGACAGGCGGACATATCGTATCGCCTCTTCCGGGAGCAACTCCGATCAAACCTGCATGCGCGACATTCCCTCTTCCTGGAATTATGGCTGAGATTTTAGATGAAAACGGCGTTAAAGCTGAAGTCGGCGAAAAAGGTCTTATGTGCGTAACTCGTCCTTGGCCGTCAATGATAAGAAACATCTGGGGAGATAAAGAGAGATTTGTAAAATCTTACTTCGGCGATGTAAAAAAAGATGGCAAACCTGTTTACTTTACGGGTGACGGCGCTATCTATGATGAAGAGGGCTACATCACAATTACGGGTAGAACTGATGATGTTATCAATGTTTCAGGTCATCGTATGGGTACGGCTGAAGTTGAAGCAGCCGTTAAAAAACATCCAAATGTAGCTGAAGTTGCAGTTGTAGGAAAACCTCATGAGATAAAAGGCGAAGGCATCTTTGCTTACATCGTTTTAAAATCGGACAACGGTGTAGCCGATGAAGTTGAAGAGGTAAAAGCTATCAACAAAGTTATCCAAAAAGAGATAGGAAATATCGCTCTTTGTGATGATGTAGTATTTGTTCCGGGACTACCGAAAACTCGCTCTGGTAAAATTATGAGAAGGATTCTTCGCTCAATCGCAAAAGGCGAAGCAATAACTCAAGATATATCAACTCTTGAAGACCCGAGTATAGTTGAAAAAATAGAGTCTATGGTAAAAAAATAGTTTAACCAAATCTGTATTATAAAAATTGTAACTTCTACCTCAATCGGGGAGAAGTTGCATACCGTAAATCTTCGATATAATTATCCCTCAAATACCGACTTAGGTAAAAGTTAATGAAAAATATTTTAAAACTTTTTGGCGCAATAGTTTTAGCTATCGGTGCATATTATGTATGGCATGAGAACTATAATTACGGATTTGAAGAGATAAGCAAAGATAAAGTTTATAAATCCGGCTTGATTAATCCTGATAAATTAGACAAATATTTAAAAGAGTATAAGATTAAAACGGTTATTGATTTACAAAATCCCAGCCTGCAAGATACTCTAAATTTAGATAAACAAGAAAATATAGACAAAGAAGAGAGTGCCGTAAAAAAATACAATCAAAAATACAATACAGCCGTAGTTCATATAAATATCCCATCAACTCAAACCCCGACAAAAGAGACATTAAACAAATTTTTTAAAGTTTTAGATAATAGCGATAACTATCCGATTCTGGTGCATTGCTACCATGGAGTAGGCAGAGCAGAAATATACAGCGCGATTTATAGAATAGAGTATGAAAAATGGAGCAATAGCGACGCTAGAGCGAAAACTAGATTTATAGTTCAAGGTTTTGGATACAAAAGCAGTTTTGCCAACGGAGAGAGCAAAGGCGACTTTTTGATGAACTATAAACCAAGAAGTGCAGGCAAAGAAGCGACTATAAATCAATTGAAATCGTAAAAATGCTATAATTCAATTACTAAAATATAAAGAGTTAAAATGCAGCTTTGTGTAGCCCTTGATTTACCTACAAAACAAGAAAATTTAGATTTAATCAACAAAATAAAAGAGTATCCTATCTGGCTAAAAGTCGGTCTTCGTTCATATATCCGCGACGGAGAAGAGTTTTTAAAAGATATAAAAAAGATAAATCCCGACTTTAAGATATTTTTGGACTTAAAACTTTATGACATACCAAACACGATGGCAGATGCCGCAGAGTCTATTATGGGACTCGGCGTTGATATGTTTAATGTTCACGCAAGTGCAGGAAAACGCGCTATGAAAGAGGTTATGGATAGACTTGGTTTATACGAAAACCGCCCTATCGTTTTAGCCGTAACCGCTCTTACATCATTTAGCGAAGATGAGTTTAGTGAGGTTTATGAGGATTCAATCTCACAAAAAGCCGACCAATTTGCAAAAGACGCGCACGAGAGCGGACTTGATGGTGTTGTCTGCTCGGCTTATGAGAGCAAGTCTATAAAAAACATAACCGATAAAGCTTTTATGACTCTGACTCCGGGGATTCGCCCATTTGGAGAAGATGCAGGAGATCAGCAAAGAGTAGCAGATGTTGCTTATGCAAAGAGCGCAGGCGTAGATTTTATAGTCGTCGGTCGCCCGATTTATAAATCCCAAAACCCATCAGAAGTAGTTAAGAAAATATTAGAGCAAATTTAAAAAACATAGAGCAGAGGCACTTTCTTAAGCTGTATATTATGTAGATATGATTATAATTGCACTCTTCAAACGGACGAGTGGGTGAGCGGCTGAAACCACATCCCTGCTAAGGATGCGTATGGGTAACTGTACCGAGGGTTCAAATCCCTCCTCGTCCACCACCAAGCCTTATTTTACGAACTTTCAAGCACTTTTTTAAAAACTGAAAAATCCCTTACATAGACATAGACTTATCAAAATCTTTATAATTTGATTCTATATGACTACATAAACATCATAAACCATTTGAGTATTTGCATGTCCTAAAAATTGAGCAAGTTGCACTTATTTTTAGAATTGGCGGAGCATATTTATAAAAAATTATTTATACGCACCTTCACGAGTGGTTATATGCACGACTAAGATAATAAGTTTATCTTCATACTTTTTGTATATAACTCTATATGAGCGAAGTTTTAAACGGTAAAGCAGCTCTTTTTGCCCTTGAAGCTTTTTAATTTTGCCTGAGTGCATAAGAGATTTTTCATAGTCGCTAGAGAAATTTCGTATAAAATCTTCCAAAGAATCAAGAATAAAAACCTGATTTTGTCTATCTATACTTTTTAAATCTTTTTTTGCAGATTGATTTAATTTAAGAATATACAAATCAGAGTCCTAGTTCTTTTCTAACTTCATCAAGCGTAAAAGTAGGTTCATTATCATTAAGTCTTTTCTCTGCCACTCTGATATCAAGATAATCAAAGTACATCTCAAGTGCAGAGACGATGATATGGCTTTTTTTCTCGTTTAATTCTTCAGCAAAATGGTTTATTTCATCATTTAGAGAAGCAGGTAATGTTATGTTTAATCTAACAGTATTCATAGTTTTATCACTCCCATATTAAGTGCATAATTATACACCTTTAAAGATAAAAATCAAAAGAACACCCAATTACAATGTGGTTCGCGAAGATTTTATGATTTTTTAGATTGAAGCATGCATTCCCATCAAGCTGATGGGAATGAGAAAAAAGGTAAAAATTTTAGAAAGCGAACCAACTTACATCTATACTTGCAGGAACAGCAGGATATGTAACACTACCTTGTACATCACCGGTATTCCAAACATCATCGTCATATTTAAAATCCATAGTTTGAGCAACATTTGACGGTATATTGTTTATAAGAATATAGTTCCCATTTCTATCTCCTACCGTACCGTTTCTAAATGCATATATACCGCCATACGGGCTTCTTTTTGAAACAGTAGCCTCAGTGGTTAAGGCCGGATTACCCGCTACAAACCCTGCAGTAATCAAATCTCTCCACGCACAAATCTGCTCAGCCGCAGTCTCAATCAGACCATTCCCGTTTCCTGCCGCACAACCTGCCGTAACCGGACTCGGATTATCTCCAGGAAGTGCACCAAATCTATCCTGATAAGCATAAACTGCCGCAACTATACCGTCTACATCCGCTTTTACGCGCTTTTGTTTTGTACTATCTATCATAGCTTTGCCCTTAAGCACACCGCCAATCAACAAACCTATGATTACCAATACAATTGATAACTCTACAAGTGTAAAACCTTTTCTCATCTTAAGAATTCCTTCTATTTTTATTTACATTTAGTATATCGGAAATATACGAAAAAAAACAAGGTGTAAATTTTTTTTACATTTATGGATATTTCTAAAATAGACTGCCGCGACTTCTTCGAAGTCTCGCAGTGACGGGCAAAGTACTTTATCTATTGGTAGGAATAGTTATAACTATTTGCGGATGTTCGCTAACATTTTTACAAACAATCGTACCGTTTAGCAGTTTTACCGCACCTGCTGCTTGGTACATCCCTATGCCTATTCCGCCTTGTTTTGTAGTGTAAAACGGTTCGCAAACCTCTAACGGATTTTTAAACTCATAACCGTTATCGCTAAGTGTTATACATATCTTATCTTTTTGTTCTTCAATTATGACTTGACACGCTATATCGCTCTGCAGTAGTTTTTTATCGTAAATATTTCCAAGGATATTGTCCGCTATAGCCGTGATATGTTCTTTGTTTGTGTATATAACAGCATCGCCTTCAATGCTGCACTCAAGTAGATAAAAATTTGCATACTCCCTAAACACGGCGGCTAAAGAGACTTCTTCATAACTATCTTCTTTATTTTGGCTTGAGCCTATCTTTAATAGTGTTAGTATGTTACTCACTTTTTTATTTACCGGTTCCGTGTTGTTTTGCAGATAGTGTATAAAACGGGATTTCTCTTCATCCGTATGCAAAGTCGCTACATTGTACTGCATGGCCTGAAAAAATTGTAAAATATTTTTAAGGTCATGCATCATATATGTTTGAAGTTGCAGCAGTTTTGCAAAACTTTCATTGTTCGTATATATTTTTGAATGAATCTGGTTTATAACTTGAAGAGTTATAATGTGCAAAATAAGAGTGTTTAAAATCTTTCTTTCGCCTTTGTTGTTTTTTACATATATACCTAGATTGCCGCTTACCAAGTTATCTTGAAGTGTTGTTTCTACTAAAGAAACTTCTTTTAAAATGGTGTTTTCATACGATACGGTGCTGTTGGAGTATGAGAGTTTGTATGAAATATCTTCTATTCCTATGGGGCGGAGTTGCAGGGCAATCGAGTCTATATACTCTTTAGCATCCAAACTATTGTTTGTTTTAATCTTTGAGAGTATGGATAAAATCTTTAAAATATGTTTTAACTCAAAACTAAAGTAAAACACGACCCCTAAAATGGTTAGTCCCATGATGGTTAAAATCGGATAAATAACCTCAAGCATCTGCTCTCTCAATCCCGAATTTTTTTAAGAAATAGTAGCAATTCTCTCTACTTATGCCTAAAATCTTGGCGCTTTGGTAGATATTGAAATCAGTTTTTTTTAAAACTGCCAAAAGCAACTGTTTTTGCGCTTCATCCGAAATGTTTTTTAAACCGTCCGCAAAATTGGCTTTAAATGAGAGTTTAACACCGCTCTCATCCCTATTTGCTTCATTATCTATAAAAAAAGAAGCTCTTTTTAGTGAAGCTGAGAGAGTCGGAATATTTACGGGTTTTAGGAGATAATCAAAAACTCCCAAATCAATAAGCTCTTTTGCATACTCTCTGCTCTCCTGCCCTGTTAAAACTATTATTTTAGTATGATGCAAGAGAAGAAATTTTGAGATTATCAACCTACCCTCATGATAACTGTTTTCATAAGGGGGCAATCCAAGATCTACAAGAGCGATGTCGAATCTTACCTTATCCATGATATCAAACGCTTCTTTAGCGTTTGACGCTTCATGTATCACATACTCTTTTTCAAATGTAAAACAGAATTGTTTTCTTAAAGCAATATCGTCATCAACTAAAAGCAATTTCTTCACTCTACTTTATCCCGCTTACAAGATCATACATAGGTCCCATTAATCCTACCATAACAAGAGCCATAAAACTTCCTACCACTATAAGAACAACCGGCTCGATAATTTTTCCGATATTTTCCGCATAGTTGTCTACTCTTTCATAATAATATTCCGAGATTATGTTAAGTTGATTTTCAAGGGTTCCCGAAGACTCTCCTACGCCCAACATTCTTATCATAAAAGTTGTAAACATTTTCGTTTTTAAAAATGCCGCGGAGAGCTGAGAACCTCTTGATATATCGTGTGTGGCACTGCTTATTGCTTTTTTAAAAAGCTCGTTACCGATATTTTTACCAAGTGTATCCAGTGCGCCGTATATAGGGATGCCCGATACTACCGCCAGTTTCAGGTACTCGGATATAAACGCAATGTTAAAACTAGATATCACCTCTTTTATAACCGGAATTTTTAAAAGCAGCTTATCCGTATACCAACGAACCCGCTCATATTTTTTATGGGCTATCTTAAAGAGTATAAAAAATATAATAATGCCTAAAAACATATATCCTATATAATTCGCCAAAAAATCAGATAAGCCCATCATAAAAAGCGTCATAGCCGGAAGCTCTACATCCATCTCTTTAAACAAGCTTGTCATTTGAGGAAGCACATATATCATCCACACCAGCATCGCTCCAACAACGGCAAATAGCGCGAAAGATGGATATATTAGTGCCGACTTTGCCTTTTTCTTTAGAGCAACCGTGCGGCGTAAAAAAGAGGCTCCTCTTTTTAGTGTTAGCTCAAGCTGTCCCGTATCTTCACCGATTTGGACAAGATTTATAATCATAGTTCCCATAACATCTTTATAAGGCTCAAATGCCATTGATAGGGATTTTCCGTTGTTTATGTCACTGGCGATACCATAAAGCATATCTTTAAATCTTTTGTTATCCGTATCGTCGGCTAAATCCATAATACCTTGATAAAGCGGAAGACCCGATTTTATAACCAAATGCAAATTATCTATCATCTCTATAATCTCATCCGGAGATACTTTTTTACCGGCTTTTGGAACCAACGGTGATAAAAATTGAGGAATCGGAGTTATTTTTAGTGTTATTACTTTATCTTTTTGCAGTTTTTTTACTAAATCCTCATAACTTTTGGACTCAATAAAATTTACATTTTTTCTGCCGTCTAAAGATATAGTCGTAACCATAAAGTACATCAGTTAACAACCCTATGTATCTCTTCTATGGTAGTAATACCCAAAATCGCTTTGATATAACCGTCATCTTTCATGGTATGCATACCTTTTTCTTGCGCGACTCTAAGCATCTCTTGCGTAGTTGAACCTGCAGTTATCATCATCTCTATATCTTTATCGATTTCAAGTATCTCGACTATTGCCTGTCTGCCGCTATATCCCGTTCCTCTGCAATGCTCGCAACCAACAGCATCATAAAATGAATGGGTTGCATAAAAATCCAAAATCTCCGCCGAAATGCCAGACGCTATAAGTTCTTCACGGCTCTTTTCTACCGGCACTTTACAGTTTTGACACAACTTTCTTATAAGTCTTTGGGCAATAACCGCTAAAAGTCCCGAACCTATAAGATATGGCGGAATTTTTAAGTCATTTAGCCTCGGAATGGTTCCTATGGCATCGTTTGTATGTAGCGTTGATAAAACCAAGTGCCCCGTGATAGAGGCACGAACTGCAAGCTCTGCAGTTTCGGTATCTCTTATCTCACCTACGAGCATAACATCGGGATCTTGACGCATAAACGCACGGATGGCACTGCTGAAGTTATAGCCCGCTTTTTCGTTTAGCTGTGTCTGTTTGATAAAAGAAAATTTATACTCAATCGGGTCTTCAATGGTTAAAACATTTTTTTTGAGCGAGTTTACCCTGCGAAGAGCGGAATAGAGCGTAGTTGTCTTTCCGCTTCCTGTCGGTCCTACGATAAGGATAATACCGTAAGGTTTTGAGAAATACTTCTCTATCTTTGCGCTGTTTTTCTCGGTCAATCCTAAATGAGCCAAACTAAAAAGAGATGCATTTTTACCCAAAAGCCTCATTACAATATTTTCACCGTAGTTTGTCGGCAGCGACGACACCCTCAAATCAAAAGTCTCATTTAAAAACCCGTAGCTAAAAGAGCCGTCTTGAGGCTTTCTCTGTTCGGAGATATCTAAGTTGCTTAATATCTTTATGCGGGCTACCATCTGAGGATGTACTTTTATCGGAAGTGCGTAGTAGTGCTGCAAAACCCCATCAATGCGGTAAAAAATATGCGTAGCCGAACTCTCGGGGGAGATATGGATATCTGTTACACGATCTTTTATAGCGCTGTTTAAGATAAGGTCAACAAGTCTTGGAACATTTATCTCTGCATTTTCTAGCGCTTTTTTTACAATCTCGGCTATCTCAGCTTCTATAGGGTTGCTTAAGTGATAGTAAAATATCTCCGTATGTCTGGCAATGGACTTCTTATCGCCAACAACATACTTTATATCTCTTCTTGACATTTTTCTAAGGTAATCAAGCGTTGCTATGTCATTAATATCTTGCGTAGCAACAACCAAAGTAGTATCATCTACGCTTATGGGGAGTATGTTTCTTGCCTTTGCCACATTTTGCGGAATCAACAAAAGTGCTTCTGATGATGGCACGATTTGTTCTATGTTTATATACTCTAACTTACTCTGCTTTGCTATTGCCTCTGCAACCTCGGCAGATGTAACGAAGTCCAACTCTTGAAGAATCTCTCCAAAAAACTTAGGGCTTGCCTTTTGCGCAATAAGGGCAACTTTAATCTGCTCTTTATTTATATAACCTAACTCTTCGAGAAGCTGACCAATCGGTTTATTTTCTTGTGACATATTTTAGCCCCTTTTTAAAAAAATCATTTTGACGCTTTATCTACCTGTCGGCACCGGAAAAATTGACCAAGCCATCTGCATCAGTATCTGCACATACGACTTGATTGAAAGTTATTCTTGCTACTTCGCCACTGCATGTTGTGTTGGAACTGGAATACTGAATGATACTCTCTCCTGCATTAAGGCGGCGTAAAGGTGCTGTTGTTGTGATTTCACTGTTATTGTTGACTCTTCTACAAACTCCATCTACCATGAAATCCCATCTTGCACCTGTATCGTTGTAGATACGATATTCGGTTTTAGTTGCAACACAGACACCGGTGCTGCAAGCACCGCTACCATAAGCATTAGTAACGCTTAACGCAAAGAGTGTATTTCTTGTCAGATTTGCAGTCGTGCAACTTCCACCTGTAGAGTTTGAAAAGTTCGAACAACCCCCGCTTACCGGAGAAAAAGTTCCGCTGGCAGGACCACCGACTATCGTGTAATTGAGAGTTGCCGGATTACTCATATTTACTACCGATACAGAACTTGCAAGTGTGCACGAAGGTGCCACACCGCCGCCACCGCCGCCACCGCCACTGCCACCGCCTGAACCGCTGCCGCTCGGCGTAATTGCACATTTAGAGGTATTGCTATCACAATAACCGCTTAAACAATTCGTATTTGCCCCACCACAAGCTTGCCCTATAGCACCGCTGCAAACCCCATTGTAGCAGATGCCGCTTTTGCAGTCGCCGTTATCATTATCACAAGCCACACCAAATGCACCTGTCGTACAAACTCCGCCGGCACAAAAACCGCTTATACAATCATTCCCTCTATTGCAACTATTGGTAACTGCTCCTGCTTGACATACCCCGCCTATGCATAGTCCGCTCTTACAATCACCGCCGGTAACACAAGGGTCCGATGCCACCCCTGAGCGGCATATACCACTTACGCATATGCCGCTTTGACAATCTCCACCATTACCGCAAGGCTCACTTGCCGTACCTGAGCGACAGATACCTGCATAACATATCCCGCTTGTACATTCGCTATCTTGTGTACAATTTAAGTCTTTAGCTTTATTTAGATACGGATCTATAGTTATAACAAAAGATTTTGTTATAGTTCTGCTGCTCGGCGCAGTTTCCGTTGCACTGCAGTTAAATGTAGCCGTTCCCGCCTCGCTCGGTGTTCCGCTAAAGTTTGGAGATACAAAATTTATACCTTTTGGAGAAACAGAATTACAACTTATAGTAACTATCGAAATATTATTTTCAACTACAAGCTTAGCTTCTGCACTTGCATTTAAATCAGGATATAAAACTCCTACTTTTGCATTTGGAAGTTTATCTGTTATAAATCTAAACGGTTTATCTACGCATCCGACTTCATTTTTTAGCTGTTCAAGCGTGACCCACTCGACTATATCATCATAATCCTCTGCTCTGTTTATAGGAGTTGCATTGTCGTCAATTTTAGTAAAGGGTGTATAGATATTTATAGTATTTGCATTTATGCCTGTTTGCATATTGTAGTTTGCCCCCTCATGAGCCATTACAAATGCGACATTGTCTATAGTGCTTCCTTTGTTATTTACCTTTAAGGCAGTTGAATTAAATGCACAAATATCATCATACTTAAGATTGTTATCTGCTGCATAAAACATTAGATGATTTGGGTCTTTTGAAGTAGATAAATTTGCATCAAATTCAGAGTTTAGAGGTAGATAATACGCTTTTGAAGCGTATCCTATAACCGCATTTTTAGCTGCCAAAACCTGTTCTTTTGCCTCCTGAGTTTTAGCTTTCTCTCTCATCATCTTCATAACTTTAAAAGAACCGCCAATCATTAAGCCAATGATGGTTAAGACGATTGACAACTCTATAAGCGTAAAACCTCTTTTACCCATTTGCACCCTCCAGTTCTTTGATTCTCTCGTTTACCGTAATATACAGGGGATGAGAAGCATCAATCTTACTTAAGATTTTTTTATAAAAAGACAGAGCCTCTCTGTTTTGCTGCATATCAAGTATGCGGGCATAAGCAAAGATATTGTAAAGATCGGACGGATTTTTTTCATACGCCATTTTGTAAAAAGAAACAGCTCTTTGCATATCATCTCTTTTTTCGAAATAATATCCGCTAAGAAGCATCAAACGACCGCTTTTATCAACCATAATATACTCGGATAAATCGCTATAATAGTTCTCTTGGTCGCCCTGCACTGCTCCATAGGCATATGCATAGATTAGTTTGCCGTTAAACTGCTCGCTATCTATAATCTTTTTTACTTGAAGCCATGCACCCCGTTTTCCATAAAGATAACAGAGATTGTTCTTGATTTTTTGGCTTTTTTCGCCTGATGAAAGAAGCATCTCATAGTAAATCATCGCTTCGTTTTCATCGCCTTTTTCGTAAGCATTTTGAGCTTTTAAGAGAATATTTGATTTGTCGGATTTTGATATCTTTGGATTGCTGTTTTTTTCAGTTTTTGGAGTTTGAGGAGTTTGCTTATCTTGTTCTTTTGTTTCGGTCTTTGGTGCTTGAGGAAGTTGTTTTTCTTGTTCTTTGATTTCACCTGATACTAAATTGTTTTTCATATCCAAGTTAGTTGAAGTTATTATATAAGAGCCTTTATATCCGGCTTCATGGGCTTTTTGCAAATTTACTTTCATCTCGCTGTAAGATTCGCTTTGACCGTAACGACCGACTATATAGTTACCGATTTTATGAAGTGTAACATCATCTTTGATATTTTTAGAAATTTTACTCTGTGTTATCTTAGCCAAATCAATATTTTGTTCAGCAAACAGTTGTACTGCATAGACAACTTTTTTCTCTTCCTCTTTTTTTTCATCTTTTTTTTGTACTCCGATACCTACCGTATCCGAAGCAAAGAGAGCAAAAGTAAAACAAAATATCGTTAATAATTTTATCATTCTATAATCTTTAGTCTAATCAATATGACAAGCTCTCGTTTTTCGTTTTTATCTGCCGATCTGGTAAAGAGCCCTCCGAGTAATGGAATATCTCCAAACATAGGAACTTTCTCTTTCTCTTTTGAGATAGAGTTATTTATAAGTCCGCCGATGAGAACCATATCGTTATCTTTTGCATAGATAACCGTTCCCGCCTCTTTTATATTTAGTATAGGCGCCGAAGCCACGACCACTCCGTTGTCAGTATAGTTTACAACATCTTCTATGCTCGATGTTATCGGCACGACATTTAGCATAATCTTTCCATTCTCCATAACGGTAGGCGTAACACCCATTGTTATACCGTGTAAAACATCCCTACGGTTATATGTTGCGTAACTTGTACTTGCAGACCCGCCCGTTCCTTGAGAAATCTGCACCTCTTTTTCCCAAAAAGGCATCAGTTTTCCTGAAGATATAGCAGCCGATTGACCGCTTAAAACGCTGATACTAGGATTTGAGAGCGTATCTACATCTCCTGATTCGCTAAGCGCCGTTATAACCGAAGAGAAATTTTTTGTAGTATAGTTCATAGTCCCCGCAACGGCACCGCTTAATCCCAAAGTTTGACTAAATTGGAACTGATCACCGCTTCTTAGAACACTATTTGCCACGGAATCCCAACTAACTCCCAATGAATGAGAGTCATTTAAAACTACCTCTAAAATTTTTGCCTCTATAAGAACTTGTTTATTTGACTGTTTTTTAATCTTTTCTATAACGCTCTCTATAGCAGTGATATTGCTTCTCTTATCATGCACATTTAAAATTCCGCTAAATCTATTTAGCGTATATTTTCCTTCTTTGCTAACAAGAGAGGCTATATTCTTTTCCAACTGCTCATAAAAATTATTTACCGTTGCGGGATTGTCAAATTTCAGTTTAAACTCCCCTTTTATACCGCTGCCTGAACCGCCTGAGCCCCCGCCTGAGGAGCCACCCGAAGAGCTTTTTGCAGAACTAAGCATATCGCCGCCTAGTTCAGTCGAATATGAAGTTGTTGAGTGTACATATGGAATAAAAAAACTTTTTTGCTCAAACTGTTTTACATGAAGAATATTTCCTTTTAACTCATAGAAACAATCTGCGATGCTCATAACAATATCAAGAGCCTCTTTTAGAGGAGCATCGTTAACCGAGATAGTCACTTCCGTACTTGTATCTATATCTTTATCTATAACAAGATTTAAACCTGAGAGCTGTGCCATAGTGTGTACGACATTATGGAAATTTGCATCTTTAGCCGAAAATGTAATTTTTCTATCATCGAAAACCGAAACATCTTGATATGCCTGAGGCAGAACCATTGCTGGAGCTTTGCTGTTTTTAGGTAAACTTTTAAACTCTTCTATCTCTTTGCCTGCACTTTTTATATTTTTCTTTTGAGCCGAGCCAATCTCATCCGATTTTTTTGATTCGGGAGTATGGTTAGCACATCCTAAAAAAAATAGAGCTATAAAAACTACTGAAATAAATGGAGCCATTTTAATCCTTTTTTATTTTTTAATAAAACACTGTTATCTTTAATCTCAACCACTTTTGCATCTTCAATACTACTGCCTTCTCGCACAATAACACCGTTTATTATAGCGACTTTATCATTAGGGTAGAGAGCTTCAAGTTTGTAGTGGTACTCTTTTTCTACAATTTTTTCACCTTGTTGTGAAGCTGCATTTACAACTTTCTCCTCGGGATAAAAAAATTCATCCGCTATCCACCCGCTATTTTCTTCTCTTTTCTTTACTCTCTCTTGAATCTCTTTATAGAGCATATATTTTTCCTCTATTTTGAGGTACATATCTACTTTTTGGCTTAGCTCTTTGTTTGAGTACTCTTCATAACTCGCAAATAGATAACTTGCATTTGGAACAATATCTTCATTAAAAAAGTAGATACCAGAAGCTACTATAAAAGGAGAGACCAGTATCGCCAACTGCTTGTTACTTAGATATAGTTGCATTGCTCTCCCCGTTATATGGCTGGATTAACTGAATTTTACCAGTTATATTTTTTTTATCCGTTTTGAACTCTAAAAATTGCAAAAATCCACCCTCATACTCTAAATTTACAAGTTCTCTTATATTTCTAACACCGTAAGTGTCTATCTTATAGGAAAAATCGATATTTTGAGAAACATCCTCTTTATAAAAATATTTATCTACAGACATATTATAGTTATGTGCATTATTGTCATAAAATCTTACTATATTTAATGCTCCCTCATCAAACCTGCTTGGTTGAGTCTTAATCATTGGGTAAATTGAATCTTTCAGCCAAGAGTTGATTTGAGAGATTTTTTGTAGTCTGTTTATCTCTTGCTGATGTTTTTTATTTAAAGCTTCTATCCTAACTTTTTCATTTTCAAACCATGAAATAAGCCCGACCATTAAAACGCTAAGAGTAAGATTTATAGTGATTATAATAATATTTTTCATCCTCTTCTCTTTCTCGCGATAGGTGCTTTTGGCTCCTCTTTTTTATTGTTTATAATTACCGTTGATGCAAAATTTAGTTTTTTATAGTCCGTCTGTTTTATATAGGTGTGTTTTAAAGTCATATTTATATCGTCAAACTCTTTATAAAATCTTTTTTCAAACTCGTAAAGAGACTCTAGCGTGTTAAAAGATTTTTTAAATGCTGCCTTTAATTCAATATTTCCATCAATATAGTTCCACTCAAAAGTCTCTGCTTTTTGTAATTTTATAAGCGGTTTTAATACCGTTATAAGGTCTACGGGATGATACTCGAGATGCTTTTCTACGATTTCGAGATAATTTAGGCTCTTTTGCAACTCGCCTTGAGGATATGTTTGTGTATTTTTAACAATTTTGGTCAATCTATCTTTAATTGTTTCATATTTTTCAAATGAGTCGCTATAAGATAAATATTTTTCAACAGTAAAAAAAGAGAGAACTAAAAGAGGTACGAAAGATGCAATAAATAAAATTTTAGAAACCAGTTTGTACTGTTTTATACCATGCACGGAAATCGGTAAAAATTGAAATTTTTTAGGTACAAAAAGAGCCCCGAGTGCAATTATATATGATTGAACATCCTCATTTTCTATGCCGCGAATGAATGTATTTGGATATAAAATTGTTATGTTTATATCAGAGATGGACAGATATAGATGTTCGGCAATAGTGTCGTCTATGGCTATAGTTCCGCTAAAAGCTATGGTTGAGAATTTTATATCCCTAAACTGCCCTTTTACATAATTAATCGTTTGATTAATCTCTGCTACCATATTGAGTATTCTTAACTCTGCATTTCTTGCAACCACCGAGTTTGTACGGCTATATACAATCTCATTTTTATGAACCGCAATCGTAGTAATTTTATTTGAACTTGTATATATAGAGAAGTAACTCTCCTCTTTTATGCACTCTTGCGATATGCCAAAAAGAGCAAATTTGCTTAATGTAGAACTCTCTATTTGAGATATATCATCGATTAAATTGAGTCTATCCAGATACTCTTTTTCATAAACTCCGTCTACTTGGTAGGTGCTGTTTTCACTCTTCTCTTTTTGCGCTATCTCATAATAGTTAAACATCAACTTTCGGTTAGCCGTCTGTTCTGCAAGTTTTAGCAGAATCGAACCCCTAATGACAGCATCATTTTTTATAACGGATGCAAGAGAGACCTTTTCATCTACTTCTTCATCTTGGTCTATGCTAAGAAAGAAATTTTCTCTGTTTTTTATGTGTAGCGGAAGTTCCGATAAATCTATAATATGATGTTCGGCAAGAGAATAAACATTACCTTTTTTTTCTATGTCTAAGGCAATTACATAATTATCTTGTATATCTAAAGCACAGAGTCGGTTCATAAAATCTCTTATATTATTTTTTAATTTAAAAAAAAATGTGTAATACTTCCTAAAATGGGTTATTGTAGCTAAGTTTGATTGTAAAAGCAATTAATATAGCCGTGTTTTTTGTTAATATATATGATTTTTGCAATTTTTACATATAAAGAGTACCTCTAAATGCTCTTTATGCTATAATCTCAACCTTAAAAAACCACAAAAAAGTCATAAATGCGCTCATCCGATATAGATTCTCTCCTAAACAACAAAGATAAACTCTTAACTCAAACATACTTTGATTTGCAGAGATATTTTGAGAAAAAATACGGCAGAGACACTGTTGTTTTCATGGAGATAGGAACTTTTTTTGAGGTTTATGAAGTCAATAATGATGAAGAGCAGGTAGGCAAAGCAAAAGAGATAGCCGAACTCTTAAACATTCAACTCACCAAAAAAAATAAAAGTATTATAGAAAATAGCGATAAGAATCCGCTCTTAGCAGGTGTTCCCGCGGTATCGTTTGAGAGATACTTAAGCCGTCTTATTGCAGAGCAGAAATATACCGTCATCGTAGTAAAACAAAAAGGAAACCCTCCCAAAATAAGCAGATATATCTCTCAAATAGTCTCTCCCGGAACAAATTTTGACTATGTGCTTGATAATGACGACAACTATATAGTCTCTATATTAGTGGATAAATTTAGGGGCATATATGCGGTAGGTTATAGTGCCATCGATGTAACGACTGGAAAAACTTGGCTTTATGAGAGTCACGGAACAAGTGAAGACCCTGCTTATGCGCTTGATGAAGTGTTTAATCTTTTAAATACATATAAAACATCCGAAGTAGTCGTTACATTTTTAGACGGTGTTGATGATCAGCGCCATGTTATGCAGTATCTCGAAATTCCTGAACACTATAACTACAGCATAAATAACCAAAGACCGAAAATAGAGTTTCAAAACGAACTCTTTTGCGAAGTGTATCAGATTCAGTCACTTCTCTCCGCCATTGAGCATCTGGATTTAGAGAGAAATCCGATGATAACGGAGTCGCTCTCTATACTTATCCACTTTATCATAGAACATGATATACATATCATTCAAAAACTTGACTATCCAAAAATCATAGACAATCGCCGTTTTATCTATCTTGGAAACAGTGCCTTGGAGCAGATGGGCGTAATATCAAAAGATAAAAAAGAGTTTACGCTTCTTAAAATGCTGGATAAAAGTGCAACGGCAATCGGGCGCAGGCTTTTAAAAGAGAGACTCTTAAATCCCATTATGAATAAAGTCGAGCTTGAGAGAAGATATGATTTGATAGAAAAAGTCGCCTCGCATACACGCTACCTCGATGAAGTGATGCGCGGTATTTACGACTTAGAGAGGTTGTCTCGCAGACTTGTTTTAGGGAAACTTCACCCTTTTGAGATGAATCATATATATGACTCGATGCTTAGCGTAAAAGAGTTGATGTCTTATGCTAAAAAACATAAGATTCAAAAGACATCTTTTCATGAGAGCGAAGTGGATGAGTTTTTAAGAGATATATCAAAAAGTATCGATTTGGACATCTCCCGCCGTTTTACAAATGCGACTATTGATGAGAATTTTTTGATGAGCGGAGTCGATGAGGCGATTGACACTTTGGCAAAAGAGAACAGAACGATTTTAATTGCGTTTGAAGATATTATGGCAAAAATCGAACTTCTTTTAGAGGGCGCAAATGCAAACAGCACAAACGCTTTGGTAACTCTCGGATTACTCGAAAAAGAGGGTTACTACATATCTCTTAGCAAAAATAGATTTTCAATGATAGAGTCGGAATTTTATAAACATGAAGACTTTAAGAATTTTACGGTTAAAAAACTGACAAACAGCGTAAAAATAACATCCGCTTTTACGGATAATCTCTCCGATAGGATTATGAAAAACCGCCGTAAAATAGTCTCATTGGTAAGAGATAGATTTATCGCTCTTCAAGAAGTTTACGAGAGAAGATATGCACTTTTATTTGACCGTATTATTGCTTATGTGGCGGATTTGGATGTGGGTGTCAGCTCATCTAAAGTTGCGCAGTCGTACAACCACTCAAGACCTATGATAGTAGATGTAGAGAGTGATGAAAATTTTATGCACCTTATGCAGCTTCGCCATCCCCTCATCGAGATACAAAGCAGAAGCGGTATCTATGTTCCAAACGATATCGTAATGGGAAATCGTGCATATATGGATCTGCCGCACCCAAAGAGTGTTATGCTTGATGTAGGCGTGCATGACGGATATGAGATAAACGGTGTTCTGCTTTACGGGATAAACTCAAGCGGAAAATCATCGCTTATGAAGAGTATAGGTCTAAGCGTACTTATGGCACAAGCCGGCTTTTTCGTAAGTGCATCCGTTATGAAGTTTTCTCTTTTTGATTCGCTCTTTACACGGATAGTTTCAAGAGACAACCTTGCTAAAGGGCTTTCAACTTTTGCGGTAGAGATGTTGGAGCTAAAAAACATCTTTAACCGTGCAACCGTTCGCTCACTCATACTCGGAGATGAGATAAGCCACGGGACGGAGACGCTCTCGGGTGTTGCAATAGTCTCAAGCGCCATAATAAAACTCTCCGCTCTTCGCTCAATCTTTCTTTTTGCCACGCATCTGCATCAGCTCTCAACCATGAGAGAGATAAGAACTTTAAAAAATGTCGTAGATTTGCACCTAAGCGTTGAGTATGACGAGATAGCGGATAAGCTTATTTTTAACAGAGTTCTTCAAGCGGGAAGCGGCAGCAGCATCTATGGACTAGAGTTTGCAAAATCGCTTCACATGGATAGTGAGTTTTTGGATATAGCAAATAAAATAAGAAAAAGGCTTGCAAAAGATTTTGATGAGCTGGAACTTCTTGTAAAGAAAAAAACAAGCAAATACAACAAAGAGCTTTACATCACAAAATGCGTAATTTGCGGAGCGATGGCTGAGGATGTTCACCATATAAACCACAAATCACAAGCCGATAGCGGCGGTTTTATAGGGCACTTTCATAAAGACTCAAAACATAATCTTATCCCGCTTTGCAGGGAACATCACAAAGAGATACATGAGGGTAAAATCAGGGTAGACGGTTTTGTTATGACAAGTAACGGTTTAGAGTTAAAATATGAAGAGCAGTTAAGAAAAAAAGATAAGAAAAGTGTTGAGCCTGAGATAAATGAAGTAAAAATATTTACTTTGGAGGATTGGGAGTAGAGTTTTTTAATCTCTACTTCTTTGCACCCTGTAACTTCTGTTTTAAAATAATTTTTCCTGCTTCAACGCCCGGTTGGTTGTATGCATCTATGTGCATAAACTTCGCACATACTGATGTTAAAAGCTCATACTCGTACATCAGACTTGCAATACTTCTCTCGCTAACACTGTCTATTGTCATCACGTCACACGGTATGTCTTCTAAATTATTTATAGACTCTATAGTTGCATCCGCTTGTTTATTTATAAGCGATGAGAACTCTATATTATCAAGATAATCAAGCTCGCTAAGACCTTCAAGTTTTATCTGCGGAATTACAAGATTGTTATCGAAATGTTCTACTTTTATAACGCTTAGAGTTTTATCTCTTCTGCCCTCAACGATAAGCTGTAAAAAGGAGTGCTGATCAATGGGTCCGATTATTCCCATCGGAGTAAGTCCTTGTCTTGCTCCGTTTACATCGATTTTACCTAAACTCTCGCCCCATAATTGAATGTACCATTTGTTAAACCCCTCTAACCTTGAAGAGTAGGAAAAAACTACATTGATATTAAAACAACTTTTATTCTCTACAAAAAATCTAGCTTTTTTAAGTACTCTAAAATAGACTTCTCCTTGGTTAAAAAAAGAGTCGTATATATCTTTAATTCCGTTTAGAAGTTTATCTATATCTATACCGACGATTGCAAGAGGAACTAGTCCAACGGCACTAAAAACCGAAAATCTCCCGCCTACATTTTTAGGAATTTCAAAACTTTTTATATCGTTTGCTTTTGCATAAGCATTTAACTTTGAGTCGCTCTCGGTTATAACAAGAGTGTTATCTTTATTACACTTGATTAAAGAGTTTATATACTTAAAAATAGCAACCGTCTCAACCGTCGTGCCGGACTTAGATATAACGATAAAAAGAGTGTCGCTAAGATCTAAATTTTGGATTTTTGATTTTATATCTATTGGGTCTGTTGTCTCTAAAAAGTAGAGTTTTTTGCTCAACTGCTTAGAGTGTTTTAAAAATTTATATATAGCATAAGTTCCAAGTGTGCTACCGCCTATACCGATTACGACTATGTTTTTTTGTTTTACGGTTGAAGCATACTCTTTATAACTTGAAGTATCTGCAAAAGCGAGGTTATAGTACCCTATAAACTCTTTTTCTTTTACAATCTCGCCAAAAACATCATCATCGGATATAGTAGGATTGAAATTATGCTGATACTTCATTTTTATGCCTTGCTTTTGTTATAAAAGTAGTTCGTAGCCTCTACAAATCCGTCAACGCTTCCGCAGTCGAATCTTTTGCCCTTAAATTTATATGCTATAACTTTACCTTTTTTTGCCTGAGCTAAAAGCGCATCTGTAATTTGAATCTCTCCGCCTTTTCCCGGTTTTGTCTCTCTTATGATATCAAAAATATCGGGTGTGAGTATATATCTTCCGATAATAGCCAAGTTTGACGGTGCATCTTTAGGTTCAGGTTTTTCTACCATATCCGTTACTCTAAATATACCGCTCTCTTCTTCATTACCTGCGATAACGCCGTATTTGTTGCTGTCTTCTGCAGGTATCTCTTCGACTGCAACGATAGAGCACTGATATTTTTCATATAGTTTTACCATTTGAGATAAAACGGAATCACCGCCGTCATTGTCGCATAAATCATCCGCTAAGATTACGGCAAACGGTTCATATCCGATAATAGGCTCACCGCAAAGAATCGCATGACCCAAACCTTTCATCTCTATCTGTCTGGTGTATGAAAAAGTACATTTTGTAATAACTGATCTTATTTCAGTTAAATAGTGCTCTTTAGATGTACCTTTGATCTGATGTTCAAGCTCATAAGAGATATCAAAATGATCCTCAATCGCGCGCTTTCCGCGACCTGTTACAATAGCCATATTTCCTACACCTGCACCGAGTGCTTCTTCTACACCGTATTGTAAAAGCGGTTTTGTAAGAATCGGGAGCATCTCTTTTGGTATAGCTTTTGTAGCCGGAAGGAATCTAGTTCCGTAACCCGCTGCGGGGAAAAGACATTTTTTAATTTTTGTAGTATTTTGAGGCATTTACTAACCTTTTTAAATTTTTAATTTATAGACTTTTGCAAGAGGAGTTAAGATGACCTCTTCAAATAGCATTTTATCATACTCTTCCAAAACCATCAACTGAATATAGAGCGAATTATATGTTTTTTCATCAAGAACTAAAAAAGTGTTGTAACTTGACATGTAAACTATATTTATATCTGCCGTAGGATTTGAGAGTTGTATGTTTTTTTGAAACTTCATACTGTTATCATACGAAGTTTGAACAAATCTTTTTACCGGCATTTTATTCTTGCCGAGCGTTACGGTAGCACTCTCTAAATCAAACAAAACTCCCTGCCCAAGATTTACTATATTTTTTTCTTGTTTAAACATCTTAGATGCATAAAACAGAGGCTGGTTTTTCATCTCTCCGTTCATCAAATTTATGTTTGAAAATGTACTGACTGTCGGATAGATATCCAACATCCTAAGAGGAAGAAAGAAGTAGACATCCCTACTCTTTTGCGGCAATTTCATATCTGCTTGAAGCGAGAACAAAAAGTCGTTTGTATCGTTAAAACCGTACTCTTTTGTCATCTGCTCGATATTTGAAAATATTGTTAAATTTTTATCAATCTGCTCTTGTGCCGACTTAAATGTCTTCTCGGTGTACTCAACATCAAGTCTTGCCATTTTTGCCGATACGGTTGATGGATTTGTAAGCATAAAACTAACCGGAAAATTTACATCTCCGTCATGTTTTCCGCCGTCTATGAGCGTTTTAACATCGCTATAGTATCTTATAGGGTAGCCGTAATCCCACCAAGAGATTACATAATCTTCCCTCTCTGCTATATTTTTTAGCTTATCTAAAACTTTTACCTCATCAACATTAAATACCGTTGGAACTTTGTAATCTTGAATATGAGCGACATTTGGATATAAAATCGCCAAGGTAAGCGCTATCATAGTTAAAAACTTAAGTCTTAGAGTCGGCATAAACCGTGCAGCTTCCGTAATCAAAAAAGCAACTCCAAAAGCCAAAACAGGAACTGCATATATGGTAAATCTAAGTCCTCCGACCGAAGCTATAAAACCAAGACCGATTAGAGGAAGTCCAAATAACATGATTTTATGTCTATAAGCCAGATATGCAAACCCGACGACAGAGGCAATAAATGTAACAACATGCCCGCTTATGCGATCTGCAAATGTCTCAAACGGAATCTTTCCGGCTTCTCTGATAGTCTGCATAACAGAGTAGAAGTGAAGCTTCATCCCCTCCTCGCCTACAACTAGAGCATCTTTAAAAACATAACCTTTTAACTGAACCCAGATAGGATTAAATCCGCCTGAAGCAAAAAATAGAACTACGGATGCAGCTAAAATATGGTAAACATACTTATCAAATCGCTTAGAGATATAAAAAGCAGCTAAAACCAGAGGAAATCGTATAAATCCGTCAAGATTTAACATTGCAAACATCATAAGAGCCAAAAGTTTATAGTTGTAGAGATTTTTTCTGTCAAACACCAAAGCATAAAAAAGTATAAGACCGAAAAATGCGAATTCTAACGAGTAGCTTTGAGGATACCACCATCTATATACCAAAATATCAAGTGCCGTAATAAGAAGATATTTATCCTCATTTGTTTTTATAGCCCAGATAATCGACCAAAGAAGAAACATAGGCAATACTATGTTTAACATATCGGTATCATAATAACCAATCATAGTTCGGTTGTAGTAACTATTTGCTATACTTGCCAAGAGTGCGGCAATAATACCCATCTCTAAATTTTTTAAATTTTTTGCAATTAATATTATAGGCACGACGATAAGCGAACTTAAAACTACCGGCATAAATAAGATTATGCTCTCAAACGAAAAAGGCAAAATAGTCGCAAAAAAAGCAGTCAGCCGTGAAGCGGCAGAATCAATCGGAGATAAATCATTCTGTTGATTAATGCCGCTTAGTATATCTCTTGCACCCTCTGCAAAATAGTAGCCGTCATTTGTATTTATCATAAGTTGAGAGTTAAATATAAACGGCTCATATCCGCTAAACTGATAGTACCAAATCATCCTAAGAGCAATGGAAAATAAAAATGCTATTACTATATAGAGCAGTGTTAGTTTTGTCTCTTTCGTTAATGCGCCCATGACTATTCCTTAATCTATTTCGTTATAAAGGCTGTCTCTCTCAACGGGCACGAAACCGCTGTTTTTTATAAGCGATCTAAACTCTTCAAGATTTATTCCGTTCGCGCTCTTTGCACCAGCTGCTGAGTTTATAGACTCTTTTTCTATCGTTCCGTCTAGGTCATTTGCACCGAACTCTTGAGCAACCAGTGCCAAACCTACCGTTGAAGTTACCCAGTATGCTTTTATGTTTGGCACATTATCTAAAACTATGCGGCTTATCGCCATAGTTTTTAAAATCTCGTTTGCCGTTATAGGATCTTTTATGTTTAAATAGTTGTTCTCTTTTTGGTAAACAAGCGGGATAAAGCAGTTAAATCCATGCGTGATGTCTTGAAGTTCTCTTATGCGCATCATATGGTCTATGCGATTTGCACGGCTTTCCACATGCCCAAACAACATAGTAACATTACTTTTTTTGCCTCGCTCATGCCACTTTCTATGAATCTCTAACCACTGTGCAGATGTAACTTTGCCCTTGCAGATATAATCACGCACTGCTTCATCAAAGATTTCGGCTCCGCCGCCGGGCATAGAATCAACACCGTTTTGCACCATGAGGTCTAGTATCTCATCGTAAGTTTTACCGTAATGTCTTGCTAAAAAATCAACCTCTGCCGCGGTAAGAGCTTTTACATGCAGATGCGGATATGCGGTTTTTATCTTTTTAAAAATTTCTAAGTACCACTCTAAACCGGTATTTGGGTTATGTGCCGAGACGATATGAACCTCTTTAATACCTCGCAGGGAGGCATCTTTTACGATTTCCATTATCTGTTCGTGCGTCATCGTATACTGATTTGGATTTTTTCTTGTTGCACTGTAAGCGCAAAATTTGCAAACATCCGCACAAACATTTGTCGGATTTATATGGCGGTTGATGTTGTAGTATGTTTTTTTACCGTGAAGTTTTTTTCTTATACTATCAGAGAGCTCGCCAAGATCAAATAAATCCATCTCATAAAGAGAGAGCGCTTCGTCAAAATCGACTCTCTCTCCTGCTAAAATCTTATCTTTAAGGCTCATAATTATTTAAGAGCCTCAAATTTCTCAAGCTCATCAAGCTTTTCCCATGGATAATCACTCTGTCCGACTTGTCCGCGAGCCGCAACATCGGCATACAAGAATGTCTCTTTTGATGGATAATCTAACTTAAATTTTCTCGTAATCCAGTTTGGAGTCAGCGGGAAGTTATTTAGTACAAACTCTGAAAGTTTATCATCATCTAAGCCGCTAATTACCGTTCCGTAAGTATCAACCGCAACTGAAGTAGGGCGTGCAACTCCGATTGCGTAAGAGATCTGAACTAACGCTTTTTTAGCAAGTCCTGCTGCGACGATATGTTTTGCAATGTATCGTGCCGCATAAAGTCCGCTTCTGTCTACTTTTGTGTAGTCTTTAGAACTCTGCGCTCCGCCCCCGATAGGTGCATAACCGCCGAAACTATCGACTATAAGTTTTCTCCCCGTTAGTCCTGAATCATGCAGTGATGAGTGAGATACATATTTTCCCGTCGGGTTGATGTGAATGATACAATCGTTTTTGTTGTATAGCTCGTCTGGAAGCCCTGCATCGTCTATAAGCTCACCTATGAGTTTTCTAACGCTGTTTATATCCATCGTATTTACGCAAGGAGCAGATACTACGATAGTGTGGATTTTTTGCGGTCTGCAGTTCTCAAAGTTCTCTTTTTTGCCGTAATCCATAGTAACTTGAGTCTTGATGTCAACACCTAGTTTAGAGGGATTTGCTTTTGCGTAGTTATAAACTTTTTCCATTAAAACTCTTGCATAAGTGATAGCACTCGGCATAAAGTTTTTTGTCTCGATGTCGGCATAACCAAACATTATCCCCTGATCACCCGCACCTGTTTCGCCGTCTTCTTGGTCAACACCTTGGTTGATATCGGGAGATTGTGCATTTAAAAGCACTTGAAGCTCTACATCTTCAGGATGCAGACACTCCTCTTTTGTAAAGTACGGATTTCCGTCATAACCAATGCCGACAAGCGCATCATGAACGATTTTTTTATAATCTTCCGTCGTAACTCTAGTTTTTGAGGTTACCTCTCCGCCGATTACTATATGTTTTCCTGCAACAAAAACCTCTGATGCAACTCTTGATTTCGGATCTCCGATGATAAGCTTATCAACTATACTATCTGCGATAATATCCGCACATTTATCGGGATGCCCCGGACTAACTACTTCACTTGTAAATAAATACATATATTTCCTCTATTATTATTAGATTATTCATCTAGTTCGAAAAGACATCAGGTTTAAAGACCGGGTGCTCTCCACATTGAAGTCGTGATGTTATCATCAACTAACTTCAACTGTGCTTCATATGCGCTTTGGAACTTTATTTTTATCTCATCGTAAACTTTTTTATTTTCCATATTAGGTTCATAAGTTCTATCCCAAACTACCAACTCTTTTGCCGCGCTTACTATATCTTTATATATTCCAACACCCACTCCCGCCGCCATGGCAGCGCCAAGTGCGGTTGCTTCGGTTACTCTGGGGATTTTGACTCTACACCCCGTCACATCTGCAACTATCTGCGACCAAAGAGAGCCTTTGCTTGCACCGCCTGCAAAAACTATTTCATCTATTTTTATGCCCGTAAACTCTCTTATTTTATCAAGATTTATGCTTGAAACTATTGCCGCATTTTCCTGCAGACTTCTAAACATTGATGCACGGTTGCAAATTTCGGGGTTTATGCTAAGGTTTAAAAAACTTGGAGCCGCATGGTACCATTTAGAGTATTTCATACTGTCCGAAAATATAGGCAAAATGCCGTATGAACCGACGGGAACTTTTGCAGCTTTTGCTTCCATAAGTGCGTAAACATCCACGCCCTGCTCTTTTGCCTCAAGCTTCTCCATATCGCAAAAGGCATCCCTAAACCATCTCATAACCAAACCGCTAAAAAATGTAATACCTTCTGCTTGAGATTGATTTGGGACGACATGCGGATTTACTCTTATGTTCATGTCAAGTGGTGGAGGCGTATTTTTATCTATGTTGACTACCTGCTGCCAAAAAGAGCCGCCGAGAATTGCAACTTGTCCGACCTCAACAACGCCTAAACCGGCAGAGCCGAGCTGAACATCTCCACCGCCCATCACAACTTTTGTATTTATTGACAAGCCAGTAATTTTCGAAGTCTCTTTTGTGACACTGCCCATAAGAGTTCCGACTTCCAAGACTTTAGGAAAAATATCATCCTTAAGTCCGACTTTTGCAGCCATTTCGCTGACCCAATCACGGTTTTTCAAAGAGAATATTCCAGTTGTCCCGCCATTGCTAGGATCCGTTGCAATAACTCCGCTAAGTCGTGCCAAAATCCAATCCCCAATCATAGAGATTTTTGCGACCCTCTCATAGATTTCAGCTCTATTATTTTTTAGCCATAAAATTCGCGGGATTGCCCCAAGTGCAAAAGTCTGCCCCGACTCTTTGTAAAACTCCTCTTCGATACCCTTAAAATTCTCTTTTAGGTATCTTACCTCTTTATCCGCCCTTGCATCGACATTTGCAACCGCCCAAAGCTCATTACCGTCTTTGTCATAAAGAACGATTCCCTCACGCATACTCGTTGCACTAAGAGCTGCTATATCCTCACCGCTTAGGTTTGCACTTTTTAGAGACTCTTTTATACACTCACACACAAGAAACCAATTTTTTTCAAAATCAAAACTCATAGAGTTTAGCACACCCTCTTCTTCTAGGTGCGTCCACTCTTTTTGCGCAACGCTTATCTGATTGCCCGACATGTCAAAGATAACCGCCCTAACACTCCCCGTTCCTGCATCTATCGCCATTAAGTAGTTCATGTTTACTCCTTATCTTGTTTTATAGTCCAACGAAGAGTTGGACTATTTTATTTTTCTCACTCTATATTTATTTAATTACAACACTTTTTGTAGCAACTATTTTTTTATCGGCAGACAAAACAACTTCTTTTATAACGAGTTTTTTAATAGCAGAGATAAAGGTTTCCATTATTGCATAATTTGGTTGATGGTTTTGTGTTGGCAGAAAAATATTTAATTCATTTGATTTAATCGTACTAAATTTTTCCAACATTCAAATCCCGTATTCGTTCAAAGTGTTTTAGATTATTGGTTATTAAAGTGCTCTTGTTTCTTATGGCAATGCTTGCAATCATCAAATCCATATCGGCTATGATATTTCCGTTTTTTTTAAGTCTTGATTTCTCTTTTGCAAATAACATAGCAGCCTCTTCATCGAACTCCAGCACTTGAAAGTTTTTTAAAAAAGGTACTATGATTTTTAAATTTTCTTCGATTCTTGCCGAGTTATAAGCACCGTAAAGAAGCTCTGCATGGTTGATTCTGGAGATGTAAAGTTCACTTGGAGGTATCCCCGAGAGTGCTGCTACTGCTTCTTGCTTGCCTTTTAGAAAATATATCAGCACATCGCTGTCAATTAAATATTTTTTCATTTTATAAATCTAGCTCAAAATCTTTGGAGTTTTTATCGCTTGAAATACGCTCTAACATAGCATCCGCATCAGCACTCTTTAATTTGCCAGCAAATTGTAGCAGTCCGTTTTGTTTAAGGCGATTTTCTTTAGAAAAAAACTCAATAGCTTTTTCTATAACATCTGTTTTAGTAGTATGCAGTTCGTTGCTTAATTGATTTAAAATAATAATCACGCTCTCATCTAGTCTTAAATTAACCGCTCTTTTCATTTTTCTATTCCTTGTCTTTACATAATTATATATTTTTTCAGTGTTTTTGTAAAGAATACAATTAATATCTCACAATCAAATTTACCCCAAAACTTCTAGTTCATCACTGTATTTATCTTCACAATACTGCTCATAGCTGCTTTTATAGATTTTATAATGCTCAGATGCCTTATGCCCGTCAAGCGCTGCTTCATCTCTCCAAGTCTCAACCGCAAAAAACTTTTCAGGTCTCTCTTTGCATTGAAAAATCTCGTAAAATACGCATCCGTCCTCAGCCTTTGAAGGCACTACCATAGCACTAAGAAGCTCTTTCATCTTCTCTACACCATCTTTTTTGGCTATAAATGTCACTTTTTTTGTTATCGTCATATCTATTTCTTCCCCGAAGTGGTTAAATTTTAATCTAAGGATTATATCTAATTACAATATAATATTAAAAAAATTAGGATTCATACCTTGGATTTAGTGCTGCAAATTGAAGATATTATAGAAAAAAACGGTAGTGATTTTGAACTCTCCAAACTCTTTAAAGCCTTTATAAAAGAGTATAAGACTTCCCTGCCGAAACTATTTGAAAAGAGTCAAGGCAAAGATTTTTTAGTCCGCCACACAAAGCAGTTAGACTCCATCATCTCTTTAATGTACAAAACAGTCCTAAGACGAATGTTTGGAAACTATCTGCCTATGAGAAGCTCTATCCCCATAGCCATAGTCGCTCTCGGAAGCTATGGGCGGGAGCAGTTGTGCGTTCACAGCGATATAGATCTGCTCATAGTTTATGAAAAAGTTGACGGCTTTAACAGCGAGTTGATTATAGAAAAGTTTTTCTATTTGGCTCTTGATTCGGGACTAAAACTAGGTCATAGAGTCCATGAAGTAAATGATCTCTTTAGTTCTAGCAATAAAGATATTACGATTAAAACTTCGCTTATGGAAGCTAGGTTTGTAACCGGTTCAACTCTTACTTGGCTCTCGTGTTCCAAAGAGCTAAACAAGATACGACTTCATAATCAAAAAGAGTTTATTCTTGCCAAAATCGAAGAAGCTCAGGCAAGACGAAAAAAATACCCAAATTCTATGCAGCCCAATGTCAAAGAGAGCGTGGGCGGACTTCGCGACTCCAACCTTATATTTTGGGTGGCAAAAACTATATACGGCATCACAAGCTTAAAAGATTTAACGGGAGTTTTGTTCTTAGATGAGGAGTACAAAGAGTATAGAGCGGCACTAGAGCTGCTCTTTCGCGTAAGAAGTGCCTTACATCTCATCGCAAACAAACAAGAGGATAGACTTCTTTTAGAGCGTATACCTGAAGTCAGCCATCTTTTAGGCTTTGTCAGCCAACAAAAAATGGTTACAAAAGTTCTTGAAGCACAGTGGCGCATAAGCAACTTTACTCAAATCTTTGTAAAAAAAATGACCAGATCTTTCATAGTCGATATGTCCAATGTATCAAAATTTAGAAAAAATCGTATCAGCAGAGGTATCTATGAGTCCGATGGCAGAGTTTATGCCTCTTACAATCTTGAGATTTTGCCGCTAAACAAACTCTTAGAGATTTTAGTATCGCTCGATGACAAGCCTTACCATTTTGATGCGGGGTTTTTAAATCAGCTAACATATACAAAAATCTCCTATCCGCTTCAAACAAAAACATACTCACTCTTAAGAGAGCTCTTTAAAAGAAAAAATATGTACAGCTTTTTAAAACTGTTTTATGATGCGGGGATACTTCATCATCTGTTTCACACTTTTAAAAAAGTTCTTCATATGCCGCAATTTGACGGTTATCACTACTATCCTGTAGATATCCACTCCATTAAATGCGTAGAAGCGTTAGAAAATATAAAAGAGCCTTATATAAAAAATATTTACGATGAGTTTAGTGATGATGAAAAATTGCTGCTAAAAATCGTAACCCTTCTTCACGATACAGGAAAAGGGAGAGTTCAAGATCACAGTGAAGTCGGTGCAAAACTTATAGTTCCGTTTGTAAAAAAGATGAAACTAAAAGATGAAGATATTGAGAGATGCGTAACTTTGGTTAAACAGCATGTAACTATGAGCAATGTCGCTTTTAAACAAAATATCCATAATGAAAAAACGCTATATAAATTTATGTCAAATGTTGGAGATATGAAAAATCTAAAACTTCTATATGTGCTAACTTATGCGGATATCAACGGTGTCGGCGGAGACACATATAACTCTTTTAATTCAAATCTTCTTATGGAATTATATGTAAATGCTCTTGAAGTGGCCCAAAACAGCGGAAGAATTAGCGACGCTACAAAAAGAATCAACATAGAAAAACGCGTACAAAAAGTTCAGGAGTTTATCCAGTTGCCAAAACTGCTGCAAAATAAACTTCTTAGGGTTGAATCAAATCTCTTCTTTTTTAAACACACTCCGCACGATATAATCGAAATCGCAAAAAAAGCGGCACAGACTAAAGCTTATGATTTTTCAATTCATACGGACGCTTCTCTAATTATAGAAATTTATAGAAAAATCCCGCTAAACATCGGTTATCTTTTAGCATCTCTAAGCCATCTTGATGTAGCGTCTATGGAGATTTTTACACTCTTTGACGGGGTAAAATATTTTAAAATAGAGTTTATAGAGCATGTTGAGAGCGATGAAGCGGCAGAGATAGAAAATATCATCAATAACGCTTTTGACATGAGTAGACACATAAAACTAAAAGATGTGACGATATACAAACATGAGATAAATATTGATTGTGAACACTCGCTCACACATGCGGAAGTGGCAGTAAACACACAAAATCAAAAAGGTCTTTTAGCTTACATAATGGAATGTTTTGAAGAGCTTGGCATAAATATCGTAACGGCAAAAATCCATAGCACGAAGCATAAAGTAAGAGATAGCTTTTTAATAGAAAAACAAAACGATATATGCAATAATGTCGCAAAAATATATGAACTACTTACAAAAAAAAGTTAAAATATCTGCCGCATAAAGCGGCAAGCTTTAGTGCCACAGCGGTTAGCGTAGCAAAAGGGACGGGTTCCTTTTGCGTATAAAATCAGATGAAGGGTTCCCTTCATTTTATGCAATAAAATTAAGGGAATAATTAAATGTGTGGGATTGTTGGATATATCGGGAAAAAAAACACAAAAGAGATTTTACTCGGTGGGCTTAAAGAGTTAGAGTACCGCGGTTACGATTCGGCGGGAATAGCAGTTTTACAAAACGGCAGCTTCCATAATTTTAAAGCGGTCGGAAAACTGATAAATCTTGAAGAAAAAACCAAAGATTTTGTAACGAGCGGTTTTGCAATCGGTATCGGTCATACGAGATGGGCAACACACGGAAAACCGACGGAGTTAAATGCACATCCGCATTTAGGCGAATTTTCTTATGTAGTTCATAACGGAATTATCGAAAACTATGCAGAGCTGAAAAAAGAGCTTCAAAATGAAGGAGTGACTTTTTTAAGTCAAACAGATACCGAAGTAATCGTACATCAGTTTGAAAAAAATCAAAAAACAGCAAAAAATTCCTTTGAAGCGTTTGCAAAAACCATAAAAGAGCTTCACGGCGCTTATGCTATTTTACTGGTAACAAAATCCGAACCGGATAGCATCTTTTTTGCAAAACACGGCTCACCGATGTTAGTCGGAGTAAACGGCGAGAGTGAGAAATATTTTGCATCCTCAGACACTCCTCTTATCGGACATTGTCAAAATGTCAACTACTTTGAAGACGGAGATTACGGATATGTAACTCCTAAAGAAGTAGCTATATATGACAAAAACGGAACCAAAAAAGAGGCTAAGTTTTCACCGCTTTTGCAAAACAAACTCTCTGCCCAAAAAGAGGGTTACAGATTTTTTATGGAAAAAGAAATTTATGAACAAAGCGTCGTGATTTCCGATACTTTAATGGGAAGAGTCACGGAAGATGGGATTATTTTCGATGAGCTTGAAAAATCTCTCTTTGAGGGCATAAATGAGATAAAACTTTGTGCATGCGGAACATCTTATCATGCCGCCATGAGTGCTTCATACCTTTTTGAGAGATACTCAAAAATAAAAACTTCCCTAGAAATCGCAAGCGAGTTTAGATATAGAGAGCCGATTATGAGCAAAGATACTCTTTTTATCGTAATCTCTCAAAGCGGCGAAACTGCCGACACGCTGGAAACTTTAAAGATGGCAAAGGCGGCGGGACTTAAAACTTTAGTTATCTGTAATGTCGATAACTCATCAATGGTAAGATTAGCCGACGCAACTATTCTCACAAGAGCCGGCATAGAAAAAGGTGTGGCTTCAACAAAAGCGTTTGCTACTCAAGTAACTGTTTTTTGGATGCTCTCTTTATATATTGCAAAACTCAAAAACTCTCTTAGCGAGAGTGAAATAGCTAGGCATATTTCGCTGCTTCGCGAAGTTCCCTCTCATGTAAAAGTGACCGACGATATGCATGAGCGCATTAAAAGATTATCAAAAAGATATCTTCACGGTCACGGTTTTTTCTTTATCGGCAGAGATATTTTTTATCCTCTCGCACTTGAGGGCGCACTCAAGCTAAAAGAGATTTCATACCTTCACGCAGAGGGGTATCCTGCAGGAGAGATGAAACACGGTCCGATTGCATTAGCAGACCCTGAGCTTTTTACAATCGCCCTGCTTCCAAAACATCTTCATTATGAAAAATCAAAAAGCAATGTTGAAGAGTTGAGTGCGAGAGATTCTACTATTTGCGCCATTAGCCAAATTCCGTTTGATAAAGCCGATGATTTTATAGAGATTTCTGCATGTAGAGACTATATGCTGGAGTTTTTTGAAATGATGGTAGTCGTTCAGCTTCTCTCTTTAGAAATTTCTATAAGATTGGGTAATGATGTAGATATGCCGAGAAACTTAGCAAAAAGCGTAACAGTTGAATAATTAAATGACGCGGTCATTGCGAGCCTCCTTAAGAGGCGCGGCAATCTAAAGTAAAAATATTTTATATTTCAATTCTTATTTCATACTAAATTTATATTTTCTTAGATACTATTGTCACAAAAAATTATTACAAAGCGATTTCATATGACGACAAAATCCAAACTTCTACTCATAGTTACCGTTATGCTTCTTGCACTAACGGCAGCAACAATTGTAAATACATCTCTAAATTTTAGAGAATACAGTATAAATAGCGCGGTTGAGAAGTCACAAATGGCGGCAAACATCGTTAAAGACGGATTAACCGCTCATATGGTCAACGGCATAATGGATAAGAGACAGTATTTCTTAGACAAAATTGCGACAAGCAACAATATAAAGTCTTTATGGATTGCAAGAGGGGAAAATGTTATTTCACAATACGGTGAAGGTTTAAATACCGAGTCGGTTAGAGATGCAATAGATAACGAAGTTTTAAGAACTGGCGAGAGCGTACAAAAAATTACGGAAAGCACCAGAAGTACAACATTAAGAGTTACCATTCCATATAAAGCTTCAACACCCGTCGATAATACAAACTGTATCTCGTGCCACAATGTTAAAAGGGGCGACACGCTTGGAATTATCAGTATGGAGTTTGACATAAGCGATATGCGAGAGAGCGGAATGATGACTATACTGAAGATTTTAGGAATCAATCTTCTTTTTATAGTAGTAGTTCTTATGCTGATTAACTACTTTGTAACTCCATATATGAACCTGTTTTCAAATATGCAAGATGGTATAAAAAAAGCATATAGCGGAGATTTTACACATGAATTTACATCTAAAGTCGGCGGAGACGCCAAAAATGTGGTAAGTCAAATGAATTCTCTGTTTCGCAAGATGCAAGAAACTTTCGGAGATATAAAACACAATCTTGCAACTTTTATACCGCAAGGCAGCAGCTCATCTAAAAATGACCCGCTGCATGAAGCAAAAACTATTATCAGTGAGTTATCAGATATATATAAATTCAAAAAGACTATCGAATTAGACGGCTCAAAAGATGAAGTTTACGGAAGAATAGTAGATATTTTAAAACTTAAATACCATGTCGGTCATTTTGCCTTTTTTGAGGTAAACAATGTAACTGCAGAGAGAAAACTGGTTCATTCGACCGATGAAAAAACGATATGCTTTGAAAAAACAAATAAAAATGCACTAAACTGTAGAGCATTTAGAACAAGCAGCGTAACTATCTCAACAGAGTTTCCAAACTTGTGCAAGGCATGTGTTGCAACCGATATAAACTATGTTTGTATCCCTTTTTATATCAATCATGACATCTCGTTAACAGTATCAATGACATCCGATAAAATTGAAGAAGTGGATTTAATGAAGAAAAATATTCCAAGCATTAAACACTATCTTGAAGCTGCAAAACCGGTTATAGAGAGTCAGATTTTAATGGAAAAATTAAAAGACACTTCTCTTCGTGACGGTATGACAGGACTTTATAATAGAAGATTTTTAGAAGAAGTTATAGATAAAATCATGAGTCAAGCAAACAGAAACAAAGATACTTACGCAGTTATGATGCTTGATGTAGACTTCTTTAAAATGGTAAACGATACTTACGGACATGATGTCGGCGATAAAGTAATCGTTGCACTGGCAAAAGTTTTAAAAAGCTCTATCCGCGACTCTGATTTGGCTATTCGTTACGGGGGTGAAGAGTTTGTTATTATGCTTCACAATGCAAATGATGAAGGTACGATGAGCATAGCTAAAAAAATTCACTCAGAATTTGCAAAGCTCTCTTTTGATGTAGGCAACGGTGAGCCTTTGAGAAAGACTATAAGCATCGGTATAGCAAAATTCCCGACTGACGGTGATACTATTTGGAAATGTATCAAATATGCAGATACGGCTCTATATGAAGCAAAAGATACGGGAAGAAATAAGATAGTAGAGTTCAGAGCAGATATGCATAAAAGCGGTGATGATTTTTAATTGAATACTTTGATTAAACCGAGTAAGCAACGCAGCAAGTGCGTCGCTATTTTGATTTTTAGTGTTTAGAGCTACAAGCACTTACACCAGGAGGTGTAGTAGGCTGAACGCTCTCATTGCTTGCTCCGCCTTGTGCATTTACAGCTTCGATAGTAGCCCAAATCGACTCGGCAGCAGCCATATAGCGTTTCGCACTTTCACTTGTCGGGTTCACAAAAGTAATAGGTTTCCCCTCATCTCCCCCCGTTCTTATACTTGGCTCTATCGGAATCTCTGCGATTACTTTTGTATCGAACTCTTTAGCCATAGGCTCAGATGTTCCTTTTCCAAAGATATCATACTCGACACCCGTATCAGGCGCGATAAAACCGCTCATATTTTCAACGATTCCGGCTATGGGAATATTTAATTTTTTAAACATATCTAGTGAACGGCGAGAGTCATCAAGAGATACTCCTTGAGGAGTAGTAACCGTCAAACCTGCAGTTACCGGCACGCTTTGAGCTAAAGTAAGTTGAGCATCTCCTGTTCCCGGAGGCATATCTATAACTAAAACATCCAAATCACTCCAGAGTATATCTCTTAAAAATTGCTCGATTGCTTTCATAATCATAGCCCCGCGCCACATAAGCGACTGACCCGGCTCCATGAGTGAACCCATAGACATAACTTCAATCCCGTAAGCTTTTATAGGAAGAACTTTATTTCCGGTTACTTCAGGTTTGATATCTGCAATTCCCATCATACGAGGAATATTCGGACCGTAAATATCTGCATCAAGAAGTCCTACTTTTTTACCCTGAGCTGCTAGTGCGATAGCAATATTTACGGATGTAGTAGACTTACCTACTCCGCCCTTGCCCGAACTTACCATCAAGAAGTTCTTGATATGCGGTGCAATGTTTTTACTTTTTGGTTTTGCAGCTTCAGGCATTTTCGGAGCTTTTATATTTACGCTTACCTTGCCTGCACCGACTGCTTTTAACTCTTTTGTCGCATCATCGGTAATTTGTTGTGCAACTTCCGGTGCACTTGAAGTAATCTCTACATTAAAACTAACATCATTTCCGCTGATTTCTATACTATTTACAAAACCGAAAGTTACGATATCCTTAGTAAAACCGGGATATAAAACTTTTGATAGTGCCGAATTTACAATATCTTTAGTCATATTTTACATTTTCCTCTATTGAATTTAATTTTATAACTCTACCATAATTAAATAAGACAAAAATTGTCCTATATCAATTAATTATGATTTTTAAGTTAAATTGCCTCTCTAATCTTTGCCTCATTCTCTTTTGCTTCTCTTGCTATCTTCTCGATTGCTTCAGGATTATCCATAATATTTTGAGTTATCTTGTATGAACAAAACTTCGGTCCGCACATAGAGCAAAACTCCGCCTCTTTAAACACATCTTGGGGAAGAGTCTCATCGTGGTACTCTTGTGCTCTCTCGCTATCAAGCGCCAACTCAAACTGTCTTTTCCAGTCAAAACGGTATCTTGCATCACTCATCTCATCATCGATATCTCTGGCACCCTTGCGTCCTCTTGCAATGTCTGCCGCATGAGCTGCTATTTTATAAGCGATAATCCCCTCTCTTACATCATTTGCATTTGGCAAACCTAAATGCTCTTTCGGCGTAACATAACAGAGCATACTAGCTCCATGCCATCCGCCCACGGCTGCTCCGATAGCCGAGCTGATATGGTCGTATCCGGCAGCTATATCGGTAACTAAAGGTCCTAAAATATAAAAAGGCGCTTCATGGCAAAGTTCTCTTTGAAGCTTCATATTTCGCTCAATCTGATTTAACGGAACATGCCCCGGTCCTTCAATCATAACCTGAACATCCTTCTCCCATGCTCTAAGAGTTAAATCGCCTAAAACCTTAAGCTCTCCAAGCTGTGCATCATCGCTGGCATCCGCTAAACATCCGGGACGGAGTGAATCGCCAAGAGAGAGTGCAACATCATACTTCGCACAAATATCTAAAATCTTATCATATGCCGTATAAAAAGGATTTTCTCTATGATAGTGCATCATCCACGCAGCCATTAAACTTCCGCCGCGGCTAACAATCCCCATCTTTCTTTTTGCGATTTTAGGCATAGTTTCAAGTAAAAAGCCGGCATGAATAGTAAAGTAACTCACACCCTGTTGTGCTTGGCGTTCCAGTACTTCAAGCATTACCTCTATGCTTAAATCTTCTATCTTATTTCCGACATCGTGAAGTATCTGATAAATCGGCACTGTTCCGATAGGAATCTTTGATGATGCGATTACGGCTTTACGAATCTCGTCCAAATCCCCGCCGGTAGATAAATCCATTGCCGTATCGGCTTTGTAGTGCTGAGACACTTGCATCTTCTCAACTTCGCCTTGTACATCCGAAGCAATTGCAGAAGAGCCGATATTTGCATTTATTTTACATCTCGCTGCTATTCCGATTGCCATCGGTTCAAGTGTCGTGTGATTTACATTTGCAGGAATAATCAATCTTCCTCTTGCAATTTCACTGCGAATCAACTCGGGAGATAAATTTTCTATTTTAGCGACATACTCCATCTCTTGGGTAATAATGCCTTTTTTTGCATAATACATCTGTGTTCTCACAGAGTCGTTTTGGCGTTCTTGCACCCATGAACTTCTCATTATTTCTCCCAATATAAATATAATTACACTTGTTATGAACCGATACGGTCAGTTATAGATTGAAAATATAGTCAAATAAAGTTAATCTAAAGTTAAGGGCACCTCCTAATTTTATTATTGAATATTTATCAAGATAAAAAAAGCTTTTGCAGTGTATAATTTCGTAACACTTAAAATTTCTAGGAGTTTAATTGTCTAGTTTGACACTTATTTTACTTGCAGCGGGCAGTTCAACGCGTTTTGGGCTAGATGTTAAAAAACAATGGCTCAGAGTTGGAGATCAACCTTTGTGGCAGTTTGTAGCTGAAAAATTTGAAAAAACTAAACACTTCGATAAAATTATCATAACCTCATCGTCCGATGACATTGAATTTATGAAAAATTACGCTGATTTTACTTTCATTGAGGGCGGTTCAACCAGACAAGAATCTCTAAAAAACTCTCTTTGCGAAGTAGATACGGAGTTTGTCCTTGTAAGTGATATTGCCCGTTCATGCATAAGTGAAGAGTTTTTAAACGAAATTATCTCTCATATAGGCAAAAGTGATTGTATCGTTCCATATCTCAAAGTTAATGATACTATCGTTTATGATGATGTAACAATTGATAGAGATAAAGTAAAGATGATTCAAACACCTCAGCTCTCACGCACGGCAGCTCTTAAGAGTGCGCTTTTACAAAAAGAGGAGTTTACGGATGAGAGCAGCGCAATAGTTGCAAACGGAGGCAAAAGAGAGTTTATTTTGGGCGAGAGCAGCGCTCATAAAATAACCCGTATAGACGACCTAAAAGAAGTACCGTGTCTAATTCCGCCCTCAAATGACACACTTAGCGGAACAGGTTTTGATGTACATGCTTTTGACGATAAAGGTGAGATGTATCTCGGCGGCGTAAAGATAGAGTCTGCTTACGGCTTTAAGGCGCATAGCGACGGGGATGTAGCCATTCATGCACTTATCGACGCACTTCTTGGAGCTGCAGGAATGGGAGATATCGGTATGATGTTTCCAGACAGCAACGATATGTACAAAGGTATAGATTCTAAAGAGCTGCTAAAGAGAGTCGTCACTAAACTTCGTCACTTTGGCTTTGTTATAGTAAATGTAGATTTAACCATAGCGGCAGAAAAACCAAGAATCGGCAACTATAAACTACCGATGAGAAAAACTCTCAGCGCTATCTTAAACATAGAGAGCCAAAGAGTAAATATAAAAGCTACAACAACTGAAAAACTAGGCTTTATAGGCAGAGGTGAGGGTGTCGGAGTAATTGCGAACGCAAATTTAAAATATTTTGATTGGATGAGAAGTTGAGAATATTAATTATAGAAAACGAAGTTTATTTGGCGCAAAGTATTGCTACAAAACTAAGTGAGTTAGGTCATATCTGCGAAATGTGTACATCAACGAGAGATGCTATAAAGAGCAATATTTATGATGTTGTTCTGCTCTCAACCAACATAAACGGACAAGATTTCAGTCCGATTATAGAAACATTTAAAAAATCGATTATTATTTTAATGGTTTCATACATTAGTAACGATACGGTTTCTAAACCTCTTTCGGCAGGTGCAAAAGATTATATTTTAAAACCGTTTATGATTGAAGAGCTGATTAGAAAAATAAATCACTATCAAGATTATGAAAAATTAAAAAAGAGAAATGAAGCATACGACAAGTATCTAACGCACACCTTCTCATCTCTTGTGGGCGAACACAACTTTGAGGGTTTGGAGTTTCCTCTCTTTATCTCATCTCCATATCAAAAACATGCAGACTCTTTTGCGTTTGAATATGCAAAAAAGAAAAATTTGCCGCTACATTTTATAACGCTTAGCGATATGAAAGCGATAAGCGAGATAGAATCGATTACGGAAAATTCGCTTATCTATATCATAGATCTTCAGATTCTTAAAAAAAGCGAGAGAAAAGCTTTATACGCCCTGCTTGAAAATAAAAAAGCAATTATTTGCAGTACGGACAAAATAGAAGACGACGAATATGAGGTCATAGAGATTAAGAGCGAAAGCAATATCTTTGATCAAGGCGAAATTCTTCCTATAGAAGATTATGTAAAATATATAGTTTTAAACTATCAACACAAATTTCCTGATACCGAATTATCAAAAAAACTCGGAATAAGCCGTAAAAGTTTATGGGAAAAACGAAAGAAGTATGACATTGTTAAGAAAAAATAAAACTCTCTTAATAGACAAAGAGGCGGCATCTGCACTAGAACTTTTAAAAGACGGCTTGCTCTCTCCCGTTAAATCGTTAATGAATGAAGAACAGAGCAAAAGTGTCCTAAAAACAGGACTGATTGACGGAAAATCTTTTCCTTTTCCTTTCATCTTGGCACCTTCGGGAAAAAGAAATTTAGAAGTATTGGGCTCGCTAAAACAAGGCGAAGAGATTACGATTCTTTTTGAGGAAGAGCCTTTTGCAACTTTAAGCGTTGATGAAGTTTTTCATATAGATCCAAATCAGAGAATAAGACAGATTTACGGAACGGACGATATCTCTCACCCAGGCGTTATGGCAACACTAAAGAGAATCGGCTCTTTAGCGGTAAGCGGTGAATACACGCTCTTAAATAAATCAAGCAATATAAATAAACAGATAATATCAGACGCAAAAAATCTTATTGACGCAAAACATACGACTGCGCTTGTAATGGGAGCAAATCCTCTGCATCGCGCTCATGAAAAACTGATTCGCCAAACGCTTGAAAATACGGATCTGCTTGTTATCTTTTTGCTAAAACCGTATACGGAATCAAATCTATCATACGAGATAAGAAAAAAAGCGCTTGATTTTTTCATAAACAATTTTTTAACAAAAAATCATGTAGTTATCGTACCGCTTGAAAACAGCTATCTTTTTGCCGGATACAATGAGATAATCATTGACGCCGTCGTTGCAAAAAACTACGGTTGCGATAAACTTACCATCGGTCGAAACCATGCAGGTTTAGGTATGTTTTACGACTGTAATTCAAACAAATCCATCATTGATAAAGTAGTCGGAATAGATATAGAGATTGCCGTTGCAAGCGAATATGTTTATTGCGATAAATGTACGACGCTTGTTAGTAAAAATACCTGTCCTCACGGGCAGCATCATCAAATATCTTATCATTCAAACTCTATTTTAGAGCTTTTGGAACTTGGTATTTTACCGCCTACGATACTTATGAGAAAAGAGATTTCAGCGGTTATTTTATCAAAACTGCATCCTAACAGATTTAAAAATCTTGAAAGACTCTACTATGACATCCTACCGATTGAGGGGCTTTTAGAAGAGCATACGGAGAATGATTTTTACTTAGAGTTGATGAAACTTTATCAAACAACATCACTGACATAGGAAAGAAATGAACTGGTTTTTTATAACGCTTGGATATAGCGGACTATCTCCAAAAGCTCCCGGAACTGTCGGAACTCTTGTTTCGCTTCCTCTTGGAATGTTGATACTTATCTATTTTGATGCACAAACTCTATTTTTAGCGACACTTCTGATATCAATAATAGCCATCCGCGAGATAAACAAATATGAAGCCTCAAGCGGTATACATGATGATAAACGAATAGTTATAGATGAGCTATCGGGAATGTGGTTTGCGTTAAGCGTTGCACCTGCGATAAGCGTAAGTTTAAGCGAAGTTACAGATTTTCAAAACGGTTTTTTAGTTCAAAGCTTACTCTCTTTTGCGCTTTTTAGATACTTTGACATAAAAAAACCCTCAATTATCGGCAGACTTGACCGTGAAGCCAAAGGCGGAGTCGGTGTTGTGGCAGATGACATCGTTGCCGGTTTTGCAGCGGGAATTTTAAGCGCTCTTATTTGGCAGGGATACTTACAGTTTCATAGTATTATTGCGTAACACTATATTGACAAGCAGAAAATCAAATTAAAAATTACACACTAAAATTTAAATTTCTGTGTTATAATTTTACTAGTTGGGACAAATAGAGAGCGGTGAACTCTCTATAAGCTTTTTAATATAATCGTTCTGCCAAAAGCAGAACAATCATAACAATTACGAGTGCTAGACGCATTGTTATATCCTTAAAAAAAGGCTGACCCTGTCCCACCTTCTCCTTCACAATACAATCAAACTAATCGTAACCGCCAACTAGAACTAAAATTATAACTGAAATTATCAATCTTTTTAAATCCTTAAGAAAGAACTTCTGAGTGAATTAAAAGAGTAATGCAGCTTCAAGGCGTGTGTGAGGAAGGATACTGTAGTATATGACGAACGCAACAACGCAGAAAATGCGTTGCTATTTTAATTCTAGTTACTTACGCAGAAGAATTAAATAAAGAGAGGGTCTTCTGATGGCTCTATCTCTTCAAAATCCTCTATAATCTGCTCAAACATCTTCATAGTTTTTTTAGCTTTGTCGGTATAATCATCAAAGATTGATTTAGAGTCGGGAAATGCTTCACCTAGTTCTTGATAGATTAAAATGCGACCGTTTATATGTTTGTTAATTTCACAAAAAGCCTCTTTTAAATACTCTTTTTTTGTTGTATGTCTAAAAAGAGCCTTAATCATATTTGCTCTCTCTTTTATAGGCAGAGATTCACCGATTTCCTCAGCAATTCTCTTTATATCAAGTCTTGAGAGATAAACTCCGCTGATTGCCGGTGCTAAAAGCTTACTTTTAAGTGCATCCACAAACTGAGGAGCAGGTTCTTCATCCTCTTTATCTCCGCTCTCAGGGTTGCTGCAATCATTGGTTGAACAATTATTATCTTTTACAAACTTATCAAACTCTGCTCTTAAATCACTTAAATCATGTTGGTTCATACTATTATTCCTTAATTTTATTTCATAAAATGAAGGAAACCCCTCATTAATTACTACGGTATCGGAAGTAATTCCGCTACCTACGCTAAGACCGCTATGGTCACTAAAGCTAAGCTCTATCGAGCTAGAACTTCTTAAAACCTCATATCGCTTTTATCATATTCTAAATGTTTTTTCTCTTTTAAATACTCAAACATTACGCTGCTTAACTCATCTAACATATCATCAAAGCCTATATAAGCCGCTCCGAGTTCATGCGCTCTTACTTTAAGCGGCGAAAACTCTTTTTTACTCTTCATATCCAAATTTATACCGCTAAGTTTTTTTATCATACTTAAAATATCCAAATCGGAGAAATCGACAATTGCATCATACGCAGAAAAATCCACATCCATACCCTCGGCTATGCGGTTGATATCTGCATTATCTATTTTCATATCAATAGTAAATTTCATCAATCTCTCTAAATCATTATAAAAATAGCTTATCTCAAAACCCTCTGCCAAGAAGCAAAATGCTTTGGCATAATCGCCAGTTCCGATAAGAGCTACTTTTTTTACGCCTCTGTTTTTTAAAAACTTTATCATAGCAAGTGGCGTAACTACATCGCCTATTAACTTTTGTCCGTCTCTTAAAACTATATCGCACATACCAGAAATTTTAACCGCATCCGATGAATCATCTAAAATCTCTACTACATTTTTTACATATTCACCCGAGATTAGTGCACCGTTAACGTGCGATTTTTTCATATTTACAGCGGTAAAATAAAAATCATCTTCTCGTATGTTCATAGGAATCATCATTGCGTCTTTATTGTTTGCCTTAAAGAGCTTATTAAGCGTTGCAGAGACACTGCTCTGCCCTGCACTCTCGCCTATAAAACCGTAAAGCTTTGTGTGATGAGATATCTCATTGCCGTTGTTCATCATACGCTACTATCCCCTTTTATACCCCAAAGTTCTTTGGCTTCTTCATCTTCCGCCTTACATCTGTAGCAGAGTCTATCGTTAGAGTTTGAGCTAAAAATCACGCTGCACTCGTCACATCTTCTTACGCTAAATTTTATCAAATTATGAACCTCCGGCTCAAAAAACTCTTTTAAATTATACGACGGCGATAGCGTAATCGCATCGCTCTCGCAAACATCGTGACAAGTATTGCACTTTATACATAAAAACGGGTCAAAATCTATTTTAGAGTTTTTTATATCCGAAGTAAGTGCACCGCTAGGGCAAACTCTATAACACATCTGACAGGCGGTGCATTTATCGCCATCAAGCAGTTTCATAGAAGTAAATGTCATCTCATCTGCTTCTACTATATGAAACTGTGAGGGCTTTTTCGTTCGTCTAATAGCCGTAAAGAAGAGTTTTCTTCTATCAGTTATGCGTTTTTGTTTTAAGAGTGCGATATCACTATTTTGCAGAGTATGTTCAACCAACTCGTCTGTCGCTTTTTGAACCTCTTTTTCAAACTGTAATTTAGTTTTAACGACATTTGCTAGGTTAACTTTACTAAAGAACTCTCTTCTGCTGCTCTCTTTAATCTCTTTAGGCTCTTCATACTTTACATTCTCAAGCTTTATGATTGAATCGCTCATCATAGCTTTTAACATATAAGAAGCTTCTTCATAGTTTCTCTCTATTTGAGGCTTGCATTTATGCGCAATACTACACTCGTCGCAATGTCCCATATCAAAAACCGTCTCTTTTTTAAGAAGAGCGATTGAGATAATGTTTTCAATATTTAAAGCAGCGATACAAGGTACATTTTTTCTACATGAGATAAGATTCTCACTCTCTTGCATAAAGTTAAAAAAGAAATCCGTCGGATTAAATTCATCCAAAGAGAGTGCTTCGTTTGGACAGAGTGCATCACAGGCACCGCATCCGACACAAATTGAAAAATTGATTGCAGGAAGAGGATTATTTGCTATGACTATTGCTTCGGTCGGGCAGATAACTTCACACTTATTGCACTCGCTCTCTTTTGAGAGCAGGCGAACACAGCGACTTGCTTTAAGCTGTATCATCTACGCACTTAATTCTTTGGTAAGATATTCGTTGTCACTGAGTATAAACTCTAAAGCCATATCTGCAACATCGTAATAAAGCGGCGTTCTGGCTTCATATTTTACATTTATAAGATACATCGGAGCCCACTTTAGAAGATGCTTGTTTAAAAACTCTTTTTGAACTCTTTTAAGCTCCATAACCGCTTCTGCATCATCATCTTCCAACGCTTTTGATTCAGCTTCCGCCAAATGGTGCATAAACTCCAACTCAATGCCGATGTGATCCGCAGAGACGGTGCGAGCAACCCCGTAATCAACCATAAAATCATATGCGCTATACATATCGGTTACCGGATTTGCTCCGCCTGTTTCAATCTTTTGATCTTCTCTTGTGTAAAATGTTTCATAAGGAATAAGATGTAAAACGGATAAATTTACAAAATCAGGATTAAAATACTCTTCTAAGAGTTTACTATTACTCTCTTTGTCAAAAAGCTCCCACTCTTTTAGAGTCGGAAAAAAATCCAAAATATTTTCATCATTTTTTATTAGATTTAGCATATCTTCATCCAACTCTTGAAGTAAAACACGAGATATGAGTGCGTAAATATTTGATCTTGCTTTTGTATTTTGCATAATATTTATTCTTTGTATTAAATTTTTGTATTTATCTCGTGATTTTATCCAAAAAGTCTGAATATATGATTATTTGATGTAAAACAAAAATGTTAACTGCATTATGTGTTAAAATTCATCAAAAAAAGGATATCCCATTATTTACACTTTCATACACACCATTCATATCTTCTCGGTTTTTATATACGGCGGATTTTTATTTGTAGATGTCCTCTTTTTATCTAAAATGCATCAAACCCTAAATGAAGAAGAGCATAAAAAAGCAAGAGAAGCCATTATGATGCATGTTAGAAAAGTTGTCCCGTATGCTCTTATGGTTGCAGTCGCAAGCGGCTTATACTTAATCTCTCAAATTTTTGGAGAAATAGAAAACGGCACGCTATCATACTTTCAAACTCTTCTGCTTTTTAAAGCATTTTTAGGTTCATGGTTAGGATTAAGAGGGATAAATCAAAAACTATTTAAAATAAATCCATGGGTTTTTAAGAGTCACTTTTTCCCATTTAGCTTAGTTGTTATGATTATTTTACTCTCACAATTTATGTATATGTAAAAATATTTTACAATTTAGAGTAGTTTTAAAAAAAAAACACCTAAATTGTGATAATATTATCCCACTTTTTTTAAATAAGGCGTTTTAAATGTTTCAGAACCTAAGTATCCACAAAAAAATGAATTACCTTGTAGGCATGATAACACTCTCCTTTTTTGTTGCTGCCATCTCTATATTTTTCACTATGAGCCATATTGAATCAAACTACAACCATCTGCATAAGAGTTCTATGATAGGCGGTTTAACAACTCTTGAGATAGAGAAAAATCTCAACTATACAAGCAGATTATCAAGAGATATTATACTTGGCGGCGATTATGATAAAAACATAGCGAATCTTGAGAGCACTATTAAAAAAATTGAAAATAATTTTAATTCGCTAGAGACTCTTATGAAAAATGATTCATCATTTAGTATGGTAAGTGAAGCTAAAAACTCAACGATGCTCTTTTTAAACAACACTTTAAAAATGATGAAATCAATAGATTCACAAGCAATCAAAAACAACAAAGATGAGATATATAGCAACTACTCCAAAGAGCTGACTCCGTTTGCAAACGCTTCAAGAGAATCATTTAAAAAACTTGTAGACTTAAAAGCAAAAGAGTTGGAAAAAGACTCCACAAACCTTGGATCTGAAATAAACTTTTCCAAATATTTAGCTCTTATCGTAGGTATAACAATCGGTGTTATTGTGCTTATTTTGGCGACAATCATTAGAAAATCTATAACATCAGGAATCAATCAATTTACATCTCTCATTACCTATGTAGCAAAAGGTGATTTTAGCCATAAATCAAGCACCATAAACGATGAGACGGAGCTTGGAATTATGGGTAGCGCCCTCTCTAAGCTTATAAACCACACGGAGGATTTGATAAACGAAATTAATAGAACTATAACAGATGCTTCTAAAGGAGTTTTCACGCATCAAATATCTTCGGAGGGTATGGATGGAGAGTTTGTTAAAGCGATTGAAAGTGTTAGAAAAAGCATAGAATTTATGAAAGAACAAAATGCCAAAGCACAAAGAGACGTCTTTAACTCAAAAATCAGTACAAGAAGTGTTAGAGTTTCAGAATCGCTTTCACTGATTATTTCTGATTTAAGCGCAAATATTAACGACTTAAAAACAATTACGAATGCGACAAAAGAGTCTTCTGAATCAGCAAATAATTCTCGCAATGACATAACTGAAATCGTAAATGAGTTAAATGCCCTAAACGAGCAGGTAAACATAAATAATCATAGCATTGGCGAGATAGCAAATCAGGCAAACGAAATTACATCCGTTATACAGCTTATCACGGATATAGCAGATCAGACAAATCTTCTCGCACTTAATGCCGCAATTGAAGCTGCACGCGCAGGAGAACACGGAAGAGGGTTTGCCGTTGTTGCAGATGAAGTAAGAAAGCTTGCAGAGAGAACGCATAAAGCAACCGGTGAAATTTCTATCTCTATCAAATCTCTTCAACAAGATATGAGTGAGATTCAGACAAGTTCCGACATTATGAAAAGCACCGTAGAAGGCTCAACGCAAAAGATAAGCGGATTTGAAGATACTCTTATCGAATTAAGCAACAACTCTTCAAAAATGGTTAACTACTCATATGCGATGGAAAACAGCATCTTTATAGTTCTTGCAAAACTTGAGCATATTTTATATAAATCTCGTGTTTACAACTCTATAATATCATTAAAAATGTTTGAGCCGCAAAATACTCATCAGTGCGATTTAGGTGTTTGGTATGAAGGAGAAGGAAAAAGAAGATTTAATGAAACCTCATCATACGCAAGAATAGCTACTCCGCATGAAGTAGTTCATAAAAATGCAAATCAAAATCTTCTATATTTAAGCAAAAATCCGCAAGAAGATACGCTTGCAAACGATAGCGTAATTATAAACAATTTTGACGCTATGGAAAATGCTTCTACAGAACTCTTTAGCCTACTAGACAGTATGCTCACAGAGTCTAAATAGACTCATCTACTCTACTCCCAATCGCTATATATTGACTGGGAGTGCTTATCTTTTTTATAGCGTCTTGCGTTTTTTGTTTTATCAAGTTGATTTGAAGCATATAAAATCTCCTCTTTTATCTCATTTACATCTTTATCACTCTCTTTAAAAGCGATCATTTTCTTAACAAGTTTTTGCAAATCCTGCAAATCGCCTTTATAAAGAGCTATTTCATCAACTCTTTGTAAAATTTTTAAGTTGCTATCAATCTTCTTATTATACCCCTCAATCGTTATCTCAGGATTACCTGAGAGATACCCGATTACGCTCTTATGGAATCGTTCCAATGCTCTAATATATCGCAACCTATTTGCATTATCAACCGCTTTTTGTGATGCCATTTTTTACCTATTATTTATTTGTTAGTATAATTATACAATTAATTATTTATTATGGAGAACCCTATTGAAAAAAATTTTATTATCGTTTTTGTTTTTATCTACTTTGCTTTTTGCCTCTGTTAAAGATGAGGAGGCTTCGCAGGCGTTGATTGATTCGAAAATGCCTATCGTAGACATTAGAACACCCTCTGAATGGAAAGAGACGGGACTTTTGCAAGGCTCTATTCCCATTATGCTTTTTGATGAAAAAGGGAAGTATGATTTGAATGATTTTTTACAAAAATTAAATAGCGCGATAGATACGAAAAAACCTTTTGCTATCATTTGCAGAACCGGCAGCAGAACAAAGATTTTAGCCTCTTTTTTATCACAAAAGATGAATTATGAGGTTGTGAATATAAAAAGTGGCATTGTTTACGCAAAATATCTAAAATTGCCTATTTTGCCATATCAGGCAAATTAAACTTCAAATCAACTTTACTAGATTGCCGCGCTTTGCTCACAATGACAAACGCGGCAGTCTCTCTTAACCGCTCTACAAAAGCGACTTTATAACATTGCTAACGCCTTGGTGCAAGTTATAATTTGAAATCGGAAAATCCAAAGCCTCATTCTCAAGATTGACGCTATTTTTTGATAGATAATCACCCAATATCTTCAAATCTATGCTTTTGTAATTTTTACATACTGCACCGTCAAGCTTGGTTCTTAGCAAGACTCCTGCAACATTTGATTTTTGAATCGTAAAAGCCAGAGTTTTTAGACTAACAAAATCACTCCACCTAAAAAAAAGTTCCGGTGTAAGTTCACTTACAGCTACTCCTTCAGGGTTAAAAAGTATATTTGCATCTCTAAGCGGAACCAAAATACTCAAAATCGCCTCGCTAAAAGGAACAACTCTGTCCCTCCAAAAAGGAGACTCGTTTCTACTTTTTAACTCACCCTCTAATGTTTGTAAAATCGTTTGTATATCCGCACTTCTAAAAAGATTATAACTCTCTTGCTTCATAAAAGACCCATCTTATATTATTTGTGCCATTATAAATACTTTTTAGTATAATTTTGCTTTTATTACAAAATAGGAGTCCGGTTTTGACTACGCTAACCGCCATAAACGGCTAAAGCCTAAACAATTTTTATCTTCGCCACCCTCTCTTTTATCTTCTCGAATGCGGCTTCATATTTGTATTTGCTCTCTTTGCTCTTAGCCATGCTTTCCATCTTTGCGCTCTCTTCTTGTATATCTTCAAGTCTAAAGTTGCCGCTTGAACCTTTTATGCTGTGAGCGACAAGTGCTATCTTTTTATAATCTCTTAGTTCGATAGCATTTTGCAGTTCAGGAATCTGTATTTGCATTTTTTTAATAAAAAGTTCTACAAGCATTTTCAACTCATCGCTGCTTAGCATTAACTCCTGAGTCAATTTTTCACAATCCAAACCTTCTATATTGCATTTGGTTTCGGCACTGTTTGGCGTGCCGATACTCTCTTTAGTAATTTTTAAATAATTAAAAAATACTCTCTCCAACTCTTTTATAACGATAGGTTTTCCCAAAAATGAGTCAAAACCGCTTTGAAGCCCTCTCTCTTTTGCACCCTTAATTACATTTGCAGTCAAAGCAGATACCGGAGTGTGTCTTAGTCCTTTTTCTTTTTCATACTTTATGATTGCCAAAACGGCTGCATTTCCATCCATTACAGGCATCTGTTCATCCATCAAAATCAAATCATAATTATTTTTTTTATAAAGATTTACCGCTTCAAGTCCGTTTGTAGCCAAATCGTAAGTAAGTCCATACTTGTCAAGCAGTATCTTAATCAGCTCTTGATTTGCTATATTGTCTTCTGCTATGAGAATGTGTCCTGAGAATTTTTTACCTCCGTCTACTCTGAAAGGGCAAAAAAGCTCAGGATGGAAAAGTTCATCAAAAGCGCTTTTTATTTTTGAACAGTAGAGCGGAAAATATATAGAAGATATATGAAAATATTTTTCATACTTATCATCCGGTTTACTTGCTAAGATAATATATTTTTCATTTGAATCCAATATCTTATCTTTGATTTTATCATCAATGTCTTCTTCTAAAACTATGGCTATATCATACTCTTTATCAAGACTTTCTACAACATCTATCTCTATATTAAACATTTTTACATATTTTAAAAATGAGTCTGTTTTATAATTAGAAGTGCCGTTTTTTAGATATAAAACGATTTTTAGCGCTTTAATCTCATCTATATCGTTAAAGATTTTACACTCTTTGCTATGGATCTCAACCGGAATTTCAATCCAAAATGTACTCCCCTCGCCGAGCGTCGATTTTACAAATATATCTCCGCCCATATGTTTTGAGAGCTGATGACATATTGAGAGTCCCAAACCCGTACCCTCATAATTTTCAATACCCTCATGATTTGCCTGAGTAAAAGCCGAAAATATATTTTTTAAATCCTCTTTTGCGATACCAACCCCATTGTCGCTTACGCTGACTTTTAAAACTTCATTATCACATGTAACTTCTACATGTATATGACCGCCCGCTTTTGTAAATTTTATGGCGTTGCTTAAAAAATTCGATAATATCTGCTTTATTCTAAGGGCATCTGCATAGAGCTCTTTTGGGATTTTCGGGTCTATAAAAGAGGTGATAGTTATATCTCTTGAGTTTGCCGAAGCAACAAATAACTCCAGCGCATGGCTTATCTCTTCATGAATCGAAAATATTTTCGGCTCAATGGTAAACTCACCGCTTCTTAGTTTTGAAAAATCCAAAATATCGTTAATGATACTAAGTAAATTCTCTCCGCTGTTTAAAATAATCTCTAAATATTTTCTATGCTGTTTTGAAACATCTTTATCTATAAGTAGATTTACAAAGCCAAGTATCGCATTTAAAGGTGTTCTTATTTCGTGTGACATATTTGACAAGAAGTACTCTTTTGCTCTTGAGGCTTTTTGTGCTTCAAGTCTTGCGTCTACCAATTTTGTGACATCATTTGCAATGGATATATACTCAATAGAATTATCATACGGATCCGTTATTTTTACAATCGTTACATCGACATAAAAATAGTCTCCGTCTTTCTTGTTATTTTTAATCGTTCCACGAAAAACATCCGCATGTTTAAGCTGAAACCATAAATCATCAAAATATTCCTGAGGCATATCTTCATGTTTAAATATGCTATGCTTGCTCCCTATTAGCTCATCAGCACTGTAACCGCTCAATTTTATATACTTATCGTTTACATAGGTGATTTTGCCGTCCATATCCGTTTTAGAGATGATAGAACTCTCATCCAACGCTTTTTGATACTCGCTCAAGAGCTTTACATGCCGATTTATCTCTTGCTCTTTTTGAAAAATGGTGTCGGTGTAGTGTCTTAAGACTCCACGAAAATTTTGATCAAACAAAAAAGATATCTCATCAAAAATCGCCTTTGAATTGAGCTTTACATCGTATGTAAAATCAATCATCGACTTTCTAAAATGGCTGCATATTTCAAAGAGTTCATCCGCTCTGATATCTCTGTCTTTTAGATAGACTAGAAGATTTTGCATATTCGGACAGTCACCGATCTCTACTTCACCCGATATAACCCACATAAAATAGTCAAACACGCCGCCTGCGTACTCGTTTAGAAACTGTTTTTTATCTATCGCATGAACATTCAATATCTTTTGTGGAGACTCGTATGACACCCACTGCAGAAGAATAATCTCTTTTGCCGACATGAAAATATCTCTGTTTTTTACAAGAATCGGTACTTTTCTTTCCATCTTATTTATCCGTAAATTATGAAATTTTTATGATTTTACTGACAATTTCATAAACATTTTTTGAGATTGACGGTTCAGACACAACTCTCTCCAGCTCTGCTCTCATCAGTTTTTTATTAACACTGTTTAATTTTTCATATATTTTAAATGCACCCGCAAGTCCTGAAGCCATCTGCGGATTTATCTTATCTATATCAATAATCTTATCTACGACAAATTTATACCCAAGACCCTCTTTTGCATGAAAATATTTATAATTTCTTGAAAACGAACCAATCAAAGAGCGAACCAAGTTCGGTACCAGCTCATTGTACGCATCATCATTCTGAAGTGCCGCAACTCTCTCTAGCACTCCTTCTCTTTGCGAAGAGGCTAAGAGCGAGAAGTATTTGTTCATTACCAAAGTATCATTTTTGTATCTTTTGTAAAAATGTTCTTGTGAGACTTTAGCATGAAGCGGTGCGATATTTTCTAAGATATCAAGTGCGACCACCCTGTCCGTCATAGTTATAGAGTCGTTATACTGCGCATTTGCCGTTTCAATAATCTTATCGCTCTTTAAAGCCGAGAGAAGTTTTAAACAACGGTTTTTTATGCTTCGCTCACCCATACTTTTTGCATCAAGCTCTTTGCATAAAGGCTTGTGGTTTTGAGTGTAAATCTCTAAGAGTTTATCTTCAAATGCAGCAGCCAAATGTTTTTCCAGCTTCTCCTTAGCCTCATAAATAGGCTCAAAATCAACCTCTTCTTGTCTTTGCATCAGTGCCGTTACACTTGGCAGTTCCAAAAGAAGCGCTTTGAAAGAGAGATCCAGTTCGCTACCTAGTATATGTCCGTAAGCTTTTACAAACGCTTCATCTATCGCCTCACCCCTCATCAAAGCTTCCATCGTTGCAACACCAAAAGATTGAGCCGACTCATATCTTACAAAGCTGTTTTTGTCATGTTTCATTAAAAAAGCATAGTTATTTTCTGCTTGTTCAACAATAATAGGAGCCGAAAAATCCCTATTTATCGATAAAATCGGTTTTAAATTTGTTTTAAAAACAAAATCTTCACTCTCTTTTGAAATAGTGAGTGTTTTTGCTTCTATCTCTTTGCCGCTATCATCTAAAAGCGCCATTTTTAGCGGAAAATAGTACGGTTTTTGCTCACTGCCGTCTACCGCATTTGGAATTATCTGTGTAAGCGTAAGAGTGTATTTGCCCTCTTCAAACTTCTCGTCAACTTGGAGTTTTGGCGTACCTGATTGATGATACCATCTCTCAAACTGTTTCAAATCTATTCCGCCCGCCTTACTCATCGCCCATAAAAAATCATCCGTTCGCACTGCTTGAGAATCAAAAGTCTCAAAGTACAAATCCGTTGCCTTGCGGTATTTTTCTTCACCCAAAAGAGTATATATCATACGAATAACCTCGGCACCTTTTTCATAAACCGTCGCCGTGTAGAAGTTATTTATCGTCATATACGAATCAGGCTGAATCGGGTGAGCCGTGGGTGAGCCGTCTTCAACAAACTGTCGCTCTCGCAAAGCTCTAACATCTTCTATCCGTTTAACCTCTTTTGAGTTTAAATCCGCAGAGAAACATTGGTCGCGAAATACTGTCAAACCCTCTTTTAGTGTGAGTTGAAACCAGTCACGGCAAGTGATGCGGTTACCCGTCCAGTTATGAAAATACTCATGTGCGATAACACTCTGAATCGCCATAAAATTACCGTCTGTTGCACTATCTTCATCCGCTAAAACATAAGCGGAATTAAAAATATTCAGCCCCTTGTTCTCCATCGCTCCCATGTTAAAACTATCAACCGCGACGATATTATAAAGGTCTAAATCATACTCTCTGCCATAAACATCTTCATCCCACTTCATAGACTCTTTGAGTGATTTCATCGCATGTTTGCACTTAGACTCATTGCCTTTGTCGGTATAGATATAAAGCCTTGCATACTTACCGCTCTTTGTCACAAACTTATCTTGTATAACCCCCAAATCTCCTGCAACAAGCGCAAAAAGGTATGAGGGTTTTGGATGCGGATCAAACCAAGTGGCACCGTGTCTTTTATCATCAAGTTTAAAATTTGTCTCTCTGTTTCCGTTGCTAAGCAAAATCGGGTATCTCTCCCTGTCTGCCACAAGGGTTGTTCTAAACACCGCCATAACATCGGGACGGTCTATATATGGAGTTATCCTTCTAAAACCCTCCGGCTCATTTTGCGTACAAAAGATACTTCCCGATTTGTAAAGCCCTTCAAGTTCGCTGTTTAACTGCGGATAAATTTTGTTAATGATGATAAGTTTAAACTCATCACCCACATCTAAAACTCTCAAATGCTCTTTTTCGATAATGTATCTACTTTCATTAAGTTTTACATCATCCAAATATATCTCTATAAGTTCCAAATCAACGCTGTTTAACAGTAAATCTTTAGAGTTTTTATCTACTTTTATGATGTGCATAAGATTTGTAACCTGTGCGTACTCTTCAAAAAGTTCAAAAACCAAATCGCAAGTTTTGACGGTAAATTCGCTCTTTTTATAATCTTTTAGATAAATAGTTTCTACTTTACTCATAACTTCTCTTTATTTTTTTATAATAATAGCATAAGAGAGTTATTTGAGGCTTATAGAGTGCTCTTTGGTTTATGATTAAATTTGGCAAAGAAGCCAATTTTTGAGTGAAAATATGTTAATATCACACTATAAAAGGCGGTAAAAATGTTAGATTATCAAAGAATACTCAAAGATTGTTTTTGGGATATGAGGCTTGAAGTCCAAGACATAAAAGCCATAGCAGAGGGTAATGATTTGCAAAAAAAATCATTTTTGTTTGAAAAAATTTTGCTAAACAGTACCAAGCTTTTTTCTGATTTAACTCTATTTGCCCAAGATGACTTAAAACTTCTTTTGGAAAATTATAAGGTACCGCAATTTAACGGGGACTTTGCTTTTAGGCGAAAAAATATGGCGGAAGTCTATTTTTTTGACAAACCTCTTTTGATAGATGAGCTCAAATGGATAGCATAAATTTTGGTTATCAAAAACTCTATGAGCTTCAAGATAAAGTTTTAGAGGTGGTTTTTAGTGTTGAAAATATTTTTTACCTAACCGGCGGCACTTGCCTTAGCAGATTTTATCAAGAAAAAAGATATTCGGATGATTTAGACTTTTTTACCAACAACTCCCCAAGATACAGTTTTGCTATCAAAAAGATAAAACAAGCACTTGCGGCTAAGTTTGACCTTAGCATCGAAATAGAGTCAAAAGATTTTACAAGATATAAAATCAATAATTTTCTGCAAGTGGATTTTGTAAATGATATAGATGCAAGATATAAAGATGTTGTTGTAACAAAAGATGGATATATCATAGACAATATTGAAAATATTCTCAGCAATAAACTCACGGCAGTCATAGGTAGAGACAATCCAAAAGATATATTTGATATCTATTTGATTTGGAAATTTTATAAATTTGACTGGGTTGAAACAGTTCAATCGGCTCATCAAAAAGCCGGTTTTAGCGATGAAGAGCTTATAGTGAGGCTTAAAAGTTTTCCACGGTCACTGCTTGATGATATCATACTTGTTGATAAACATTTTTTGGATGATTTTGATAAAGAATATCCAAAACTTGTGGATGAAATTTCTAACGCTACTTGCTAAAGCACTATTCCTATGCACCCATAAAACTTCGAGTTTATGAGTGATTTTTTACAAATTAATTTCGTTTTTATGCACAAAACTTAATTCTCTGCCGGTTATTGATATATGCGTTATCAAATAACCCTCTTTTTTTAAGCGATTAACAACATCAATTGTTTTTTGCTTTCCAATTCCTTTAAAACGATGATGAAATTCAACAAGTAACTGTTTTGGTCTTAATGAAGAGTTAAGCAAAGTGTCTAGAAATTCATATTCAGCACCCTCGATATCAATTTTTAGTAGATCAATTTTTGTATGTTCTAATTTTTCCATCATTGATTCAACCGTAAATGCATCAACAATAACGCCATCATTTCGATTCTCATCTTGTGTGTGAAAAGTGTACATAACTTCTGATTTTTTTCCTTTTTTATCTACTCTTGGGTAAAGAAAAAACTTTCCGTCTTCTCCGGAAGCCGCCCAAGGAAAAAAATGAAATCCCTCAGGTAGTTTTTGGTCATCAATCCATTTGACCGAATATGGCGTTGGGTCAAATGCAAATAATTGCACTTTTTTATTTTCTATTATAGATAAATCAAATCCTATATCATCACAAATACCTATAGAATAAACTATATCATTTTCATTGACTAAACTTGAGACAAGATGCCATCCTGAGAAATTTTCTGTTTGCAGATTTACATCCTTAGAAAATTTTGGTTCTGTCCCAATTAATTGTCTAAATTTTAATTTCAATTTTCTGAAATCATCACTTTTGAAGTATTTTTTTATCATTAAGTCTTTTTCCTTACTTTTCTTAGCAACTCTTATATATAAAGTTCTATTGTTTCTTATATTTTAAGTTTATTGGGAATTTAATTCCTAAAATAATTTTTATTATACACATATAATTCCTATTTCAAAATAAATTACATACAAATAATTCCGAATTTTTTTAGAATATTTTTTTGTGTAGAGTTTTTGAATGAAACTAACACAGCAAGACATGGCAAGACTTTTTGATATTGACCCTAGAACATTAAGAAATTGGCGTAAAGATAAGCCTTTTTTGTATGCAACAATTATGAAAGGCTTATCGTTTGATGAAATTGTAGAAGCACAAAAAGAGAGCTATGAAAAAGTAAAAGAGTTGCAGGAGAAGTACGGCAACTCAAAATAATTTTCTTACATATAAGTTTATTTACCTGCTAACTTCTTAAGAGTTGGCGGCTTCATTTTTAAAGGAATCGAATTCGACCCCTTTAAAAAATCTCACGCTTAATGTAAAACAAATTTTTGATATAATTTTATTTACTACAAATATAGGGTTTTAAAATGCAAATAACCATAGAGGTGAAAGACTCTGCACTCGATAAAATTATGTACTTTTTAAATCATTTGAAGTCTGATGTAAAAATTATTGAAAAATTAGATACAAACTCTTTTAAAATTGAAGCTTTATCTAAAAATGAAGATGATTATAAACATATACTTAATGGCAGAAAAGAGAGAAAAGAGTCTCCTCAAAATTATGGTACTTTAGACGATATAAAATAAGATTGTCTATATGTACACAATCAAACTTCACAAAAAAGTTATAAAGTTTATCAACAGCAGAAATCCAAAAGACAAACAAACAATCAAAGAAAAACTTACTCTACTTCAAGTAAATCCATACCCAAAAAGTGACTCTCTAGATATCAAAAAAATGAAAAACAGCCATGGCTTTAGACTAAGAGTAGGAAACTATAGATTTTTATATGATGTTATTGATGAAGAGTTGATTATATACATTGAAAATGGCGATAATAGAGGTGATATTTACTAAATAGTATCTCTAAAACTTTATCGAGAGGTAAAAACTTATATCAAATCTGCCGTCTTCAGATAAGTAATTGTTTTTTCTATAGATTACATACGGCGGTTTTGTGGTGGTTTCGTATTCACTTTTCGGTAACCATTCATGATAAACCCACTGGATAAATTTTAGCATATCTCCCTGTTCCCCGACTAAATCAAACTTCGCATAAATTCCATCCGAGATATTAAACTTCGGCAGTCTGTCACTTTTGATGTTTAAGCCGTTTTCTACAACTACACATGCTACATATTGACACTCGTGAAGCTCTGTTACGGTCGGATTGTCGTGAAAAAGAGCAATCTGCTTAAACTCCGTGATGTTGTTGCTAAATATCCAAGTTTGAAGTTTTTGCCATGTTTGCTTTATCTGTGCATTGTACCCGCTGTGTCTTATATAGTAGCTCTCTATCAGCGGCATTTTTACAATGGTAGGCTCTAAATGGTCAAATTTTGCGGTTGACTTTTTTGCTTTTGGCGACTGCTCGATAATATGCTGTGAGTACTCTTTATAACCGCCGTTTTTCCACGCTTTTGGCGTCATTTCAAATCGTTCTTTAAAAACGCGGATAAAAGAGGTTTGAGAGCTGTAACCGCAAATATTTGCGACATCGCTTATTGTTGAGAACTTGTTAGTTAGGAGCAGATTTGACGCTTTTTGCAATCTTATGGATTTTATGCTCTCATAAATATTTTTTCCAAAAACATCTTTAAAAATTCTATGCATATGAAATTTGGAAATCTCCAAATCGGTGCTAAGTTCGTCCATATTGATATTTGTGTCAATGTGCGTGTAAACATAATACATAATGTCGTTTGCAATTTGCACTCTTTTTTGCAGTGTATTTTTTTTCATAATCTGTATTTTAGCAAAAATAGATAACTTTTTGCGCATAAATAGTGAAGAAATTATTTTAAAAAAAGTATAAAATCTTAGTAAAATTTTCCCACAAGGTTTAGGCATGAAAAAAATTACCAAGATACTGGTTGCAAACAGAGGCGAAATAGCTCTAAGAATTATTAGAGCTTGTAAAGAATTGGATGTAAAAAGCGTAGCTATTTTCTCTGAAGTTGATTTAGAGGGAATCTGGGTAAAAAAAGCTGATGAGTGTTATCCGATTATGGGAGACGCTCTACAAGCTTATCTTGACTATGACAGAATTATCACTTTGGCGCTCAAAGCAGGTTGTGATGCTATTCATCCAGGATATGGTTTCTTATCTGAAAATGCAGAGTTTGCACAGGCTTGTGAAGATAGAGGACTTATTTTTATCGGTCCAAAACCGGCGCACATCGCACTTTTTGGCGATAAGATGGCTTCAAAAGTTGCAATGCGTGAAATCGGCGTACCTGTTTTAGAAGGAACGGATGAGCCGGTTATAGATAAAGCTGAGGGTGCAAGAGTTGCTACGCAAATAGGCTTTCCTGTTATCATAAAAGCTGCTTTTGGCGGCGGCGGAAGAGGTATGAGAATCGTTAAAAGTGCAAATCTTTTTAATGAAATGTTTGACTCTGCAACAAATGAGGCGATAAAATATTTTGGAAAAGGTGAAGTTTTCATTGAGAAATATGTAGAAAATCCAAGACATATCGAAATCCAAATAGTTGCCGATAAATACGGAAATGTTGTACACTTAGGCGAGAGAGATTGTTCGATTCAAAGAAGACACCAAAAAGTAATCGAAATTGCTCCTTCTCCTAGACTAAGCCCTGAAGCGAGAAAAGAGCTTTATAGAATTTCTACAAAAGCAATGCTAAAATTAGGCTACGAGAGTGTTGGAACAGTAGAATATCTACTTGATGCAGACGACAATATCTACTTCATAGAGATGAACACAAGGGTTCAAGTTGAGCATCCTGTAACTGAGATTATCTCCGGAATAGATATTATTCAAAGAATGATAGAGATTGCAGAGGGTGATAAGCTAAAATTTTTACAAGAAGAGATCAAATTCCGCGGATATGCAATCGAGTTTAGAATCAACGCTGAAAATCCTCAAAACAACTTTATGCCATCAGTTGGAACTATCACAAACTATATCACTCCTGGTGGTCCAGGGGTAAGAATTGACTCAAGTGCATACGCTGGATACACAATTCCTCCAAACTATGATTCAATGGTTGGAAAACTTATAGTTTGGGCGCTTGACTGGGAAGGTGCCGTAAAAAAAGCTTCAAGAGCTTTAGATGAATTTTACATCGACGGAGTTACTACAAACCTCTCTCTTCATAGAGAAATCGTGAAAGATGCTGATTTTATCGCAGGAAAACTAGATACAAGTTACCTTGATAAAAAAATGGAACTTTTCAACCTAAAAGCTACAAAATCAATAGCAAAAGAGGAAGAAAAAACTTCATTTATAGCTAATCTTATAAAGAAAATTAAAGAGCATAAATTAATCACTAGACATTAAGCATTCTCATTGCAAGCCTCTTTAAGAGGCACGGCAATCTCCTTATCTCTCCAGTATATCTTCCGTTTCAACGCGACTGCAACAATCTCTACGCATTTGAGCTATAATCTGCTTGAGTCTGCTCAATATATTTTGAGGAGATTTGTGAATATCTAAAGAGTTTAAAGCGATAAAAGTTCCTTGATTTGCATTAAAATGGTTATCCAACTTATAGATAATATTCTGCGATGCTTTGTATGCATTTTTTTCAGCTGTAAACTCAAAAATAATAAAATAGTGATTGTCATCTAAAGGTATAAACTGATCAGAAATTCTGACATATTTTGATAATTCAATAACACTTAGAGGCTCTTCATGGTACAAGAGAGCAAATGTCGAGTGAATATTAAATCTCTGGTAGATATAGTATGTTTTTTTAACAAGGACTTCAAGTCTGTTATTGATATTGTTATCCATATTTTTTCCAAAAAAAATTATATCTGACACTCAATTTTTACATAAAGTACCAATAATTTATGAGTATTGAGTATTCTATCCACCACATGATAAAAAATGTATTAAAAAATCTAATTTTAAACATATTTACTTATTTGATTTTTTTCAAGCTGCATACTCTCATTGATTATGAGATTCTAAGTGATTTATTGTAAAATTACATCCATAAATTTACAAAAGGTGTAAAAAGTGAGCATTTACAGAGAGTATGACATTAGAGGGATTTTCGAAAAAGAGTTAAATGAGCAGAGTGTTGTTCGCATAGGTTATGCTTTGGCTTCAAAAATAGAGGGCGAATATGTTGCAGTCGGTTATGATGCAAGAAGTCACTCCCCTATTCTCTTTGAGTACCTTGTTCACGGACTTAATGCCGGAGGTAAAAAAGTTCTAGATATGGGGCTTGTTCCTACTCCTGTAAACTACTTTTGTAATTACAATGAGTTTAACGGAGTTAGCGCATCAGCTTCTGTGATGATTACAGGCTCGCACAACCCAAGCGAATACAACGGTTTTAAAATCACTATAAACAAAGCTCCGTTTTTCGGTGAGCAGATCTATGCTCTGGGTCGTGAGTGTGAAGCTATGGATTTTCCCGCAAAAGTTGCCAGAGATGTTACAAAGATAGACGCTCTTACTCGCTATGTTGATTTTTTAGTGAGCGAATTTCAACACCTAAAAGCTATGCCTACACGCATCGTTTATGATTGCGGAAACGGTGTTGCAGGTGTCGTAACGGAGAGAATTTTTGGTGCATTAGAACTTAACGCAAAAGGGCTTTACATAGACCCAGACGGAACTTTTCCAAACCACCATCCAGACCCTTCCGATGAGCACAACCTAGAAGATATCAAAAAACTCTTAGCAACAGACGGCGATATCGCTTTTGCTTATGACGGTGATGCCGACAGAATCGCGGTATTAACGCATAAAAACAATATAAAAGGCGATATGATGGCTCTTTTATATGCTATGAAGATGGATAAGCCGACCGTAATTGGAGAGGTGAAGTGTTCTCAAGTTATGTATGATGAGCTAGAGAAGCGCGGTGCAAAAGCGATTATGTACAAAACGGGTCACTCAAACCTAAAAGTAAAAATGCAAGAGACAAACGCTGACCTTGCTTGTGAAGTAAGCGGACATGTATTTTTCAAAAATCGCTACTTCGGTTATGACGATGCGATTTACGCAACGCTTAGAATGTTAGAGCTTGTGCATGACGGCATTGACTTAGATGCAGAACTTGCAAAACTACCTCAAGTTTTCTCAACGGAAGAGATAAAAGTTCATACGACGGAAGCCGAGAAGTTTAAAATCATAGATAAGGTAAAAGAGCTTCTAAAAACTCCTCCTGCTTCTTTTCCGGCTATAAAAAACATCATCGATGTAGACGGCGTTCGCATAAACTTCCAAAACGGCTGGGGATTGGTAAGAGCCAGCAACACGACTCCTGTTTTGGTTACTCGTTTTGAATCAACTTCAAAAGAAGAGGCAAAACTCTACGAAAAAGCTATAAATGATCTTATTATAAAAGCTAAAGAAAGTTTGTAACAAAGGAATTTTTATGAAAACTCATACTCTTTTAATGCCGCTAGATATGCATCTTCATCTTCGTGATGGAGTTATGCTTGAAACTGTTGCACCTCTTAGCGCATATAGTTTTAGCGGTGGAATCATTATGCCAAATCTTGTTCCGCCGATTGAGACTCTTGAAGATGTAAAAGCATATAAAACACGGATAACGGCAGCCGTTCCAAACGACTATTTTGAACCTTATATGACGCTTTTTTATAAAAATTACGACAAAAGATTTTTAGCAAGCGTTGTAGATCACATTACGGCTATCAAACTCTACCCTGCGGGAATTACGACAAATTCTGATGGCGGCGTTTCATCTTTTGATATTGAAGCGATGCGCGAAACACTAGAAGCTATGAGTGTTTTAGGGATTCCTCTTTGCGTTCACGGAGAGACAAACGGTTTTGTTATGGATAGAGAAGCGGAATTTATGAGCATTTATGAACTCTTAGCCAAAGAGTTTCCCGATTTAAAAATCATAATGGAGCATATTACCACCAAAGCGGCGGTTGATATGCTGGATAAATACAAAAACCTCTACGCAACCATAACAGTTCACCACCTGCTTTTCACCCTTGATGATGTGGTCGGCGGAATGATGATGCCTCACAACTTCTGTAAGCCTATCGCAAAAAGACCTGAGGATTTGGATGCGCTTCTTGGCGTAGCACTCGAAGCTCACCCAAAGGTGATGTTCGGCTCAGACTCGGCACCTCACTCAAAAGAGAAAAAAGAGTGTGCGGGATGTGCAGCAGGAGTGTTTAGCGCACCGATTGCACTTCAGCTTCTGTGTGAGATTTTTGAGCAGTATGACAAACTTGACAACCTTCAAGCTTTTGTAAGCGATAATGCACAAAGTATCTATAAACTTTGTCCTGAATTTAAAGAAGTTATCTTAGAAAAACGACCGTTTGTCGTACCTGCAACTTACGGGAATGTCGTTCCTATGTATGCAAACCAAGTGATTAACTGGGCAATACAAAGCGTTGAATAAAATTTTACTGCTTGAAGATGATCTGCTTTTTGCGGATACTATTGTTGATTTGCTAGAAGATAACGGTTTTGAAGTCATGCACTCTCCAAACGGACAGAGTGCGCTTGATAAAACCTTTTTGCAAAAATTTGATCTCTATCTTCTTGATATAAATGTACCGCTCATAGACGGTATAACAGTGCTAAAAGAGTTAAGAGATTCAAACGACAACACCCCTGCTATCTTTTTAACATCTCATAAAGATAAAGAGATGCTCAAAAAAAGTTTTACTAGCGGCGCAGATGATTTTTTAACAAAACCATTTGATATTGACGAGCTGCTTCTTCGCATAAAAGCACTTTTAAAAAGAGCAAAATCGGACAATGCCCCATGTGTAGGCTTGCTATGCAACGATGATATTCATAAGCGTATCTTATACAACAAACAAGAGCTTGACCTCTCAAAAAAAGAGTATGATCTTCTTGCTTTGTTGATGAAGCATACAAACAACACCGTTCCAAAAGAGCTTATCTTAGATGAGTTATGGAGCAGCGGTGACGGCGGAAGCGACGGCGCGCTAAGAGTCTACATAAACCGCATAAAGCAGTTGGTACCGCAGATAAATATAGAAAATGTACGCGGCATAGGGTATAAACTTGTTTCGTAATCTTCGTATTATTATTTTTATATACTACATGATTACGGCTATCTCCATCTTAACTATTTTATACTATTTTGTAACCGTTATACAGATACAAAACACCTCTTTGCTGCTATTTATACTCTTTATCTTGGTGGCTTTTGCGGGGATTATTATTGCCAAACTCTCCATAGATCCGCTCTTTGAACATGTTACAAATCTTCAAAACCTCTCAAAAGAGACGCTTCATGAGCTAAATCTTCCTATCAGTACGATTATGGCAAATATTCATATGCTTAAAAAAAATCTTCATAACGATAAAGATTTAAAGAGAATTGCAAGAATTGAGAGTGCTTGTGAGATGTTACGCCAGAGATACAACGAACTTGACTATATGATAAAACTGCAAAGTTCAAGCGTAAAATATGAGACTATTTATCTTGACGAGCTCATAAGAGAGAGGATTGATTTTTTTAAACAGATATTTCCAAATGTCGAGTTTAATCTCTCTCTAACTCCGACGCAAATCAACAATGATAAAGTAGGCTTATCAAAAGTAATTGACAATCTTATAGATAATGCTGTAAAATATTCACTATATATTCACAAAATTGATATAAAATTGCAAAATTTTACGCTGCATGTAAATGATTACGGTTGCGGAATAGATGAAGTGGAACTTTTAAAAATCTTTGATGACTACTACCAAAGCAATGAAAACATGAGAGGTTTTGGCATAGGTCTTGGTATGGTGAAGAGATTTTGTGATGCAAATAAAATCGTGTTAAAGTTAAAATCTAAACCTGATGTCGGCACGACGGTTATATTAAAATTTAAGGAAAATTAGTGGAAAAAAATGTTTTATCATATGCGGAGATGGCGCTAGATTACGGAGTCATAGGACTTCTTATACTTATGAGTATAGTTACTCTTTGGTTGTTTATAGAGAGAATGATGTTTTATAGCACTGTACGTGTCGATGATTATGATAACAGAGATAAATTGGAAATGGATTTAACCGATAACATAAGCGTTATAAGCGTTATAGGTTCAAATGCTCCGTATGTCGGTCTTTTAGGAACCGTAATCGGGATTATGCTTGCTTTTTACTCAATGGGAGATACGGGAGCGGTTGATGCCAAAAAAATCATGGTAGGGCTTGCAATGGCACTAAAAGCAACTGCAATGGGACTAATCGTTGCGATGCCGGCAATTGTGGTTTACACACTTTTGCTTCGCAAAGTTGAGAAAATATTAACTATTTTTGATATCAAACAAGACAAACAGAGCAAGTAAGCCGATATGCCGAAATTTAAAAAACCCAAAAAAAGATTTGACGAGATAAATGTCGTTCCTTTTATCGACATTATGCTTGTACTTTTGGTTATGGTTTTAACAACCGCCACTTTCATAAACCAAGGAATCATCCCGATTGAACTTCCTGAGGCAAAAGCGTCCAAAAAAGAGGATAGTAAAAAAGAGATAACCATCTATGTAAACAGCAAAGGCGAGCTGTTTATCGAAAAAGAGAAGGTAGATTTAAAGACGCTTGAAGCTAAACTCTCAGCAATCCCAAAAGAGCAAACGGTTGTTCTTAGAAGCGATAAAGAGTCAAAATTTCAAGACTTCGTAAGCGTAATGGATATCTTAAAACGACTAAATCACGAACAGTTATACATAATTACAAAAGAGAATTAATAACTCTTTTGCATGAGTTTAAACTTATCCTTTAAACTCTCCTGTTCTTTATTTAACTCTCTCTTATCTTCTTGTTTTGTGCCGTTTACTTCCGTACTAAACACTTTTTGCTCAACATCTTTAACATCATGAAAAAGCGTCGTAGCTATAAAAAAGAGTATCATAATAACGACTACACTGACATAAAGAAGTATATAATTTTTTATGTGACCTGATTCAAAAGGGTTTTGCATATATCAACTTATTAATTAAATTTTTGCAATTATATTCAAAAAACAGAGCCATAAAAGACAAATTACATAATTTTTATGTTAAGATAAACAAAAAAGTATAAGGGGTGCTTATGCAAACAACGATGTTTAAAGGTTCAGTGGTAAATTTAGTAGGGGATGCTGTTGGTATCGGCGACAAAGCACCTGTTGTAAGCGCGGTCGGAACAGACTTAAAAAGTGTAGAAATTGGCGGTGCAAAAGATAAAATCCAACTAATCGTTACCGTTCCCTCACTTGATACAGACACTTGTGCAGCTGAAACAAGACGATTTAACGAAGATGTAAACAACCTAGATATCTGTGAGACAACGGTTATCTCTATGGACTTGCCATTTGCATCTGAGCGATTTTGTACGACTAGCGGAATTGAAAATCTAACCGTTGCAAGCGACTACTTAGACAAAAGCGTAAGCAAAGCTTACGGCGTTTTGATGGATGATAACAAACTCAAAGGTTTAAGTGCCAGAGCCGTTTTTGTGGTTGATAGAAGCGGAACCATCGTCTATAAAGAGATAGTAAAAGAGGTTACAAGCGAGCCAAACTATGAAGCTGCGCTTGATGCTATAAAAGAGGCCAGATAAAAAATTGAAAATTTTTCTCATTTTGCTTTTGGGCGTTTTTTTAAACGCCGAATCGGTCACTTCAAACACTTTGCGACTTAGCGGTGCTACAACAATTCAGCCGATTATAGAAAAAATTGCAGATATTTACTATAAAGAGACTAAAGAACCGCTGCTCATAGAGGGAGGCGGAACCGAGTCAGGCATTGAGAAAATTATTGACGGCAGAAGCCATGTTGCCATGGTTGCGCGAAATCTAACCGAAGAAGAGAAGAACCGCTTTGCCTATGCGACAATCGCCGTTGATGCAGTAGCGATAATCTACAACAAAAACCAAAAGATAAAAAATCTAACAAAAAATGAACTTATCGGGATTTATGACGGTTCCATAAAAAAATGGAAAGATGTCGGATGCGAGTGTCCAAATCTAATCGTTATTTCAAGAAGAACAGATAGAGCAACTTTAAATGTTTTTGAAGATTACAGCGGCCTAAAAAGCCCAAAACGTAAAAATCTGCCATCCGATGCAAAACTCATCAGAGAAGATGCATGGGAAGCGGAGTCCAACATAAACACTCTGCTTTGGGTTGCAGGTCTTAAAGGCTCGATTGCCATTGTTTCACATGCAGAGGCAGAGCGCTATATTGCAATGGGCTATCCGATTCGTATCAGTACTATTGATAATATTTATCCCTCAAAAGAGAGTATTAAAGAGGGAGCTTATCCTATCAAGAGAGAGCTAAATCTTGTGTGGCAGATAGACAATCCAAAAGTTGAACGGTTCGCTAAATGGATAAAAAACGACTCTTTTAAAAAAGCTGTTGAAGAGCTTGGTTTTGTGGCGGTGGAGAGATGAAACTAAAATGCTCTTTTTGCACACTTTGGATGCCGACGCTTATAACAAGTATTATTACGGTGTTGACTTTTTTAGCTATGTATGCTTTTTTACATCACTCTCTAACGGAGATGCTTGAAGCTCATCAACACTCTCAAAAGCTAACCAAAAAGATAGAAAGAATGGTCTCATCAACGCTAAATGCCACCTTTTTGGGAAACGAAGAGGGATTTTTAGAAGCGGTTAACATTTCAAATCAAATCCATGATGATATATTGCTAATTAAAAAAAATAATATGTATGATACTGCTTCTTTGTTTGACAGTTACGAACAGCTCTACAAAAAACTTATCAGTGCAGTTTCATACAGCACGGAAAATCGCCTTGAAGATGCCAGAGCGGCACTTGAAGCAGTTAAAGTCTATACCGATACCCTTGAGGGCAAAATGAACGAGCTAAACAGCTATTTCAGTCAAAAGGAAAAAGAGGCTGAACAGACACTGTTTGCTATGATGCTGCTCTCCGGTTCCCTGCTTCTCTTTATCGCATTCTTTAACGGTTTTTATCTTATCCCAAGGCAAGTTATCCATCCGCTTGAAGAGTTTGCCTCAACACTAAAAGATAATGAAGAGAAGTACCGCATCGTTGCAAACTGGACGCATGACTGGGAGTATTGGGTCGGAGTGGAAAAAAATATTATTTTCGTCTCTCCATCGGTGCTAAGAGTTACAGGTTACACCCCTAAAGAGTTTATGCAAAACCCCTCTCTTTTAGCCGATATCATACATCCCGATGATGTCTCTATATGGAAACAACATGTTCATGAAGCACACCTGCCTAACCGCCCCGAAGAGGATGCGCAAGAGGTTGAATTTCGCATTGTACGCAAAGACGGGGATATCATTTACATAGATCACATATGCCGTCCGGTATATAACTATGACGGAACATATATGGGAGTGCGCGTAGCCAATCGTGATATAACTCATAAAATGGCAATTTTAGCCGAGCTTAAAGAGAAAAATTGTCTTCTTGATACTCTGGCTACCACTGATTGTCTTAGCGGTCTTTATAACCGCCGTTATTTTAACGAAGCATTTGCTAAAGAGGTAGAGAGAGCCAAACGAACAGGCAATATTTTATCTATCGTTATGTGCGATATCGACTATTTTAAATTCTATAACGATACATACGGTCACCAAAAGGGTGATATCGTAATCAGACGAGTCTCTGATGTATTAAAGTCAACATTTAGCCGTGCTATCGATATAGTTGCGCGCTACGGCGGAGAGGAGTTTGTTATACTTCTGCCATCAACGCCTCCCGCAGAAGCCAAAAGATTGACGGAACAAGCAAGAGAGAATGTCGCTAAACTTTGGATTGAACACTCAGCCTCAAAAGCGGCTCCGTTTGTAACAATGAGCTTTGGAGTTGCAAGCTGCTCTCCTGATTTGTCTCTAAACGGAGATAAACTATTAAAACAATCAGACGACGCGCTGTATGAAAGTAAGGAAAACGGGCGTAACCGTGTTACGCTTGTGGAGTGTTAAAACTCTAAACGGCAACGATATATTTCCGATTTTGTGTTATTAGACAAATATCAAGGAGGATATTATGAGAGTTGACGGATATAGCGTTTTTATGAATATGGAACATTTCAGCTATAAAGGCATCTCGATTCAAGCATCGGGTACGACTGACACTAAAGAGAGTTTTAAAAGTGACGAATCTACAAAAACTCCTGCGGTGAGTGATTTAGACTCAGTTCATCTAAAAGATGAAAACAGCATAACAAAAGATTTGAGCGCATCTCTGCTTAAGAGCATAAATGAGAGAATAAAAAATAGCGATAGATTTGAGCTTAGTTCGACTTATATCGAAGCAGAAGCACTAAGTTTTCAAACAACTGCTTATGTTAGAACTGCCGACAAAGAAATTGCGCTAGAACTTAATGTTTCACTCTCTCGAAGTTTTATGCAGCAAACAAATATCAGCTTTGAGAATACAAAAGCTCTGCAAGACCCCCTCATCTTAGAACTAAGCGGCTTATTTCCATCACTTAGCACAAAAACTTTTGCTTTTGATATAGATAGCGACGGAAAAGAGGACCAAATCTCTATGCTTGGAGCGAATGGCGCTTTTTTGGCACTTGATAAGAACAGTAATAACATCATAGACAACGGGAGTGAACTCTTCGGCGCAAAAAGCTCAAACGGTTTTGAGGAGCTTAGGGCTTATGATGATGATAAAAACGGTTGGATTGACGAAAACGATAAGATTTTTAACAAACTTAGAATCTGGAAAAAGAGCCAAGGAGAAGATAAACTGATTGCTCTTGGCGAAGTGGGTATCGGAGCTATATTTTTAGGAGACATCTCCACACCGTTTGAACTTAAAACTCTCTCTAACGAGCAGCTCGGCGCTATGAGAGGGAGTAGTTTTTTTCTCTTTGAGAGTGGGAAAGCAGGCGTCATTTCTCAGATAGATTTGGCAGTCTCAAAAAAGAGCAGTAATGAAACAGATTTGCTTGTTTCTACTAAAGATAGTTTAAAAAAGCTTCAAGGCATCAACTCTTATAAAACCGAGTCGCAAGAGGGCGACGGTTCTACGGATAAAACATTAGAGAAACTGCAAAAACTTTTAAAATCGCTTGAAACAAAACTCTCACATGCAAAAGATGAAGAGAAAGCTTCTCTACAAGCACAAATCGGTTCGGTATTTTCGCAAATGATGTCGCTAATCTCTAAAAATCTTTAAGCGACAAACATCGCTTTTGCAAGAACTACTATAAAAAATCCTAAAACCAAAACCAGTTTATGGAAGTGTTCTTGCATAAAAGGATGTTTAGGCTTTTTTGTTATTTTAGTATAGAGGTTGTAAAGAACTCCAAGAACAATGATTGAAGCTAAAACTATTTTGACAACTAACAGTTTTTGTAGTGTTGTCTCAAAAAGACCGGCATTTGAATTTATATATTTTGACATCATCATACCGCCGGTTAAAACGATAACCAAAAGCGAAAGAGGAAAAATTTTAAAACTTTTTGCCCCTAAAGTTTGGTTTATCTCTTTGTTTGTTTGCGGATTGAACTTCTCTTTTAATGACGAAATCAAGACGACATCGCTAAAAACATAACCTAAAAATATGATTCCTAAAATCAGATGTATAATATTTGCGAACGGGTAGATTGCTTCCACTGTAACTCCTGTGTAAAATTAGCGTGATTATATCAAATATAGCAGTTAAAATTTTTGATATAATCAAAGGTTCAATTAAACAATTTGCATATAGACTCAAATGTATCATCTAGCGGTGCTTGAATGATTAACATCCCGTTTGTGTATGGATGTCTGATTTGAAGTTCTTGTGCATGCAGAAGCATTCTATGGCAGCCAAACTCTTCTCGTATAAACTTATTATGCTCACCTCTCCCGTACTTCGTATCGCCTAAAATATGATGAGAAATATGTTTCATATGACGGCGAAGCTGATGTTTTCGCCCAGTTAGCGGATGAAGTTTTACGAGCGAATAGCGGGTTTTATCATACTTTCCCACGGCAAAGGGAAGTTCAACCGTCGCTAATCTCTCATACTCCGTAGTTGCCTCTTGAGCTTCCCTGTTTTTTGATGCATTTTTATCTGCAATTTTATCAAGCTTCTCTACTAAAGCATGCTCTATAACACCGCTCTCATCAGCATAACCGCGGACAACCGCAATGTAACTTTTTTGACTCTCTCTTGACATAAACTGCTCACCCATAAGCCTTGCACTCTCTTTATCAAGTGCAAAAAGCAAAACTCCGGAAGTCGGTTTATCTAAACGATGAACGGGATAGACGAACTGTCCTATTTGATCGCGAAGAATCTGCACGGCAAACTCTGTTTCATGTCTGTCAATCGGCGAGCGATGAACTAAAAGCCCGCTAGGCTTATTTATAGCTACTAAAAACTCATCTTTATATAAAATTTCTAACAATATCTACTAATCTCGTTTTGTCGTTTTTCTTTTTTTTGTAGTTACAGGTTTTTTATATGAGGCATCTTTTTTAGCAACATCTGGTTTTTTGTAAGGTTTTCTTACTCTTTTTACTTCTACTTTTTTATGCTCGCTCTTTAGCTTTAGCTCTTCTTGATCTTTTCTGCGTATGGTAGGATCAGGCTCAAAACCTTTTACGACCTCTTGGGGAATTTTCATCCCGATAAGTCTCTCTACATCTTTTATGTCATACTTCTCATAAATGTCAATCAAACTTATAGCCATACCGTCTCGCCCTGCGCGCCCAGTTCGCCCTACCCTGTGAACATAATCTTCAGGAATTGAGGGAAGTTCATAGTTGATGACAAACGGCAACTCTTCTATATCTAAACCTCTTGAAGCGATGTCGGTAGCAACAAGAACTTTTATTTTTCCCTCTTTAAACTCATTTAGGGTTTTTAAGCGATTTGCCTGAGTTTTATCGCCGTGAATTATTCCGCACTTTAGTCCGTCTTTTTTAAGCTCAAGCACCAACTCGTCAGCGCTTGCTTTTGTTCTGGTAAAAACTAGAACTTGTCTAAAATTTCTTGAACCGATTATATATGCCAAAAGTGCCGCTTTTTTGTCGGTATCTACCAAATAAACCACTTGGTTGATGGTGTCTACCGTTGAGTTCTTTTTAGATGTTTCTATAAACTCCGGTTTTGTAAGAATAAGTTTTGAGAGTTTTCTAACCTTGTCGCTGTATGTAGCCGAGAAAAGGAGTGTTTGATGTCTTTTTGGCAAGAGGGGATGAATCTTTCTTATCTCTTTCATAAAACCCATATCTAACATTCTGTCGGCTTCATCGAGAACAAAAATCTCCACATGTGAAAGGTTTAAACCTTTATCTACATGCTCCATTATCCTGCCGGGTGTTGCTATAACTATATCAACGCCCTCTTTTAAAATCCTCTGCTGCGTCTCAAGATCTTTGCCGCCGACAAAAACAGCAATATTTAGACTCATATTTTTTGCATAATTTTGCAAATCTTCATATATTTGGATAGATAATTCGCGCGTAGGAGAGATGATAAGACCTCTTATTACTCTGCCCTCTGAGGGTATATTTCTAAGCCTTTGAAGCATAGGAAGCCCAAATGCAGCAGTTTTTCCGGTTCCTGTTTGAGCTGTTGCAAAAATATCGCTTTTTGCTAAAACTAAAGGAATCGCTCTTGACTGCACGGTAGTAGGTTTTTCATAGCCCAAATCTTTTATTGCGCTAAGAATGGGTTTTATGACCCCCAATTTTTCAAATGACATATTTAATTACCTACTTATTTTTAAACGCCAAAGGAATAAAATCCCTTTAACCACGCTAGCCGCACGGGCACAAAATGAAATTTCTTTAGAAAAGATTGCCTTTTATAAGGCAGATTACTTCTCGTCGTTTTGTGAGAAGTCTACCGAATTTCGACGATTTTTGCGCTTTTCTATAAGCCCTTTTTCAAACTTATTAAGATTATACAGTAAAGTAGCAATAATAAAAATAGCAAACGGAATCGCAAAATACCAATGAGCCTTCATCCACTTAAGAAGATCTAAAAGCTCATCTCCGTAAAAATAAGCCGGAATAATCGTAATTGATGCCCACGCAACGGCACTGATAAAATTTATTATAGCAAATTGACGGCTTGAATATTTCGTTATCCCGATTGCCATAGGAATGACCGTACGCATCCCATACATGTAACGCTGAACAAAAATAATCGGCCAACCGTATTTTTTAAGAAGCAAATGCGCAAGTGCAAATTTTGTACGCTGTGAGCGAACTTTATTATGAATATATTTTTTGTTAAATCTTCCGATATAAAAGTATATCTGATCTCCGGCAAAGCCTCCGAGTCCTCCGACAAATATTGCAAACGGTAAAAACATATCTCCCGTATGAGACATAATGCCAGCCATTACAAGCCCAATCTCGCCCTCTAAAATACTCCAGGCAAAAAGAACTATATAGCCGTACTCTTTTAACCAATCAATCAATAACTGTTCCACGAACACCCTTAGTTTATCAATGTTTAAAAAAAAATAAAATAATTTCTTAAATACTATATTTATAGAAAAAATTTATTATTAAAGAAGGTCATTATAATCAAAGAAATGTTAATTTTAGGTTATATCAAGTTGTCTCAAATTAAATTTATAATTTAATTGTCACGTATTTTCATAATAAGTTATTTTGATATAATAGGCTTCTTGCATGACTAAAAAAAATAGATTCTAAATGACCAAAGGAAATACCCTTGCGGTACAAGTTTATCAATGACGAGATTTATGAGTTTTCGTCATCCTAAGCTTGATTAAGGATCTAGATTATGCAAAAGAAATCTAATTCATAAATTCTGTTAAAAAAGATAAAGAATTACGCAACAACGGTAACGGCAAAAAAACAGATATCTAACTTTTTACGCTTCTATTTTTAAAATATAACCATGCAACGATTCCTACTAAACTCATTGCCAAACTCATAACCTGCCCTTGAGTTATCGCATTACAGCAAACATACCCTATCTGAACATCGGGTGCGCGCCAAATCTCGGCTATTGCGCGAAATAGTCCGTAACTTGTTCCGTAGACTAAAATCAACTCTCCGCTGAATTTTTGATATTTTTTGTAGATGTATACGACTAAAAAGACTCCAAAACCCTCTAAAACCGCTTCATAAAGCTGTGAAGGATGGCGGAGCACGCCGTCTACCAAAATACCCCAGCTAACGTCGGTTTCGCGACCTATCAACTCTTGATTTAAGAAGTTTCCTATGCGCCCGAAAACAAATGCCAAAGGCACGCTAATGGCGACCAAATCCATAATCTTGCCAAACTCGATTTTATGTTTTTTAGAGTACATGTAAGTGCTTATCAAAAAGCCCAAAACCGCACCGTGATAACTCATACCGCGAATACCGACAAACTCGCCGTTTACAAACGGGTTAAATATCTGCCACGGATGAGAGAGATAATATAGCGTATGTGTATCGTAAAAAAGGATATAGCCAAGCCTAGCACCCAAAATAACGCCGATTTCTACATAGATAAAATAAGCATCTATCTCTTTACCTTTGAAATCCAAGTTATCTTTTTTGATAAAATATTTTCCTAGATAAAGCGCGCTCAGGAGTGCTAAAACATACATAAGCCCGTACCAATGAACAGGTATAAAAAAAGTAAAAGCTACGGGGTCAAATGTCTCGTATATTCTATTCCATGCCGACATTTGGACTAATTTCTTAACGCATCGGCGATAAGCTCGATTGGATTTTTAAAAACTTGCGTAGCATCTACATAATTCATAGAAGCGTTTATCTGCATACGACATGCGCTGCACTCCGAACTTACTACATCGGCACCCGTTTTTTTAATCATATCCGCTTTTGGAATACCTGCAGCTTTCGCAAAGTGGTACTTCTCGCTCTGCATAGTAACACCGCCAAATCCGCAACAGCTGTTAGGGTCACTCATCTCAACTAAACCGTAATTTTGACTTATAAGATTTCGCGGTTCTTTGTGGATTCCCTGCATTTTTCTTGCATGGCACGGGTCGTGATATGTGACTATCTTCGTATCTTTTTTCTTTGAAGCCAAGAGCTGTTCAAGCTGTGTATGGTGCTGCAGCCACTCCGTCGCCATAAAAATTTTACCTTTAAGCGCAACGGCTCTTGCCTTCCACTCCGGTTGGTCATGAAAGTAGTGTTCATAGTCGATTTTTAGCATTGCCGAACATGTAGCTTCGGGAACTATGATAGCCTCAACATCTTTGCTAAAGCTTTCAAAATACTCAATATTAAACTTTGCATTGTAGTCAACCGTATCAAAATCACCCGTAAAGTAAGCAGGTGCGGAACAGCACTTTTGGTCTTTTGCCAAGAATGCGTCAATGCCTAAATGCTCCAATATCTCTAAGAGCGAATTTCCGACATTTACATAGTTGTAGTTACCCAAACAGCCGATAAAAATAGCTACTTTTCTTTTGCCGCCGTTGTTTATATTCTCTTCATGCGAGTTTAAAAACGAAGTTTTTCTGAGGCTCGGTAAAAGTCTGTCTGCTCTTAACATCGGCAGATTGAAACGAGAGCTCATAGAGTCGATATCTGCTTGAATCTTAAATCCGCATGTCTGAAATACCCAGCCTAGCTTAAATGCTATATCATTAAGCCAGCGATGGCGAAGAAGCAAAAAGAAAGCTTTTTTATACCATGCTATACCGAATTTTTTTCCTATGTCGGCACGAACTTGTTCTATAACCATATCGGTAGGAAGCGATTTCGGGCAAGCCTCAACGCAAGCCGTACACAAAAAACAGCTCTCAAAGATAGCTTTTGCATTTAAGTCTAACTCTAAATTACCTCTTTGATAAGCTCCCAAAAGGTCTAAAAAACCGCGCGGAGAAGTAACTTCATCGGCATTGACATTGTGAATGGTACAAACGGGGATACACTTTCCGCACTTTATACACTCATCAGTAGTGGCACCGAAGTTGAAAATTTCTTGTGCTGTTTTACTCATCGCTAAACCGTTTTAGAAAATGTTTTTGCGTTTGCGGCATGTTTTTTCATATATGCATCAAAAGGCATCGCAATATTTCTAATGAGCAGTGTTCCCGTTTGGCTGCACTCTATAAAATCATCGCTTAAGCTCAAAAGTTCATCATCTTCAAACGGTTTTAAAGCTTCGATAGCATCTGCAAAATATGTTTTAAACTCAATGTTAAAGAGTTTTTCAAATCTTTTTATATCAAGTTTAAAGTTGCTCATAAGTTCCATTATTACAAATTGTCTAATCTGGTCATCTTTGTTTAAAACGATACCTCTCTCAAACGGTAGTTTGCCGGCATCAATTGAGTCTTCATACTCTCTCATCTCTTTTGTGTTTTGAGCGTAGTAGTCCACTCCTTCACCGATGGAAGTAAGCCCCACGCCTACCAAATCGGCCCCGCCTTTTGTAGTGTATCCTTGAAAGTTTCTATGCAGTTCGCCTTTTTCTATCGCTTTGAAAAGTTCATCCTCAGGCTTTGCGAAGTGATCCATCCCTATCATTTTATACCCGTGCGAAGTTAAAAAATTAATGGTATGCTGCATTATGCGAAGCTTTTCATCAGGCAGAGGAAGAGTCGTCTCATCGATTTTACGCATGGTTTTTTTCATCCAAGGCACATGCGCGTAGTTAAATACCGCAAATCTGTCTGGATTAAGTGTAAGGGAGAGTTCAAGAGTCTCTTTAAATGTATCTAGATTTTGAAACGGAAGCCCGTAAATAAGGTCGACATTGACTGAGTGCATACCGTATTTTCTAGCCAAATCCATTGCATCTTTTGTGATGGCGTATGGCTGAATTCTATGAACGGCAGTTTGAACTTTTTCGTTAAAATCCTGCAAACCGAAGCTCACGCGGTTAAAACCGTTTTGGCTTAGCACTCTCATCTGCTCTTCGTTTATGTGGCGAGGGTCAATCTCACAGCTTATCTCGGCATCTTTTACAAAATTGGGGAAAAAAGATTTTATCTCTTTTATAACTTCTTCTAATTGCGGGGCGTTGAAAAAAGTAGGAGTTCCGCCGCCAAAATGCATCTGAATCACTTCTCTGTTGCAGTTTACATACGAAGCAAGTATTTTTAACTCTCTTTTTAGATAGTCGATGTAGCGAACCATCTTATCCTCTTTAGAAGTAAAGACGACATTACACCCGCAAAAGTAACATGCATTTTTACAAAAAGGGAGGTGAAAGTATAGGCTTAGAGGACGAGCGGGATCTTGTTGTTCTAACTTTTTTATATACTCGTCATACCCGAATGTATCGCTAAACTCTAACGCTGTAGGGTAACTTGTATAACGAGGTCCCGGTTTTGAGTACTTTGTAAATTTTGCAAAATCTAACATATTAATAGTCCATTTTTTATAATTAAGGCGATTATCTCTAAAAAGTGTTGAAATATTGATAAAGTTTACCTTTTATGTTATAATTTTTTTGTGAGTATCGCTTGTTGGTTTAACGGAGCGGCAAAGGTTGGGGAAGTCATGAGCCTCCTCCTACTTTTGAAGTTTTCCCGCTAATCTTTGATAAACCTCACAACTCTCCAAAAGTTCGCTATGCTTTCCGCTTGCTATAATCCTGCCCTTTTGCATAACCAAAATCTTATCCGCATGCTCTATCGTGCTAAGTCTGTGAGCAATCGTTATGGTAATTTTATCTTTTGTATACTCATCTAAAGCAGCCTGAATCCTCTTTTCGCTCTCATTATCCAGTGCCGATGTCGCCTCATCAAAAAGTATCAAAGAGGCATCTTTATATATTGCTCTGGCGATTGCCACTCTTTGTCTCTGTCCGCCTGAGAGGTTTGAGCCGAACTCCTCCATTTTTGTGTGTATTCCCTCTTCCAGCGACTCTACAAAACTCCACGCATCTGCCAAAACAAGCGCATTTTTAACTCTTGCTTCATCAATCTCCTGACCGTATGCTACATTTGCCGCCAAAGTATCTTGAAAAATATAAATTCTTTGCGTCACCAAAGAGATATGATATTTTAGGGAGTCTTGCGTAAACTCTTTTATATTTGTACCGTTTACGAGTATTTCACCGCTGTTTGGATCATAAAAACGAAGAAGCATATTTATAAATGTACTTTTCCCGCCCCCGCTATCTCCGACAAGAGCGATATTTTGACCCTCTTTTATATCTACGCTTACATCATCCAAAGCATAAGAGTCATCATATTTTAGCTTTACATTTTTAAACTCTACATGCTTTATATCATCTTCTAAAACTTTATCTCCGTCAACAATTTTATTTTGCATATCAAGCATTTCAAAAACTCTCTCGCTTGCAGCTACGGCATCTTGAATCTTTGAGTAGATAGAACCTATACGGCGAATCGGCTGAAAAACAAGTCCGATTGCAGTTATAAAAGCCGTAAACTCGCCCACGCTCATATTGCCGTTATAGACTTCTCGCCCGCCGACAAAAATAACCGCCGCAAGCCCCATTGCGCCTACAATCTCCATTAAAGGAGAAACTATATCTCCTACATAAACGGACTTCATATTTATCTTGAAAAACTGCCAGTTTTGAATGCTAAAACGCCCTAATTCAAACTTTTGCGTCGCATTTGCTTTTATGATTTCACTGCTGTTGAAAACTTCGGTAAGTCTGCTAAGAACATCCGCATTTTTCTCTTGAGAACGGCGAGAATATTTTTTGAGCTTTTTGCCGATAAGCAAAATCGGATAAACCGCTACAGGAAGGACGATAAGAGAGTAAAAAGCAAGTACGGGATTTAAATATATCACATAACCCAGAAGTGCGACGACGGTTAAGCTCTCGCGAAAAAACTCCGGCAACATATTTGAGACAAAATATCTTATTCTGTCTATATCGTTAGTAACTCTGGAAATCAGCTCGCCGCTGCGATTTAGATATAAAAACGCCATATCAAGGTTGATGATTTTCTCTAAGAGCATTTCGCGAAATCTAGTGATAATGTGCTGACCGATATAGTTCATAAAAACTGACTGTACATACCTGCCGAGTGATTTAAAAAAGTATATTCCCACAAGCCCAAGAGGGATGAAGTAGAGCATCTCCTCTTTTTTTTCTATAAACATCTCATCCATAAGCGGCTTCATGATATGAGCCGTTGCTGTTGTCGCACCTACGGTTAAAATAATGCCGATAAGTACTAAAAAATATTGTAACTTATACTCTTTTATAAATGGCATATAGCGTTTTAAAATTTTTTTCAATAACTATTCCAATGCTCTAATTTGGAGTGAATTTTACCCAAAAAACAATAACAATTAATTTCAATCCGATTATGCTATTATTACATAAATTTATTGGGATTATAACTATAAGAATAATGATAAAATTAAGAAAAATATCACATATGCTTAAATACCTATTTGGGCTTCCAAAAAGTATTTATGTAAATTTTAGACTTTTGCCTTTTAATCAAGCTGTAAAACTACCTATAATTGTTTCAAATAAAACTAAACTTATATCATTAAATGGAAAAGTAAATCTCGCTAAAGTAAAGACAGGCATTATTCGAATAGGCTTTGGCGGAGCTGAACACATAGACTATGAATACACCAGAACTATCTTAAAAATTGATGGCATTGTAAACTTTAAAGGCAGAGCAAAAATAGGCTTAGGTTCAAAGTTTATTATAGATAAAGAAGCTATTTTTAATGCCGGAGATAGATTCGGTATAACCGGTGATACTATAATTTTATGCAATAAAAAAATAAGTATCGGAGACAATGCTAGGATATCATGGCAAGTTATAATTATGGATAGTGATTATCATCCTATTTTAGATATAAATAATAATATTATAAATGAACCGACAGAGATTACTATCGGAAATAATGTATGGATAGGTGCTAGATGTTTTATACTTAAAAATACATATATTGATGATGGGTGCATTATTGCAGCAAACACAACGATAACTAAAAATTTCAATGGCATTAAACACAGTGTAATTGGTGGAAATAGTGCAAAAGTTTTAAAAACAGATATAAGATGGCATAATTAATGAAAATATGCATAGTAAAATTATCTGCCATGGGCGACATCATTCATGCCATGGTCGCTCTACAATTTATAAAAAAAGAGCTTCCTGATGCGGTGATAGACTGGGTAGTCGAGAGCAATTTTAAGGGTATCCTTGAGAATAATCCACACATAGACAATATTTTACCGATAAACCTGAAGTCCATAAAAAAGAAAAAGAGCAATATTTTTAAAGAGTACAAAATCTTAAAAAATTACTCAAAAAACAACTACGATATCGTCATAGATGCACAAGGACTTTTAAAATCCGCAATCGTAGCCAGAATCATAGGAGCAAAAATCATTGCAGGTTTTGACAAAGAGTCAATTCGGGAGGGTATTGCGTCTCTTTTTTACAACAAAAAAATCCGCATCGCTTATGATGCAAACACGATTGATAGAAATGCAACCGTCATCTGCGAACCGCTCGGCATAAAAGCAACGAGCGAAAAAATCATAAATAAAGAGAAGTTTCTCTTCTCTTCTTCACCGGTAGAGGGCTTAAGCGAGATTTTTAACTTGTTTGTTATCGGCTCAACTTGGGAGAGCAGAAACTATCCAAAAGAGAAGTTTGTAGAGATTGCCAAGGCATTAAAAACTAAAACTTACATAGTTTGGGGAAGCGAAGAGGAGCATAAAAAAGCTCTTTGGATGCAGGAACAATCCGAATTTTTACATATACTGCCTCGCGGCTCGCTAGATGAGCTAAAATATGTTATCTCAAAATGTTCTCTGCTTATAGGAAACGATACGGGACCGACTCATATGGCGTGGGGATTAAATGTACCCTCAATCACCATATTCGGTCCGACTCCGACAAATCGCGTCTATATCACGCCAATAAACAGAGTCGTAAAATCTTCAAGTGTTGTAAATCACTACAAACTAAACAAAAACGACTTCTCTATTTGTGAGATAGAAGCAGACGAGATTATAAAAATAGCAAAGGAACTTCTAAATTGAATCTTCTTGTACTAACAGCCACTGACGGCTCATACAACAGCGTAAGACCAGAAGCCGAAATATATATTTCACTTCTAAAATTCGGTTACGACATAACAGTTATGACGGAAGAGAACAGCGCATACGCTTCAAGATTTAAAGAGCAAGGCATAAGAGTAATTGATACTCACTATAAAAAAAAGATTTCGCCAAGCACCATCATAAAAATAAGAGATACTATAAAAAAATACAATATTGATGTTGTGTATGCGACAAACTCAAAATCAATCTCAAATGCCGTAATTGCCTGCATAGGCACCAAAGTAAAACTCGTAACATACAGAGGAACGACAGGCGGACTTTACAGACATGATCCAAGTTCATACTTAAATGCACTAAATCCAAGAGTTGACGGCGTTATTTGCGTCTCCGAAGCCGTGAGTAAACATGTAAGAAAACAGATACTTAGTCAGTCAAAAAAAGTTGAAACTATCTACAAAGGACATGAAGTTTCATGGTATAACACAAAGCCTATAAATCTTGAAGAGTTTGGGACAAATCAAAACAACTTCAATATCGCTTTTGTCGCAAATGTCAGACCACACAAAGGGCTTATCTATCTGCTAAGGGCTGCTTATGAGTTGGCAAAATTTGAAAATATCCACATCATTCTAATCGGCGAAAATATCTCCCAAGAGCCTTATATCTCCGAGATAAAAAATTGCGGTATGCAAGAGAGAATTCATCTAAGTGGATTTAGAAATGATGCACCGCAAATCATAGCCTCATGTAGTGTTTTAGTTCAAGCATCAACCCGCAAAGAGGGTTTACCGCGAGTTATTCTTGAAGCATTAGCCGCAAATGTACCGGTAATTGCTTCGGCGATTGAGGGAAATTCGGAAATCATAGAGGACGATTTTAACGGTTTTATAGTTCCTATAAAAGATGCGGATGCAATCGCAAAAAAAATCATAGAACTCTATAACTCGCCCCAAAAACTGCAAGAATTTTCAAAAAATTGTGCCTATACCATTGAAAATAAGATGTCGCACAGAACTACCGTAGAGAAGTTTGACAAATTTTTTAACTCGCTTTTAGACAGTACGAAATGATTAAACTTAAAAACATAGCTATAGACAATTATATTAATTATCTATTTGTTTTGTATGCATTTTTATTGCCCATATCAAGGGGTGGCATATCAGTATTAACAGCACTGCTATTTGTTTTATGGCTATTTTCAAACGATTTTAGAAAAAAAATAGATTTTATAAAATCAAACAGGGCTATTTTTTATCTCCTAGCTTTTATAAGTTTTAATATACTCTCTCTGCTTTGGTCTGAAAATATTAGCAGTGGTATCTACTACATAAGAAAATATTGGTATTTTATACTTGTTTTAGTCATTGCCACTGCAATAGAGAAAAAATATCTCATACACGCAATTTCTGCATTTTTAGCAGGTATGCTGTTAAGTGAGGTTATCTCTTATGGTGTGTTTTTCGAGCTGTGGAGTTTTAAAAATGCAACAGTTGATTTTCCAACCCCCTTTATAAATCATATTCAGTACTCAATGTTTTTGGCATTTACATCACTGCTTCTTTTAAATAAAATATTTTATGAAGAAAATGTAAAGATAAAAATATTTTACTCTGTCTTTTTTTTAACAACAACTATAAATCTTTTTGTGAATGCCGGGAGAACAGGTCAAGCGGCATTTGCAGTATCTATTTTTTTAGTTGGTTTTTTAAATATAAAAAATAGAGTTTTGGCTTTTTTTGGCATACTTTTCTTAATTTTATCACTTTTTTACACATCATATCAACTTAGCCCAAACTTTAAAAAGAGAGTTGATATCGGCATATCAAATATAGAAGAATTAATAAACAAAAAAGATTACTGCACCTCAATCGGTCTAAGATTTGGCGCTTGGAGTATCGGAAGCGAAATTTTTCTAAACAACCCAATACTCGGAATTGGGATTACAAGTGAGATGGATAGCCTAAAAGAGAGTATCTTGGTAAACCATCCTGATATGCATTGCGTTGCAAAGATGCCGAGTTATCATAACTTTTATATACAAGTTGCAGTTCATTTGGGAATAGCTGGGTTGTTTTTATATCTAATGCTCTTTTATAGTATCTTAAAACTCGATATTAGAGATAAATACTATTTTAACATGATGATTGTTTTCGTAAGCGTTTACTCAATTTCAAGCTTAGTAGAAACTATGTTTCATGAACAGTTTTCAGCCGCATTCCTTGCTTTTTTTGCAGGAATTTTTATAGCACAACATAGGATAGAAAATGAAGTTTAAATCAATCGATAATAGATATATTGATTTCTTAAAAAAGATAAGAACATATTTTAATGATTCAAGAAATTCAATTCACAAAGCAAGAAACGAGATAAAAATCATCGATTTCGAGGATGAGAGTTTGGTTGTAAAATCTTTTAAAATTCCAAACATAATAAATAAAATAGTCTATACATTTTTTAAAGACTCAAAAGCAAAAAAGTCGTATGAGAACAGTATAAAGATAAAAGATTTTGTACCAAAACCCATAGGATATATAGAGTTTAAAAAATTTGGTTTAATCGATGAAAGCTATTTTGTAAGCGAAAATTTCAAATATGATTTTACGATAAGAGAGCCTCTTGTCAGTAAAGAGTTTCCAAAAAAAGATGCGGTATTTAAGGCTTTTGCGGAGTTTACATACAAACTTCACGAAGAAGGTATTTTTCATCTTGACTACTCACCGGGCAATATTTTGATTAAAGAAGAAAACGGCACTTATATATTTAAAATAGTAGACATTAACCGAATGGAGTTTAAACCTCTTAGCTTAGAGGAAAGGCTCAAAAATTTCTCCAAACTCTGGGCAAAAGATGAGGACTTAAAAACAATTATAAAAGAGTATTGCCAGCTGATAAACAGCGATGAAGATAGTTGTGTTAAAACCGCACTAAAACAGTCACAAGCTCATAAAGATAGAAAAAATGCAAAAAAAAGATTACGAGGAGAAGCAGTTGTCGATTAAAAACATTTCATGCGTTATTATCGTAAAAAATGCGGCCACTACCATAGATGCAACCCTTGGCTCTCTAAAATATTTTGAGGATATTGTTTTATACGACAACGGCTCAACGGATGAAACTTTAGAGATTGCAAAAAAATACTCAAATGTTACTATTTTTCAAGGTGAGTTCTTGGGATTTGGCAGCACAAAAAATCTGGCTTGTTCTTTTGCAAAAAATGATTGGGTACTGTCGTTAGATGCAGATGAAGTTTTATCGGATGAGTTTATAAAAAATCTAACCTCCATAGAGTTAAACGATAAAAATATATACACCATCCTAAGAGAAAACTACTATAAAAATACCCAAGTAAAGCACTGTTGGGGAAATGACATTATAGTCAGACTCTTTAACAAAACTAAAACGGCATTTACGGATGAAAAAGTGCATGAAAAAGTGATTGAAAATGGCTTTGGCGTAGTACCGATAAAGGGCAGTGTAAAACACTATCCATACGCCACTATCACGGACTTTATTATCAAACTTGACCGCTACTCGAGCGCATTTGCAAATGATAATGTGGGTAAAAAAAGCTCATCTCCAAGCAAAGCCTTTTTTAACGGTCTGTTTTCATTTTTTAAAACCTACTTTATAAAAAGAGGTTTTTTAGATGGCTACGCTGGTTTAGTGATAGCATTTTCCCATATGGCTACAAATTTTTACAAATATATAAAACTTTATGAACTAAACCAAAAACTATAGTTAAGTTCTATACATTTGTCTTAGTTTAGAAATTGTTTCTATATTATTGCTCTCTTTTTTAATCTCCCAAAATATATGTTTATTAAATAGAGTTGTAGGTAAAAGATTTAAAATAGCTCTATCAAATAGGATTCTTTTTCTTGCTTTCTCTTCTACATGTTTATTTTCATCTTTATATAAAAAATATGCAAGAAAAGTCATTACTGCCAAAACAGGGTAAAAGACAACTCCAAGAATTAGCGAAGATGTACTAAAATCTGTCTTTATTCGTTTTTTGGTTTTAAATCCAGAGAGAGTAAGCAGAGTTTGAAAATGCTGTGCTCCAAGCAAAAACAGATGACCATAGTACAATTTATTTGTATCATTTTCGGCAAACCATATACTGTCCACCTCTGTAGGAGGCATTCTTTTCCATAAATCAGTTTCTAGTAAAAAATTTGACATTCTAACTTTAATCTGTGAATCATTTGGCGTGGTTATTAAAAGAATTGCATCTTTTTTTAAAACTCTGTTAAACTCTTGGAGTACTTTTAGCTGATTTGGTATATGTTCTATGCCTTCTTGGCATATAATATAATCTACTGATTCGCTCTCTATGGGTAACTCTTCTGACAAGTCAGCATATTTAGACTCAATGTCTGTTAGTTTCATAAAATCCGGAAAAAGGTCAAAAGCTTTTACTTCTGCACCTTTTTTCTTAAACTCATAACTCGCTCTTCCATCACCGCATGGGATATCTAAGACTATCTTACCCGTAAGATCCGGTAAATTTCTTATATACTGGGTTGTATATTTATTAATTCCCTTTTTTGGGAAATCATACTCATATTTATTCATAAATTAAGATACCTTTTTTTTTATATTTATCACAATCTCTGTTCGCAACATTATATTTAATTAATAACAAAGCAATGCTTTTTTTACCTCTTCAAATAACTCTTCTCTTTTTTCTTTATCATAAGGTATCATAAAGTGCTTTTGCAGTTTTTCATCTCCAATACTTTTCCATCGCTTAGCGCTTGCAAAAAGATTGTCTGCAAAAAAAGTCATAGTCGGAGTTCCTACCAAAGAGGCTATATGGTAAGTTCCGGTTGAAGTGGAGACAAAGAGTTTAAAATTGCTCACTAATTTTGCAAAATAGACCAATCCTTCAAGCGAGAGATAAAAAACTACATTTACATCAAAGAGTCTATTTTGCATCTCTTCAAAAAGCCCTTTTTCATCAGGACCAAATGTTAAAACAACTTGATATCTATCCTGTTTTACAACTGCGCGGATTAAAATCTCATACTCATCCAAAGACCAGTTTGCATCGCTTGAACCGCCAAATCCCACATGAAAAGCTATTGTTTCTCTTGTTATATCGTTATTTGCACAAAAAACTCTATAAATTTCTTTCGCATCGATAAACTCTAAAAGCGGTTTTTTATACTCTAAAGTTATATCGCTAAAAAGAGCCTTTGTAAGCTCTAAGTTGTACTCAAACTCAGCCATTTTTACTTCGCTTCGTCTCTGCACCACTCTTGAAGTATAAAAGATTTGAGCTATTTTCGTTGCAGGTGCAATTCGTTTTGGAATCCCTGCCAGAAACTGAGCAAGAGCGACGCGCGTATTTGAAAAAAGAGTTATCGAGGCATCTATTTTTGCTTCTCTTAGCTTTGCAACCAATCCCCAAAAACTTCCGCCATCATCAACTATAACCTCATCTATAAAGTCGCAGCTCTGTGCTAAAGTTTTGTTTAACGGAGCAACGCATACAATAACTCTATTTTGAGGGTTATGATTTTTTAAAACATATATAGCAGGAAGAGCTGTTACAAAATCACCCAATTTATCTGTGCGTACTACAAGAATATTCATTAATTCTCTCTCGAAATAACTTTTTGAATATAAGAGAGGTATTTCCTTATATCACCAAGCTTTGCTAAAACATCTTCACAAATAACTAAGTAATCTATCTTTTCATAATCATGTGCTAAAAAATTTCTAAATGATGCTATTTTTGCAAAATCATATGAAAACTCTCTTGGCAAAACTCCATTTTCACCCAAAATATCTATGGCTTCATAATAGCTCTGTGCTGATTCGAAATTTTTATATTTTATGACCATCTCTGCTAAGGATATAGAGCCATCACTTACCAAATAGAGATAATGAAGAAGTGCTCCCTCATACATCGGGTCACTTAAAAATCTATTTTTGCAATCATCCTTATAATTATCCAAAAGATCTAAATAGTAGTTAATTTTTTCTATTTTTTTTAAAATTCTACGCTGCATCTATACTTCTTTTAAACTCTTTATAATCCAATATATCATGTCCGGTTCTAAGCTCAAAATCAACTCTTTCATCACAATCTTTTAAAATAACACCTTTTTTTAAAACTGCCTCTAAAAGAAAGAGATTTTTTGCACTGTTAAGCAGTAACAAATCAACATCTCTTTTTAGAAATTTTGAGAGCTCATAGTTTAACTGCAGCTGCGAATCCAAATCTGTTTTATTTAAAAAAACGGCAATATCTATATCGCTTGACTCTTTTTGTAAATCCTCTGCATAAGAACCAAACAGATATGCGAACTCAACATTAGCAAGAGTTTGTAGCTTTTGTATCAATAAATTTTTTATTATAGATTGTGTCACAAAAACTCCCCTTTTAAAAATAGAACCATTTTATCTCAAAAAGGTTATAATTCGCCTTATGAAACAACCATACATCTGGGATAACTATTCCGATCAACCATATCCGTTACAAGATAAAAACTACAAAAAGCAGATGAGAAAAGGTCAAATTGGCTCACTACTTAAAACTCTTCTTGTCTCTATTTTTGTATTACCCGTCTCGCTTTTGATGACACCCTTTGTAAAAAGAAAAAAGATAAACTCAAACGATTTTTTTTGCATAGGTGTTGACTTTGAGAGAGAGCCGCAAGCAACACTTATGATGATAGAAGAGCTTGGAGTGGATAAGATTTTACTGCGTTTGAAGCTTTGGGAGATGGAAAAACTACCGCTTTTAAAAAATTTCATTCTTCTATGCCAAGATAAAAAAGTAACCCTTAAAATCATGCAAGATAGAGAACATATAGAAGATTTGTCACTTTTGCAAAAAGATTTAGAGACTATTTTTAGCGCGCTCGGCAAATATGTAGATATTTTTGAAATAGGTTCAACCATAAACAGAGCAAAATGGGGATTTTTTAGCGTCGATGAGTATAGCAGGTTTTATAAAGTCGCCTATGATCTGAAAATCTCAAAATTTTCTCACATCAAACTTATCGGTAGCGGAGTTATAGATTTTGAATACCACTTTACCGCTCACACACTTTTTAACTTTTTCAACTACTGTTATGACGGAATCTCTTCACTTCTATACGTAGACAGACGAGGTGCACCTGAAAATATGCAGATGGGTTTTACTTTACAAGACAAAATCGCACTTCTGGGAACAATGGTTTGGCTAAGTCCTAAAAGCAAGCATAAGCTTTACATTACAGAAACAAACTGGCCTATAAGCGGTACCGCTCCGTACGCTCCGACAAGCGAATATGAGTGTGTTAACGAAGAGCTTTATGCGGATTATATGTTACGATACTATCTACTTGCTTTTGCCTCCGGGCAGGTTGATTCCGTATCGTGGCATCAGCTTATTGCTGCTGGGTATGGGCTTGTCGACAATAGAGACGGTATTAAAAAACGCTCTGCATATGCAACATATAAATTTATGGTTCAAACATTAAAAAATGCCGAATTTCTAAGATTTGACATAAAACGAGACTACCATATACTTCAATGCTTAGTTGACAACAAACTGCTTCAGATCCACTGGTCGCTCAAACCGACAACTATAAAAAATGAAGATATTTTTGAAGTTTATTCTCGTGATGGAGAGATAATAAAAAGCGAAAAAATAAACATAGGTTCATCACCGATATATATTTACATAAAAGAGGCGGTATAATAACAACCATGAAAATATTAATAATTTTACCTAACTGGCTTGGGGACACGGTTATGGCAACTCCTGCCATTGAACTTTTATCACAACATTATCCGGATGCCAAATTTACATTTGTCGGTAGTTATGTCTCTATTGAAGCTATAAAGTATCATCCTCAATGTGAAAAAACCGTAATTGATGAGACAAAAAAAAGCTCAAGCAGACTCTTGGCTACCTATAAACTTGCCCGTGAATTAGGAGCATTTGATTTTGCTATTACTTTTAGAAACCAAATTCATTCAACTCTGCTTTTAAAATTTACAGGTTCAGTAATTTGTATTGCTAAAAAATCGTGGCACTCTATGTTTTTACTCTCACATACGCCTAAAATATCAAAATATACCCAACATCTAGCTCAGCAGTATGCACAACTTGCGATGATTAACACACCTAGTTGGAATGGACAAACATCAAATCTTAAACTCCATATAGATGCAAAAAAATTTGATAAGCCTACCATGGGCATCAATGGCGGCGCCGCTTATGGCTCTGCAAAAAGATGGTATCCGGAGCGGTTTGCACAAGTAGCAAAAGAGTATAGCAACAAGTTTGATATAGTAATCTTAGGTGCTCCAAATGAAATTGACATTGCAAATGAGATAGAGTCAAATCTAAAATCTTTAGGTGTAACAAACTATATTAACTTAGCAGGCAAGACAAATATTAAAGAGCTTTGTGCATATATCGGCGGATGTTCACTAATGCTTACAAATGATAGCGGACCTATGCATATTGCCGCTGCTTATCAAACTCCTACAATAGCTATAATTGGACCGACAGAGTACAAACAAACATATCCATGGATGAATGAAAAAGGTAAGATTGTAAGACATGATTTGGAGTGTTCACCGTGTATTAAAAGAGAGTGTCCTCTTGGTCATCATGAGTGTATGAAGAGCATTACAGCCTATGAGGTTGTAGAGGCGGTAAGAGAGTTAAAACTTTAACTCTCCTGTATCCTCTGTATAGTTTTTGTCGTACTCTTTCCATCTACAAAATCAACAAGTTTTAACTCGCCGGCAAACTCGGTTCCAACTACCTCTTTACCTTCATAATCGCCACCCTTTACAAGCGTATCCGGGGAAATCATTTTTATAAGCTCATAAGGCGTATCATCTTCAAACGGCACGACAAAATCAACAGCTTCAAGAGCCGCCAAAAGATAAGCTCTATCCTCTGCCACATTTATAGGTCTTGATGCACCTTTGAGCCTTTTTACAGACGCATCAGAGTTAAGTCCTACTATCAAAACATCTCCAAAACTCTTTGCCTCTTGGAGATACTTCACATGTCCGACATGCAAGATATCAAAACAGCCGTTTGTAAAGACTATCTTTTTACCAATTCTGCGATATCGCTCTACTATCTCTTTTATCTCATCAAAACTCTTTATATGTGCGTCTGAAGTGCTTTTATGCAGAGTTGCTTCATACTCTTCTATCTCGTCAAGCGTAACGGTTGCCGAGCCGATTTTGCCCACAACCACACCTGCTGCAAGATTTGCAAATGATGCGGCTTTATCTATATTTGCACCGGCACTCAGAGCATATGCAATGGAAGCTATAACCGTATCTCCCGCACCCGTTACATCAAAAACCTCTTTTGCAACGGTCGGAAAAATCTTCATCTCATCTTCATAAGTCGCTATCCCGTCTTCTGAAAGAGTAATCATAGAGATACCCAGTTCACACTCTCCTTTAAGTTTTAAAAGAGCCTGTTCAAGTGAGATTTTATCTTTTATCTCTATTTTAGTAGCCATCATCGCCTCTTTTTTATTTGGCGTGAGAAGATATGCACCCTTGTATTTGCTATAGTCACTCCCCTTTGGATCAACCAAAACTTTTACGCTGTTTTTTGAACAAAGTTTTATAATCCCTTGACATAGCTCATCGCTTAACACGCCCTTGCCGTAGTCGGAAAGTATTACCGCATCATAGTTGCAAATAACATCTTGCAAAGAACTTACAATATCATCTGCCAAAATTTTTGATATCTGCTCTTTACTCTCTTTGTCATATCGTAAAATTTGTTGCGAACTGGCTATTACTCGACTTTTTTTTGATGTTTTTCTACCCTTTTGAGTAACTATATTTGAGGTATCGACATCAAGAGAGCGAAGCATACCGACAAGTTCAACACCGATATCGTCATCACCTATAACACTGCTTACCCAAACTTTCGCTCCAAGAGATACAAGATTGTTTATCACATTTCCGGCACCGCCTAGAACAGTTGTTTCTTTTGCAATATCGACAACCTGCACAGGCGCTTCAGGAGAGATTCTCTCACAACTGCCCCACAAATAGTGATCTATCATCAAGTCACCGACAACCAAAATACGAGGATGCAAACCTTTAAAATTTTTCATTTTTTCACTTCTTGTTCATAAATTCTTCTGATTTCACCGACATAAGCTTGAATGCCCTCTTCCATCTCAAAACACGGCTCATACCCAAGTGCCTCTTTTGTTGTAGAGATATCCGCCTCTGTATGGAACTGATAACTCCCGACAAACGGATTTGGGATATACTCGCAAGGCAGAGTAGTTCCAAGTTCATTCTGTAAAATATCCACTATATCTTGAAAACTTCTTGCCTTACCCGTTCCGACATTAAAAATTCCGCTCTCTTTTGGATTCATCGCTTTTATGTTTGCTTGGATGATATCTTCTATGTAGATAAAATCTCTTAAAATCTTATCGCTATTTTCAAACAATCGTGGATTTTTACCGGATAATATCTGATGACCAAACTGCAAAATCATAGATGCGGTTGTGTTTTTAAAATACTCTCTTGCGCCGTAAACATTAAAATAGCGAAGTCCTACTATTTTACTATCACTTTTGCCCATATATTCACGGCTCAAATTATCCATGCAGAGTTTTGAGAAACCGTAAACATTTTGCGGCGATTCATACCCTACTCTCTGAGGTGAGAGCGCATTTCCGTAAGTTGCCGCAGATGATGCGTAAATCATATTTGCACCGTGCTTTAAGGCAAGGTCTAACAAATCTTTATAAGCATTAACATTTGTTCTTATCATCAAATCTTGCTCTAGCGCGGTAGTGTCAGAGATAGCGGCTTCATGAAAAATATAGTCAAATTTATAGTTTGTCTCCAAATTTAGCAGTAAATCTTTATCGTTTATATCGCCGCTTATTACCTCACCGCGGAATCCTATTAAATTTTTAAAGTGCCCAAAACTTTTAAGATTTCCGTTAGATAACAACTCGGTGCTTCTAAAACTGTCAAGCACGACAACTCTGGCTTCAGGATGGTTTTCTTGAAAGTAAAATGCCAGATTTGAGCCTATAAACCCTGCACCACCCGTAATCAAAATCGTCTTGTTCTTTAAACTATTTTCTATATATTTCATCTGCTTAACTACCAATCATATTTATTTTGTTACCTTATGTACACTAATAACTTTAACAAAATAATAACAGATACTCTATTAACATCTATTTAAGAGTAAAATCACTATAATTTGCCCGAAATTAAAAAAATTCAAGGAGAAAATTATGAAAAAAATCGTTTTATCAATCGTTGCTTTAACTGCAACTACTGCTTTAATGGCTGCTGTAGAAGCTGGTGCATGTCAAGGATGTCACGGTGCTGACTGGACAAAACCTGCTCTAGGTAAATCTAAAAATGTTGCTGAGATGACTCACGCTGATATCGCTACAGCTCTTAAAGGTTACAAAGCTGGTACATACGGCGGACCAATGAAAGGTCTTATGGCTGGTCAAGTTTCTAAATACAGCGATGCTGATTTAGATGCATTCTCTAAAACTGTAGGTAAATAATTTACCTAAATTGCCCTTTTGGGCAATTTATCCTCTTTTAAATTTTATTCCGGTTTATACTTTCTCTTCAGATTCTCTTTTTTTTCCTCTCGTTTAACGGCATCATTTAGCTCATTTTCACCGTCAAATTTGGCACCGTTTAAGAACTTCTCTTCATCATCAAACTGCCCGTTTTTAACTGCCCATAAAAATGCAAAAAGTCCAAGCGCACCTAAAAATATAGAGACACCAAGCATCATCGCAATTACCCAATTGTCCATTTTTAACTCCTTACCCATTTATGGCGAATTCGCATAGAGTTACCCACAACCAAAAGCGAACTAAACGACATAGAAATAGCCGCAAAAAGAGGTATAACATATCCCGTCATTGCCAAAGGAATTGTTAGCGCATTGTACAACAACGATATAAACAGATTTTGTTTAATTAATCCAAATGTCGTACGACTGATTTTAAAAGCATCACTTAATGATCTTAGAGAATCATCAAGCAGAACAACATCTCCGACTTCAACCGCTATATCGCTTCCGCTGCCCATAGCAATCGCTATATCAGCTGACGCGAGTGCCAAGATATCATTTACGCCGTCTCCGACCATAACTACTTTCTTACCTTCAGAGTGCAGTTTCTCTATAAATTCAGCTTTATTTTGCGGCGTTTGTTCAAACATAAAATTCTTTATGCCGACTTCAAGAGCTACTTTTTTAGTGATATTTTCGTGATCTCCGCTTAAAAGTACAACCTCTATACTATGTTTAAGCATATTTTCCATCAACTCCGAGATACCATCTTTTATCTTATCTCTAAGTTCATACATCGCTACGACTTCATTATCGACTACAAAATAAAATGTTGTCTCTTCCATCAAAACTTCTGCATTTAGACTGTTTTCTTGCAATAATTTTAAATTTCCGCCTAAAAGTTCTGCACCCTTGTATTTTGCTCTTATCCCTTTTGCCGGAATTTGAATATACTCGTCAAAAACAATTTCATCTATCTTTTCATCCTGCTCTTTTATGTACTTTGCAACTCCTTTTGCAACGGGATGATTTGATGATTTAACAAGCGAATAGAGCAATTTTTTATCAAAATCTTTATAGATACTTTCACTAATTACTTCAGGTTTTCCGACCGTAACAGTTCCCGTTTTATCCAAAACTAGAGTATCCGCTTTTGCCATACTCTCTAGCCCCGCCGCTTCTTTAAAAAGTATACCTCGTAAAGCCCCTAAACCAAGTCCGACTAAGGTTGCGACAGGCGTAGCAAGAGCCAAAGCACACGGACAAGCTATTATGATTACAGATACGCTTGCCATAAAAGATATCTCAAAACTACTTGAATATATCCACCATACAATAAATGTTATAAACGAGAGTGTTAAAATAGCGGTTGAAAAATATTCGGACAATCTATTTGCCATCAGCTCTATTTTTGGTTTTTTATTTATGGCAGATTCTAAAAGAGTAACAATATTTGATAAAGTTGAGTGTTTAAAATCTTTTGTTGCCATAAAATGAATATCGGCATCAATGCTTGTAGTACCGCTGACTACATTCATGCCGACACTTTTATATACAGGTTCGCTCTCCCCCGTTAAGCTAGATTCATCAAAAAAGCCGCTTCCCCTAACTATCTCTCCGTCAAGCAAAACTCTCTCTCCTGAAGATACTACTACTATGTCTCCGATTATAACATCATCTAATTTGCATATTACTATACTATTTTGCTTGATAATTTTAACATCCGTAGGTATATTTTTTGTTATTTTATCAAGCACATCCGCAGCGCTTTTTTTACTTAAAACCTCTAAAAATTTACCGATTAGAACAAATGTAATAATCATACTTACCGAGTCAAAATATGCTTCTCCCCGCCCTAAAACAGTTATATAAATTGAATATAGATAAGTAAGCAAAGCCCCCGTTGCTACAAGCAAATCCATATTTACGACTTTTGTCTTTAAACCGTAATATGCACCTCTAAAAAAGACCCAGCCGCTATAAAAAAGCACCGGTGTTGCGAGTATACCCTCTGCAATATTGAGTATCGTCTTTACATCTTGAGTTATTCCGCTAAAGTATCCTGCATACTGCGCAACCGCAATCCACATAATATTCATTGATGCAAATATAGCAACCGCCATTTTTAAGTAGTATGCTTTTCTTTCTCTATTTGCATGTATCTCTTGCGCCGATGAGTCATACGCAAATGCATTGTAACCTATGGAGCGTATCATATCTATAATTGCGGATAATTTAACGACATCATCCGCCCATACAATTGTTGCTTTGTTATTTGTAAAGTTTATGTTTGCTTCTATAACGCCATCCATCTTATTGAGTGCTTTTTCATTAAGCCATACGCAAGCCGAACAGTGAATACCCTCTATAATGAGAGAGACTTCACAAAATCCGTCACTATTTACTTTAACAAATTTATTATAAAAAGAGGGCGTATCAAAAATTGAAGAGTCTTCAAAATTTTCAGACGGCGGAGAGAGTAGTTGGTTTTTACTTTTTTCATAAAAACTATCAAGTTTTTCATCGCAAAGCAGATGAAATACATTCTGACAGCCGCCGCAACAAAAGTAATGCTCTTTATCCTTTATCATTACCGAAGGATCAAATTCTAAATGACAATGAGAACAAGAAACCTTATGAGACAACTTCAAATTTTCCAAATTTTGTATTTTTTCGTATCTTGTGCCACGGTTCAACATAGCCGTTCATACAAATATAAACTCCGACTTTTTGAACTGCTTTTGCAAATCCTATTGCCATACCGAGGTTTAAACTAGCTTCGATATTATCTATTTCAAATGGTTTCATAGCACCTACAAAAACGATTTTTCTATCATCAAAGATTTCGGATAAAAACTCTGCACTCATATGCATCGTATCCGTTCCATGTACTATTACAAATGTATCGTCTTTTGATTCCATTATAATATTTGCAAGCATTTTTCTATCACTCATAGTCATATCCAAACTATCTTTGTAGATAACGCCTGCCACATCATACTTAGACTCTACGCTTTGCAAAATTCTCTCTATTGCAGAGTTGTTATATGGAACTTCAAGTTCTCCGTTTAGTGGATTGTATTGCTTATTAAAAGTTCCACCGCTATTTAGTATTAACATTGTAAATCTCCTCTAATTTTGAAACTATTTTTGTAGCTTTTGACTCTTTGTAAATTTTTTTCTCATCAAAAAGATAAGTCTCTACTATTCCGGCACTTAACGCCGCCTCTATATCACTCTCTTTATCACCGACTAAAATAGAGTTTTTCAAATCAATATCATACTCTTTTTGGGCTTCTAATATCATACCGGGGCTTGGTTTTCTGCAATTGCATGCCATAGAGATATCAGGATGATGAGGACAATAATAGACTTTTTTTATCTCAACTCCATGTTTTGCGAACTCTTTAGTCATCCATAAAGTTAAAAAATTAAAATCTGACTCGCTGTAATAACCCCTATCAATACCGGATTGATTTGTTACGATAATTATAATGTAACCCTTATCTTGATAATATTTGCAAAGATTCAATATTCCCTCTACAAACTCAAAATCTTCAATTTTATAAAGATAGTTTATCTCAACATTAACAACACCGTCACGGTCTAAAAAAAGCGCTCTATTCATCAGCTATTAATTAACACCGTCGCCAAATATCTCTTTTTCTATAATATCGCAGATTATATGACCTATAAGTATATGAGACTCTTGTATTCTCGGCGTAGATTCAGACGGAACTATTAGAGCAATATCAGCCATCTTAGCCATTTCTCCACCGTCGCGACCAACCAAGGCAACTGTTTTTATACCTTTTTGTTTTGCAACTTCAAACGCATTGATTATATTTTTTGAATTCCCCGAAGTTGATATTCCTATAAAAATATCTCCGCTTTGCCCCATACCTTCTAATTGTCTTGAAAATACTTTATCATACCCGTAATCATTTCCGATTGCCGTTAAACACGATGTGTCCGTAGTTAATGCAAGAGATGGGATAGACGGCCTGTCAAACCCGTATCTGCCTACAAGTTCGGCTGCTATATGCTGAGCATCAGCCGCACTGCCGCCATTACCTGCAATTATAGTTTTTTTTGAAGCTCTATATACATCTACACATAATTTAGAAACCTCTTCAATTTTGTTTAACAAATCCTCATTTTCATAAATAGCTTGTTTAGTTTCATAAGATTTTTTTATTTGATCTTTAATATATTTTTTCATATAACACCCTAAAATAGTATATAAAATAATACCATATAATCAATTGTTAAAGCTTCAAGAATATCTAAAAATATTACAAATACCATATGCAAAATCTAATTATGGACTGCCACAGTTTTTTTTAAACTTTACAGTGAGCATATTCGTCATCGCGAGCTTCTTTAGAAGCGCGGCAATCTAAAAACAAAAATATTCAGAGAGTTCAATTTGTAGTTATGATTTTAAAAGTTAATAGTTAGAATTATTTAGATGTTTTAATTTAGCGTTTTATAAAGAATAATTTAATTGTGATTTGTTAAGTAAGAAGAAATGATCAACTAGGCAGCGACCTACGTTCCCAACCCTGCAAGGATCAGTATTATCAGCGATGAGAGGCTTAGCTTCTGGGTTCGGAATGGAGCCAGGCGTTTCCCTCTCTCTATAGCCACCTAGACAATCACATTTAAATACACTTTATTGTGTGTACTTAAAAATGATTGTTCTTAAGTTAGAGCAAGTTTTATGCATTTTATTGCATAAAGTATTCTTGTTAAAGTCAACATAACTAAATAACTACTACAGGATACTTATACACTAAGTAAGGTAGTGAACTTGAAATGAAACCTAAGTTTCTAAAAAAAAGACAAACGTACTATTAGTACTGGTCAGCTAAA
>NZ_JAQTLH010000010.1 GCF_028714975.1 Sulfurimonas sp.
GCGCTCAAAGAAAGATGATAGAAAATAACGAAACTGATAATTTTGATATATTAAAAGAGCATGAACTCCTAGAGTGGTCTAGATCTGATTCTCCTGTTCGTATGTATCTTCGTGAAATGGGACAAATCCCGCTTCTAACAAAAGAAGAGGAGATAGAGATCTCTAAAAAGATTGAAAACGGAGAGAGCATAATTATAGATGCTATATGTTCCGTTCCATATTTGATCGATTTTATTTTAGACTATAAAGAACCTCTTATTAACCGTGAGAGAAGAGTTAAAGAGTTATTTAAAAGTTTTGAAGATGAAAAAGAGGATAGCGACGATCTAGATGTAAATGAAGACGAAGAGAATGAAGATGAAGAAGGTGTTGAAGTTGAAAAAACATTAACCGCAAAAGATAAAACAAGAGTTGAAAAAGTAACGGTTAGTTTTAAAGCACTGGAAAAAGCAAAAAAAGAGTGGGTAAAGCTTGTTGAAAAAGTACCAGAAGATGTAAACGAGGAACCCAATCTTGATACTGTTTTATATTTTCTAACATTAACATATAAAAAGAAAATCCTAAAAGAGAGTTTATTGGATCTGGGACCAACCTCAAAACTAATCAACGAACTTGTAAAAGCGATGGAAACCGCACTTAAAAGTGATGAAGGGTATGATAAAGAGTTAAAAAGATTGGAGTATAAACTTCCGCTCTTTAATGCAACGCTAAAAGCAAATCACAAAGTTTTAGTCGATAAAATTTGTGTTTTAACTAAAGAAGATATTGCGAGTATGGTTCCTGAAGCTACTATGGTTAGTACATATATGGAAATTAAAAAACTTGTTCAAACAAAAGAGGCTTCAAAAAATAGTTTTAGCATGGAACCCGAAAAGCTAGCAGATATTTTAGAACAAATTAAACGCGGAAAAAATATATCTGAAGTTTCAAAAACAAGAATGGCAAAATCAAATCTAAGACTTGTCGTCTCAATCGCAAAAAGATATACAAACAGAGGACTTCCTTTCCTTGATCTTATTCAAGAGGGCAACATCGGTCTTATGAAAGCGGTTGATAAGTTTGAATACCAAAAAGGTTATAAATTTTCAACATATGCTACATGGTGGATTCGCCAAGCTATATCTCGTGCCATAGCCGACCAAGCAAGAACGATTCGTATACCGATTCACATGATAGAAACTATTAATCGTATAAATAAAATTATGCGTAAACATTTACAAGAACACGGTAAAGAGCCTGATGTTGAAGTTATCGCACTAGAGGTCGGTTTATCGGTTGAAAAAGTTAAAAATGTTATCAAAATCACTAAAGAGCCTATAAGCCTTGAAGCTCCGATAGGTAGTGAAGATGATGGAAGATTCGGTGATTTTATCGAAGATAAAACGTCGCTTTCACCGTCTGACGCTATATTAAAAGATGATTTAAGAGTTCAAATAGAAAGCGTTTTAGAACAGTTAAACGAGAGAGAAAAAGCGGTTATTAAACTTCGTTTTGGAATTATGGACGATGAGAGCGATAGAACGCTTGAAGAGATAGGAAAAGAGCTTAATGTTACGCGTGAGAGAGTTCGTCAAATAGAATCTAGCGCTATTAAAAAGCTAAAACACCCTAAAGTTGGAAGAAAACTTAAAAATTACATAGAAGAGTAAGCAGCAAAAAATGACTTTTGAGCAACAGTGGATAGAATATGATTATAACCCTTTTGTGTTATTTAGTTCAAGTGGAAAAATTATATCACTCAACTCAGAAGCACAATTTTTGCTCGGCTCAGTTACCATGGAAGAGCTTTTTAATCTTGCGACTACCTATGCAAATGTATCATTTGGTTTTAAAACAACATTTTTGGAATTAAATTTCGGACGATACAGATTTTTTGCGATTACGGTAGGCTACGAAAATGATGAAGCTATCGGAATCAAGCTCTACCAAGCCCCCTCTTTTAAACTTACCAAGCCAAAACTAATCGGCGAATTAACAAATATTTATACGCTGGTTGATTTATGTATTTCAACTTATTCAATAAACTCAAAAATTATCTTTGAAAAAGATTTTGACCCGACAATTCCTGAAATTATGATAGATTCAAATAATTTCATAAAAGCACTAAATAAAATGTACGCATGTTATGAAAATAATGAAAAAATAGTGACTAAAATATTTTATAGAGTCGGTGAACATATAAAATTTGAGGAGAAAAAATATAGTATCTTTTCTATTGAAGTTAGTTCGCAAAATGTCAATGAAGAAAAAGTTAATGAGTTGAAAGTATTTGCTGCCGATAAGAATTTCTATATAGATTTTCAAAAAAAGATAACCATGAATATTCCTATGATTACCTCTTGAGTTTATTATTTAAGCCAAATACTCTCTATGTTTAATCAGAATCTTCAACTAAATCTTTTGAAATTATATAACCTATTATTATGCCGATAAGAAGAGACGGAAAATAGATAGGTATATCCAGAAGTTCATTGTTTTTAAGTGCAATAAAACCCAAAATCAAAAATAGATACGGGATGAGCCTAAATAGTGAAACACCTGCCTTGGCGCTTTTTTTAACATCCCCAAAATTAAAAATTTTTATCTTTTTCTTCTCTTCATTAACTATTGTCTTTAAATCAAGCTCCTCTGCAGGAGTTTCATTTATAGGAGTTTCATCATAAAGTTCATGCGGGTCTTCTAGCTCATCGTAAAAATCTCTTTTTTCATCTATATTTTGTGTATTAATCTCACTTTTAACCATTCTTTGATAAGCGTACATCGAACCTAGTATTATAATAAAACTACTTAAAAATGCTATTTGTAGATTTATAAAAAATTTAAAAGAGATGAGATATGTGAGCAGAATAAAAATTTCTGCTACAACTATAAGTTTAATAGTTTTTTTTGTTATCGTCATCATCATCTTCATCATCTTGAAGTTGTTTTTTAATCGCATAACGAGGCTCTTTTGCCAACTCTTCATAATCTTTATACTGTTTTGCATAAGCTTTGTAAACATTGAGTATGGCTGCTGCAACACCTATAAAAACTCCTATCCATAGTGTCCAAGGAGTTTCTGTAATATTTTTTATCAATAAACCGATTCCCACACCCATAAGAACTGCTACGACTATAGAAATTCCTAACGATAGGCTGTCCGCCGCTTCAATGATAGGCTTTATTCTTGGAGCTTTTTGCTCCTGCTGTTCTTTATTTTGCATCTGTTATAGCTTTAAAAACTCTGGCACTTGCAGTTATTGTATCTTCAATCATCTCATCCGTAACGGCAGTTGAAATAAAGCCAGTTTCATAAAGTGAACAGGCAAAGTAAAAGCCCTCTTTTAACATCATAGAGTGAAATTTTGCAAACAGCTCCGCGTCCGAGTTGCAGGCATCGGCAAAGTTTTTAACCGGTTTGTCGTTAAAGAAAAAGCCAAACATACTTCCTCTTGTATCTATCTGCATAGTTATCCCGCAAGCAGATGCCTCTTTTTGCATCCCCTCGACCAATCTTTTAGCGCGCCCGTTTAAAACCGATATAACTTGTGCATTTTTCTTTAGTTTAGATATTGCCGCGAGTCCTGCTGCCATAGCGACTGGGTTACCGCTTAGCGTGCCCGCTTGATATACCGGACCTTCAGGCGAGAGTTTTGCCATAATGTCCGCTCTTGCACCAAAAGCACCAACAGGCATTCCGCCGCCGATAACTTTTCCAAGCGTTACGATGTCCGGTTTGACTCCCGTAATTGATTCTGCACCGTGAACGGTTGCACGAAAACCGCTCATAACTTCATCAAAGATGAGCAGTGCACCGTTTGCATCGCATAGCTCTCTTAACTCATGCAAAAACTCTTTATCAGCCGGAACAAGCCCCATATTGCCTGCAATAGGCTCTATAATGACACATGCAATGTTTTTAGAGTCTGCAAAACACTTCTTTACGCTCTCGATGTTATTATACTCTGCCAAAAGAGTGTGTTTTGTAAAGTCGGCAGGAACACCTGGCGAGCTTGGATTTCCAAAAGTTGCGGCTCCGCTTCCTGCTTGAACCAAAAGCGAATCGCTATGCCCGTGATAACACCCCGTAAATTTTACGATGTCATCACGGTTTGTATATCCGCGAGCAAGACGGATTGCGCTCATTACAGCTTCCGTTCCGCTGCTTACAAATCTTATTTTATCAATTGAGTCAAACATAGAGATAACAAGTTCGGCTAAATCACTCTCGGCTTGCGTCGGTGCACCGAAACTTAGACCGTGTTTTACGGCTTCTATTACTGCACTCTCAATCGATTCGTCTCTGTGTCCAAAAAGCAGCGGACCCCAACTTTGTACATAGTCTACATATTTGTTGCCGTCGATGTCCGTTAAATATGCTCCGTTGCCCTCTGCAATGAATATAGGCGTTCCGCCTACGCTTTTAAATGCTCTAACCGGAGAGTTTACTCCTCCCGGGATTAAATTTTGCGCTTGCTTAAAAGCTTTTAATGAATTATCTATGCTCATAAAATGACCTTAATTTTTTTATGTGATTATAGCAAAGTAGTATTAATCTACATTGGTTATAATTCCCCAAAATTTTATAAGTAAACGGAATCGCTTGAATCGCTCATATTTTGCTCTATTTGTTGCACTTTTAATCCATCTTTTATTTTTACTCCTATTTTGGTTTCTCGGAACCGTTATGCCGGAGTTTAAAAAACCTGAAAAACCTAAAGAGAATAAAATCAAAGTTTCACTTAAAGAGATGCCTAAAAAAGTTAAAGATATTAATGAAAAAGAGGAACTTATAGAAAAACCTCAAGAGATGGCACCTCTTATGCCAAAAGGAAATCAACTTACAAAGATTGTAGAACCTATAAAAAGAGCACCGGTAAAATATGAGCCTAAAAAAATCCAAGAGGAAAAAAGTGTTAAAAAAGAGCAAGATAAGCTTGAAAAATCTCAAATAATACCTCAGGAGACGACATCTAAACCTAAGATTGAGTCTATCCCGCCGAGTGAGCCGTATGTAAAGTTACCGCCCAAAGAGAAAAAGAGCAAAAGCGATACTCTTGACTGGATGTATGAAGATAAATCGGAACAAGAAGCTAAAAAAGAGAATAGCAAAAAAATCAGCGGAAGCAGCGTAAATTCAGATTTAAAAGAGCTTTACGGAGATGAGTTTGGCAAGCTGACACCGGGGCAACAAAAATATTTGATTGACAATCAAGAAATTATGAGAAGAATTACTCAAGAGGTCTTAAACAGGGTTGCAAGCGTAAATCTTACAAGAGATCTTAATGTAAACAGGGTAAATATCGTAGAGTTTTATCTTCATCCAAACGGAGATATGACGGACTTCAAATTTCTTAAAAATAGCGGATATTATGTACTTGACGATACAACAAAAGAGACTATAGAGTACGCTTACAGCAGATACCCGCGACCTAGTGAAAAGATACTAGTAAGATATAATGTCTTTTATAATTTGGCTAGACATTAGATTTAGTGAGCATAGTTAGTGCTCCTTTATAAATCGGCTCGTCAATAAAACCAAACTCGTCATCCTCAAAACCTGTAATGCCCTGCTCTTTGTAGAGTTCAAAGAGCTTGATTATATTTTTTGCTCTTTCTATTTCTTTTGCTTCATCGACAAATTTTTTATTTACAAGCACGGCTTGCGCTGGGGAGATGCACCCTTTTGCATCATATCCCATAGCTTTTTCTAAAGATATCCACTTTTCAAACATATCTAAATTCTTAAACTCCTGATATACAAAAGAGACGGGTTTTACACCGATAGTTTTGCATGCAACCAAAAAGTGTGACAAGATATATGTAACGGCCGGATTTTCTATAGCAATCAGGCTTTGCGGGAGTTTCATATCTGCAAAAAGATCTAAAATACCAAGATAAAATGTAGTAACTCTTTTGTTAATTTTAAGTGACGCCAAATTGCTCCAAGCGTCGTTTGTTTCTATCGATAGATGCAGTTCTGTTTTTTCATCTAAGAGCTCATAAACTGATTCTATCTCCTTTGCATTTCTAATTTTTGGAATTCTGATTGCATCGGGCATAAATTGATTTAGGTAGGTAATCTCTTCATATCCGCCCTCATCAAGTGCATTTACGCGAACTACCAGTTTTTTATCGCATTTTTTATGATATGACAAAAATATAGCACATAAAACAAGTCCAAACGGCTTATCTTCTTTGCTTACTCCATCTTCAAGATTTAAAATAATGCAATCAGCCTCTACTTTATCTATTTTTGTCAAATGGTCTAAATTGTTGCATGAAAGCATTAAAGCTGAACGAAAATCTTTTCTAGGATTTACCATTCTGTATGTCGGATTTGCCAATGCATCAAGTGCAGCTAAATCTCTATTTTCATAGGCACTTTTTATTTGTTCTAAATTACTTAGCATTTGGAGTATTCTCCTTCTTTTTTTCTTGTACATAGAAGTATAGCGCTTGAATCTCTTTTTGTGTTAAGAAGTATCTAGGCATACCATTTTTTCTGACATTGAGTGCTGTAAAAAAATCATTAAAGTTCATACTGTTTATCTCGGGACCGCTAAAACTTTTTTTTTCATTTTTATGTTCGTATCTGGCTACGACTCTACCCTCTCCAAAAACGCCGTGACAATTTTGACACCCTATTCCTCTTGGATTTTTATAAAGTGATGAAGCATACTCCATCGGAGTGATAAAACTAGCTTGGGCAAAGAGAGAAATAGGCAACAACAATAGTAATACATCTCTCATAAAGCCATCCTTTAATATATAAGTGTATAATAACAAAAAAATAATATTATGAGGTTTAAATGCAACTTCTTGATGGTAAAGCACTCTCTGCAAAAATAGAAGCGAATGTAGCAAATGAAGTAAAAAATCTAAAAAATAAAACAGGTTTAGTTCCGGGATTGGCAGTAGTTTTGGTCGGTCAAGATCCGGCAAGTGCCGCTTATGTAAATATGAAGAAAAAAGCGTGTGACAGAGTCGGGTTTTACTCCGTAACACATGAAATGCCGGAAGATATCTCTCAAGAAGCGATAGAAAATACTATTAAGATGATGAACAATAACCCAAATATTGACGGTATTTTGATTCAACTGCCGCTTCCTTCTCAAATAGATACGACAAAGATACTCGAACTTGTAGACCCGAGCAAAGATGTAGACGGCTTTCATCCGTACAATGTAGGAAGACTTGCAACCGGACTTGACGGTTTTGTTCCATGTACTCCGCTTGGCGTTATGGAACTTTTAAAAGAGTACGATATTGATGTAAAAGGCAAAAACTGCGTAGTCGTAGGAGCATCAAACATAGTCGGAAAACCGATGGCGGCTCTGCTTTTAAATGCTAATGCTACTGTTGAAATTTGTCATATTTTTACGGATAATCTGAAAAAACACACTTTAGATGCGGATATGATTTTTGTCGGAGCGGGTGTTATAAACCTAATCAAAGAAGATATGGTTAAAGAGGGTGTTATAATCGTTGATATCGGTATAAACCGTGCTGATAACGGCAAATTGGTCGGTGATGTAGACTTTGATAGAGTTAGTAAAAAATGCTCATACATAACCCCTGTTCCCGGCGGTGTCGGTCCTATGACTATTTCTATGCTATTAAGCAATACTTTAAAAGCAACAAAAGCTCATGCGGACGAAAGAGATTAGATGAAAGAGATTTTACACAAAACTTATAAGTTTTCAAACTCATGGACGGGAACTATCATCATAGTTCTTTTTGTTATATTTTTTATTGCTCAGGCTTTTAGAATACCCAGCGGTTCGATGAAAGACTCTCTGCTTATCGGAGATCATCTTTTTGCTAAAAAATTTGCATACGGTATCCCTATGCCGCACCTTCCGTTTTTAGAAACTTCCATTATGCCGTGGAGCGATAAACTTCGCTTGATGGATGGGGACAGACCTAAAAGAGGCGATATTATAATATTTAGATATCCGCAAAACACGAAACAACACTTTGTTAAAAGATGCGTAGCGCTTCCGGGTGATGAACTTTTTCTTCTTAACAAAGATCTTTATCTACACCATAACGAGGGTGACGAATATATAAAAAATAATTTTAAAGAGTATGAAATTATCACATTTGCCGGTAAGCTATGGGTAAAAAATCCTTATGAAAAAGAGCATCACGGTATTCATCATGATGATAAAATTGTAGATAACGGTCAATTTCCTATGCCGATTTTTAATTTTGCTCCGATTAAAGTTGATAAAGACAACTACTTTATGATGGGTGACAATCGCGACCATTCAAACGACAGCCGTTTTTGGGGAGCCGTTCCTTATGAAAATATTGAGGGAACTCCTTGGTTTATCTATTTTAGCATAGATGATAACTGGGAAATCAGATGGGATAGAGTCGGCAAAACACCGACTGATCTAGAAGGCTCTTCTTATTTGAAAAAAGCCATAGCAGAGAGAATAAAAACAGATAAAGATGATCATGGAATCTATTGATTTACTCAAACTCTTAGCTGCCGTTCTTGCTTTGGCGATAGCTATCATCGGGCATGAAATTATGCATGGATGGGTTGCTTATATGTACGGCGATACAACTGCTAAAAATGCAGGCAGACTTACTATAAATCCCATCTCGCATGTAGATTTGGTCGGTACTATTATCGTTCCTGCTGCTACTTATTTTTTGCCGATGCTGCTAGGAGCCGATAGCGGATTTTTATTCGGATGGGCTAAACCTGTGCCGATTAACATGGCGACCGTAGCAAGAAATGCAGGTTATAACGGAGCAATGCAGGTTGACCTAGCTGGAGTAGTTTATAACTTTACTTTAGCCGTGTTTGCTTCAATTGCTATAGTTTACATGAGTCAACCGAATACGACTGATAGTTTGTTCTATGTTTTTACCTATCTTCTTCTGTTTCAAATGCTTATCATAAATGTTGTTTTAGGTGTTTTTAACTTACTTCCGATTCCTCAGTTTGACGGTGCGCATTTTCTTATACACCTATCGCTTAAGTATAAAATCAACTCCATTGCCGAGTTCTTTTATAAAAATGAAAAATATGGAATAATTATAGTTGTAATAATTTTAATGACGCCGTTAAAAAATTATATATTACTTATGCCGGTGCAGATGATTCTAAACCTGCTTATATCATAAAAAAAGGGGAAAAATGAAATTTTATATCGCAACAGATCACGCCGGAATAGATCTTAAAGACTATACGGTTGAATTATTAAAAGAAAAAGGTCATGAAGTTATAGATTTAGGACCGTTTTCAAAAGATAGAGTTGATTATCCCGATTATGCTATAAAGGTTTGCGAGGCAGTTTTAGCAGATAAAAGTTCGCAAGGTATCCTTATATGCGGCTCCGGTATAGGTATGAGTATGGCTGCAAATCGTCACTCAGGGATTCGTGCGGCACTTTGCCATGATGCCTATACTGCAACTGTTGCACGCGGACATAACGATGCAAATGTATTATGTTTTGGTGAGAGAGTTGTAGGAAAAGGCGTAGCAGAATCTATCTTGGATGCTTGGATAGAAGGTAGTTTTGACGGCGGTCGTCACACCGGGCGAGTAGCAAAAATCGAAAAAATCAACTCTTGATTTCGTTAAAGGAAAAGTTATGTTTTGGGAATGGTCACTTTTAACAACACTATCTATCGTATCTATCTATTTATTTGTTAAGATGTTCTACTTTAAAAGCATTACAAACAAAGAACAAAGAAGCAATGACTTGATGAAATTAACTCTTCAAGAAGCAGAGATACTTATCAGAAAGTATCAAATTCAACTTCAAAGAGCGCTTGGAAATGTTGATATCTTAAGCGATGAGTTAACAAAATTAAGAAATGAGCTTAAGGCATTAAAACAGAGAAATACTAAACATAGACAAGAGACGGATCGTCTTAATAATAAAATCAAAGCACTAGAGGGTCGTATAGACGCTCTAATATAAGGATAATAATATGACACTTAGTAATACTGAAAGAAAAATTATAGAGAACTCCATAAGAGATGTAAAAGATTTTCCAAAACCGGGAATCGTATTTAAAGATATCACGACTCTTCTTAACGATGCAGAAGCGTACGGCGTGCTTATGAACCACCTTTATCAAAGATATAAAGGGTATAACTTAAATTATATTGCGGGTATTGATGCCAGAGGGTTTATTTTCGGTGCCGCACTTGCTCAAATGCTGGGAATCGGATTTGTGCCTATTCGCAAAAAAGGGAAGCTACCGTACACGACAATCAGTGAAAAATATTCGCTTGAGTACGGCATAGATGAAGTAGAGATTCATATCGATGCTTTTAGCAAAATTCAAAATGCGAGAGTGCTTCTTATAGATGACTTAATCGCTACGGGCGGAACTGCAAATGCGGCTGCAAGGCTTATAAAACAAGCGGGTGCTTCGTGTGTAGAGGCTTGTTTTGTTGTAGCTCTTAACTTTTTAGACGGACAAAAAAATTTAAAAGAGACGACAAATGTCTACTCTTTGATAGAGGTAAACTAATGTATATCCCTTCTGCTTCAAAATTTGACCCGAATGAAAACGGTCATTTTGGAATTTTTGGCGGCAGATATGTTCCTGAAACATTGATGCCGGCACTTTTAAAACTTGAAGAGGAGTATAAAAGTATCCGCTTTGATAAAGATTTTTGGGCGGAAGTCGACTACTATCTGAAAGATTATGTAGGTCGCCCTTCCCCGCTCTACTATGCTAAAAATATCTCTGATGAACTAGGTGCGAAAATTTACCTAAAAAGAGAAGATTTAAACCATACGGGCGCACACAAAGTAAACAATGTTATAGCCCAAGGGCTTATGGCAAAGCGACTCGGATACAAAAAAATTATCGCTGAAACTGGTGCAGGACAGCATGGTGTTGCAACTGCTACGATTTGTGCGTTGTTAGGTCTTGAATGCGAAATATTTATGGGTGCAAAAGATGTAGCCCGTCAAGAGTTAAATGTTTTTCGTATGAAGCTCCTCGGTGCAAAAGTAAACTCTGTTCAAAGCGGAAGCAAAACACTAAAAGATGCAATGAATGATGCAATTCGCCACTGGGTTACAAATGCAAGAGATACATTTTACATTATCGGAACCGTTGCGGGTCCTCATCCATACCCGATGATGGTAAGAGATTTTCAAGCTATTATCGGTTACGAAGCAAGAGCTCAGATACTTGAAAAAGAGGTTCGTTTGCCGGATCATGTTATAGCGTGTATCGGCGGCGGAAGCAATGCGATAGGAATGTTTCAACACTTTTTAGAAGATAAAGAGGTTGAGTGTATCGGCATAGAGGCAGGCGGAAAAGGCATAAGCTCCGGCGAACACGGCTGTTCTCTAAATCAAGGTCGCCCCGGCGTACTGCACGGTCAGATGAGCTACCTGCTTCAAGACGAAGACGGTCAGATACTAGAAGCTCACTCTATCTCTGCAGGGCTTGACTATCCCGGAATAGGACCTGAACATGCCTTTCATCACGACAACAAATCCGTAAGTTATGACCATGCAACAGACCAAGAAGCGCTGGATGCATTTGTATGGCTGTCACGAAAAGAGGGAATTATTCCAGCATTTGAGAGCGCACATGCGGTAGCGTACCTTAAAAAAATGCCAAATATAAAAGATAAACTAATCATAGTAAACATCTCCGGCAGAGGCGATAAAGATATGATACAGGCAAAAGAGATTTTAAAATTTGACTAACAAAAGTCATAATTAAATTTTCTTTTTATACTATATTATTGCTAAGTGAATAAGTTTTATGCTTATTCACTTAGTGATTTAAACTCTTCTAAACTCATTTTTTTTATAATCATAATTCACTATTTTTTTTGACAACAATTTTATTTTGTAGTATAATGACTTAAAAGACAACAAAGGGTTTATGATGACTATGACTGTTGGTATGAGAGAACTTGCAAGAAATTCCAAGATACTAGATCAGTACGATTATGTAGATGTTGAAGATAAAAAAACACATGAATATAAAGGGCTTTTTATATCGCCTAAGTATGCAGAGGAGTTTAAAAAACTTTTAGAAAAAAAAATAGCAAATGAAAAACAGCAAGAGTTAGATGAACTTATGCAGTTTGTAGGCATGTGCCACGGTGATACAAAAGATATGACATCCAAAGAGATTAAAGCAAGCAAAAGAGCTAAATACTATCATGAATAAAATATTTTTAGATATAAATATCGTGCTAGATATGATAGATAGCAACAGAAAAAATAACTCAAAAATACCTTTACTGCTAAAGAAAATTGTACTAAATGATATAGATATTGTTATAAGTGAGGATATGCTTAGCACTCTGTTTTATATACAAAAAGATAAAAAATTAGTATTGAAATTTTTAAATACAATTCAGAATAAATGGATAATTTCACCTTACGGTAAAGATGTGATTTCAAAAGCTATAGAGATATCACTCCAAAACAATCTAGACCTTGAAGATATACTTCAGTGTCTTTGTGCAAAGAAAAATAGTTGTATGGCACTTGTAACAAGTGATAGCAGGTTTTATGATTGTGGTATTAAGATATACACGATAGATGAAGCTATAGAAGCATTTGAAAATAAAATATTTTAGTTAATTAAAATCTATATAAAAAATTTAGAGTTATTGGATAAACTTACAATAAAAAATCAGAGAGTAAAAAAATGAACATTAAACTAATAAACAAAGAAGTATACGAGGTTTCATCAGATGTAACGGTCGTTTTTCTAAAAAAAGATGAACTTACAGAGTGTGAGTATACGGATATTTTACAAAAAGCCGGATTTAAAGCAGAGCAAGACACTACATGTTTTTTATATGAAAAAGGGTTGCTTTTTTGTGGGGTTGAGAGTAAAAAAAGTGATGATTTAAGAAGTGCGTGCGCATGTGCAATAAAAACTCTAAAGACATCAAATTTCACATCGGCAAAAATGGAAGTAATCTCTAAATCAACGATTGGTGCGTTGGTTGAGGGAATCGTTCTTGGCGGATATGAGTTTAATGAGTATAAATCAGAGCCGAAAAAGAGTGAATTTAAAGAGGTTCTTTTAACATCAAACGATATTGATTTCGGCAATTTAGAGTCTATCTTTAATGAAGCGCTAGTTGTAGCCCATGCTACAAATTTTACTCGCGACATTGTAAACAGAGCACCGCAAGAGATCAATCCGCAAACACTTTCGCATGTAGCTCAAAAGTTGGCATATGAGAACTCTTTAGAGTGCAACATACTTCAAGAAGATGATTTGGCAAAAGAAAATATGGGTGCGATGCTTGCAGTCGGTCGCGCTTCCGTTCACGGAAGTACGCTGATTCATCTAAGCTACAAACCTGCAAATCCTAAAAAAGTGGTTACGCTTGTCGGAAAAGGTCTCACTTACGATAGCGGCGGATTAAGCCTAAAAGCCGCAACTTCGATGGTTACTATGAAGATGGATAAAGCCGGTGCATGTGCAGTGCTTGGAATCATAAAAGCGGTAAGCGAGTTAAAACTTGATATTGAAGTTCACGCATTTATCGGTGCGGTTGAAAATATGGTCGGCGGAAATGCCTATAAACCTGATGATATTTTGGTCTCAAGAAGTAAAACCACTATAGAAATAAGAAACACAGATGCTGAGGGTCGTTTAGTTTTAGCCGATGTTCTTGACTATGCGCAAGACAAAGTTAAAGCGGACTATATCTTTGATTTTGCGACGCTTACGGGCGCATGTATGATTGCTCTTGGGCAGTACACGACAGGTTTGATGGGACACTCTCATAAGCTTAAACATGACATAGGAAGAGCAGGAAGCGACTCTGGAGAGATGATAAGCTCACTGCCGTTTAACAGACACCTTAAAAAACTTCTAAAGAGTGAAATCGCAGATATAAGCAACACGGCTTCAAAACCTTACGGCGGAGCGATTACGGCGGGTCTGTTTTTGGATAAGTTTATAAAAGATGAAAACAAAAACAAGTGGATGCACTTTGATATAGCAGGAACCGCTTACACTGAAACTCCGTGGGATTGTAATGTTTACGGTGCAACGGGTGCAGGTGTGCGTCTGATGAGTAATTATTTAAAAAACCTCTAAAAATAAAAAATCAGCTCTTTAAAGCAAAAAGCTTTATATTTAAGAGTTGATTTTACACTGCATTTGTATGTTAATTTCAGTTTCTATTAATTATTATTTTAATATCATTAACTTATTTTCAAACCTTATATAATACATATATTGAGGTTATGTCTTCTTAGTTATTTCGGTATAAATATTTTTTAAAAAGATGCAGCATGAACTTTACATTTTTAGAAGTTAACGGTAGTGACATGTTGGAAAAGGTGTTTGCATTTCGCTACAAAATACTTTTAGAAATATATCCCGAATATCTTGAAAAATCCGGTTTTTCAGATGAGAAAGAGTATGATAAATATGACCCTTATTCTGTACATTTTGTTGCGTTAGACGCTGATAGTAACATTTGTGCAACGGTGAGGCTTATACATAACTCACCGCTTGGTTATCCGACAGAAAACAGTATGATATTTGATAACAGTATGTTTGATAGAGCTAATCTCGGGGAGATGTCAAGAATATTTGTAGATGCTAAATATAGAAATATTATGACGACAAAGATTATCATACAAGAAGTTAAAAAATTTATGTATGCCAAGATGGTAAAACTCGGTATACTATACACTTACGGTTCCCTAGAAGCAAGCTTTTTGAGATTACTAAGAATCTATAAGATGAACTATCATCCTATAGGCGAGAAGCAAAAACACGAATATTTCGGTTTGCGCTATCCGTCCATTTTATACACGCAACAATTGGGTGATGATAACCCGGAAATTGTTGAATAAACGGAAAGACGATATGAGACATAAAACTTTAAGCAGACAAAAAAGCCTCGCTCTTATTTTACTTCTTTTAACAAGCTTGACAAATTTGGATGCAAAAACAGATGAGTTATTGAAATCCATCTCTAACGAACTGGCATACTTTAATGAAGTTGCGACCGCTACAAAACAAAACGAGCATTATCAGCCATATATTATCTCGGTATTTCAAGGTAAAGAGCTAGAAAAACTCGGTATATCAAATCTTAAAGAAGCATTAGGATTGGTTCCCGGTGTTGATATGGCAACTGATAATTTCAACAATCAAACGCCGATTTTCAGAGGTTCAAATCCTATTGCATACGGACAATCAAAACTTTTTATAGACGGTGTAGCAGTTAACAATCTTTTTTTTGATGCCTACTCCGAATATCTATCTTTTCCGATAGAAATGATTAAGAGAATCGAAGTAGTCAGAGGTCCAGGAAGTACGATAGACGGAATCAATGCATACGCAGGATCCATAAATATTACGACTTATGCAGAAGACTTTGAAGGATTTGAGTCTAGCGATAAGTTGGTATTTAAGCGCGGCTCATACGATTATAACATGGGCGGATTTATTAAAAGTTATAAAACAGATAATTTAAAAGTTTTTATAGATTTTTTCTATCAAGAAGATAATAAAAAATTACCATCAGGTCCTGACGGTCTCTCTCAAGGAATATTTGGTGCCAGCAATATAGCACTATCTAGGTCGGGTGATGCTCCGCTGTGGATAAAGGAGCACTCTCTTGGTCTTAATCTTGAGTATAAAGATTTTACGATTAAAGCACGGACCCTTAGTCACACCGGCGGAAGTGCCTACGGTATCAATCTTGCACTGCCGCAAGAAAGTGACAGAGTAAAACTGCCAAGTCACTATATTGAGTTAGGTTACGACAAAAAAATAGCCGATTATAAAGTTGATATAAAAGCAGGCGTTAAATACGATACATTTGACTCTAAATCTAAATTGGCTCCCGATGATTTAAAGCTTGGCAGTGTTGTTTTTGAAGACGGAATATACGGAGAACATTATGCCGCGCAGCGAAAGCTCTATCAATCCTCTTATCTTAAATATAGCGGAATCAATCAACATACGATTACTACCGGTTATCGCTTTATAAAAGAAGAGACTATAGATATGACATCAAAGCTTTCAAACAGAGCGACAGGTGATGCGGGATTGGTTGACTATACCGAGACTTTGCCATTTTTTGATAAAAATGCCAAACGCGATACTCTTATCTTCTCACTTCAGGATGAGTTTCTGCTTAACAGTGCCATTAGCTTTATTTACGGTTTAAACTACGAACAAACTTCATATGAGAATGCAGGTTTTGAACCTAGAGTATCAATGGTTTATCAACTTAATAGTGAAAATATTTTTAAAACTATGTATAGCCGTGCTCACCGAAATGCCTCATGGCAAGAGATGTTTACGATGAATAATCGCGCCAGAGTAGGAAGTACAAATTTAGAGCCCGAGCAAGTAGATGCTTTTGAAGCTGCATATATCAAAAAATTCTCAAGCGATACACATATTTCAACCAACCTCTTTTATCTGCTTAATAAAAATCAAATACATAACTCATCTACTAGCCCAAGATATAGAAATATTGTAGATACGGATATTTACGGTTTTGAACTTGAATACAAAGGATATATCTCATCTTTTGATCAGTTATATCTAAACTACTCTTATCTAACAGGCAAATCACAGGATGAGAGTAAAAGCGAATCGCTCCCAAATGTTGCGCATCATTTAGCCAAAGGGTACTATATCTACAATTTAAGCAACGCGTTATCGCTCAGCGGTGTTGCTAAATATGTCGGTTCAAAAGATAGAGTGTCAACAGATACGCGTGAAAAAGTAAAAGCCTATTCAACCATGGACACTTCACTGAGTTACAAAGATAAACAATATGACTATACTTTAACTTTTAGTATCAAAAATATATTTAATGCCGATGTCACTTTCCCGTCTCCGCAAAATACCTATATAGAAGATTATGCGCAAGAACGCAGAACCTTTCTAGTGGCATTTAAGAAGGAGTTTTAAATGAAAAAAATAATTCTCCTTTGTTTTATTTTTGTAAATTTTGTTTATGGCTTTAGCTACAACGATATTTTACTAAAAGCACAAGCTTCTATCTTTCCTAAAATTATACTGCTTGATAAAAAAGTAGGCAATAAGCTTATTGACGGTAAGATAATTTATACTATTGTTTATGAAAAAGATGATTACAACACGGCGTTAGAGATAAGTAAATATATAGATACCTCCTATAAAGGACACTTTAACGGGTATGCTTATAAAATAAATTTGGTAGAGTTTTCAGATTTGTCAAATGAGACACAGGCATCTGCAATCTATACATTAAACTCGGATAAATATATTAAAAAAGTAGCAGAAGTTGCTAAACAAAAGGGAGTTATAACATTTGCTTACGATATAAATAATTTAAAAAACGGATTATTATTCTCTTTGATGTTAGAAAAGTCGAGTGTACTTTATCTAAATAAAGAGAACCTGTACAATCAAGCCATAAGTTTTGTCGACTCACTCTATCTGATTGTTAAGTTTATTGACAGAAGCAGCAGTGATGAGCCAAAAACTATATGATATAATGGCAATATAATTTATAGTTTATTTATAAGGTGTTGTATATGAAAAAAGGGGACTACAGATCTCTTTCTACAAAAATAGTATCCGCTATTGCCCTTATATCGCTCTTTATTACTATAATTATTTTTACTGCTTTTGAAAAAATAAACAGAGAGGCTTTTTATCAAATCGAGATAGAAAAAGCCAATATAATCGCAAAAACGATAGAACCGTTAATAGCACTTAATATCTATCTTGATATGCAAGATAGCGTAAACCAAATCGCACTTCAGCTTCTAGAAAATCCAAATATACTATCCGTAAAAATTGAAGTAGAAGATAAAATAGTCAATGAAGTAAAATCCGATAAGTATAAAAATAATATCAATGACTCATTTGTAGTCCAAAACAGTATCTTCCAGCCTAATTCCAAAAAAAAGATAGGTACGCTTACTCTTGTTTACTCAAATAAAGGCTACAAAGAGTTAGTAAACAAACATACCGTCTTAAGCCTTGTTCTACTTTTAGCTCTTTGCGTGTTGTTTGTATTTTTCGGTTTATATGTAAAATATCTCCTATCGCCTCTTCGACAAATTTCCAAGTCATTAAAGGATTACTCTCCCGACAATAAGGTAGAGATTCCGTTTGTATCACATAACAATGAAATCGGATTGATCTCAAATACGCTAAATAATATGCAGCAAAAAATTTTAGAGTACTCAAAAAAACAGAAAAATATCAAAAATTATCTTGAAGAGAAAATAAATGAAAAAACACAAGAGCTTCGAGAACAGCTCTACATAGACTCTTTAACCGGATTGCCGAATAGGCTTAGTCTGCTCAGTACTCTCTCCAATGCCGAGGATGGAGCGCTGCTTATTATAAATATAGATGATTTTAGAGAGATAAACGACTTTTTTGGACATATTGCAGGCGATAAGATACTAAAAGAGTTTTCGAAAAATCTTAAAAGCATGTTTGAAGAGAATGAGTATATCAAACTAAAGCGCCTCTCCGGCGATGAGTTTGCATTGCTCTTTACTCAAAAGCTGCCGATGGAAAATTTTATACAGATTATTCACAAGTTGATTTTAGATATAGAAAGAATGATTTTTTTACATGATAATAATGAAATCAGTATAAGGGTTACCGTAGGGGTGGCGTATCAAATAGACAAAGCGTTGGAAAAAGCAGATATAGCTCTAAAATCGGCAAGAAAACAACAAAAGCCGTTTTTACTCTATGATGAAGAACTGCATATAGAAGAGCAGTATAAAGAGAATATGGAGTGGGTGAAAAAGCTTAAAAAAGCGATTAAACAAGATATGCTCGTTCCATTTTTTCAACCTATATTTGACAATATTTCGGGTGAAGTCATCAGTTATGAGTGCTTGATTCGCTTAATTGATGATAACAGCAATGTTGTCAGCCCATATCAATTTTTGACCGTCGCTAAAAAAAGCAGATTATATAGCACGCTGACTAAAATTATGATTGAAAAGAGCTGCCGTTATTTTGAATATATCAACAGTGATTTTTCAATCAATTTATCCGTTGATGATATATTAAATAAAGATATAGTAGATTATATTAAACAAAAAATCAAAAAATATAATGTTGCAAACAGAGTTGTTTTTGAAATCCTAGAATCTGAAGGGATAGAAAACTATGAAGAAATAGCGATATTTACAAAAGAGATGAAAGAATTTGGCTGTAGAATAGCTATAGATGATTTTGGAAGCGGATATTCAAATTTTGAGCATCTTCTTAAACTAAATATCGACTACATTAAAATAGACGGCACACTGATAAAAAATCTTGATAAAGATGCAAATGCTCAAATGATTGTCGGAACAATCGTGGATTTTGCAAAAAGATTAAATATAATAACCATAGCGGAGTTTGTTCACAGCAGGGAAGTTTTTGAAAAAGTAAAAGAGCTTCATGTAGACCGCACGCAAGGATTTTTCCTTGCCGAGCCGCAACAGCATATAGCTCTTTAAGTTAGATAGAGTTGTTGTTAACTTGCATTTAAGTGGTTACCCTCCGCTTTTAGTCTTTCAGCTATCCAAACTTTGATAATTGACTGTCTTGTGACGCCGATTTTTTTTGCTTCTTGATCAAGTGAATTTATAATCCACTCCGGAAAATCAACATTTACTTTTTTTGTTTGTGTCTGATTTTTTACCAATGTAGACATATCTAAATGCTCAGTAATATCTTCACCGCTATCAAACAGTTTATCTAACTCTTTAGCTTTCATCATAAATCCTTTGTTCGTTTTCTCTGGCTCTTCTTACAGATATTAACCTAATTAAACTCTCTGAATAACTATGTTTTTAGATTGCCGCGCTTCTAAAGAAGCTCGCAATGACCGTCATGTGCCAAGGAGCTTGCGACGAAGCAATTTACTATCCTCTTGATGTTAAAATAATTCCTAAAATAATAAAACAAAGACCCAGCAGTTTGTAGAGATTAAAGCTCTCTCCCATAAAAAATATGGAAAAGAGAAATACCAAGACAAATGTAAGTCCCATAAACGGATAAGCATAGCTAAGTTCAAATTTTGTCATTGCCGCCATCCAGCACATAGATGCCAAAAATGCGCTGATAAATCCGCTAAAGATAAGCGGGTCTAAAAAAAGTTTCATTATAAAAATAAGCTTTTCAAGAGATTCACTCGGCAGAGAACCGTAATTACCGATTCTCATTTTTATGATAAGTTGTCCATAAACAGTGAAAAAGATAGTTCCGAAAATATATACATATCCCATAATTATTTACCGTAGAATTTTTTTATAACATTGCAAACTGTATCTATCTCATCGTTACTCAAACCGTAATACATCGGAAGTCGTACAAGTCTCTCGCTCTCTTTTGTAGTAAACTCATCAACTCCGCTAAATCTGCCGTATTTTACTCCTGCAGGTGCAGAGTGCAGCGGAACATAGTGAAAAACTGCCCAAATATTTTCTTTTTTAAACTCATCTAAAAGAGCTGTTCTCTCATCTAAATCTTTAACTTTTAAATAAAACATATGGGCATTTTGGACACAGCCATCAGGTATGGTCGGTAGTTCAATCATACCATCATTTTCGAGCTCTTGAAGTTTATCATAGTATTTTTGCCAGCTACTTAGTCTGTTGTCGTTTATCTCATCAGCCTTCTCAAGTCCTCCCCAGAGGTAAGCGGCACTTACATCGTTTGGCAGATAACTGCTTCCGATGTCAACCCAAGAGTATTTATCTACCATTCCGCGGAAAAAGAGGCTTCTGTTTGTACCTTTTTCTCTTATGATTTCAGCTCTTTGGATAAATTTTTCATCATTAATGATAAGAAGCCCGCCCTCGCCTGCACTTGTATAGTTTTTTGTCTCATGAAAACTAAAAGCTCCAAAATGCCCGATAGTTCCGAGTGCTTTGCCTTTATAACTGCTCATCATTCCTTGTGCTGCATCTTCAACTACAAACAAATTATGTCTTGAAGCGATGTCCATAATCGTATCCATCTCGCAACCGACACCCGCATAATGAACAGGTACTATAGCTCTTGTTTTTGTCGTTATGGCTTCTTCTATTTTTGTCTCATCTATGTTTAGAGTATCAGGACGAATATCTACAAATACTATTTTTGCGCCTCTTAGCACAAAAGCATTTGCGGTGCTTACAAAAGTATATGAGGGCATAATTACTTCATCGCCCTCTTGTATGTCAAGAAGTATCGCAGCCATTTCAAGAGCATGAGTACAACTTGTAGTCAAAAGCGCTTTTTTACATCCGAGTCTCTCTTCAAACCATTTATGACATCTTTTTGTAAATTCGCCATCTCCGGAGATTTTTGAGCTCTTTATAGAGCTTAATATGTATTGTTCTTCATTACCTGTAAATGGCGGTTTGTTAAATGGTATCATTTTGCTTCCTTAAAACTTTTCATAAATTTTACAGCATTGCTGCCTTCGTTAAATATCAAATCTATTATGCTTACACCGTGAACAAATGGCGGATACATCTGTTCATATTCACTATAACCGCTATAATCCATCCACTCTACCTTGATATCTTCATCTTCAAACAAGCTCTCGTCAAGATAATCTTTAGCAGCGGGACCACTTAGATAGTGAGTTGCACCTGCATCTTTGCAAAGTTGTACAAGTCTTGAAGTTTGCCCCTCTATGAGATTGAAATCTTCACATTTTGAAATTTTTGTCTTTATCCCTAAAATCTCATTTATAGCAGTAATAAACTTATAGTTTATAACACTTAGCATCTCTTCTTCTGCTACCTCTTTGTAAAGTTTTTCAAAAACAGGTGCATACTCTTTGAAGTGCTTTGCTTTTGAGTAGTTTTGAACAATGGTTTTAAAATGTTTGCTTGCCCATAATTTATCTGTTACTTTTGTCTCATTTATCTTTTGGCTCATTGATTCAAAGCGACATGGGATTGTAAGCCAAGCAATGCCGCTAGGTGTTTTGATCTGGTTTCTATTTCGCCAGTCATTTTTTGTATACTGAACACAATCATAAATAACAAACTCATCAACCATATTTATAATATCAAAATACCCTTTCCAAGGTATGTAGTTTGATTGTAAAATAGCTACTTTTTTCATTAATTGAGCCTTGTTTTGGTCGTTCTATATTTAATCAGCGCATTCAATTTATTATCTCATCTACTATATAAAGAGGTCTATTTTTTACCTGATCAAAGATTTTGCCTATATATAACCCAATCGTTCCTATGATGCCAAATAGTATCCCAAATAGAAAAAACATAGAAACCATTAAGCTTGTCCATCCCTCAACGCTGAAACCGTATGTATAATGCGCGACCGTTAAGCCTACTGCAACGAAAAAAGAGAGTACAGAGACGAGTAGCCCGAGTTGAATAATGAGTTTTAAGGGTTTGTTTGAGTGAGATATTATCGAATCTATTGCCAGATTTATCATTTTTGAGAGTGTGTATGATGATTCGCCGTAAGCTCTTGCATCATGTTCTACATCAATTTCAGTTTTTTTAAATCCCACTATTTTGACAAGCAGTAAAAAATCTCTACTCTTTTCTTTTAACCCTTTTATGGCTTCTATAACTTTTTTTGAGTATACCCCGAAGTTCCCGATTGTATAATCATGCTCCGTATCGGTAAAATACTCTAAAGTTTTGTAAAATAGCTTAGATGAAAAAGATTTAAAAAAACTATCTTGCCTTTGGGCTCTTCTGCCGTGAACTATATCATAACCCTCTAACGCTTTTTTATAGAGTTTTTCTATCTCTTGGGGTTTATCTTGCAAGTCGCAATCCATAACAACTACATAATTACCGCTACAGTGGTCAATTCCGGCAGTTATTGCATAATGTTGTCCAAAATTTCTTGATAATTTGATAGCTTTTACATTTTTATCATTTTTTGCAATCTGTGACACTACTTCCCAAGAGTTTTGAGGGCAGTTGTCGTTTACAAATATGATTTCATAACTGCTGCAAATTTTTTGCAAAGTAAAAGTCACTTTTTCATAAAGTTCTTGTATAGACTCTCTACATCCGTAAATAGGCGAGATTACACTAATTTCCATAAATTTTTAACCTTTAATCATTTATTAATAGGGTTTTGATCATATATATATACATTGTATCTATTAAGTTCAATTTTTTTTGTTGCCTCTGTTGAATTGTACTCTTTTGAAGCTTTTTCAAACTCTTTTATTTTTTCTTTCGGGATAAGAATAAAAGAATTTTTATCTATATATGTTTTATCGTACCAATTATTGCTTGTGAGCCATTTACCGGCTTCTCTTTTATTGTTTTCATCTTCAAGAGGTCTTATCTCTATTTTGTTATTACTTAAAACAGTAAAAAAATGTGAATGCCAATAAGGTGCATACCCTTTTGTCAACCCGTTTTGCAGTAAAGCTTGTATCACTTCTTCTCTATTTTCAATCTCTTTTTGAGATATCTCCCTCTGCAATGTATTTGAGATAGAGATATATGATAAAAGTATTGAAAAAATTAATAAAAATTTAACTCTTCTTGAGAAAAACTTCCAAACAATACCGTTTGCTATTGAAATCATCAATACAAATGGAATTATATATCTAATATTTTCTTTTGCGGCATATAAACCGTTAAAATGTAAAGATGTAATGCAATAAATTCCAAAAACTATAAAAAAAGCTATATATCCGATGCCAATAGTATATATCTCAAATGGATTTAGTGACTCTCTTCTCTTTATGGCATAAAAAAGAGGAGCAAAAAATGCAACGGGAAAGAGCAGTGATTTTAGCATATAAGCTATACCGTTAAATGATGCAAAAGCGGTTCTCTCCCCCCAGTCGCCCCCGTAAAGATTTACAAGTCCTATAAAAGATCTCCAGATATGAGTCGGCAGTTCGTCGTATGATATTAAAAATGTCTTCTCTACCCCTATTTGCATCTGAATATGCCCGAGTATTGAGTATCTATATGCTATGCCTAAGAGTATGCCCAGCGTAAAATAGAGAGCGATTTTTTTATATTTTATATTGATATATTGATAAAGTAAAAAAAGAGGTACAAAGAGGGCGGCTATAAAATATATAGCAAATCGGCTTGGATTTTCAGCAAAAAGACCGATAGTTAAAATAATGACAAAAAAGCCTGCAATCCAAATCTTTTTCTCTTTTTCTTCTTCTTGGCTTAAGATGTAAAAAAAATACAAATATGAAATTATTGCCGTGTAATACCAAATATAGGCACTCTCTCCAAAAACTTCCCTAGCATACATCGGCGAATAGAGAGTCGATATACCGATAAATGCTATGAGTATCCCTTTAATATCGGTGCCGATTTTTTTTAGGTATAGGTATGTTACAAAAAGTGAAAAAGCAAAAAAGCTGATAACTACGATAGTATGAACATCATATGCCTCAAATCCGAGTAAATTTAAGGGAATAGCTAAAGTATGTTTAAAAACAGTCCAAATATCACCGTTAACATACCACCAGCTATTTGGATAGTAAGAGCCTTGATTGATTATCTCTTGCGCCAATATATTTGCGATAGCCGCATCGGAGCTAAAAAAAGCTTTATATATAAAAGATTGATAGTAAAATATAAAGAAAAGATTAGTAATTAAAATTACGCTAAAAAATATCTTGGGTTTTAAATTCATATTTGTAACTCTTTTGATTTGTAATTTTTATAAAATTATCTAATAATAATGACACTATGCATAAAATCAGCTAAATTTTGATGATAGATAGGTTAAAATTTTTGATTTGAGTGTGTCTAAATCCTCTTTAAAAAAATAACGCCTAGAGCAGGAAGTGTGAGAAGGAGTCTGTTTTTTCTTCCATGCTGCTCTTTTGCTATAGTTTTTAACGGCTCCGTATTTGTTGCACCCCATCCCTCAAACTCTTTTGATTGGGAGTTGAAAATCTCTTTATATGTACCTTTTTTGGAAATACCTATGGGATAATTCTCTCTTTGGCAGTCAGAAAAATTGCAGATAACTATGATTGGTTCATCTCTATCATCTCCTTTTCGTATAAAAGTTATAACATTTGACTCATAGTCCTTCTCATCTATCCACTCAAAACCATGTACATCGGTATCAAATCTATGAAGTGAAGGCTCCTCTTTGTATAACCTATTTAGCTCTTTTATGAGTTTTTGTACTCCTTGATGCATAGGAAACTCTAAAACATTCCAATCAAGGCTTTTTTCATAGTTCCACTCGGAAAATTGCGCTATCTCACAGCCCATAAAGAGAAGTTTTTTACCCGGATGGGCTATCATAAAGCTGTATAACGCTCTTAGATTTGCAAACTTTTGGTTGTAATCTCCCGCCATTTTATTGATAAGAGAGCCTTTCATATGTACGACTTCATCGTGACTAAGCGGTAGTATGTAGTTTTCGTTATACATGTAGACAAAACTAAATGTAAGTTCATGGTGATGATGTTTTCGTGCTACGGGGTCATTTTTCATATACTTTAGAGTATCGTGCATCCAGCCCATATTCCACTTAAACCCAAATCCAAGTCCGCCTACATCTACCGGGGCACTCACCAGCGGGTATGCCGTAGACTCCTCTGCAAACATCATAATATCATCAAAAGCGCCGTAAAGAGAAGTGTTAAGATCCCTTAAAAATTGGATAGCTCCGAGGTTTTCATTCCCGCCAAATTTGTTTGGTATCCATTCACCCTCTTCTCTTGCGTAGTTTAGATATAGCATAGAAGATACGGCATCAACGCGTATGCCGTCAAGATGATACTTCTCTAACCAAAACATTGCAGAACTTATGAGAAATGATCTTACTTCATCTCTATCGTAGTTAAATATGGCGCTTCCCCACTCCGGATGGTACCCCTGTCTTGGGTCTTTATGCTCATATAGGCAGCTTCCGTCAAAATTCATAAGAGCGTGTCCGTCCATTACAAAATGAGATGGCACCCAATCCAAAATAACGCCGATACCTGCTTGATGCATAATGTCTACAAACTCCATAAACTCATCGGGATTTCCGTATCTGGCAGTCGGAGCAAAATAACCGCTTACCTGATAACCCCAAGAGCCCTCAAACGGGTACTCGGTTATGGGGAGCAGCTCCACATGCGTAAAGTTCATCTCAATTAGGTACTTTGAGAGTTCATGCGCGGCTTTTGTGTATGTCAAAAATCTATTCTCTTCTTCAGCCCTTCTCCAAGAGCCTAAATGAACCTCATATATGGAAATCGGCGATGTGTGAGAGTTATGCTTTTTTCGCTCATGCATCCAAGATTTATCTTGCCACTTATAAGAGTTTAGTGAGTAAATCTTTGATGCGGAAGCGGGAGCCACTTCGGCGTAAAATGCAAAAGGATCTGCTTTGTCGGGATTTGCATTATGTTCGCTTGTATGAATATGATATTTGTAGGTCATTCCGACATCAATACCCTCGATAAACCCCTCCCAGATTCCCGACTCATCATCTCTCTTTTTTAGGTGATGTGAGTTTATATCGTAACTGTTAAAATCCCCTCTTACCGACACATGAGTTGCATTTGGAGCCCAAAGCGCAAAATATACGCCGTGTTTGCCCTCTCTATGCATCAAGTGAGCGCCAAAGTGGTTATAAAGCTTTGTATGCTTCCCCTCTCTAAAGAGATAAACATCATATTCGCTAAATCTGCTTACATCATAAAAAACACTCATTTGGTTTTCCTCTTATTCGTATTAAATCTCGAAAAGCAAGCTTTTCGTAGCTTTAGGGGATTGCAAAGGACTTTAGTCCTTGCCTCTAAATGGGCTTTGCTCATTTAGAGTATAACACTAATATTGAAGCCTTGAGACTCTTTTTTTATATATCGCATATCTGTAAACATCGTCGTATGATTTTGCCGCATCATCCCATCCAAAGTGCATACTCATGGCTCTTTTTTGCATCTTTTTAAATGCTTTTGGACTATTGTAGTAGGTTTGGACTGCCCACATTATAGTATTGTAAAGCGCGTGAGGTGAGGCGTGTTCAAACTTAAAACCGACTCCGCTCTCTGCCGCCTCGTCAAAATTCTCTATAGTATCGTCAAGCCCTCCTGTTTTACGAACAATCGGAAGAGTACCGTAAGCAAGCGAGTATATCTGGTTAAGTCCGCAAGGTTCAAATAGTGATGGCATCAAAAAGAGATCGGATCCCGCTTCTATCTTATGCGCCAAATCATCGCTATACCCGACATGAATGGCAAATTTTGAGCCGTTACGAGAGGCTATGTGGCTAAAATAGCTCTCAGCCCATTTCTCTCCCGTTCCAAGCATAACTATCTGCACATCGTGACCGAGCACCCACTCGATAATCTCGGCTATCAGCTCTATCCCTTTTTGTTTTGCAAATCTACCCACAAAACCGATAAGTACGACATCGTCTCTTTGTTCAAGGTTGAAATGTTTTTGAATATCTCTTTTGCAAAGGAGTTTTCCTTTCATATCTTTAGCACTGTATTTTGAAGCGATTTTATCATCATACTTTGGACTCCACTCGCTGTAATCAACACCGTTTAAAATCCCAAATAGTTTATACGAATGAGCTCTTATATGATTTTCCAACCCAAATCCAAACTCGCTTGTTTTTATCTCGTTTGCATATTTTTTGGAGACCGTAGTTACCGCATCGGCGTATGCAATGCCCCCTTTTAGCATATTTATATATCCAACGCTTTCATACGCTTCGGGATTAAAATGTTCCCATCCACACTCTAAAATATCCATCGCACCTTTAAAAACAGTTCCTTGATGCTCTAAGTTGTGAAGCGTTAAAACGGTAGCGACATCACCGAAATCGTGCGCAAATCTGCTCTTTGCCAAAAGCGGAACCGCTGCCGTGTGCCAATCGTTCGCATGGATGATGTCGGGTTTAAAATTTATCATTTTGCAAAGCGAGAAAACAGATTTACAAAAGAAGATAAAGCGGTTATCGTTATCCGTGTAGGCTTCGCCGTAATGGTCGTACAATCCGCCTCTTCCGAAAAACTCCTCGTAATCTATAAAGTAGATTAAAACATCGCTGTTTGGAAGTTTTGAGCTATAAACTCCCGCCCAAAGTTCTCCCATATAGCCCATCGGCACGCCTAAAGAACCCTCTATATGCGTTAGTTTTGCCTTGTCTATCGCATAGTATCTCGGCATCACGACTATGACATTGTGTCCCATCTCCCTAAGAGCCTTTGGAAGCGAGAGAGCAACATCGGCTAAACCGCCTGTTTTTGCAAAAGGTGCGACCTCTGAGGCTACAAATAAGATATTTAAACTCTTTTTAATCATCAAAATCCTTTAGTAGAAGTGCGCCGCCAAGTGAGGCGTTTTGCAGTCTGCTTTTGCAAATCTTTACACCTTCAAGACTATTTGAGAGAGCATAATCTTTGATATTTTTTAATATAAACTCTTCCAGATAAGGATTTGCTTCTATTATTCCGCCTCCTAAAACCAAAACTTGCGGATTAAAAAGCGTGAGTGTTGTTCCTGCGGCAACTAAGAGTGCTTCTTGAAACAGTTCTACTATTTCTATCTCGCCTGCACGCTCAAGCTCTTTTAATGTAGTGCCGCATGACACTCTTTTATGCTCTATCTGTTTTGCAATGCCAGAACCTGAGGCGTAAAGCTCTAAGCAGTTGTCTCGGGAGCATCCGCATTTAAGGGGAGTTTTTTTGTAAGGAATATGTCCTATCTCGGTTGCGACATTTTTAAAACCCTTTATAACTCTTCCGCCATCCATAGCTCCAAGACCAAGCCCCGTTCCGACATATAGCGCACAGATATTTTGAACTCCAAACTCTTTTGCCTCAGCCAAAACGGCACAATTGAGATCATTTTCTATTTTAAGCGTCACACCGTATTTTGACTCGACTCTCTCTCTTATATTATGCTCATCTACTAAGATATTTGGTGCCGAGATGATTCTGCCGTCCTCTACCTGCCCCGCAAAAGAGATACCGATAGTTTTTATCTCTCTATATTTAGCCAATAAAGTCTCTATCCACGAATAAAGCCCAATACTGCCGCTTTTTGCCTCTGTGGCGGCAATAAAATTGTCATTATGCCAAATTTGCGCTCTTAGATTTGTTCCGCCGGCATCTATCGCGAGATTCAAGAGAGTACCTTTTTATAAAGTGCATAGTAAGTAGCGGCACTCTTTTCAAAGGAGAAATCACACTTCATATTAAAAGATATAAATTCATTAAATCTTTTTTCATCTTTTTTAAGTTTTAACGCTCTTTTTACAGCTAAAAGAAGTGCTTTTTTAGTCGGCTGCGAAAAGACGATACCTCTTGCGCACTTCGTCTTTTTCTCATGTACGCTGTCTTTTAGACCGCCGACTCCATGGACGATAGGGATAGTTCCGTATCTTGCGGCTATCATCTGATTTAGCCCGCAAGGCTCAAAGAGTGAGGGCATAAGTAAAAAGTCACCTGATGCGTAGATGCGGTGAGAGAGAGCCTCGTCATAACCCGATAAAAGCTTAAAATTTTTATATTTTTGCGCATAAGGCTCCAAAGCCTGCTTGTATCCGTCTGCCCCATTGGCAAGAAGTAAAAAATTTATATCCTCTTTTAAAAAATCATCAAGCGACTCTATGAGGATATCAAACCCTTTTTGATGCACTAGACGACTAACCATTATAAAAAGCGGTTTTTTAACATCTTTTAAACCAACCTCTTTTTGAAGCTCTTTTTTGTTTTCATACTTTTTTTGGAGTGTTTCGTAACTGTAAGCGTGATAGAGTGCAGCATCGTTTTGAGGATTAAAAACAGTTTCGTCTATACCGTTTAGGATACCCTTAAGTTTTCCTTTGTATGCTTCTAAAAGTCCCTCTAAACCGCAGCCGAACTCTTTTGTTAATATCTCTTTGGCATAGGTTGGACTCACCGTAGTTACAGCGTCACCGTAGATAATCCCCGCTTTTAGAAAGTTTATATTTCCATAAAACTCCAAAGCATCCATATGAAAATATTTATCTTCCAGCCCGAGTCTGCCGAGTGAGCTTTTGTCAAAAATTCCCTGATATGCCAAGTTGTGAATAGTAAAGAGTGTTTTTATATTTGATTTTGCTCTTTTTACAAAAAGCGGCACTAACGCACTATGCCAATCATTTGCGTGAATAATATCTACTTTAAGGATTGCGGCTAACTCTACGACTGATACACAAAAGATACCGAAGCGGATGTCGTTGTTTGTATATTCGCCTCTCTCATCACCGTACATAAATTTTGTAGAGCTTAAAATCGAAGAGTTTATAAAGTATGTTTTTACACTCTGTGTCGTTGCTTCGTATATATCTATTTTATACTCTATGCCGCCTAAAGTAACGCTAAACTTTATACTTGATTTTTGATAAGATTTTTTATCCATAAAAGCGTAAAGCGGCATAACGCTAAACACCTCTGTATGCTTGCTTAAAGCTTGTGCGAGAGAGTGTCCGACATCAGCCAGCCCTCCGCTTTTTGCATATCCGTAAATCTCACTCGCACAAAAAAGCACTCTCATTTTTTATCCTTTACGCAGTAGATTTTAGCAGTTTTTTTGACTTTTTTATGAAAAGCATTAAATATAAACAAATCAAGCAAAAAAATATTCCCAAAACGGCACAATATCGATAGTTTCAATTCTGTTTTTTTGATTGTATGTTATGAGAATTTTTTCATCTACTTGAAAGGGGAGTTTATTTAGTCCGTTTATCTCTCTTTTTCGGTTTTGATCGTTTAATTCATAGCAAACTTGAATTGCTAAAGTTTTATCCTCTTTTTTTGCTATAAAATCACACTCCGTATCTTTGTTGTAAAAATAGAGTTCATAGCCTCTTTTTTGAAGCTCGCAAAATACTAGATTTTCTAAGAGTTTACCAAAATTTGAAGAGAAACTAAATCCCAGATGTATAAAGCCGTTATCGCTTAGATAGAGCTTTTTTTTGTTATTTTGCTGCTCTTTGAGTGAATAAGAGTAGAGTTTAAGTTCACTAAAAAGGTAACAATTTTCAAGATACGAGATATACTCTTTGGCAGATTTATCATTGATGCCTATTGCTTTTGATACTGAAGAGTGCGAGTAGAGTGAAGTGAGGTTTGTAATAGCGTAAAAACTAAGCTCTTTAAAACTTTTTATATCTCTGATGGAGTTGTTTGCCACACAATCTTTAAGCAATATAGTTTCGTAGTATGTCTTTAGAAGTTCTCTTTTAAACTCATCTTCTGCTTGTGATACTTCGACAAATGAACCAAATTGCATCATATTGTCTATGATATTTAAAACTTTTGGAAGTTCTTTATGAAGTTCTATGAGGTTTCGGATATGATTTATTTGTAACATCTCTTTAAAACTAAGCGGATATACTTTTAAAGTTATGTATCTTCCGCTCAAAAGAGTTGCCAAATCACCGCTAAGAAGCGAAGAGTTTGAACCTGTTATAAATATTTTTGTAAACTCCTCACTGTCATAGACACTTTTTACATATCGCTCCCAGCCTTTTATGGCTTGTACTTCATCCAAAAAAAGATATTTTATAGGCTTTGCGGTCAGCTTTTTGGCTGTTTGGATTATTTCGTAAAAACTTGCAGCATCGTTACTATATTTGATAAAAAACGGATCATCAAGGTTAAGATAGAGTATCTCTTGAGGGTCGGTAATGGTTGAGAGATGGTTTATGAGAAGTTTAAAAAGTGTTGACTTTCCGCTTCTTCTGATACCTTGTAAAACCTGAATATGTTTCGTTTTTAGGTTTGATAAAAGCTTTTCAAAAACATCTCTGTCGTAAAGATTTGCATAAGGCTTATCCCAATGTTTGTTCTGAGATATAATAACTTTTTCCATATTAAAATCCTAAATATATCTAAATATCTCGTATTATACTACTTATTAATAAAATCTTCATCATCATTTCACAACAGAGTTAAGCAGTGCCGCGCACTCTTCCGGTGCTACGGGATTTATCGTCATATTTGTAGATATCTCAAATCCGCCTAAGTGGTAGATTCTAGGGATTATACGGATACTAAAACGATAGTTTTTATGAAGATATGGGATGTAACTCTCATTTTCAAAGTTTGTGTTTATCGGTGGAAGAGAAAAGTAGATATTGTAGTCAAAATCGCCGAGTTGAGCGCTCAACTTTTCAAATACATCTTTTATGCATTGGCTAAGCGAGACTATGTCGTCCCTTGAACATTTTTCAAGGCTTACGATGTTTTTTTTAGGCGCAATCATAACTTCAAACGGATAGCCGCTGGCATAAGGACAAAAAGCGGCAAAGTTTCCTTCGTTATAGATGACTCTTTCTTGTGCTTCAATCTCGTTATAAACTATATCTTCAATTTTTCCTCTGCCGTGACGATGATAGTATCGCATATTTTGTTCTAAAAAATTTTGTTCGCTCTGCGGCGTTATGGGAAGAGCTAGTATCTGCGTATGCGGATGATCTTGTGTAGCTCCTGCATTTGCCCCGCTGTTTTTAAAAATACTAAGATAGATAAGTCTTCTATCTTTTTTAAGGTCATCAATCCTTATAATCATACTTCTTAGCCAATTTTCGATGTCAGATACTTCAAGATTTTCTATTTTACAATCATGACATGGATAGTCAATTAAAATCTCATGCGCACCGACTCCGGGAATATACTCAAAAAGCCCGTTTCTTAGAGAGATATCTTCAAGTTCAACTTGTACGGCTTTGTATAGATTAGGAACCACTCTGGTTTTCCAACCGCTGCTATTTGGCTCATTATCTCTTATAGCATAAAGCTCTTTTGGCGTGAGAGACTCGTTTCCATCGCAAAACGGACATTTTGTCTTGGAGCCTTTTTGTTTTTGACATTTGGTATGCAAATCCGGTCTATGAAGCCTCTCCGGAGCGATTAAGACATACTCGTTATGGATACGATCCCTTCTTATCTCAGACATCGCAAACCTCCAGTGATATGGTTAAATCCAGTGAACTCAAAAACGGTATAGAAAAAAGCAGAGATATCTGTTGCGCAGTCAGTTCAAAGCCGCTCTCATTTTGTGAAAGCGTATTTAAGATATAAGCGTACACGGTGCATTTTTTATTCAAAGAGATTTTTAGAGATTTTTGCGTGTAATCATCTTTTAAAACTATACTCTCTATATCCGTTAAAACGACCCCGTTGCCTAGTGCTTGAGAGTTTATAAGCACTTTATGAGGGTGTGCAAAGTGAAAATTAAACTCCATACCATAGTGAAGTTTATGAGTAAAATCACTCACCGTACTTAAATCTAGCGATATACTGCTTTTGCCAAATCCATACTTTTTAGTAAGAGAGGTATCATATTTTTTATCCAAATATACTCCGCCCTCTCTTCTAAATGTCATCTTCTCTTCATCAAACTCAAATGGTTGATTTGCAAAATCGCCGACTTCATTAAAGCTCGCTCTCTTAAAACTATCAAAAGAGAACTCATCACTGCAGATATGGTCTATAAATGAGTATTTCGGATGCCAATCATAAATAAGCTCATCTTTGAAGTTTTCATTAATGGCAACCTCATCATTATGAATGGTGGCTATCTCATCTTCGCCGCTATTCTCTTTATAGATTTTTGGCGTCGGATGTAAAATCTTCTCATGATAGGCTTCATGGCGGCGCATCAGCGTATTTTGCCAATTAAAGAGCTTTTCTAATGAGCCGAACTCTATAAGCTGCGCGCCGTATTTTGATGAAAAAACGAGACTTAAGTTTTTGGTTAAAACTTTTAGCTCCTCATACCCGTCTTTGTCTATATCAAAAAATGAAAAAGCAGGCTTCTCTTTAGCAAGCGATGCTTCTATCTCCAAAAGATAGCTATATGCGTTATCTCGTAGATTCGGAAGATACAATCCTCCAAAAACGCCGTGCCATAAAACATCATTGGTTTGGAGTTTGTAAAGACTCTCAAGAGCATCTTTTTTAAGCCTCTCTTGATGCAAAGAGTGATGCATCATTCTTTTGTGGATATGGTTGCTCTCACGATATTTAATAAAAAAGTTTTTCCAGATACCGCCTTTTATGAGTGCTACACCCTCTTTTTTAAAGTACTCATCCCCCACGCTCTTTTTTAAAGACTCTAACGCTAGATTTTGATGACTTTTTAGGCTCCACTCTCCCATCTCAAAGTATGATGTATTGTTTAGATATGCCAAACCTTTTGAGCGGTTGGTATGAAGATACTCTTTGTAGTGCATTGTAGTAATTCTCTCATCAGCCAAAACTGCTTCAACAAATCTCTCAAGCCACTTTTTCTCATAAACCCACTCATGTGTTTTTGGCCAAAGTCCAAATTTCTCCATATCGTCAAATATAATAGCGGCACTGTTATCACTCTTTGCGCAATTTAAAATTGCTTCTATTGAGCGCTCTACGCTAAAAAACGGGAGTGCGTATCTAAGAGCTGCAGAGATAGGAAATAGAGCTATTTTTTCTCCGCCCTCCTCACTCTCATAGTATCCATCCATCGCGCTGTTATCAAAACCGCTGCTTAAGAAGTGATAATCATCAACCACTACATATTCTAAGCCGCATGCCGCTAAATCAGGTACAATTGAGCTTTCCCAAACTCTCTCTGTAAGCCATGCACCTCTCGGAGCTGATTTTAGATTTTTTTTAAGATATGAGCTAAGTTTATTCATCTGCGCTCTTCTGTCTTTTGAGCTGATGGCACTTAGTACCGGTTCATAGTACCCTGCCCCTACCCACTCTATGGAGCCTTTTTTTGTTAGATACTCCATATCTTGAAATATTTTTGGATGTTTTGTTTTTATCTCGTTTAAGAGCCATCCGCTTGAGTGTACTGCAAACTTAAAATCGGGATAGTTTCTCATTGTCGCAAAAAAAGGAGCATAGCACAACTCTATTGCCTTATCAACCGCATCGCCGAAATTATCAACGGGTTGATGCATATGTACGCCAAAGAGTAATTTTACTTTTTTCATATTATATAAACCATCTATCGCTAAAATCGCTATCCATATCTATCTCAAGTACTCCAAAACCAGGCAGTGTCTGTATAACGGCATCGCCGCTTGAGAGTTCAAAACGAAAATCCAACTTTTGTTCTTTTATAAAACTTTTATCTATCCTAATCTCAATCCAATCTTCATACGCAACTTCATAAACAATATTAGCACTGCTGCCAAAGTAGTGTTTTTTATCGCCTATATTTATCTCTTCGTTAAAACCAATCGGGTCTATGATAAGACGAAGCATATTGCAGTTCTTTATCATCTCTAAATCAGCATCAAAAGCAAAGTATATATTTTCATCATCCTGCCCGTAAAATATCTTCTCAACGGGACTCTTTGGCATATCCATAGTTGATGAGGTTCTGTTTTCGTGTACTACTCCACTGCCTATCCACTCAAAAAATGAGCCGTGTTTCCCGTTTATTTGCGGAGATATATATGATTGCGGTTTTAGTAAAAAATTTACGGAACTTCTGTTTTGTATAATCGGTTCAAAGAGATCCAACGGCGGAGCTATTTTCATAAGATTGTATATAGAGATAAGATGAGCTCTAAAAAGAGCATCAAACTCTAAACCAAACTCCGTAAAGTGATCATCCCCGTACCACCAAAACCAATCGGAACACTCGGAGGCTAAAAAATGCTCCGTAATCTTGGCTTTCGTATCATCGTCAAGCGAATCTTTATGATGTTCATAATCTCTTTTGGTTATAAATATCAGCTCCCAGCCGCGACTCTTCTCTTTATGCCCTACCCAGGTATTGAACTCGCCGTGTATCCAGCTTCCTGCAGAGAGTTTGCTTAATTTTTTTCTAGGAAGCCCATAAACATCTTGCATATGGAGAGTTTTTAGCCAAGAAGCAGCACTTAGGGTTTTGTAAAGTTCGTCAAAAAAGTCAAACGCATTATTATCATAAAACTCCCAAGCATTCTCACCGTCAAGGATTATAAAAACGGTAGCGTCTTCGTTTTGGTCATTTATGGATGATAAATAAGACATAAAATCTTTGACAGCTCTTTGTGGTTCCCAAAATTTATATGTAAAGCCTATAAGATCGCTTAAGTGATGGTCTCTAAAAGCTATGCACATATCATGATATTCATATGGAGCGTAAAGAGCCGCTCTATCTCTTAAATTTATGGAGCGAAAAAGTATCTCTTCATCAGTCGCTATCCATTTAACTCCACATTCACTAAGCAGGGCTACGCTATTTGCGTCAACTGCACCCTCGGCAGGCCAAAAACCATCGGGAAGAAAACCAAAAGTATTCATAAACAGCTCTTTGGCTCTTGTGATTTGCAATAGAGCATCATCTTTTAGGCTTAAATGGTATTTAGGGATATTTGTGCTCTTGTTTGCGATTTTTGCGCTATTCATATCAAGCAGAAGCGGCAGAATCGGGTGATTTAGCGGGGTTGTAGAGATAGATATAACACCATTGTTTTTTAACTCTGCATAATAATCAAAAATCCCTTTTACAAAGTTAGTTAGCTCACGCAATAAAGAGAGTTTATCCTCATAGACAAAACCGTTTTTCCTTTGTAACATCTCTTTTACGACCGTGTTATTTGCTCTAAGATAAACTCCACACCAAGAGAGCAGAAATAAAATCTCCAAATCAAAAAACTCTTGATTAGTGTAACTCTCTTTTTTGTACAGCTCGTCATAATAGGCTATCTTAGATACCATAGTTTCATAAGGAGTGCTTTTGCATATTTTTATCATCCATCGATACTCGGTTCTGTTTAGGGAGCTTATATCTCTTAGCCAAAGGTTTAAAAATTTATCGTTATTTTGCGGATTTTCATAGTAGAGTTCTAACTGCCGTATAAGAGGCGGAGTTATGTTAAAAGTAGCCTTAAGTCCGCTGTATCTCGTTAACATCCACGGCATATCGTAGTAATCTTTTATAGCATGTAAAAATACCCACGGCATCTGCATAACGCCAAATTCATCTCGATAATCAGGTTGATGCATATGCCATATAAAACTTAGATTCACGCTATATCTTTTGCATAGTTTTGAATTTTTTGCGTATAACTCTCTAGTAAAGCCACACCGTTCTCCTCGCTGCTTGCTTGTATGTATAGATTTAGGTGATCATTGTATTGATCAGGAATCATCAATATCCAATCCGTCTCATTTTCCCAAATCTTTACGCCGTCTTGGTTGGATGATTTTTTGCCCTTCGCATCTTTTAGAAATTTTCTCATTATTTTGCCTTTTAAAGCCTGCGTGCAATCAATCTTCTCTTGTGCATAGTAAAAACTCTCAATCATTTTTGATATCTCTGAGAGTTTTAGGTGGCTGCAGCTAAGCATCTCCATAATCTTTAAACTTGCATAAATAGCATCTCTTGAGACGCCAAACTCCGTAAAAGCAAAGTTACCGTCAACCGTTGCGACCAAAGAGTACTCTCTCATTTGTGCAGCTTTAAAATTGGCATACTTTCCTCTTTGAATGTCAAGATTTTCAAAACGGATAATATCAGGCGCCCAAGTAGGTAAAAAGACTCTTTTTTTCTCATCATTTGAGTACATATTAAGCAGATGTAAAACTACCAATAAGCCCTTTACCATATCTAAAACTTCGCCCTCATCGGTTACAAAACATATACTCTGCGCATTAGGGTATATCATCAATCCCATATTGTAGTTTAGGCTTGATACGATTTTTGAGATATTATCATCTGAGCGTTTTTTTAAAGCGATAAAATTTGATAGTTTATGCTCATCATAGTAAGCATTTAGCACGATATTTTCGACACCGATATCATTTAAAATATTTGGAAAAATATCTCCGGTTGAGCCGTGCATCAAATCAACCGCAACTTTAAATGTACCGCACTTTATAATATTTTGATTTATTTTGCTCTCTATCGCAGATTTGTAGTTATTGCACTCTTTAAAGTGCATAGTCTCTTTAATCTCTCCGATTTGTGAAAAATCAACCCTTCTAAATTTTTCCGTAAAAAATGCTTTTTCGATGTTTTTGGCACTGCTTGAGTCGATACGGATAGATTCTTCGTTAAAAAGAGTAATTTCGGAGTTTGCGGGATTGAAAATATCCTGTTTAAAGTGCGCACCGCCGGCTAATTTAGGATTATTTGCAAGCGTGTATCGCAAAACGGACGGCGGCGTGCTTTTTAAATCCAAAACATCAATTCCTGCAGATAAAAGACCTCCTAAAAAAGCTCTTTTTAACATTCTTGAGCTTTTGTTATAATCCCTTCCTACTACTATTTTCACTCCAATGGGAAGCTGCGCAGCAAAAGCTTCGGCTAATTTTGTAGCCATTTCGCATGAGAGTTCGACATTGCTTTTGCCGGATACTGTCCCGTTTTCAAAGATGGAGTTTTTATATCTGCTTCCCCAGACAAGATTGTGGCTGACGATTGAAGCTGCTTCTATCTTTTTGTCAGGCCAAATAGTTACATCCTGCTCAAAAGAGGCAAGTTCCCCCACTTCGCAACCCTCGGCAAGAATTAGTCCTGCTTTTGCGGTTACATTTTTATCGATTATATTGTTGCTGCATATAACGGCATTGTCAAGTTTTACACTGCTTTTTATTTTTACATTTTCCCAAATAACGCTATTTGAGATACAGCAGCCGCTGCCTATGGTTACATCATCCCCGATTACCACATTGTTTAGTTTAACGCCGTCTTTTATTTTTACATTTTTGCCAAGTACGACGGTTCCCAAAATTTTGATAGTAGAGCTTAGATTATACTCCTCATCGCTGTACAAAGTGCCGTCTGCATAATTTTTTATTATGCCCTCAAGCTTAAAATTTACTCTTGAGTTTAAAATATCATCATATACTTCGCGGTAACTCTCGGGATTTCCGACATCTCTCCAATACCCCTCCAAGTTATATCCCATCAAATCAACACCTCTGCTCATCAGCAAAGGAAAGAGATTTTTGGCAAAATCGAAATTCTCCCCTTTTGGAATATAGTTTAATATTTCAGGCTCGATTATATATATACCGGTGTTGATGGTATCGCTAAAAACCTCCCCCCAGCTCGGTTTTTCTAAAAATTTCTCTATGATATTATCTTCATTGGCTATCACTACGCCAAATTGAAGCGGATTTTCGACGGATGTTAGACCGATAGAGAGTTTTGCACCTTTTTGCTTATGAAACTCAAATATTTTTTCAAAATCAAAATCAGTAACTAAGTCACCGCTTATAACTATAAAATTTTCATCTCTGATATACTCGGCAGCAAGTTTTACGGCTCCGGCAGTTCCGTAATCGTCATCAGGAACAACATAAGTTATTTTTATGCCTAAATCGCTGCCGTCACCGAAATAATTTTGAATAATCTCAGGTTTAAAATAGAGTAAAACTATAAACTCAGAGATACCCAAATCTCTTAACATCATCATCGTATGTTGCATCATAGGTCTGTTTACTATCGGTAACATAGGTTTTGGTCTTGAATGTGTCAAAGGTTGGATTCTTGTCCCAAATCCGCCCGCCATAACTACAGCTTTCATAACTACCTCTTATAGAAATTTTTCTAATCGCGCGTTAATTCTAGTATTATATCGTTAAATTAATGTTAAAAGTGCTGTTAATCAAGTAAATTTAGGGCATCAAGATAGTGCTTTGGAAGTTGATATTTATTTGAGACGACATCTTCTATCTCCATCAAACCGAATTCGCCTTTTTTGTAAACCGCAATTTTATTTGAATTGTTATTGACAAGCAGGTGATCCACTGCGATAATCGTAAAATCAAATGCCATAAGTCTATCATATACCGTCGGGTTTCCGCCTCTTTGGATATGCCCGAGTATGCTTACCCTTGTTTCCATGCCTATATCATCTTGAAGCCAATTAAAAACTTCGGTTGTTTTCTTGCTACCCTCGGCAACAATGGCTAAGATGTAGTTTCTGCCGTTTTTCACTTCATCTTTCAATCTTTTGGTTAGTTCTTTTGGCTCAAAGGCAACTTCAGGCACGACGCAAACTTCCGCACCGCTTATCATAGAAGATACGATAGCCAAATATCCGCAATCCCTACCCATTACTTCAACCAAAAAAGCACGGCTAAATGAGGATGCCGTATCTCGAATCTTATCAAGCGCATCTCGTATAACATTAAGAGCGGTATCCACGCCTAAGCAATAATCCGTTCCATAAATATCATTATCTATAGTTGAGGGAATTCCGACAAAATTAAGTTCAAACTCGGAGCTAAATATTTGCATCGCCCTAAAAGAGCCGTCCCCTCCAAGCACGACAAGCTTTGTTATGCCAAACTCTTTGAGATTATAGTATGCCTGCATCCTGTAGCTATGTTCAAAAAATCTCTTGGACCTAGAAGAACGGATAATAGTTCCTCCATCATGAAGTATCCCTGACACATCCGAATGAGTCGCTTTTTTTATTTTTTTATCTATCAAACCCTCTAATCCATCATAAATCAGATAAGGAGTAGAGCCTTTTTTATAAACATAATCTACAAACTTTTTTATAGCCGGATTCATACCTGGTGCATCGCCGCCTGAACACATAATTGCAAATGACATAACCTAACTCCTTTTGGTGTAATACTATTTAATACAAACTAAGTAATTTCCTAACGGTTAAACATTCTCTCATAATACTCCATCGCCAAGCGACCTGAATCAAACTCAACCTCTACATCGTTCATAGCGCTCTTCATAATAGCTACCCACTCTTTTGGTTTGTCGTAATAGGTAGGAATAATGGTATTTTCCAAAATATCCATCATATTTTTATTATCAATCCTATCTTGTTCTGCAGTAGGCAATCTATAATCAAGCGGAGGAATGGTAAAAGCATTTTTACCGTTTTTTGCAAATTCAGGATTCCAGCCGTCATCTATGGAAAAATGGATTGAGCCGTTCATACTTGCAGTCATTCCGCTTGTTCCGCTTGCTTCGCGAGTAATTCTAGGAGTATTTAGCCAAACATCGCTTCCCTGTTTTAGAAGTTTTGAGAGAGTGAGTTCATATCCTATAAGAACTGCTATATTTTTAAATCTATGACTTAACTGTATCAGTTCATTAAACATCTCGATGGCTCCGTAATCTGCAGGATACGGTTTTCCCGCCCATATAACCTGAACCGGTTTTTGAGTATCGGTTATTAGTTTTACAAATCTATCATAGTCATATTTAAGCAGACCGGGTCTTTTGTACTCCGCAAATCTTCTTGCCCAAACGATTGTTAAAACTTCAGGATCAAACATCTTTCCCGTTTGATTTGCAACAACATGAAAAAGTATCTTCTTTAGGTGCTTTTTTCTTGACAAAAGTTCATAATCCTCATGCTCGTCAAGTGCGCGAATAAGAGTTTTATCCGTCCAATACTTCTTGTTTTGAGCATTTGTAATAGAGATGATTTCGCACCTGCCTTCAACACCCGCCCACATCTCGTTTGCAATCATTCCATGTATTTTTGATACTGCATTTGCTATTTTTGCACTTCTTAGGGCACCTACCGTAAGGCTGAAATTATCACTGTTTTCATAGCCGCTTATAGCTCTTGCTTGTGTCAAATCCAAACTGCCGAAAAATCCCATCTCATGCAAAAAATTTATATTGTGTATCTCATTTCCTGCGGCTTCGGGTGTATGCGTCGTAAAGACGACATGTTTTTTTACTTCATTCATATCTTTAAATCTATCGTAAAGTTCATAAACAAGAGGAAGTGCATGTCCTTCATTCATGTGGTAGATATCTATTTTATGATTGATGGCTTGGAGCATCTTCGCTCCGCCGATGCCTAAGACTATCTCTTGAGCTACCCTTGTTCTTTCGTTTGAGTCATAGAGTTTATGCGTAATTGTTCGAGAGAGGTAGTCATTCTCATCAGTATCGGTCGAGAGCAAAATCATCGGAGCAGTGCCAAAAATATCGCTGCGAATTAAAAAGCCTTTTACCACTACATTTACATTATTGATTTTCACCGTAACTTTTATATCTAGTTCTTCTAAAAAGTAATAGACTTTTCTTGTGTAGTGCGGTTTTAGCGTTCTATCTTCGTTGCGTGATTGGTCATAATAGCCAAAACTCCATAAAAGCCCGACTCCGATCACATTTTGTTTGAGATCATATACGCTTCTCATATGTGAACCGGCTAAAAAACCGAGTCCTCCCGAGTATATTTTAAGCGACTGATCTATTGCAAACTCCATCGAAAAGTAGGCAACACTTTTTGTAAATTTCTCACTTATATCGTACGAAAACAGATTCATCTTTTTCCTTATACTTATTTTTATAGATTGCTACAAAGTTATTCTGCATAACCCTATTTTTAGATTGCTTCGTCGTTCCTCCTCGCAATGACGATCTGACAGTTATTGCGAGCAAAGCGAAGTAATCTAGGTTATACAAAAAACTCTACTACCTATTACCTACAAATACGCACATATCAACCAAGCGGCTGCTGTATCCCCACTCGTTATCATACCATGCCAAAACTTTTACGCATCGCTTATCTACAACGCTTGTCATATCAGGGATGTAAGTTGAACTGTAAGTAGAGCCTATAAAATCGCTTGAAACTCTCTTCTCGTTATCTACCTCTAAAAGCCCTTTAAATGATCCTTTGGAAGCTTTTGTAAACGCCTCGTTAATCTCATCTTTTGTTACATCTCTGTTTAAGTTTAGAGTCAAATCCACAACCGAAACATCAGGAGTCGGAACACGCATCGCATAACCGTTGAGCTTGCCTTGAAGTTGCGGCATAACTAAACCTATGGCTTTTGCCGCACCGGTCGTAGTAGGAATCATATTTATTGCTGCTGCGCGCGCACGACGCATATCGGAGCTATGTTTTACATCTAAAATATTTTGGTCGTTCGTATAAGAGTGGATAGTCGTCATAAGACCGTTTTGGATTCCAAATGCATCGTCTAAAACTTTACAAAGTGGCGCAAGAGCGTTTGTCGTACAGCTTGCATTTGAGATAATCACCTCACCTTTGTAGCTGTCCGTGTTGATATTTAAAACATAAGTAGGAGTGTCATCTTTTGCAGGTGCGCTCATGACAACTTTTTTTACGCCGTTTTTGAGATATTTTTGCGCCTTTTGCGTTGTTAAAAATGCACCAGTACACTCAATGACAAGCTCTGCACCGACGGAACCGAAATCCAACTCATCAAGAGAACGGGTAGCAAAAAGTGCTACTTTTTTACCGCCGATTTCTATAGTTTTATCATCTATTATCTTTGCATCTATGCCTTTATGCACGCTGTCAAATTTAAAAAGATACTCAAGCATCTCCGGAGTCGCCGTCGTGTTAATCGCCACCAGCTCGATATCGTCTCTTGAAGCGATTATCTTCGCTACTATCATACCTATTCTACCCGTCCCGTTTATCGCCGCTTTTACTGCCATTGATTACTCCTTTTTTCTTAACTTCATTATGAGTGCATAATAACATAATGTAGCAAAATTTTATTTCAAAATATCATAAAAGAGAACCTTTAAAGTCAAAAATAAAAAATTTGGTATAATCACCGCATACATAGAGTTGCTATGGCGATGCTAGTCTGAAAATCAAAGGAAAAAACACCTTAATATGTATGTCGATATAAAAAAACCTACGCTCTTTTTATTTACGGATGCAAGCGTAAATCCGCAGACAAATATCGGTTACGGGGCTTATCTGCTCTTAGGCGAGTATGAGTTGGAAGCACCTCTTTCTAAGCATAAGATTAAAGTCAAAAGATTTGAAAATACAAACTCGTCCAAACTAGAGCTTGAAGCTTTTTTGTGGGCGCTAAGTATGGTACCGACAAAAAATTCTAAAATCGTAGTTTATACTGATTGCCAAAACATAATGACTTTAAAAGATAGGCAAGCGCGAATAAAAGAGAACAACTATATGACTAAAAAAAACGCTCTTATAAGAAATTATGAACTATATAAAAAATTTTATGAGATGACGGATCTTTATGATTGTGATTTTATCAAGGTAAAGGGTCATAAAAAAACCGAAGATAAAGATATAGTAGACATTTTTTTTACTCTTGTCGACAAAGCATCAAGAGAGGCTTTAAGAGAAAATAAATAACCTTAAAATATAGCTTTAGTTTGTTCGATGTGCGAATTTTTAAGAAGTATAAAAAAATTAAATCTTTGTTTTAGTAAAATAGTGTACAATTAGTCAAGCAAATACTATAAAAATAGTAAAATTACAAAAAAAGAAGAGGGCTCCGTGGATTTAACAGTTGTTTTAGGAATACTAGGAGCGATAGCCTCTATTTCTATCGGTGACTTAATGGAGGGCGGAAACCCCGTTCATGTCGTCCATATTACCTCACTAATCATTATTATGCCGACTACTCTCTTAGCATCAATGGTAAGTACCGATCCTGAGTATATCAGCGGCGCATTTAAAAGTGTCGGTATGATTTTTAAAAAATCTCCCGTTGATCTTCACGCCCGAATCAAACAAATTGTAGAACTATCTTCGCTAGCCAGAAAAAATGGCATACTCTCGCTTGAGAAGGAAATTTCACAATTAGACAGCCCATTTTTAAAGCAGGGCTTAAGCATGGCAGTTGACGGGAACGAGATAGATGCTATTGTTGAGAGTTTAGAGTTAACGATTGAAGAGACGGAACATTACTATCACGGATGCGCGCACTACTGGATTTTAGCAGGGGAAACATCTCCCGTTCTCGGTCTTGTCGGAGCGGTTTTGGGGCTTATTTTGGCACTTCAAAAACTTGACAATCCAGCAGAAATGGCAAAAGGTATTGCAGGGGCATTTACGGCTACCGTTACCGGAATTTTTAGTGCGTATGTTTTATTTGGTCCTATGGGAGCAAAGCTAAAAGCAAAAGCTCATCACATAGTAAAAGAGCAAAAACTGATGTTAGAGGGGATAATCGGAATTGCTAACGGCGACAATCCTCGTTCCCTTGAAGCTAAGCTGCTTAATTTCCTCTCTCCTGCGGAAGACAAGCATAGTCAATTTAGCAAATGAGTAGATAAAAATGGGCAAAAAGCATAAATGTAAAAAAGTAGAATGTCCGCCGAGTGAAAAATGGGCGGTTCCGACAGCCGACTTTTTCAGCTTGCTCCTTGCACTTTTTATCGCACTTTACGCTATTGCATCTACAAATAAAGAAAAAATGAAAGCGGTAAAAGAGGAGTTTGTAAAAATCTATGATTTTGCCCCTGTTCCGGAAACTATGACTCCGGTTGTAAATATGGTAACTGAAAGCAAACCGACGCCTGAGTCAACAGCCAATCCGGCGGGGGCAGTTCCGGTTCAAGACGGAGGTTCACTTTTAGTTGATTCACCGCCGAGTGCAACAACTGCCAAAACAGTATCGGAAGTTGTTGAAAAAATTCAAAAAGAGTTAAAGAGTGCCTCATTAAATAACGGTCCGCTTGAACAGGCTATTGACGGAGTACTGCTTAAACTTCCGGCCTTTGTTCCTTTTAACGGTGCAAGCGCAAATATCAACAATCAAGAAATAGAGCTTTTTATCAGGCGCATTGCTGACATCATAAACATACTTCCGCCGAATGTTGATATCTCTATAAGAGGTTATACTGATAATCAACCTTTACCAAAAGGTTCAGTATTTAAAGATAACATTGAACTCTCTTACTATAGAGCTGATGCCGTGATGCGAGAATTGATTAAAGACGGTGTTTCTCCCGATAGGCTCTCTATTGCGGGATTTGGTGCCGCAAAACCTCTTGTTCAAAACGATACGGAAGAAAACCGCGCTAAAAATAGAAGAGTAGAATTTTTTATGTTTGTATCCAGCGGTACTCCTTTGGATAAAGCAAAACAAAAAAATATACTTGATGCTCTTAATGAGTTAAAAAAATAAAATATCGAGATACTAAGCAACCATTTGATATCATTTTACAATTTATATAAATAAAAAGGTCAATTATGGGTTTAAGCATAGGTCTTGTAGGACTTCCAAACGTAGGTAAATCAACAACTTTCAACGCACTCACAAAAGCACAAAATGCAGAAGCGGCAAATTACCCGTTTTGTACAATCGAGCCAAACAAAGCAATAGTTCCTGTTCCCGATATAAGATTAACAGAACTTGCTAAGATAGTAAATCCTGAACGAATTCAATACTCAACGCTTGATTTTGTGGACATTGCAGGCTTGGTTAAAGGTGCAAGCAAAGGTGAGGGTTTAGGAAATAAATTCTTATCAAATATCCGTGAAACTGAAGTTATTTTACATATAGTTAGATGTTTTGAAGATGACAACATCGTACATACAGAGGCAAGCATAGATCCGCTTAGAGATGTTGAGATAATTGAGGGTGAGCTTATTTTGGCCGACATCGAGGTTTTACAAAACAGAGCAGACAGACTTAAAAAACAGGCAAAAACCGACAAAAATGCAGCTGCGCTTTTAGCTTTGGCAGAAGAACTTTTAGAGTTTTTGGCTGATGGTAATTTAGCTAGAAACTTTCCTAAAGCAGATACTGATGAGTACAAACAGCTCAATCATGAAGTTAGACTTTTAACGGGTAAAGAGATTATGTACGGTGCCAATGTCGATGAAGACGGTCTGCTTGAGGATAGCGAGTTTGTTATAAAACTCAAAGAGCATGCTGCTAAAAATAACTGTGAACTTATAAAACTTTGTGCAAAAATCGAAGAGGAGCTAATCGGTCTTGAAGATGAAGAGGCTGCTGAATTTTTAAGCTCTCTTGGAGTACAAGAGTCGGGACTAAATCAAATCATACAAAAAGGATTTGACAAACTAGGTCTTATGAGCTATTTTACGGCAGGAGTGAAAGAGGTTCGTGCGTGGACTATTCGCAAAAATACGACGGCACCAAAAGCTGCAGCGGTAATTCATAACGACTTTGAGAAAGGTTTTATTCGTGCGGAAGTTATCGCTTATGACGACTATATTGCATGCGGCGGTGAGAATAAAGCAAAAGAAGCAGGAAAAATGAGATTAGAGGGGAAAGAGTATATTGTTGCAGATGGTGATATAATGCACTTTAGATTTAATGTTTAAATAATGTGTAACATCAGTTAAAAAAGGATTTTATATGAGTTTAAAATACGCAGGTCCAAAACCTATCATATCACATACGGGTATAGAGTTTGACAATAACAAAGAGGATAAGTATGTTTACATAAATATCGCAACCCAAATTTTAAAATCCATTAACCATGAGTATGTAAATAATGAAGTTTATAGTTACAATATAAAAACATCCAGATTTTCTGGTGATGATCTGCTTCAAGAGTTAAAAAACATCTGTCCAAACATTGATGAAGTAATGAAACTTCAAAATCATAATGTCGAAGATGAGATAAATCATAACATTAAAAGAGTGCATGAAAATATGGTTCTTAGCGAAGCTGATAAGATTATCTTAGAGAATAATATAAAACTTATGCACGACTATATGATTCAAAGATCCATAAACAAAAAAGTTTACTACTGCGTAATAGACAGACTATCGGATATGGTGCATAAAACAAAGATTAGTTATATCATAGTTCCGATGTTTCAAACTTTTCTTCATACTCTTCATTCGTTGCAGGGAAGTTTGAGAGAAAGAAAACAACCGATCGAGAGTGATATAGAGATATACAAAGAAAATGGTCAGCTTTTTATAAAATTAAAAATTAAACATCTTTAAAAATTAATAGAGTTCTTACAAAACTCTATTTTATAACTACTCTATTACGACCGCTATTTTTTGCTTCGTAAAGGGCATCGTCTACTCTTTTAAAAGTTTTTTTGGTATCTTCCCCGATGATATACTTTGTAAGACCAAAAGAGGCGGTGATGCTTATAGTATCGTTTATTTTAATTTTTTGCACACTCTCTCTTACTTTTTCCATAATCATCTTTGCTTCATCTAAAGTTACATTTTTAAGCATTATTACAAACTCTTCGCCGCCCCATCTAGCTACTAAATCATCTTCTCTTAATGAGTTTTTCAGGCTGTTTGCAACAGATACTAAAGCCTCGTCTCCGACTTGATGACCGTATGTATCGTTAATAGATTTAAAGTAATCGACGTCGGCAATTACTAAAATAAAATCAGTATCCGCTTTTCTTTGATGCTTTACGATAAAATTTATAACTTCGTCAAAACGGGCGCGATTGTAAAGTTTTGTGAGTGGATCTGTAATGTAGAGCTGGGCAAGAAGTTTCTCATTTGTTATATCATGATAAACGGCACTAAACTCGGATAGCTCACCGTTTTCATCCATGATAGGCGTCACCCTTGTTTGAACCCATTTTTCTACTCCGCTAGAAGTTTTATTTTTTAACTCACCACTCCAAGATTTTTTATTTTTTACACTCCACCACAGCTCTTTATAGGTAGCTTCGGGAATATCCGGCGACTTAAATATTGATATATTTTTTCCCAAAAGAAAATCTTTTTCAAATTCGAAAAACTGGCAAAAAAGTGTGCTTACATCTATTATTATTCCGTCGAACGATGTTTTTACCATCATAATATTTTTATCGATTATCTCTTTTTCGGCTTCTAATTTATCATTAAGTCTGCTTACTTTTACTATCTCTTTTTTAATCAAAAGTTTTGCCTCAAAGAGTTCGCTTATATCGTATATTGAGACCATTACTTTGTTCTCATGAAGTATATACGGAGAAATTGTAACTTGCTGCTGCATAAGTTTTAGCGACGAAGTAGTAACTTTGTTTCTATTCATAGAAATAAATTTAGTACTGCTGTTTGTGTCGTAAAAAGTCGGGGTACCGATTACTAATGCGGTTCTTATTTTTCTGTAGAAAACTTTATAGTTTATTTCAGGATAAAATTCCTTCAAACTTTTGCCGATTATCTCCCCTTTTGGGATTTGAGTGTTTATTGATAGCCATCTATTCCAGTAGCTAACTATAAACTTATCGTCAATTATCATATGACCGTTTTCAAGTGAATCTAGCAATATATCAGGATATTTTAACGCTATCATCCGTAAATCTCTTCTATTCTTTTATCTATCAATACCCTTAAACTCTCTATTGCTTCATCTTTTGTGAGTATATAAATATTGCCGTTTATTTTTTGATCTTTAAAATCCAAAATCGTACTGATTATAATGATTTTAGAGTAGTCGGAAACATCCTCGCAATGAACGATAGAGTTTGCATCTATAAATTGTGATGACGGTACAAAAAACTGTACCTGAGTGTTTAGTTCCTGCGTCAATCTGCTGACAATAGTCGATGTCAATATATTTGTAAGTTCTATGACCGCATCGTTTATATCATCTCTTGAAGGGGTCGTTACATTATAGAGGTGTCTGCCCAAGTTTTTTGCGGAATCTTCGCTTATAATAAACATACACTCTCCGCCGAACCTACCCGTAAAGAGCTGCTTTGTAGCGTAGTACATTGATTTTAGATCTATAGTCGATTCAATTTTTTGAGCCAACTCATTACTATTGCATATATCAATCTTAGGTATATGCATAGTTCCAAACGCATCCAAAAGGTTTGCCAAACTTGCCGTAGCTGCACCCATAGATATATTTATAAACTCTTTTAGTGTATCAATCTGATCTTCATTAAATTCTAAATTCAATATTTTTGCCTTTTATAACGATAAATCTTGTTCGAAAATTTGTACCATATTTTCATCATTGATAGGCTTTGGATACATATTTTTTGCTCCGGCAGCTAAAACTCTTAGTTTTGCCTCATTTTGAATATCCGCACTTATGATTATGACCTGAGCATTTTTATCTACTTCCATTATCCGTTTTAGCGCTTCATATCCATCCATTACAGGCATCGTTAAATCTAAAAAAACGGCATCGGGACGCTCTTGTCTAAAAAGCTCTAATGCCTCAAGCCCGTTTACTGCTTGAAATATCTCAGCATCCGGTTTGATGACCTCAAGACTTTTTATAACACTCATACGACCTATTTTTGAGTCATCAACCACTAAAATTTTCAACTGACACCCCTCTTTATCTTATAAGTTATTTTAATATATTTTTTATTAAGCAGTTCTTTGAACAGTATACTATTAAGGCATTATATTTGCAACTCTTTTTTTCCACTTATAAAACTCATGACTACTAAAAAGTATAATCGGAAACGGTAATAATATCCAAAGGTCGCTTAGCGGTATATCAGCCGTATGAAAAATTTTTTGAACAGGCTCATATCCAAGCAGCATCCAAACCCAAAAAAACTCTAATGCCATTGCTCCAATAAGCAGTTTATTGCCGTCCCACCTGATGCTCCATGCCGAAAATTCCCAACTACGCATGGTCCAAGCATTAACTAACTGACAACTGATAGCGCCTAAAAGTGTCATAGTCATAGCCTGAGAGTGTAAAACAGGGTCTATATTAACAGTGCCGTATTCCCATCCATGAACCAATAAAAAACTTATAAAAGCTACCATCGCAGCCGTTGCTTCAATAAGACCTATAAAAAAGTAACCGCGCTTAAATACTTCCCAGTCTAATATTTTCTCATTTACTCCGACGGGAGGTCGATTCATAATATTTTTTTCCGGTTTTTCGCTTCCGAGTGCCAATCCCGGTAACATATCGGAACCTAAGTCAATGGAGAGTATCTGAATAACTGAAAGAGGCAATGGGATTTTAAAGAAAAAATGAAGTATATACGGCACTATCTCCGGTACATTTGAAGATAGAATATATGTAACAAACTTTTTAATATTAAAATAGACCGTCCTACCCTCTTCTATCGCAGAGACAATCGATTTAAAATTATCATCAAGCAAAATCATATCGGCAGCTTCTTTTGCTACAGCCGTACCCGTCAAACCCATGGCAATTCCGATATCGGCACGCTTTAGTGCGGGAGCATCATTTACGCCGTCACCTGTCATTGCGACAATCTCGCCGCAGTTTTGAAGAGCAGTAGCAATTTTTAACTTTTGACTGCTTGCCATTCGAGCAAATAGTATTGTCTCATTTTTAAGACGATTCTCCAACTCTTTATCACTTAAGAGTTCAACCTCTTCTCCCGTTAAAACCCCGTCATAATCTAAACCGATTCTTCTAGCTATAGCCTGTGCAGTTTTATGATTATCTCCGGTAATCATCATAGTACGAATACCGGCTCTCCTGCACTGTTCTATAGCCTCTTTAACTTCCGGTCTCGGTAAATCCATAATGGCCACAAGACCTAAAAGCGTTAATCCCTCTTCTTTAATATCTAAATTTTTTCCGATAGCCAAAACGCGGTAAGCTTCATTTTCAAAAGCTTCGGCACTGCTTTGCATTCGTTTTTTAGCCTCTTCGTCAAAAGGCAGTACATCTCCTTTGCTATCTATATAGGTAGAAGATTTATCAAATATTACCTCTGCCGCTCCTTTGGCATAAAGTATCTTTTCATCGCCTTTCTCATAAATAGACGACATCATTTTTCTATCGCCGGTAAAAGGAATTTCATCTATTTTTTTGTAAGAATCGGTATCTATAAGACGTCTATTTGATGCACTGACAATGGCAAGTTCCGTCGGGTCTCCAAAAAGTTTTTCATCTTCAATAGTCGCACGACAATTAAGTACCCCTGCAAGAAGAAGTTCATCAAGACGCTCTTTGCTAAACTCTACATCGCTGATATCCCCTTCTTTATTTAGAGTTATATTTTCACCGCCTGCTAATGTAATCTCTTTTAGCGTCATCTCGTTACGAGTAAGTGTTCCCGTCTTATCCGTGCATATAACCGTCACACTTCCTAAAGTTTGTACCGAATCAAGATTTTTAATAAGCGCATTACGCTGTGCCATACGCTGACTGGCAAGTGAGAGCGAGAGTGTTATAGTAGGTAAAAGTCCCTCAGGAACATTTGCTACTATTAGAGAAAGAGCAAAAATAGCAGCCGTCAAAAGAGTTTGATCTGAAAATATACCCAGTATAAAAAATATGACACCCATTGCCAAAGCAATTACGGTAAGGATATGAACAATACGAGTTACCTCTTTTTGCATCGGGGTAAGAGTTTTTTCTATATTTCTAGTTAAAGTTGCGATTTTTCCAAATTCTGTCGTGTAAGCAGTAGCAATAACTACTGCTACTGCGCTTCCTGAGATGACAGAGGTTCCTGCATAAACAATATTTTTAGCATCCAATTTTCTAGTTATGCTATTATCGCACTCCGATTCGCGCCTAGATGGTATTGACTCTCCGTTTAAGGCTGATGTATTTATATAAAGAGCGTTGTTTTGGATTAAAACGGCATCGGCAGCAATTTTATCTCCCTCTTCAAGGATAATAATATCTCCTAAAACCAACTCTTTGGCATCGATTGTCTCTACATTGGAGTCACGCAAAACCTTAACCATTGTAGGCATTAATCGCAGAAGTGCTTCCATGGCTTTGTCAGCTTTATACTCCTGCCAAAAAGCAAAAGTAGCATTTATAAAAACAGCTACAATAATTGCATAAGCCAAGATATCATAACTTTCATTTGGCATATAGACATCAGCTATAAAAGCCAAAAAAGCCGCTACTTCAAGCAGAATTGCAAAAAATTGTATGTACTGCTTTAAATACTCTTTTATATAATTTTTCTTGTTAGTATCTCGAATCTCGTTTAAACCGAATTTTGCAAGTCTGGCATTAGCTTCTTTAGTGCTTAATCCATTTTCGCCGGTACTGAACTTTTCAAAAAGCTGCGATTTGCTTAGCTTAAATGTCTGCATTACCAATCCTAATTTGTAAAGAATTTAAACTTGTACATACTTAAAAAAATTTAACTGATTTTTGCTATTGTTTGTCCGTATTTAACATTTTCGCCGCTTTTTACATCAAGTTCAAGCATATTTTTTTCGGCTAATATAACTATGGTTGAACCCATCTCGAAACAGCCGAAATCATCACCTTTATTAAGGTAAAGATTGTCATAGCTATAAGCACTGCTTTGGAGTATATCGGCATTCGTCTTTATTTTCGGTTCAAATGCAACCTGCATTACGCCGACATTTAAAGCACTTACAAGCACCATGTAAAATCTCTTTTTAGATGCAGTCTCACATAACAAAACAACTCTCTCATTCTCGATAAAAAGATTTAATCTTTTTTTGAGCGACGGCATATTTACGGGATAAAATCTACCGGGGATATGAACAGCCTTTAACACTTTTAAGTTTGTAGGGATATGGTAACGGTGATAATCTTTCGGAGATAGATAAAAGTTTATAAATGTACCGTTATTTACTATCTCTTTTTCCTCTTTTGTAAAATGCTCACCCAGCAAATCGTAACTTCTATATCTCATTCCTTTGATTTGAAGCGAAACCTCATTGTTTAAAGCTCCGCATTCGGAGATCAAAGAGTCGCAAGGTGATATAAAATCATTTGCATCAAGCGAATAAACTCTATCCTCTCTTAACTTTCTGGTAAAAAGCGCATTTAAACTGTGATATGTCTGAGGAGTATGAAACTCTTGCATATCTAAACCCATAATATTTACATAAGAGCTGTTTATAAAATCTTGAATCGGTTTAGGAAACTCTTTGTTTGCAAATTTTCCAAAAATTTGTGAAATTGCCGAAGTTATATGTCTACTCATTTATTTTCCTTTTCGCTAATTCTTCTATTAAAACTGTTGCATAAGAGCCTTTTGGAAGGTAAAAATTCAGTTCGTACTGCGCCTCTTCGCTTCTGTATCTTCCGTCTATATCTTTTGGAAAAACCCAAGCGTATCTTCTTGAGCCGTCTTCATCTATGGTATCATCAAAATCTTTCTCAATCTCTCTTGCGATGCCTGAAGCCAATCTTGTTTTTTTGCCGCATAAAAGCCCCGTAACAGAGATATCTCTTTCGTTAAATCTGACAAAATCATTCTCTTCCCCACAAAATTCAAAGAGTCTTCCGTGCGGATAGTGCTCCATAATATCGCCACTGATTAACTTAAATGGATGTTTTTGCGCTTTCATCTTTAGAAGTTCGTCTTTTGGCATATTTAAAAGCGGTTCGAGCTCTTTTACCTCGAAGTTTTGAATAAGAGTGTTTATCTCTAATCTTCTGCTTAACCATAAGTTGAAAAGATGACTCTGATATGCGCTGATTAGAAGTTGTTTTACTTTTGGGTTACGCTCTTTTTTTTCGCCTTTAGCTATTTTTTCTCCGTCAATATGGTTGTTGCCATCGGTTCCGAATCTTTGATAACCAAAGTAGTTGGGCATCCCGTAAGCAGCTATATTTTTCAACGCCTCATCTATCTTTCTGCCGGCGGTCGGGTTTACTTTTTTTAGTTTTATGTAAAACTTATTACCGCTTAAATGCCCTATTCTAATCTTATTGTTATGATAAGTTTTCGATAAAATTTTAACATCTTCATGTTCAAACTCATCCATTTTTGCTTCATACTTTTTGTGAAGTGATATATACTGTTTCGTCATAGCATGCTTGTCTTTTAAGCCTGCGTAACCTATCTCTTTGTTTTTTATACCCAAATATTTGGCAATCATCGAAACAAGTTCAAGAGTAGAGATTCCTTTTTTTCTAATACACAAAACAAGGTGTTCACCCTCGCCGCAAAACTCATAAAGAGGTACCTCTTCGACTACGAAATCTCTTGGAGTCTGTTTAAAATGAAAATCTATACTTGAGTGAGAGAGCGAATAAAATCTATCCATGTGAATCCTGTTTGTTTAAAAGTGGTGTGCTTTGCACATATTTTTGTAATTTTTTCTTACGCATTCTCCGATAATATTTATCGGTGTTCTGCTTAATTTAGCTCGTTGTAAAAGAGCTTTTTTGTATCTTTTGTCAAAACCAAAGAGCATTTCATACTCTTCGCCGCTGCAGCCGATACTCTTTGGAATCTTTTTGTAAAATTTAAAGCCGACTCTATTTATAGATGAGAGTTTACCCAAATCGCTAAAAAGACCGTCGGATATATCCATACCACAACTTAAAAAACGAGCGCTATTTGAGATAAATTTATCTCTTAACTTTATGTCTACAAACTTGGATTTTTTATGAATCTTGCCCAAGTTCATCAACTTTTTTAGATCTTTGGCACTTCTTCCAAGCTCTCCGCTGTAAGCAATCAAATGCCCTTTTTTTAAACCTTTTCTTCTTAGAGGTTTAGTCGTTTTTGAGATAATCGTTACGGTAATGTCAAGCTTTACATTGGCAATGGTATCCCCGCCGATTATCTCAACACCGTATGTTGAAGCACTATCTTTAAATCCGTTTGCCAGTTCTCTTGCCTGAGATTTTGTAATACTACTTGGCATAGCAACACTTAAAAGCGCGTATCTGGGTTTGGCGTTCATAGCAACCGCATCCGAGATATTTACCGCCATCGCTTTTGCTGCTATTTGATAATAACTCATCCACGCAGTTTTAAAATGAATATCCTCAAAAAATGCATCTTTTGAATAGACTGTGTCGTTTATCAATGCGCCGTCATCACCGATATGGCTATTTTTAAACTGCGATATAAAATAATTTTCTAAATTCAAATAAACTTCTTATAATGCCTTAAGTTATAATTAAAGCTAATATATATAAAATAGATGGTTATTATATCATCTATATAGGAAACTTTTGATGAAGCACTCAATAAAAAAAATTTTTAGAAATCTCTCTTTTTTTCTTTTAGCAGTTAGCATATTTGCTGGGCTTGCCATTTTGGCGACGATTGATCATTTGAATTCTTATAAAAAAATTGACAATTTAAATAATCAAAAAGAGATTATCTCCTCTCTAACAAATTTACCAAAAGATAATTTAGAATTAATGTTTATTGAGCTAAACGGCAAAAGCAAACAGCTTCATATTGAAATTGATAAACTTCGCACTCTTTATGATTATAACTTTGCGGAAAAATATATACTTTTAAATTCAAAAGAGTATCTATCCGACTTAGATAAACTAAACTCTCTTACAACCGCATTTAATAAAGAAGCTTATGTCCATTACTACTATGAAAAAGAGAGTAAAAGTGAAACGACAACAAAAGAGGAGTTAGAAAAAAAAGCATCCTCTCTTGTGAAGCAGATTGACTCTATAATATTTAAGGACATAACATACAGCCAGAGGAAGTTTAATATACATAAAAATGCAACATTTTTAGTGTTTATTATAACTTTGTTGGGTTTTATTTGGTACAAAAAAAGACTCGATATGATATATAAAGATTTACAATTTCTATTTCATGTAAATCATAAAAAGCACACCATTTTTTCCCAAGAAGTCGGTGCTATTTCAGTTAGAATGAACAGGAAATCTATGGCTGTGGACAATCCGATACTGCTTGATCCCGTAACCGGTATAAATAATATAAAAGGGCTTATGAGTGCTTATAGTGAAAAAAAAGGGATGAAAGAGGATAACTTCACATCCGTAAGCGTACTGGAAATTGATAATTTTTCAAAAACAAACAGAGTATATTCTCAAGAGCTCACACAAGCCATACTTAAAAAAATTGCATTTACGATGTCTTTGCATGAGCAGGTTGCCGATGTTATCTCAAGAACAGACTATAACCAATTTACTATTATTCTATCAAGACCAAAAAAAGAGGACTCCTTTAAAGAGATAGAAAATATCCGCAAGAGTATCTCTGAATTAAAACTAAGCTCGGCGGAATTGGGAGAAATCAACATTACGGTAAGCGGAGGGTATGTTATAAAACCAAATAATGTTTCATTGGAAGAGTCAATCAGACAAGCTAAAAAAGTTCTGCTTCATGCTCAAAAGAGCGGTAAAAATAAAATCTCTCAAATCAAAGATTTAGCTCAATCAGAACTATAAATTTTAGCGATATGTGTAAATTCTACACTGCCAATTATCTGCAAATGAGTGAATACGGAACACTCTTTATATTTATAACAACTTTTTATCATTCACAAAGGCTAAAAATTGTAAAATCCACCATATTTTATTCTTAAAAACAAAAGGAAAGCTAATGGGTATTCCTATTTATACTTACGATGCCATTGTTGTCGGTGCCGGTTTAGCCGGTTGTGCCGCTGCAAGAGAGTTACAAATTGCAGGGAAAAAAGTTGCGGTTATTACGAAACTTCATCCGCTTAGAAGTCACTCAGGAGCTGCACAAGGCGGCGTGAATGCTGCTTTTAGCGACAAAGACAGCGTAGAGCTACATGAGTTTGATACGGTAAAAGGAAGTGACTATTTAGCTGATCAGGATGCTGTTGAGTTTATGTGCAAAAATGCACCTGAGACTATTCGCTGGGCTGAGAGAATGGGTGCTGCATTTAGCAGAACGGCTGATGGCAAAATCGCTCAAAGACCTTTTGGCGGGCAATCATCTCCTCGTGCATGTTATGCAAAAGACAGAACGGGTTTAACGCTTCTTCAAACTATATATGAGCAAGCTTTTCGCGTAGGTGTAAAATTTTGGGATGAGTGGTATGTTGCGGATCTTATCTACAAAGAGGGTAAAGTTTCAGGCGTAGTTGCATTTAATATCAGAGATATGCAAGTTGCGATTTTCAATGCAAAATCGGTAATGTTTGCAACCGGCGGATATGCAAGAAGCTACAAAATCAACTCAAATGCTCACGCAAACACGGGGGATGGTCTCTCAATCGTTGCAAGACACGGTCTTCCACTTGAAGATATGGAGTTTGTTCAGTTTCACCCCTCAGGTCTTTCAGGAAACGGTGTTTTAATCTCTGAAGCGGCTCGCGGAGAAGGTGGACGCCTTTTTAACTCTCTTGGCGAAAGATTTATGGAGAAATACGCTCCAAATGCAATGGAACTAGCTTCAAGAGATGTCGTAAGCCGTGCAATTTTAAATGAAATCAGAGAGGGTCGCGGTGTCGGTCCTAGAAAAGATGCAGTTTTCATTGATGTAACGCATTTAGGAAAAGATTTGATTATGGAGAGATTGCCTGAACTTCGTGATTTGGCTATCACTTTCTTAGGTCTTGATATGATTAAAGAGCCTATCCTTATCTCTGCAACTGCTCACTACTCGATGGGCGGGATTCCTGTAAATATCGCAGGAAATGTTCGCAAAAACAATACCGAGTATGTTGAAGGTTTCTATGCCGCAGGAGAGTGTTCATGCGTATCCGTTCACGGAGCAAACCGCCTCGGTGCAAACTCTGTTCTTGAAGCACTTCTATTTGGTCGCTTCGTCGGTAAAACAATGGTTAATGAAATAGACAACATCACTCTTCGCCCTGCAACCGCAGATGACGCGCAAAGAGCTTTAGCTGAGATAAATTTTGTACTAAATAACAACGGTGCCGAAACAATTACAAACTTAAGAGAAGAGCTGCAACAGTGTATGACTGCTAATGCAGGTGCATTTAGAACAAAAGAGACTTTAGAAATCGCGGTTACCAAAATTAAAGAACTTAGAGAAAGATTTAAAAACATCCGTATAAAAGATAAATCAAAAGTGTTCAATACAGAGATGCAAGAAGCTATCGAATTTGGTCATATGATTGACTACTCTGCATTTATTGTTGAGAGTGCTATTGCAAGAAATGAGAGTCGTGGAGCTCACTATAGAGAAGATTTTACCACTCGCGATGATGAAAACTTCCTAAAACACACTATGGCATATATGGATAAAGAGGGCAATATTTCGCTTGACTACATGGATGTCGTACTCGGCAAACATGAACTAAAAGCTAGAAATTACTAAGGAGAATTTATGAGTACAAATAGTATCACTACACAAAAAGTAAACTTCAAAGTATTTCGCTTCAATGCAGATGAGGATTATCTTCCGTACTACGAAAACTACACTATGGATATAACAAGCGAAGAGGTTGTTTTAGATGTTTTAAACAGAATAAAATGGGACCACGACGGTAGTTTTTCATACCGTAGAAGCTGCCGACACGGTATATGCGGGGCATGTGCTATCAAAGTAAATGGTCGCTCGACTCTTGCTTGTAAAGAGAGCATGACGACTATGATAGAGTATTTCGGAAACGAGATAACTCTTGAGCCTCTAAGTACAAAAAGAGCCGTAAAAGATATGATTATAGACAAGGCAGACTTTTGGGATAAACATGCAAGTGTTACTCCATATCTTGTTGCAGATATAGACGAATGCCCGTCTTGTGAAAATCTAGTTTCACCTCATGATGCAGAAGAGCTAAATGAAGCAGACTTATGTATCCAGTGCGGTGCGTGTCACTATGCTTGCCCTGTTGTTGAGATAAACAGCGACTTCTTTGGACCTGCGGCGTTTGTTGCGGCGTACCGTTTTGAGTCGGATGTTCGTGACAGTGACGGCAATAGACTAATAAATGTAAATGAAGAGAAACAGGGTGTTTGGGATTGTGCTAAATGTTTTGAGTGTGCGGAAGTTTGTCCAAAAGATATAAATCCAATCGACAAGATTACAAAACTTCATCAAATGGCATTTAAAAAAGGTGTCGCAAAAAACAATGTTGCAACTCGCCATGCAGTCGGTTTCTTACACTCTATCAAAAAACACGGTATGCTCGATGAGGGCGGCTTAGTTCTATACTCTGAGGGAGCTCACATAGTAAAACATATTCCTGTAGCACTTCAGATGTTTAAAAAAGGCAAAATTGTTATGCCTTGGAATATGCCAAAATCAGATAAACTTGATGAAATTCAAAAACTTATCAAATCATCATCAACAGTAAAGTTCTAGGAGCAAAGTTAAATGAAAAAATTAAAATACGCACTTTTTACGGGATGTACTGCAAAACAGAGTACTCCTGAACAGATGATGTCAACACTTGCGGTTGCTAGAAAACTGAACATTGAGCTTATCGAACTTACAGAAGCTTCATGCTGCGGAGCTTCTCACTTACAAGATTATGATGACTTTTTATCTCTTGTTTTAAATGCTAGAAATATAGCATATGCAGAAAAGCATGAGCTTACAATGGTTACAATATGTAATACTTGTCAGCTAAATACTGCTATGACAAAACATAGATTGGATAAAAATCCTGAGTTAAAAGCAAAAGTGAATGAAAAACTAGCAGAGGTCGGTTTGGAGTACAAAGGCACCTCAAATGTTATCCATTTCCTCTACGCTATCATTGATGATTTCGGCTTAGATAAAATCAAAGAGTTGGTTGTAAAACCTCTTAGCCAATTTAACATCGCTCCGTTTTACGGCTGTCACAACATCCGCCCATCAGAACTTCATGACGAGTCTCATAAACAAAAAGAGAATCCATACAACCCTACTTCGTTGGATGACCTTATCATCGCATGTGGTGGAAAAAATGTTGATTATGAAGAGAAAAACAAATGTTGCGGATTCCATGTCGAGCTTCAAGCGCCTCACACTGCGGCAGTTCTTACAGGAACAGCCATAGCAGGCGCAACTGACCAAAATGCAGACATGATGGTAACCCCATGCCCGCTATGTCATCTAAAACTTGACACTCAAACAAAAAGTGCATCTGAAGCCATAGGCAGAGAAGTTTCACTCCCCGTTCTTCATATGCAGCAAATGGTAGGACTAGCTCTTGGCTGTACTCCCGCAGAACTTGGTCTAAAACACCATGTTACTGAGGTTAATTTTATATAAATTGTGAGATGCGTATGCGTTCCACCTCCCCCGAGGTGGAACGCATACATACTACATTAGCTTCATTAAAATTTTATAAAAGTGTGTTAGCTTGATTTTGCTATAATCTTATAGTTTAAAAAAGGAGCTTCACAATGAAAACATTGACTCTTGAGATAAAAGATGAAACTATTGCCGATAAAATAGTATGGATGTTGCAGCATTTCAAAAATGATGGATTGGTTATTAGAGAGAGTGAAGCCACTGATAATTTAAAGGCCAGTATTAAGCAATCAGTGGACGAACTTAATATGGTTAAAAGCGGTAAATTAAAAGCAAAGCCTGTAGAAGAATTATTAAATGCCATTTAATATTCTCACTATTCCGGAGTTTGATAAAAATATAAAAAAATTAGCTAAACACTACAAAAATATAAAAGTAGATTTATCATCTCTGGTTTTAGAGCTACGAAATAATCCAAAGTTAGGCACATATCTGTTTCAAAACTGCTATAAAATTAGAGTTGCAAACTCAAGTGTACCTACCGGCAAAAGCAAAGGTTTTAGGGTCATTACTTATTGTGTAGATGATGAACAAAATATTTACTTACTATCTATATACTCAAAATCAGACCAAGAAAATATCACTGATGCAGAGATAATAGAACTACTAAAGCAGGTTCAATAGAAATTAAAAGACATGAAGAGTAAGTAGCTATCAGTATATATTGACATTTTTCCTCGTTCCACCTCTCCTGAGGTGGAATGCATATATACACCTCATATAACACATTAAGCCAAACCAAACTGCAATATCTTTATGGGAAGAAGCAGATATAAAATATATGAAACGACACATCCACATTTTGTGACATGCACTGTACTCCATCAGCTGCCGCTTTTTACAAGGCAAGAAAGTGTTGCAATCATAATAGAGTGCCTAAAATTTTTACAAGAAAAAGACAATCTAAAACTTTATGCCTATGTTATTTTAGAAAATCATTTGTATATAGTTCTCTCAAGTGACGATTTGCCCAAAACTATGCAATCTTTCAAGCAATAGTAGCGCTAGGGATTATAGCGGAATGAACGGGCTGGTGGAAATCGAGAGGTTATGGTGAGGGAGATTTTGGATGACAGTATGCATTCCACCTCGGGAGAGGTGGAACGAGAAAGTAGCGGATGTTATACTCCGAAGCATACTCTATATCAAAACGAAAAAGCTCCTGTTCATCTACTTCTAAAACTTCCGCAATGTAAGGAATAAGCTCTGCTTTTAGTTCACGTTTGCCGTTTAAGTAACCGTATATTGTCTGTTCACTCGGTATTTCACCCGTACTCTTCAGCTTTAGTTCGATTGCCTGAAGCATTTTGACAAAATCTTTTTTTTGTAAATTTTTCTCTTTTATAAGTTATACTGCATGCAAATATATTACAGGGGTGTCAGATGATGTGCTTAAATAAAATGGTGGATGAAAATGATTACCAAGGAAGTTTTAATAAGATTGCAAATTACCTATTAAATTGTGTTGAGCTTCAAGTTAAAACTAAAAAATATGAATTTACAGAAATTGAATTTTACTATTATTCAGACGATCATAAAGATTGTGCATTACATGGTGATGAACTTCAAAAAACTTCTAATGGATGGTATGTGCACAACAAAGGACGAGGTGGTATTGATATTACTTTTGGAAATTGTGATAACTTTGGAGGAATATTGATAAGAGGAATTAAAGAAGTGAAGTCAGATGGAAAATATATTGATGGGCCGTTGAATATTATGAACTTTTTTAAAAGTCAATTTAGCTGTCAAAATAAAATGGAGATACAAGATAAGCTTACGTTAGGAATAATAGCATTTATTCAGATCGACTGTAAAAATGATACTGTTTATCAAGGGCCACGCATTGGTCTTGTTCAGCCAACTAACCCTTATTTAGTTTATCCGTATAGATTTTTAAAGGATTTATCTAAAGAACATAATTTTAAAGAAAAACTCACTATTTACTATACATCTATAAAATTGGGAATAACTACAAAAGAGAATATTTCAAATAATATTGGGTACCAATTCAGTGTTGAAAGTTATGAAAATACACTGTCTCTATCTATCAATAAAAACAGGCTATTTTTAGATTATTTCAAGAATATATAGATAGTTTTTGTCCACTTTTTACTCTATACTTACTCAAAACATCGGAGAAAAATCATGACAATCATAGAAAGATCACCCTACGATAATATTTACGAACCAATCATGGAAAAAGTGACTAAAAAATCAGTCTATTTTTTCTCGTTCCACCTCTCCTGAGGTGGAATGCATATATACACCTCATATAACACATTAAGCCAAACCGAACTGCAATATCTTTATAGGAAGAAGCAGATATAAAATATATGAAACGACACATCCACATTTTGTGACATGCACTGTACTCCATCAGCTGCCGCTTTTTACAAGGCAAGAAAGTGTTGCAATCATAATAGAGTGCCTAAAATTTTTACAAGAAAAAGACAATCTAAAACTTTATGCCTATGTTATTTTAGAAAATCATTTGTATATAGTTCTCTCAAGTGACGATTTGCCCAAAACTATGCAATCTTTCAAGCAATAGTAGCGCTAGGGATTATAGCGGAATGAACGGGCTGGTGGAAATCGAGAGGTTATGGTGAGGGAGATTTTGGATGACAGTATGCATTCCACCTCGGGAGAGGTGGAACGAGAAACCTTCTTGTTATGCTTTTGGTCTAAAAGCCTTTATAACCTCTTCGTTTGTCTCTATATATGGACCTTCTATCAAATCTATGCAGTACGGTACGGCAGGAAAAACCGCATCTAAACACTCACGGATGGACTTTGGTTTTCCGGGGAGATTGATGATAAGGCTTTTGCCTCTTATCCCTGCACTCTGGCGTGATAATATAGCTGTTGGAACATACTTTAGGCTTACTTGACGCATAAGTTCGCCAAATCCGGGCATCATCTTTTGACACACATTCTGGGTTGCTTCAGGAGTTACATCACGAAGTGCCGGTCCTGTTCCCCCTGTTGTAACCACCAAACAACAGCCCTCTTCATCACAAAGCTCTATCATCGTAGCTTCAATCATATCCTGCTCGTCGGGAATACATCTATAAACTATCTCAAACTCACTTTTTAAATAATCCTTCATAGTATCTTGAATGGCAACTCCAGATATATCTTCATATATTCCCTTGCTTGCTCTGTCACTTGCCGTTATTACGCCTATTCTTATTTTGCTCATATTTTTTCTCCTAGTTTGTTAATAAAAAATGATTTGCACTTTTAATATATGTCACGGTTGCGATTTCCAAAAAAAACTCTCTTGCACTCTCAACATCTATAATTTTATCTTCGCCGCCAAGATAAACCTCTATTTTTATCCCTTTTTTGACAAGATTATTCAGCTCATCCATATTCCAATTAAAATAAAGTAGCTCTTCTAACTCTTCTACACTATTTTCTTCTCGCTCTATGCTCTTTTTTAAGTATGGCAAAAAACATGATTTTATAAACTCGCTTAGGTATAAATCTCTATTTTTTCTATATGCCATAAGTTGAATTTTTTTAAATTTATCATCTTTTGTCTGAAAAAATGCAGGAGAGAAGAGTTGGAGAGTATCTACTCTTTTTTTAAGCTCCAACTGCTCTTTTACATGCCTAAAAGCTTTGATAGCCCCGTAGCTGAAACCGCAAACAGAGTACTCCGAGAAGTTTGTATACTCTTTAAAGATATGCTGCTCATTTTTTAAAGAAAATCCGCTATAAAACTTCATCTAATCGCTTTTTAACTTCCGCTTTAGTAATGCTTTCTCTCTCGTTTAAAACATTTTCTACATGTACCATAACGCTCTGCAAAGACTCTAAGAGGTTTCTTGTCTCATCGTAGAGCTTTTTCATCAAAATCTCTTTTTCGTTTTCGCTAGGAATAAGAGATGAACCCATCCCGTAATCTTGAATCATTCTATCGACTATCTCTTTTGCTTCGTCCAAATCACCTTTGGCACTGCTGGCATGCTCGCGATACTTAATGGCACATGCCACCATACCTGCCAAAAGCATTTTAACCCTTGATTCTAACTCATGTTTTATAAGAGGCTCATCCGTTGCCGGAGTCAGTTTTTCATTTGATAGAAGTAACTTTTCAAAAGGAAGATCAAAATAAGTTGCACAGATAACTTTTGCGGCTTGGTATGTAACGCGATACTGTTTTTGCTTTTCGCTTAGTATCTGCAGTTTCTTTTTACCAAACATTACTTTATCTTTTACATGATGAAAATGTTCAATCGTCACTTGAAAATCATGTCCTCTTATGGCAAGAAGCGAAGCCTCGTTTACAAGCGCCGCTAAAGACGCGCCGTTAAATCCGACCGTCATATTTGCGATAGTATTTACATCAACATCATGCGGAACTTTCTCTAAATATTTTGACAAGATGGAAGCTCTCTCTTTGTTTGTAGGAAGCTCTACAAAGATTCTTCTATCAAATCTTCCCGCACGCAAAAGTGCCGAGTCTAAAACATCTATCTTGTTTGTAGCCGCAATAACTATAACTCCGCTTGAGTTTTCAAAACCGTCCATCTCCGTCAGCAGCTGATTTAGCGTTGCTTCTCGCTCATCGTTTCTCTGTCCGTCTCTTTTTTTACCGACTGCATCTATCTCGTCAATAAAAATGATGGAAGGCGAGTTATTTTTTGCGGCAACAAAAAGTTCATGCACTCTTTTTGCACCCATACCCACATATATCTGAACAAAAGAAGCGCCGCTTTGATAAAAAAACGGCACGCCTGCGGCATTTGCAACCGCTTTTGCTATCATAGTTTTTCCAACTCCCGGAGGACCCACCAAAAGTACGCCGCGAGGCATTCTTGCACCGAAACTTTTATATCGTTTAGGTTTTTTCATAAAGTCTATTATCTCTTCAAGTTCGCTTTTTACATCGCTTATTCCACCGATATCGTTGAATGTTACATCGCTTTTTATCGACTCTATCGGATATGATTTTTCCGAAAGAGATTTGTATTCGCTCTCTCTTTTGCTCTCTGCACTAAGAAGCAGTGGTCTCTTTTTTTGAAGCCATTTAAAAGCAAGCGCTCCAAGAGCTAAAAAAAGCACCAAAAGGAGAAAATAGACAACTATGCTTGAGCCGCTTTTCACTTGAACTTTATAGTCCGTAAACATATCGGGAGTAACTTGCGAGGATATAATTTTATATAAATCTTTCTCTGTTTTTAGATATACGAAATCTTCCGAAGCAACTACGCTTTTTACACTTTTATTTTTTAAAATCTCTTTTGCTTCTTTTAGAGTTATAACATCTGCATTGTCCCTTAAAATTGCAAAAAGGACTAAAATAATTACCAAAAAAGCCGAAGCGTAGAGAGCTACTCTGTTCGTTTTAGACTCTGCCATAGTTTGACTCCTCTTTTACTTCATATTTATTAATATTTATCCAATTTCCCACTAAATCTTCATCTGATTTTACTAAAATTTTATTAAAATGTTGATCATATCCTACAAAATAGTCATCTTTTTGGCTCTCAATAAGAACATTTAACTCTCCGCCAAAAGCCGCTCTAAACTCAAAATTTTTCGCTTTTACTATCTCTTCGAGTTCATGCAGTCTCTCTTTGGCAACTTTGCCGTTTACTTCAGGCTTCATGGTGGCCGACGGTGTACCGTCTCGTTTGGAGTAGGTAAATGCATGCAAATGCGTCAGCGGCAAATCTCTTACATTTCTCATCGCTTCATCCCAAAGCTCTTTGCTCTCCCCCGGATGTCCGGTAATGAAATCCGTCCCTATCGCAAAACCTTTGCTTGAGAGCAGTTCAAAGAGCTCTTTATCTTGTTTATAGACATTTCGTCTATTCATAAACTTCAACATTTGAGGCGAAGTGTGCTGAAGCGCAATATGAAGGTGTCGCTCAAGCCATGGCTCGCCTAGTATCTCTTTAAACTCATCGGTTATTTGAATCGGCTCGACGCTTCCGAGTCTTATGCGTCTTACTCCGCGAATCCCTGACATTTTTTTCATAAGCGCAGCGATTGAGCTATCCGTTCTTTGCCCGTAACTTCCGACATTTGTTCCCGTTAAGATAAACTCCCCAAAACCGTTTGCTGCAAGTCTTCTAATCTGCTCAAGTATCTTCTCTTCGCTCATACTTCTTGCATCGCCCCTGACATGCGGTATGATGCAGTATGAACAACGAAAATTACACCCCTCCTGAATCTTTATAAACGCCCTGCTTTTGCCGATAAAATCGTCAACTACGCTCTCATCTATATGGTTTAAATCGCCGAGTTCATAAAAGGACTCTTCTTTGTTTAACATCTCGTCGATTTTCTCTTTTTCGCTCTGTCCGAAAACTCCAAAAACCCTTCCCTGCTCCAGAAGCCCCTCACCCTTTGTATGTGCGCCGCAGCCCGTTAAAAAGATTTTAGCCTCACTGCTGTTTTCAACTTGTGAAATGTAAGAACGAACATGTGAATCGGCTCCGTTTGTAACGGTGCATGAGTTTATAACTACAACATCGGCTTCGCTCTCATCTTCGGTAATATCATACCCTTTAAGAGAGCTCATCATTACCTGCGAATCATAAAGATTTGTTCTGCATCCGAAAGTTTTAAAATATACTTTTTTTTTCATCTATACTGCTTCCTCGGTTTTTGGCGGCGGGATTTTTTTAGCTGATTTTTCCAAGTGAAGCATTTGAGTAGGGTATGCTATGGTGATATCCTCTTCTGCTAAAAAAGCGTCTACTATTTCGGTTGAGATTACGCTTCTTAGAGTTAATGTTGCATAAGCGTTTGTTAAGTACCAAACGCTTATTTTTAAGCCGTTTGGCTCAATAAGTGAAAAAATTCTAGGCTCTACATTTGTATTTTTAAGACTGTAATTGCTTCTTAACTTATTTAGCTGTTTTCTCGTAATATCGGTATACCCTTTTGAGAATTTTTTAGCTATCTCTTTGGCGATATGCATTGCTTTTTTATGATTTGAATCAAATGTTATGACTATATCTACCCCGTCCCACACGGTTTTTAAAGAACTATGCGTATAGTTTGCTATCATTCTGGTAAAGATATAGTTATTTGGTACAAAAATAATCCTGCCTGCCCTTCTGTTTTGTAAAACCGTCGTCAGTGTTACATCTTCTAAAAGAGTCATGCGCAGCAGCGATATATCCATAACATCTCCGACAAAAGTTGATCCGTCCATATCTACGCGGATTCTGTCTCCGACATGTATGCTTCCGCCAAAGACTATTACAAGCCAGCCGAGCATACTCATAAACCAGTCTTTCATGGCAATAGCGATACCTGCCGATGCAAATCCGAGTATAGTAACCAAGTAGCTTACATTCTCTATGTAGCTGAAAAATAAAATCAATATAATAAGCGTAAAATTACCAAAAGTGATAACTTTGTTTGCCATATAAAACCGCTCATTATCGGTTATATATTTTTTAACGATAAGCTTAAGTAAAAAGAAGACGACAAAAACGATTAGTATGGTGACACCTATTTTGCCGAGCTTTACCATTTGAGACTCTATCTCTTTGTTAATGTTAATCTCAACAATATCCAGTCTTTTTTGGTAAACATCCGCCGTAACATTCATAGTGTCAAGGGCAGATTCAAATCCTTCCAGCTGCTTTATTTTTAAATTTGCCTCTTCCTTATATTTGGTCTGCTCATCAATGTTCTCTATCTCCTTATAGATACGCACCTCTGTTTTTAAGAGAGAGATTAGCTCTTTTAACTCATCTCTTTTTAAAATATAGTCGTTAAAACCTTTATCCAGCGTTTTAATAAGCGAAATACCCATAAATATATCAAAAGGGTTTGTTACAGAGGGAATTTCATCTATATTGGGCGGGGTTAAAAGTATTGAAAAGGGAGAACTGTCTTTTTTCTTTAGTTTCTCTATCTGTGATGCTAAAATCTTTTCTCTGGATATTAACGCACTTAATTCATCCGCTTCGGTAAACGATTTGTCCCTCTTTTTTTGAAGATACTCTATTCTGCTTTTTATCTCTTCAAGATTCCCCTTTACATCTATCGATGTAAGATAAGAGGCATAGCTTTTCATCCATACGCTATCTTTTTTTGATATCTTTTGTTCAATATTTTTTAGTTCCGAAATGTAACTTTCTATTTTTTCTCTTTTTGCATCCTCTTGGGCAAGCTTAACCTGCTCTTGCTCCGGCTTGCTTATATTTGTATCTTTTTTTAAGCTCTCCGAAAATAGAAGCGATGATACGAGCAATAGATAAAAAACAATTTTTTTCATTATTGTTTTCCAAATTTATTTAAAATACACATAATAGTCCCGATATCTACATTGTCCGTAATAACGACATCCCCGATTCCAAGAGGAAGGATAAATGTAATTGAAGCATCGGAACTCTTTTTATCCAAAAAGAAAGCTTCATAAAATTTCTTAACATCATCTATAGTGTAAGTTGTCGGCAAATCATATTTTTCTAAAAGCGCTTTGACTCTATCCGCCTCTTTTTGGCTCATAAGATTCATCTTCACGGCCATCTCATTTGCCATGACCATTCCGATTGCAACGGCTTCACCGTGCAGAAATTTTTTATATGCAGTTTCATTTTCTATAACATGTCCAAAAGTATGTCCGTAGTTAAGAGCGGCTCTTATGCCCTGCTCTTTCTCGTCTTGCGATACGACATCCGCTTTGGTTTGAACTGCATGTCTTATAACTTCTCGCAATACTTCTTGATTTGTTAAGTCCGCTTCTTCTAAAATCTCAAAAAAATCTTTATTAAAAGTTACCGCCATTTTAACTATCTCGGCAACTCCTGCACCAAACTCTCTTTTTGGAAGTGTAGTTAAGAAATAAGGGTCTATATAAACGGCGCGAGGCTGATGAAATGCGCCTACAAGATTTTTTCCATATCTGTTGTTGAACCCGGTTTTTCCGCCCACACTTGCATCGACTTGTGAGAGAAGCGTCGTTGGAATCTGAATAAAATCTATTCCTCTTTGATAGATACTAGCCGCATATCCCGTCATATCGCCGACAACCCCTCCGCCAAAAGCGATCAGAAGAGATTTTCTGTTAAAGCGATGTTCAAAAAGAGAGTTCAAAATCGTATCTATACTCTCTTGATTTTTATACTCTTCACCGTCTTTTAACTCTACTATATGCAGCTCTTTTGCGCTGATTTTACTAAGGAGATAATCTAAATGAAGCTTAGAGACCGTTTGGTTTGTAACAACCGCTACTTTTGAATCAAAGTGCAGTTTTTGAAGCGTATCGATTGTAATGTCATAAGAGTCGTCAACGACTTTTTTTAGAGGAATGTGTACTTGCATAATATGTCCATAAAAATATAATGTAGATAATACTTAAAATATACTGATAAAGTGCTAAATATGGTTTTTGAATTTTAAAGAATTGAGACTTATGATTATCAGATTATGCGATAAAAAAGGCGTTTTGAACCGTTTTCGTGCAGAAGAAGAAGTTTTCGCAGCTCTGCAGATACTTTTGTATAGTATGAGTTTCCGACTGAAGAGCCGTTATAAGCGTTAATAGCTTTGTCGCTGGAACGATGTTTTTTATAACACTCCCATAAAATATTTGCAGCAACGCTTAGATTTGTACTTTCGTTTAAAAGCTCATGAAGCGGTATCTTCATCCCCGCAAGCGTCTCTTTATGCATATTGTTTATCTGCATTAGCCCGATATCAAAGCTCGGGTAGCGGTTGTTATCTAAAAAATCGATAACCCCTTTTGCTTCAACAATATTTTTGCTGTCAATTTCAATTACTTTTGAATATATATTATAAGAAATATTTCTATTTTCAAGCATAAAACAGAGTTTATCTTCTTGTGCTTTGGTTAATTTTTTGTAGTTGACGGAAATAACGAGTGGACGAAGATTGCTCTCAACCTTTGAAATAGCATATAGTAGTCTGGGTTCGATTCCGTAGGCTTCACCTGCACGAATCCATATATTTGCGGCAGCATGCGCACCGACCGCCAATAACATCAACAACCACAAAACTCTTCTCATTACCATTTATCCCTTGATGAAAAATTGCTTATATTGCCATCAAAGCAAAAATAGTTCCTACTTTTTTCTATATCTGAACAGGTATAAAAATTTGATGATTATCCTCAAGTTTATGATAAAGCAGTTCACTGTCTGTTGTTAAAAGAGAGAATATTTTTCTATTTGTCAGTTTTTTTGTAAAAGGTAAAATCTGAATAAAATTATCTTTCTTTTTAAGCTTTTTGATTGGATTTTCACTCTCTTTAATGATTTTAATACTTTTTGAAAAAATTGTAGCAAGA
>NZ_JAQTLH010000011.1 GCF_028714975.1 Sulfurimonas sp.
AAGTTAAAGTAAATTTAGAAGGTACTCAGTCTCGTTTAGTACTTGAAGTTGCAGCTCACTTAGGTGACGGTCGTGTTAGAACGATTGCAATGGATATGAGTGAGGGTCTTGTACGCGGTATGGATGCTGTTGCAACAGGTGCACCTATTAAAGTTCCGGTTGGAGAGAAAGTACTAGGTCGTATTTTCAATGTAATCGGTGAAACAATCGACAACGGAGATCAAATATCAGATGCTCCTATGTGGTCAATTCACCGTGAGCCTCCGAAGTTGGTTGAGCAATCTACTGCAACAGAGATGTTTGAGACGGGTATTAAAGTCGTTGACTTGTTAGCACCGTACTCTAAGGGTGGTAAAGTTGGACTATTCGGCGGTGCCGGCGTAGGTAAAACGGTTATTATTATGGAATTAATCCATAATGTTGCAATGGGTCATGACGGTCTATCTGTATTCGCAGGTGTCGGTGAGAGAACTCGTGAAGGTAATGACCTTTACCACGAGATGAAAGAGTCTAACGTTTTGGATAAAGTTGCACTGTGCTACGGACAAATGAGTGAGCCGCCGGGTGCACGTAACCGTATTGCTTTAACGGGTCTTACAATGGCTGAATATTTTAGAGATGAAAAAGGTCTTGATGTATTAATGTTCGTTGATAATATTTTCCGTTTTGCTCAATCAGGTTCTGAAATGTCTGCGCTTCTTGGTCGTATCCCCTCAGCTGTTGGTTATCAACCGACATTAGCTCGTGAGATGGGTGCATTACAAGATCGTATTACATCAACTAAAAACGGTTCAATTACATCTGTTCAAGCTGTTTATGTACCTGCGGACGACTTAACTGACCCGGCTCCTGCTTCAGTTTTTGCTCACTTAGATGCAACGACGGTTCTTAACCGTAAAATTGCTGAAAAAGGTATCTATCCTGCGGTGGATCCACTGGATTCATCTTCAAGATTACTTGATCCGCAAATTTTGGGTCAAGAGCATTACAATGTTGCTCGCGGTGTTCAACAAACACTTCAAAAGTACAAAGATTTACAAGATATTATTGCAATTCTCGGTATGGATGAACTTTCTGAAGATGACAAAAATACTGTTGAGAGAGCTCGTAAAATCGAGAAATTCTTATCACAACCATTTTTCGTTGCTGAAGTATTCACAGGTTCACCGGGTAAATATGTATCTTTAGCGGATACCATTAAGGGCTTTAAAATGATTCTTAGCGGTGAATGTGACCATATGCCAGAAGGTTCTTTCTACATGGTTGGTGGTATAGATGAGGCGATTGAAAAAGCTCAAAAAATGAAGTAATTCATAAAGGACTGACATGGATAAGTTAAAACTTGAAATCCTGACTCCTAACGGCATCATCTATAACGGTGAGGCTCTTAGCGTAACTCTTCCGGGCGAAGAGGGCGAGTTTGGTGTTCTAGCAGAACACTCTTCTTTAACTACACTGCTTGAAGCAGGTGTAATTGATATAGAGAAAGAGGATAAATCAGTCGAATCAGTTCTTATCAACTGGGGCGTAGTCCAAGTTGATGAGAAAAAAGTTATTGTATTGGTTGAAGGTGCCGTAGCGATTCGCGGAGATAGTGAAAGTGCTGTTGCAAAAGCTCTTAGTGACGCTAAAGAGCTTATTGAATCTATTAAAGATAACAATCCTGCGATTGCGTCTGTTACTGCTAGACTTGAGTCGGCAGCTCAGAATTTAATATAAATATATGATTAACCAATTAATTGATTTTTACCTCAAAAGTCACCCTGTTACTTTGGGTGTCTTGGCTCTTTTAGCACTCTACTTTATAGTGCTAAATTGGGTTTTTTACTACCGATATCTCTCTCTTGCTAGTTGGCTTGAAATTGAAAATAGATCTCTTGAGAGTGTTTTAATGGGATCTACGACTGTGAGTCCGCAATCTTATTTAAGCAATTTTTTAAAAAGCAGTTCAAATGTTTCGAAAGATATTTTGGCATTAGCTCAATTGGCTGCAACAAAAGATGCTACAAAAGGACTCTCTATTCTCTCAATTTTTGCATCTACTACGCCATTTATCGGTCTGTTTGGAACCGTTGTTTCAATTTTGGATACATTTACGCATATCGGTCAAAGCAGCGGCGGTATGTCTGTAATAGCGGGTGGTGTTTCTGATGCTCTTGTAGCAACTGCCGCGGGTATCTTTGTTGCTATTTTTTCATATACATATCACCAAATATTAAAAAGAAAATCATATGAGCTACTTAACTTTATAGAGATGCAAAGTGATGCTATAATGGCACGAAGAGTGTAAATATGGCTTATAACTGGGATGAAAAACCTGAATTAAACATTACTCCGCTTGTGGATGTAATGTTGGTTCTTTTAGCAATAATGATGGTTATTGCACCGAATATGATATATGAAGAGAAGATAAATCTTCCTCAAAGTTCAAAAACTAAAACATTATCTAAAATACCTCCGGTACATATTACAATTGATAAAGATAAAAAGTTAAAAATCAATAAAGACAATTATGAACTTAATGCATTTTTAGATAATTTTTTCCTCTACTCAAAAAAGCTTGATTTAAAAGCAACCGTACTTATTAGTGCGGATAAAAGTTTGGATTACGGTGTCGTTATGTCCGTGCTTGCTGCCGTTAAGCAAGCAGGTTTCGTCGATGTTTCACTAGCTACTAATGGATAAGAATAACTCCTATTTTTATATTAGTGGTTTTATATCACTATCTCTTTTTACGCTATTTTCGGCTATTTTTCTTATGGCTATTGTTTTCTCTGACAAAGTAAAAAACTATGCATTACAAAAAGACAACTTTGTATCCGTATCGGTTAATATGGTAGCAGCGCAATCAAGTGAAGTAAAAAAAACCGTAGATAAACCGGTGGAAAAAGAGAAAAAAGAGGTTCCTGTTGTTGAAAAGGAACCCGAAAAAGAGACAGTTACCAAAACTGAAAAAAAAGAGATAAATATTGACAATTTATTTAGCGAAGTAAAAACTAAGAGCATTAAAAAAACAGAAGAAAAAGTAATTGAGAAAGAAGATAAAAGAGTTGCTCAAGAACTTTCTAAAAAAAGTACCAAATCAGATGAAACTAAAGTTGAATCAATAACTAGTAAAATTCAAAAAATAAATTCAGAAAATAAATCGGAAAAAGAGTCTAAAAGTTCTACAGGCAATGAAGTTAATGAATATTTGGCTAAAATTCAAGCTTTAGTTTATGAGCATTTTACACCGCCTGAAAATACTCAAAATAAGGTTGTTAAAGCCGTTATTGAGCTTAATGCGTTTGGAAAAGTTATTGATTTTAGAATTCTAACTTATTCTGACAACGCCGCTCTTAACAGTGAATGCGATAAAATAAAAGGAAGAATTATTAATATTCTCTTTCCAAAAAATCCTGATAATAAATCAGGCGTATATATAATAAATTTAAAACCTGAATAAGGAGTAAACTTGAAAATAATTATTTCAATTTTATTGGTCATTTCGTCACTGTTTGCAAATGATGCTACTATAGATGTTATAAAAAAGGCAGGTAATCTTCCGTCAATTGCCGTTGAAGATTCATCTGCTAGTTATGATCAGACATTTAAAGATAGATTTTTTAAATCCATCGTCGCCGATTTGAATGTTCTTGCTATTTTTAATGTAGACGGAAATTATCGAAAAGTCAGTTACGATGCAGGCAGCGTAGTAGTTGAAAATAAAGATATGAAGTATGTGTTACGATATAGAATGAGTGAAGGCGACAACGGTGCGTTTAATACGGATATTAAACTAATAAGTGACGGCAATATAGTTTTCAATAAAAGTTATAATGTAAATAATTCTAATATTTATATGTTTGTTTCCCACTCAATAGCATACGATATAAACAAATTTATGGGTGAATCTCCGGTTGAATGGATGAAAAGAAAAGTTATTTTTTCAAGAATGACTTCTCCTCAAAAAAGTGAATTAGTCGTTTCGGACTATACTCTTACTTATCAACATGTGATAGTAAAAGGCGGATTTAATATATTTCCAAAGTGGGCAAATAAGGAGCAAACTGCTTTTTACTATAGTGCATTGGATGAAAAAAAGCCGACTTTAAAATATTTAGATATTAGAACAGGAAAAGTTCAAGTTATAAAATCATCTGATGGAATGATGATTTGTTCTGATGTTAGTGATGATGGAAATAAATTATTACTTACAATGGCTCCAAAAGGTCAACCTGATGTTTATCTTTATGATGTAAATACAAAAAACTTAAAAGTTTTGACAAATTACGGCGGTATAGATGTAGGCGGACAGTTTATGGGTAATGATAAAGTAGTGTTTGTATCAGATCGTTTAGGTTATCCGAATATATTTTCTACAAATATAAATTCTAATAATGTTGAACAGATGGTTCACTACGGAAAAAGCAATGCTGCTTGCAGTGTACATGGTGACTATATAGTTTATAAAGCAAGGGAAAGTTCAGAATCTTTTGGTAATAATACATTTAATTTACATCTCGTCTCCACAAAGACTGATTTTATCAGAAGGCTTACTGCGGTTGGTGTAAATGAATTTCCAAGGTTTTCGGTAGATGGTGATGCAATAATTTTTATTAAAAGTTATGAATCTCAAAGTTCAATCGGTATTATTAGACTAAATCATAATAAAAATTTTCTTTTCCCGCTCAAATACGGCAAAGTTCAGTCAATTGATTGGTAAAATTAAAAATATAATTTTTTTTTAATATTATTTAGGTATAATTCCGACAAATAAACTCTAAGGTAGAAAAAATGAGAAAAGTAGTAGTTTCAAGTGTATTTGCAGCGCTTTTAGTGTTAACAGGTTGTAGCGATAAAGAGCCAAAGGTTGAGGGACTAGATAATGCAGCAGCAGGCAGCAAAGTAAGTTCAGCAGGTGAGGGTCTATCAGGTCAATCTCTTTCAAGCACAGAGTCTGAAAGCGATATCATGGCTCGTTTAGAAAAAGAGTTCAGTTCTGTATATTTTGATTTTGATAAATTCAACATCAGAGCGGATATGCAAAGTAGTGTATCTAAAGATGCTTCTGTAGCAAAATCTCAAGCGAGTAAATATGCTATTAAATTAGAAGGAAATTGTGATGAGTGGGGAAGTGATGAATATAACTTCGCACTAGGATTAAAAAGAGCAAACACAGTTAAAAATGCTTTAGTTGCAGAAGGTGTTGATACTAACCGTATTTCTATGGTAAGTTTAGGCGAAGGTAACCCTACATGTACTGATAAAACTAAAGAGTGCTGGGCTAAAAATCGTAGAGTTGAATTTAAACTTCTACCATAATTTATGAATAGTCGTAAAATAATTGCCTTATTGGCAGTAATCTTACCTCATTATTTAATCGGAGCCGAACCTTCTGCGTTCGGTGCCGGTGATTTAAATAATCCCAATCCATACGGTTTAACTTCAACTGAAGCAACCCTCCTAGAAACTAAAAAAAATCTTCAAAAAGTTGTTGTTAAAAGTAATACTCAAGCAAATGAATTTGATTCTCTAAGAGAGAGAGTTGACGGATTGCAAACAATTATTGAAAGTATGAATGCTTCAACGCACGATAATAAGCTTAAAATTAAATCTTTATCAGATGAAAATTCTCGTAAAAATGAGTATGACAAGCGTGTTATAGAGTCTGTTCAAGTAAATAGTAAAGATATAGAAAAAATAAATCTTCAAATTATTGAGATATCTAAGTTAATAGATGTAATAAATCGCTCTTATGTTAAAAAAGATGAGTTCAATTCATTAGTAAATGACGTAAATAAACTTAAAGATTTACTGGTAAAAGATTCAGGAAGCAAATCAAAAACAACGGCTAAAGCTCAAGACACTAATTTGCCAAGTGCAGAAGTTGAAAAAAAAGCTAAAGATCTTTATGATAAAAAACATTATGAAGAGTCAATGGAGCTATACAAGAGCCTTGCTGAAAAAAATTACAAACCTGCTCTTACTCACTATATGGTTGGTGAAATAGAGTATTATAAAAAGAGTTACGCCGATGCGATAGCATATTATAAAAAAAGTGCGTCACTTAACGCAAAAGCGGATTATATGCCGGTTTTAATGCTTCATACAGCGATGTCTATGGAAAAAACAGGCGACAAAAAAAACGCAGAAGTTTTTTATAATGCAGTTATTGCGCAATATCCTAAGACTGAACATGCAAAAACCGCAAAAAGCAAACTAGATTCAATCAAATAGCTAGTATCAATTAATCGTAACTGATTTAATTATGATAAAATCGTAAAAAAAATAAAAGGTATTAAAATTATGGCAATAGAAACAAATCAAATTGTATCAATAGAGTATGAAGTAAGCGACGGAGAAAAAGTTGTAGATAGCAATATCGGCGGTATGCCGTTAGTATTTATGTTTGGAAGAGGTCAGATAATTCCGGGATTGGAAAATGCAATAGCAGATATGACAATCGGTCAAAAAGCAGAAGTCCTCGTAAAAGCTGAAGATGCATACGGTGAATATAATGCAGAAGCTGTGCAGGAGGTTCCTTTAGACCAATTTGCCGGAATTGATTTGGAAGAAGGAATGAGTCTTTACGGTCAAGGTGAAGATGGCGGAACGGTTCAGGTTATCGTAAAAGAGATAGGCAACGATAGTGTTATTATTGACTTTAATCATCCTTTATCAGGTAAAGACTTAGCTTTTGTAGTTTTAGTAAATAATATTAGAGAAGCATCTGCCGAAGAAGCAATGAGTGGGATTCCTATAGAAAATCTACAAGATGATTGTTGTGGTTCTGGTGGTGGCACTGGTTGTGGATGCTAGTTATGTAACTGCTTCTGCCTCTTCGGCACAAGCATTTAAAACAGCCACTCTTTTAAAAACACTAAATGTAAACGCTCTTATAACCGGAGAGGTTGGTGTTGGAAAAAAGAGTTTAGCTCGTTATATTCTTCCGGATGCTCCTATGCTTGATGCATCCAATTATGACGAATTATTAACAACCTTAAGCAGTGTTAATAAGGTCATTATCACAAATTTAGAAAATTCACCGAATATAAAAAAAATTTTAGATATCATATATAATAACAATATAAGAGTTATTGCAACTGCAAAAAGTTCATACTATAATGAATTTGCAGATAAGCTCTTTAGTGTTAAATTTGATATTCCGTCTCTTAGAGAAAGACCGGAAGATGTTGAAGAGTTAGTTCAAAAATTTATTAAAGAAGCTTCTTTGCTGTTTTGTTCAAAAGAGGAGTTTAAAATTAAAAATTTTAAACCTGATTTGAGTCAAAATTCAAACTCTCTAAGAAGACAAGTTATGATTCATTACTTGTTGCAAGATATAAATGAGAATGAATTAATAGATATATTTCAAAATTATCTTGCGGATAAATTAGGTTCAAATAGTGATTATAAAAATTTTCTCTATCTCTATGAAGTGCCGTTAATTAAAGCCGGATTTAACAAATTTAAATCGCAGCTTCAATTGTCGGACAGACTTGGACTAAACAGAAATACCTTAAGAAAAAAAATAGCGGATAATAGTAAATACTTATAAGGAATAAAAATGAAAAAGATAGCGATGATTTTTGCGGGGCAGGGTTCACAGGCAATCGGTATGGGAAGAGACTTTTTTGACAATACGGATATTGCCAAAGAGATGTTTGAAGAAGCGGGAAAGAGAGTCGGACTAAAATTTGATGAGCTGATTTTCGGCGAACACGAGTTATTGGGTCAGACTGCATATACACAACCTTCGATACTTTTGATTCAGATGATAGCGTATCGTCTTTTTAAAGACAAGTGCCCAAATGTGAAAGCCGAGCTCTTTTTAGGTCACTCTTTAGGCGAGTTTTCTGCTCTTTGCGCAAGTGGTGCGATTGACTATGTAGATGCCGTTGAGCTTGTTCATAGACGCGGTCAGTTAATGCAAGACGCATGTACTGATATTGAAGCAGGCATGATGGTTGTTATGGGGCTTGATGATGAAGCGGTTGAGAAAATTTGTACAGACGCACAAAAAGAAGGAAAAAAAGTTTGGCCGGCAAACTATAATCAAGACGGACAGCTGGTTGTTGCTGGAATGAGATCTGATTTGGCATCATTGGAGCAGACATTTAAAGATGCGGGTGCAAAACGCGCACTTTTGCTTAATATGTCTGTTGCAAGCCATTGTGAGCTTTTATCTCCTGCACAAATTCCTCTTAGAAGTTTAATGGAGAGTATGATAAGTGATAGTTTTGAAGCTCCTGTTATCTCAAATGTAACTACTGCTCCCTACTCAACCAAAAAAGAGGCAGTTGAACTTTTAACGGAGCAGTTGGTTAAGCCGGTTAAGTACAAGCAGTCTATTTTGGCAATTGCAGATGATGTTGATATTGCGATTGAGTTTGGAAACGGAGCGACTCTTAAAGGTTTAAACAAAAGAATAGCACCGAATTTAGAGACATACACTATCTCGGATATGAAATCCTTGCTTGAAGTAGCCGAGCAGATTTGTAAATAGTATGAGAGTTACTCTGGCTCAAACGGCACCGAAACTAAATCGCTCTAATTTAACGGAGATTATTTCAATCGTTACTGCGTGCAAAGATGAGAGTGATTTAATAGTTTTTTCGGAGTTGTCGCTAAATGGTTATATGCTTCAAGATAAACTCTCTGAGGATGCTTGGAGTATTGATGAACTTGATGCTTTAAGAGATTTAAGTCTGTATATAGATATAGCAGTAGGTGCCGCTATTAGAGACGGAAATGATTTTAGAAATGCGGCACTTTACTTCTGTAAAGGTAAGCTTTTATCAAAACACGATAAAGTTCATCTGCCAAATTACGGAATGTTTGAAGAGGCTAGATACTTCAAATCAGGGGATATTTTTGAGAGTTTTTCAAGTGAATTCGGAAAAATATCTATGGTAGTTTGTGAAGATTTATGGCATAAAAGTGTTCATAAAAATTTAATGGATGAAAATCTGGACTATATAATTGCTCTTGTTGCCTCTCCTGCACGAGGTTTTAGCGATAGCGGACTTGAGATCGAAGATAAGTGGTATGAGATTATTAAAACAGTAGCGTCAGAGTGCAAAGCTAAATTAATATTTGTAAATAGAGTGGGTTTTGAAGACGGTCTCGGTTTTTGGGGCGGGAGCTGCATTGTTGATGAGAGTGCAGAGATTTTATACAAACTGCCTCGATATGAAAAAATAGTTAAAACATTTGAAATATAAGGAAACTTTATGAAAATTGCAATAATGGGTGCAATGCCCGAAGAGATCTTTCCGATACTCGAAAAACTGGGCTCATATAAGACAACCCAATATGCAGGCAATAAATATTATGAGTCAACATATAGAGGTGTTGATTTAGTTATCGCGTATAGTAAGATAGGAAAAGTATTTTCAACTCTTACCGCTACGACCATGATTGAACATTTTGGGGCGGATAGATTGCTTTTCTCCGGTGTTGCGGGAGCGATATCGCCTACTCTTAAAGTGGGAGATTTGATAGTAGCTACAAAACTATCTCAGCATGATTTGGATATTACTGCTTTTGGTCATCCGTACGGCTATGTTCCTGAAGGTGCGGTTTTTGTCGAAGCAGATAAGCAGATGATAGAGATGAGCAAAGAAGTGGCATCTCAAATGGGTAAAAATGTGCAAGAGGGGATTATTGCTACGGGGGATCAGTTTGTAGCAAATGAAGAGCGAAAAAACTGGATAGGCAAAACATTCGGTGCAGATGCGCTTGAGATGGAAGGCGGAAGTGTTGCGGTTGTTTGTAATGCCCTAAACATTCCATTTTTTATCCTTCGCGCTATTAGTGATGCAGCCGATATGGATGCAAGTTTTAGTTTTGATGAGTTTTTAGAGAGTAGTGCAAAAGAGAGTGCAGAGTTTATAATGAAAATGGTGCAGTCCATTATTGAGAACGCTAAATGAACAAAGCCCATTTAGCTACGCTAACGCTATGTTTTACTCAGCGTAAAGCTCATACCACAAGGGTACTTCCTGTGGGGCGCGCTCAGACAAGCCGAGCTTAAAATGTCTATAAAAATATCTAAAAAAATAATGAGTAAACTCGGCAAAACAAATGCCGAGTTTAACCTTATAGAAGAGGGCGACAAAATCTTAGTGGGACTAAGCGGAGGTAAAGATTCGCTTACTTTAGTTCATGCACTAAAAGAGCAGCAACGCCGTGCTCCGTTTAAATTTGAGTTTATTGCCGTAACGGTTTCGTACGGTATGGGTGAAAACTATGAGAAACTCAAAGCTCACTGCCAAGAACACGCCATTGAGTATGAGGTATATGATACCAATATTTATGATATCGCAGAAGATAAAATCAGAAAAAATTCATCTTTTTGCAGTTTTTTCTCTCGTATGAGAAGGGGGTCTTTATATAGCGCCGCCGAGAAATACGGGTGCAATAAAGTAGCACTCGGTCATCACATGGATGATGCAGCAGAGAGTTTTTTTATGAACTTTATCTACAACGGACAGCTAAGAAGTCTTGCTCCAAAATATAAAGCAGATAGAGGCGTTACTGTTATTCGTCCCCTTATTCAGATGAGAGAGAGACAGTTAGAGGCATTTGCCCGTGAAAACGCTATAGAGACTATCGGTGATGAGGCATGTCCGTCAATGAGATTTGATATAAAAATGCCACATGCAAGAGCGCATACAAAAGAGATGCTCTCTAAGATGGAAAAAGAGTTTCCGACGCTTTTTACCAGCTTAAATGCTGCTTTTAAAAATATATCTACCGAGAGTTTTTTTGACAAAGAGTTGTTTCAGCTCTAATTTTTTTAAGGAATCTGCATGTTAATGACTGTTATGGGTATTTATACTTTTTTTGTTCTTGTCTCAATATATACAAGCGTTATGCAGATAGGTTTTGTAAATCAAGCAAAAAGAGGCAAAGCGGTTCTTCTTTTGGATAATGATTTTATAAAAGCGGGAAACTATAGCGTAGCAAAAGAAAAGATGAGCATAGCGACTATGTTTGTCGACTATATCGCTTTTATAATGTGGATGGGTTTTGGGATTGGATTTTTGCAAAATAGTATATATTTTGAAAATGAAGCCTTTTTAAATATTGCTATTGTTATGGGATTTTTGGTTATAAACTCTATTATCTCTATGCCGTTTGGGTACTATGAGAAGTTTGTGCTTGATGAGAAGTTCGGTTTTAACAAGTCAACCAAAGCGCAGTGGTTAAAAGATACGCTTATTTCGTTTGTAACTACTCTAATATTCGGTTCGCTTGTCGTATGGGGTATTTATGCAATAATATCCGGTTTTGCTCTTTGGTGGCTTTGGAGTTTTGTCTTTATATTTGCGGTGGTTATTTTAATAAATATGCTATATCCGACTTTTAGGGCTATGTTTTTTGACAAACTAACTCCGCTTCAAAATGAGGAGCTTGATAGTCAAATAAAGAGTTTAATGGATAAGACGGGCTTTGTAAGTGCAGGTGTTTTCATAAGCGATGCAAGTAAAAGAGATGCAAGATTAAACGCTTATTTTGGCGGAATCGGCAAGTCAAAGAGAGTCGTGCTTTTTGATACATTGATAGAAAAGCTAACCACTAAAGAGCTTTTGGCTGTTTTGGGTCATGAGCTTGGTCACTTTTCGCATGGAGATATTTATAAAAATATTGCTATGATCGGTGCGATGCTTTTTGTAATGTTTGGAGTGTTTGGAAATTTGCCTGATTCGCTTTATATGGAGTTAGGACTTAATCAAGCTCCTTACTCTGTAATGATTTTACTGCTTCTTTTTATGCCTGTTTTGGGGTTTTTGATGATGCCTGTTATGGGAATTGTTAGTCGTCATAATGAGTATGCGGCAGATAGAATGGGAAGTGAGCTTGGCGGAAGCGGCGGAGCAATTGAGCTTGCAAACGCACTTAAAAAGTTGGTAAATGAAAATAAAAGTTTTCCTCTATCACATCCGCTTTATATCTTTTTTCACTATACGCATCCTCCTGTTTTAGAGAGACTAAAAGAGCTTGGCGTTGATGTTGGAGATGACGATAAAAGTGCTTTGGGAGCGTCATGCCAAGCGGATATCTAGTTAAAGATATTTTAAAAGATATTACCGATAGATTAAACCCTTTTATTGAGAGAGCTTCAAGAGAAGCGCAACTTCTTTTGATGCACCATTTAGGTGTAGATGAACTCTGGCTTTTGACGAATCAAAATTCACATGTAGCAGACGCAGATAAACTTTTTAAGTGGGTTGAGCAAAGAGCCAAAAACGAACCTTTAGAGTATATAACCAATCGTGTAAGTTTTTATAGCGAGGAGTTTTACATCGCAAAGGGTGCGCTTATTCCTCGTCCCGAAACTGAGCTTTTAATCGATGAAGTTATAAAAAATGTATCCGATAAAAATGCAGATATAACTTTTGCAGAAGTCGGAGTAGGGAGCGGAATTATCTCTATTATGCTTGCAAAATATTTCTTAAATGCAAAGTTTATCGCAGTAGATATTTCGGAGGCTGCAATAGAGATAGCAAAGAAAAATATAGAAAAATTCGGACTTGAAAGTAGGATAGAATTAAGACACGGCTCGCTTTTAGAACCGATAGACGAGCATATAGATTATTTGGTTTCAAATCCGCCTTACATTGCAAATGATGTAGAATTGGAATCAAATCTCTCATATGAGCCTCAAAATGCGCTTTTTGGCGGAGAAGCAGGAGATGAGATAATAAGAGAACTTCTTGATGAAGTCTTAAGCAAAGAGATTAACTTCTTTACATGTGAGATAGGTTATGACCAAAAAGATAAAATACAGAGTTATTTAAAGAATAAGTCTGTGTCAAAATTGGAATTTTATAAAGATTACAGTGATTTTGACAGGGGTTTTACATTAAGGTTGTAGTTCGTGAAGAGAAATATTTACATTGATTTTAGCTATCTTGCTCTATTAGCTTCAACTTTTGGAGCGGTTATAGTGCTTGGTGCAGTTGTTGCTCCTACTATCTTTAATACTAATGAAATTTTATATTCCGTGTTGATTGATAATTTTAATGCCGGTATAATAATGGGTGAAATTTTTCATCGTTTTAGTTATTGGGTATATTTAGTAGTGCTTTTTGTCGCTGTGTATGAATTTATAATGTATAAAAAAGGGCAAAGAGATGCCATAATCTTTGGCAGTTCTGTTACGGTTGTTTTTTCTGCTCTTATGTTTAGTGCTATATATTCGCCAAAGATTTTAGCTATGCAGAGGTTGGGTGTTGAAGCTACTCAAAGTGATACATTTAGAAATATTCATATGGCAAGCGAGTTTGATTTTAAAATTTTAGCAATAGCTCTGCTTATATTATTTATAAGAAGATTAATGCTTCTTAAGATACAATAACGGACTTTTCTACTTTTATTGTAGAGATTAATATGCGAAGAGAGGTTTCATACTATGAAATTTATTTTAATGTTAGTAGTGGCTCTATTTTTGACCGTGTTAAGTTTATATGCAGAGAGTTTTACAAAATCTGCAACCGTTAAGCCGGAGTTGGTTCAAACAGGGTCGCAAAAAGAGTGGTGCCCCGTATGCGGTATGAATATAGAGGCATTTTATAAAACTTCTCATACTTCAAAAATTCACAATCATAAAGATAGACAATATTGTTCGATGAGATGTTTAGCCGTTGATATGCAAGAGCATGAGATAAATCTTGACGATATAAAAGTCGTTGATGTTACAACTCAAAAACTCATTTATGCCAAGAGTGCATATTATATAGTCGGTTCTGATGTACAAGGCACAATGTCAAAGGTCAGCAAGCTGGCTTTTGGAGATAAAGAGGCGGCAGAAGATTTCAATATGGAGCATGGCGGAAAAATCGTTGATTTTAAAACTGCCTTGAAAATGGCGCAAGATTCACTCTCTTTAGATGTTGAAATGGTGCAAAATAAGAAGAACAAACAAGTTTATCCGATGGGTAAAAAAGTGTTTGAAAAAAATTGTAAAAATAACATAGATATTAACGCTTATTTGGAGATTAATGAGCTAAAAGCAGGTATAAGAGAAAAACAGCTTTGCGGTGATTTAAATGAGCCTGAACTTCAAGCCCTATCGTTATATCTTTGGGAAGTAAAAAGATTCGGCGATGCACAAAACAGCACTGATTTTATAAAAGTAAGCAAAGATGAGAAGTGTCCGGTTTGTGGAATGTTTGTCTATAAATATCCAAAATGGGCAGCGCAAATATTTTACAAAGATAAGCACTTATCTTTTGACGGCGCAAAAGATATGATAAAGTACTATTTTGAACATAAAGAGGGTATAAGTAAGATATTGGTTTCGGATTACTACTCTCAAAAAGCAATAGATGCTGCAAAAGCTTACTTTGTAATCGGCAGCGATATTTATGGACCTATGGGGCATGAGCTTATACCTTTTAAAAACGAGAGTGAAGCAAAAACTTTTAGCTTGGATCACAAAGGCGTAAAGGTTTTAAAGTTTGAAGAGATTAAACAAAAAGAAGTTCAAAAACTAGATGAATAAAAAAAGTAAGTTTTTGTTTTACTCTTTTTTTGTATCGGCAACTCTTTTTTTTATTGAAATCGGTTATCTTTACACTGCAAAAAGTATGGATAGAGATGCTCTTGATAAAAAAAAAGAGTTTGTAAAATCGCTAGGAATTCCGGATTTGGCGATTTCGACGGAGGCTTCGTATGTCAGACATAGAAGTTTGAGTGATCTTTTTTCAATCTATAAAGATGACGCTACATTAAGAGAGTATTTTGCATCGACTTATATATTTTCTCATTCAAATATTATAAACAACAAGAGCAAAAATGAGAAATAAAATCAATCTTTATGTAATTGAATATGCCATAAATTCGCTGCTTCGCCAGAAGTATAAAACTTTTTTTGTAACTTTTATTTTGAGTATTCTTGTCTTTTTGCTAAGTTCGCTCTTCTTTATAACAAACTCCATAAAATATGAACTTAAATCTACCGTAGATTCTCTTCCTGAAATAACCGTTCAAAAGATTAAAGCGGGACGACATTACGATATAGATATAAGTGTACTAGACGAAATTTTGCAAATTACCGGTGTAGAGAGTGCGGTTGCAAGGGTCTGGGGGTACTACTATTTTGAAAATGCGGGAGTAAATTTTAGCATTGTCGGTTTGGATGAGTATGAAGAGCAGTATAAAAACTCTTTTGTCGAAGCCGTAAAAGGATTGGATTTTAGCAAACCTTCCATGGTAGTGGGAGAGGGTGTTAAAAAAATTATGGATAAGAACTACTACAGAGAGTATTTTAACTTTATCAAACCTGACGGAACGCTAAAGAGAGTTGATATCGGCGGTCTGTTTAAGGGTGAGACGGAGTTGGAGTCAAACGATGTTATCGTTATGAGCAAAGAGAGTGTTAGAGAAATTTTTGATATGGAAGAGTCAAAAGCTACGGATATAGTAGTTAGAGTTGCAAATTTTAATGAAGTTGCGAAGGTGGCTTCAAAGATAAAACTTCTCTATCCTGATAGCAGAGTTATAACCAAAGATGATTTAAAGATAAGTTATCAAAATATATTTGATTATAAAAGCGGACTTTTTTTGGCGCTTTTTGTTGTTTCACTTTTTACATTTTTTATAATAGTTTATGATAAAGCAAGCGGGCTTAGCAGTGAGCAAAAAAGAGAGATAGGGATATTAAAGGCAATCGGTTGGAGAGTAAATGATGTACTTAGAGAGAAGTTTTATGAGGGCTTTATAGTCTCATTTTTCTCATATATGATGGGAATTATTTTGGCATTAGCTTTTGTATATATACTCAAAGCTCCGCTTTTGCAAAATATTTTCACGGGTTATTCTCAACTAAAAACATCTTTTAATCTCCCTTTTGTGCTTGATGTGCAAACTTTGGCTTTGATATTTTTTTTAAGCGTGCCGATTTATATAGCGGCGACAATTATTCCTTCATGGAGAAGTGCGACGCTTGAAGCGGATGAGGTTATAAGATAGTGATAGAGTTAAAAGAGATAATAAAAGAGTATCAAGTAAACGGTATAGATACGGTAATGGCGCTTAGGGGCATAAATTTGTATGTAAGAAGTGGTGAGTTGGTAGTTTTAAAAGGTGCAAGCGGTAGCGGGAAAAGCACTATTCTTTCGCTTATCGCAGCATTAAGCAAGCCGACAAGCGGAGAAGTTATAGTTAATGGAGATAGGATATCTAAACTTCCTGATAACTTTGCATCCGATTTTAGACGCCATAGCATAGGTTTCGTTTTTCAAAAATATAATCTCATACCGACCCTTAGTGTAAAAGAGAATATAATTTTACCGCTTGTTCCTATGAACTTAGAAACTAGAGATATTGAGGATAAGCTCTCTCGAGTCTTAAAGATGTTTCATATTGAGCATAAAGAGAATCAGCTTGTTAAAAATCTCTCAGGCGGAGAGCAGCAAAGAGTAGCAATAGCAAGAGCAAATATAAATAATCCACAAATTATTTTAGCAGACGAGCCTACGGCAAATTTAGATGAGAAACTATCCTTACACTTCATAGATATTCTTAAAGAGCTAAAAGCAGAGGGAAAAACTATAGTAGTAGCTACGCATGACCCGCTCTTTTTTGGACTTAACATTGTAGATAGAGAGATAGAGATTTATCAAGGAAGTATCGTTTAATGCTCTTAACCCCTGAAGTACTGACTATTCTTATCTTAAACGGCATATTTGCGCTCTTAGGCGTAGTGGCTTTTGTATTAAGCATAAGAATATATTTGGGATGGAATATAGACTCGACTTCGCCTCTGCAGTATAAACTTGAAAAAGAGAGCTTTTTAGCATCGACGATTATAAAATATATATTTAGCATAAAAGTACCGCTTTTTCTCTTTTTTGTTTTCGCGCTTGATAAGATATCAAATGTTATAACAGGTGCCATGTGCGCGGCAGGTGTTGTAGATGCTACGCAGATAGGGATGAGTCTTATCGTTTTAAAAATTATAAATTTATATCTGTTCGCTTATTGGTTAAGATTGCACTCTCAGGATATGACGGATAAAAATCAGCCTTATACAAAAGTAAAATTCGGACTCTTTATAGGGCTATTTTTTCTTTTTATGGTTGAGATTGTTTTAGAGGCTTTTATGTTTAGCTCCATTGAGATCAACAAGATGGTTAGTTGTTGCGGAAGTATATACTCAAGTTCTTCAACATCTGCCATCTCTACGCTCTTTACGCTGGACACATCTCTTTTACTTGCGCTGTTTTACGGCAATTACCTCTTGATAGTACTCTTTTATTTTTTAAAAAATAGACATATTTTCACTCTCTTAAACATAATTTTTATACCCGTTTCGCTTATATCGCTTATACTCTTTTTCGGAACATATATATATGAACTTCCTTCTCACCACTGCCCATTTTGTTACTTGCAGAGCGATTACTATTATGTAGGGTATCTTATATACTTTTTACTATTTATCGGAACATTCTACGGTTTGGTCGTGAGTTTTGTAAAAGAGTCAAAAGTAAGCTATAAAGTCTCACTTTTATTTAATTCTCTTTATGTTATATTGTTGACAATGTATGTAGTGATTTACTATATAAAAAACGGCGTTTTGCTATAAGGATATGTATGTTGAAGTTTAAGTTATTACCGTTTTTATTTATATTTTTTCTTTTTTTGGGTTGTGAGCAGAAGGTGGATAGCGGAGTCGCAAAAATAAATTGGGATAGAGACATGTGCGACAGATGTGTTATGGTTTTGAGTGATAGAAAGCATACTATTCAACTTAGAGATCCAAGCAGTAAAAAGGTTTACAAATTCGATGATATCGGATGTATGGTTTTATGGTTTAATGAGGAAAAGATAGCGTACAGAGATAGTGTTCAAATATGGATTACCGATGCAATAAGCGGAGAGTGGATAAGTGCAAGAGAGGCATTTTACACAACGCAGAATGTTACGCCTATGGCATATGGATTTAGCGCATATAAAAGCAAAGAGTCTATAAAAATAGGCGAAGAGATTATAACTTACGATGAGGTGTTAAAAAGAGTAAAATGAAAGCACACATAAAAAATATAGTTCTTTTTAAAAACATAGATGAAGAGACGATAAAAAAAATAGAGACTTTTACGACCGAGTACAAAATTCCTAAAGATAATATTGTTTTTTATGAGGGCGATGAACCGAAATTTTTGTATCTTTTAGTAAAGGGTGTCATTAAGCTCTATAAAACATCCTCAAGCCATAAAGAGATAGTGCTTAAATATTTTCATGACAATGAGTTAATCGGCGAAGTTGCAAACTTTGAAGGCATCCCTTATCCAGCAACGGCAAAAGCTTACAGCGATGTTGAGATTTTAAAAATTGATTTTGATAAACTAAAAGATATTATATTTTCAAATCCTAACATGGCGTTTAATATTCAAACATCTTTGATAAAAAAGATTAAAAACCTTGAAAATATAATATCAACAAACTTGGTGCTGGATTCAAGAGAAAGAGTTGCAAAATATATTTATAACCATGTCGATGATTTTTTTGAAACAAAAAATATAGAGATAGCAGAAGTGCTTGGAGTCTCACCCGAGACGCTCTCAAGAATATTAAAATTTTTCAAAGATAACAACATTATAAATGTTAAAACCAGATATATAAACAAAGAGGCGCTAATTGAGTATTTTTAGCAAAAACAGAATAATTATCTGGTTTTGCTAAGGTGTGTTAAATTTTTCCGTTAAGCAGTCTGATAAGAGCATCTGATATTTGATTGAAAGCCATTACCCTTTTTCCGTTATGGTTAGAAGCAAAGTTTTTTGCCGCTTCGTATGTTGCAAACGCTACCAAATCATCACCCGCAGGTGAAGTTACATTGCTTCCGTAAACAAAAAAAGCACCTCTTGCATTTATCGGTTTTAGCGTGTCAAAATCGGTAACCAATATCTCTTTAAAATCATCCTCGCTTTTTACTCCGATATCAAACCATTTTCCCGGAGTTTGATAGAACTCTATCATTGATTTAGGAGATGAAAAGAAAAGTTTTTTGCCGTTTGTAAGCGCTACTTTAGCAACCCATTTAGGTTCTTGATAAACTTTTATTTTTCTTACTATACAAGTTGACTCTTTGTCATAATCCATTTTGTATGATTCATTTGCGGCTAAAGTTGAAATTAGCGAGAGAGATGAAGCAATCACCAGCGATGTAAATAATTTTTTGTACATAAAAACTCCTTTTAAACTAAATCTTTTTTTTCAAATATTTTAAAACCTGCATAAGCAAAAGCCAATCCGATTAAAAGCGGATAACCTATCGATAAAAGAACAAACATACTTTGACTCATTCGATCAAGTATATAAAATGCAACCGGACCCATAACTGTAAGTTCGGGATCAAAAAGAGAGATAGCAGCCACTCTAAAGAGTTCCATAGGGTTAATCATAGATATAAATATAATTAGCTCCTCATTTAATCTTTGCTGCATCATTAACGATATAAGAGCTATATCAATAAAAGCAAGCAAAAATATCCATACGAAAAATGAGATTCCGAGTGCGACTTCTGATGATTTTACAAATGAAGATATAAAAAATGCAATTCCTAAAAAAGCGCTCGAGAGTGAAAAGAGCAGTCCCGTATATAAAAAGAAGATACTCCACGGAATTGCCGCACCTTTTATGAAACCGAAGATTATAGCGATAATCATAGCAAAAAGAACCGGTAGATATACCGTGATAAATCTGCCTATAATTTTACCCCAGTAATATTGTCTAAGCGAAATCGGAAAGGATAGCATATACTCAAGTATATGATTGTCTCTGTCGCCCGATATTGAGCGAACCGTGGTTATAAGTATAAATATAGGAAGAATAACTATGGTTATTTGAATGTACATAAGCAGAAGCCTGCTAAGTCCGCTAAATCCCATAACTTGTGATTCCGTCACTCCCGCTATAAAAAAGAGGGCAATCAACCCTCCAAATACAAGAGAATAAACTAAAAACCATTTGGCTCTTATGGACTCTTTTAAATCTAGGTATGCAATTAAATATAAATTTTTCAAACTAATCCTTTACTGTCCAAGTATCTGTTTTCTGATTTTTGGATTTGCCATATGTTCGCCTCTGAGCATCTTAAGCTTCACTTCATCTATCTTTATGAAGTTCTCTTTTTTATGTTCATAAGCGCTAAATCCATAATTCATTGGTGTTTTTTCGCTAATCGTAAAATATGCCGAAGAAGCTTCTATATATCTGTGCGTGTCGTTTGTAAAAACTTCTGTTTTTGCCGCAGCTATATCTATATTTTTATCTTTAGCCCATAGAACTAAACATCCTATATCGTCAAAATAGTAATTACTCGTATCTTTTAATATCTTTGCCGTATGGATATTTGATGAGGGCAGTTCCATATTGCATTTTGAGCAAATTTTATGGCTGCTATCTCTCTCTTTGGAAGATGAGGCTTCCGATGTGTTGCAACCCGTTATAAAAAACAGGAGTAAAAAATTTAAGATAAAAAATAAAAATCTAAAATCTCTCATCTGAAACTATTTTTCCCAAGTCCATATATATTTGTCTGTTTACAAGTTCTTGAACCTCTTCGAGTCTGTGCGTAACAAAGAGAAGAACTTTTTCATCCTCATTTTGTTTTAAGAGTCTATAAAAATCATCTCTTGCTTTTGGGTCAAGATTTGCAGTCGGTTCGTCGTATATGATGATACTGCTTTTTTTAGCCAAACTTATTGCGATAAGCAGTTTTTGTTTCATCCCGCCGCTTAGTTTGAAAAAAGATTTATAGAGATTGGATTTTATGTCAAGCTTCATTTCGTTTGAGTAGTGTTCAATGAGTTCTTTGTCTATGTCCGTACTCATGCAAATATACTGCATAAGCTCTTGAATGTTCAATTTAATCGGAGGAGGGAGTTGCGGTACGAAACTGATGTTTTGCAGCACTTTAACTCTATCTTTGATAGGACAAGAACCGTCTATCAAAATTTTTCCTAAATCAGGATGGTAGTATCCGAGGATTGAACGGATGAGAGTTGTTTTTCCCGCGCCGTTTGCTCCCATTAATGCGATGGAGTCATTTTTGTTAAATTCGCAGCTGACATCATCAAGAGATATATGCGAACCAAATTTTTTTGTAAGATTTGAAATAGTTATCATTTTTTACACCAAACTTTTCAGTCTAAAATCAAATTTTAGCGCATCTGCATGACAAACATCTATACATCTTCCGCAAAGCGTACAGTCGGCACCGGTTATATACTCTCTGGTTATACCTTTTTCTTCTCTTTGTTTGTCATATTTTGCTTTTGTAATCTCTAAAACTTGATTTTCAAAACAGACATCATGGCAAACCATACAGTGGTCGCAATTGTCATTCCACTCAACTCTTAGAGCTGAAATTTTTCCGATATAGCCGTATGTAGTTCCAATCGGACAGATGTATGTACACCAAGCTCTGCGAGAGTAAAAAACTTCAATAGCAAAAACGACTACAACCCATACTAAAGCCAAACTCCAACCATATGCAATCATTCTGCTAAGAATTCCGACAACGTTAAAAGTTTCAAAAACTAAAAAACCTGTAAAAAAAGATAGAATTAAAAAGATAGCCCAAAAGATATGTCTGACTCTATGATCAAACTTTCTCTCTTTAATAATTTTTTTATCTACTAGAGTATTGTGCCATTTTTCACCGATTTCGCTAAGTATACCGTAAGGGCAAACCCAAGCGCAGTAGCTTCTTCCGCCGATTAAAAGATAAAAAATCAGTATAGTTACGGTTCCGATTACCATATTTACAGGTAGCTCGTGAGTTGCTAAAAAAAGCTCCATAGTCGTAAATATATCTATGAGGTGAAAACCTAAAAATCTTGAACCGTTTAGTGTTCCCTCTAGCGTTTGAATATCAATCGAAAAAGATAGAAAAAATAGTAGATGTATAGATACTACCAATATCCATCTCTTCATTCTATAGCTAAAAAATTTTTTTCCATCTCTTGAGGTGTCAAAAAATGTTGACCAAAACGAAGAGTGTTTTATCGTTTCTCTATTGTTATACTTATCCATTTAAAGCTCCATTGTTTTTACTATTCAATTATTTGTTAACAGCTCCGGCACTATTAGAAAAATTTCCTATTTCATCGGCATATTTTTTCAATTCTTCTTCGCTGATATTTATCAATAGTCCTTTCATAATTATGTTCTCTTTTCTTCCGGCTTTAAAATCAATTAAATCTTTATATATTTTATCCGCATTTTGTCCGTAAAGTTTTGGTCCCATTAGCTTTCTTCCATCTTGCATTCCCGAACCGTCTACACCATGGCAAGCAGAACATCTAGCTTTATACTCGGCACTAACCTTAACTTGTCCGATATTCCCTGCCTTGTCTTTAAGTGCACTTAGCTGCTCTTGCTCTTTTTCTCTATCGCTTTTCTCTTGCGGTGGAGTTGCGGATGTTTGTTGTTGCTGCACGGCTACTGTTTTATTTCCGATATTCTCAGTAACTTTTGAGTGTTCTCCGCCATGATAAGCTCTGCCTTTTGAAGCTGTCCATGCCATTAAAGCAAATATTAGTATCGTTAAAAATCCTACAACTATATTTTTCATATCTATTTCCTCGCTTCTTTTATAATTTTGTTAAACTCAAATATCTCATTAGCCAATTCTCTTATCTCTTTTTCGTCCATTCTGTCTACTAGCCCGCTCATCAATACATTTTTTGAAGTTCCGTCTTTAAACTTAACTATTTTGTTAAATATGTAATCGGAATCTTTTCCAAGAAGTGAAGGACCGATAATCCCATTTCCATAATCATTATGACATGCAGAGCATTTGACTATAAAATTTTTGCTCAATTTTTTCATTCCCATAGAGACTTGAACTTGCTCATAGGGACTTCTGATATGAAGATTTGCTTCTAAAGGTGTTCTTGGATTTGTTCTTTCAGATGCATCGTTATTAGTCGGTTTTGCATTTAAATCATGTGACCCATGTGAATCATGTTCGCTTTTTGCATTGTAGTCGTAGTAGTAAGATTTACTTTGATTTTCATCATACTCCTTTTGGGCAACTTTAATCTCTTTTGCATTTTCATTTTGAACAACTTCTATCTTTTGAGTAGGAGCAGTTTGTGAAGATAATGAAGCACTCTCATTTGTCTTCTTGTTTTTTTCATTGTTGTCACTACATCCTGTAAAAATACTCAACAGTAAACCAGAAATATAAAACAGACTTTTTAAACTATTAATTTTCATCTTTTATCCTTAATTTTTGTTTGCATAATACTGCTCGTAAGTAACTCTAGGTTTAACTACGATGGATGGAGTAGTTGTCGGGCATACCTCTTGGCAAGCTCCGCAACCGATACAGCCGTCATAAATTTGAGGTCTATTTCCGCCGCCGCTATCTTGTACCATAGCAATAGCGCTTAAGGGATTTGGAATAGGGCACATATCTGCGCATAAGGTACACTGCTTGCCTTCAAATGCATCAAATTTTTCTAAAAGCTTGATTTCAAGTTCATGAATATTTACTACGGAATTAGTAAATTTATGCATTCTTTTGTTGTAGTCCTTAGGAATAGGCGTATTTGTCATGGCAATACAAGTATTTGGGAATTCCAATACGGCAATCCCCATTTTAATATCTTGCGGCTTTTCGCAGTGGTGATCCAATGCTCCGCTTGGACATGCAAGTACGCACGGTACGGCGCTGCAAGCATAACAGCCTCTTTCATTTGCATCTATGTACGGTGTGCCGACGCCGTGACCCATACCAAAATCTGAAAGTTTTATAGAGTGGTAAGGGCAAACTTGAAGGCATTGACCGCATTTTATACATAGTGCTAAAAATTTTTTCTCATCAACTGCACCGGGCGGTCTTAATCTGTTTTCGGCTTTGAGTACATAAGGGCTAAATACCATTCCTCCGCCTAAAACAAGTCCAAGTACTCCTAGCGTAGAGTATTTGATAAACTCTCGTTTGTCTGTTTTAACTTTTTCCATGTTTATCCTTCAGTCTTAACTATTGGTTTTTTATCTTCAAGTAAAAAAAGCGGCTTTGTAAAAGGAGCCAGTTTCGCCAAAAAATTTAGCAAAGAGATAACAGGCGATCCGTAAAAAAATTTCACGTTTGGATTATAAAGCCAAAGCTGATCCGCATATCGATAAACTTTATGCGGCGTGTCGCCTATATTATCGCCGTCTCTATCGAAACCTTCGTAATTATCCCAATAATTTTCTCTTATATCATTGTTATAAGTTTTGCTTGATTTACCGTCATTTACGACATCTTCGATATTTCCCATTATCTTATTGTTCTTTATAATATTATCTTCGCTTAGTGAATGAAAATGAAGTGCTTCGGCATTGTATAATATTTTATTATTTTCAATCCAGTTGTTAGTCTCCGGTTCAAACGGGGATCTGTCGATATAGAGACCCTGTGCACAGTAAAGAATAGTATTGTCTTTTATTGTAAAGTTCGTAACTTCTTTTAATCCTATGCCCATACCTGTAGCGCCCAAAGAGCTTTTTATTATATTGCCTGATGCAATTGTATCTTTTGAGTACATAAAAAATATCCCTACGGAGTTGTATTGATATCTATTGTTTATTACATTGTTTTTACCGGCATACATAAAGTGAAGAGAATATCTGCAATACTCGCCGACATTCTCTTCTATGGTATTTCCGTGGCTATACCAAACAACCATATCACGAGAGTGAATAAGTGAGTTTTTTTTGACAATGTTGTTGTTGCTATACCAAAGTCTTAAACCGTCTCCTTTTAGTCCAAGCTCAAAATTCTTCGATGTAATTCTATTGTTTGATATTATGGAGTTGCTTACCATCTGCATATCGATGCCGAATAAGCAATCATCTATTACGCAATCGCTAACTTCACACTGCTTTGCTTCAGATATAGTGATGGCAGCATCAATTTTTTCATGTCTGGCACCGCTGTTTATAATTTTTAAATTTTTTAGCGTTACAAAAGAACTTTTAACAGTTATTACGGTTCCCTCTCCCTCTCCGTCAATTATAACACCGCTTTCTTTGCCTATAATCGTTAAAGGTTTGTCAATAGTTATTTTACCTTTATAGACTCCCGCAGGCAATTTTAAAATTGATCCGCTAGGAGCATTGTCAATTGCCTCTTGCAGTACGCTAGCACTTAACTCGGCGGTAAGAAAAACTATGGTGAGGAGGAAAATTCTAAACATATCTATAAATTCGACTCTTTAAGAGCTTTTTGCTTTGCAAAAAAAGCAAGCAGGCTCAATAAACTAATTACGACAATTAGATAAAAACCTATAGCCGGATATGAGTGAGTTACGAACTGAGCTATTTTTCCATCACCAAAAACCGTCGGCATAAAAGGTTTTATTTTAAATGCGCCCCAGTCATGAAGATTGTGTCCAAACCAATAGAGCCAATAAGAGTAATCAGCAATAAAAAGCAGTGGAAGCGATGCAGGTATCAAGACAATATAGTTTAAAAATTTTGAATTATAAGCTATGAAATAGATCATTCCCAAAGAGAGAGCTAAAAGAGCATATATGCCTATTTCTCTCTCAATTATACCGCCAATCCACATCGGATCCATTCCGACATAGTGGTTGATTGTATTCATTTCATGCACTTCCCCGCTATAACCGTCAAAATGAAAATATACCGGGATACCCTCCGGAAAAGCCTCTTTAGGGTAGTTTGGAGCTTCAAGCGAAACTGCCCAAATCGGCAGTGAAGCAACACCGATTTCCGATGAAGAGTCTATCATTTTTTCTAAATTATTATGAGCATCTTTGGGTGTAGTAACACTTTTATATCTACCTTGGTTGTATAGATTCCAAATAATTTTACTTAATGATGAGACTTCATCTTTCTTTCCGGCATCAATTTGGTTTAGCGTACCGTGAAAAGCAATCATCGGAAGAGTAAAAGAGAGTGTTAAAATAACTAAAGCTAAAGTTGCAAAAAACCTTGCTTTTATTAAACTTTTGTTCATAGCAAATGTTCCTTTTTTGTAAAATAAAGATTGAAAATTAAAAATAACCCTCAAGCTTTATTTTTTTAGATGTATTATATAACTATATTTCTTTTATAAGCTTAAATAATAAAAAAATTAATCAATCAAAAAAAAAGGGGGAGGAAAAACTCCTCCCCCTTTTTTTATAGTTTAAATCTATCTATTAGAATAGATTTGCATTTTGATCTACCCATTTTAGGTATTCAATAATGTTTTTAGTATCTTTTTCTTCCATATGCTGATTCGGCATTTTTAGATTAAAGTAATCAATCATACCTTTTACATAAGGGTCGTTGTACATAGCTTCAGGTTTCATAACGAAATCTTTAACCCATTTTTCGCCGTCTTTACCGTGTCTTGAAAGAACACCCGTTAAGTCCGGACCTGATGAAACTTTACCGATAACATGGCATCCGCCACATCCGCCTTCACCGAAAGCTTTTTCACCTGCAGCCGCAGCATCAGACTGTTTTGTAGCAATTAATCTTACAAGTGCATCTTTTGCTCTAATTCCAACATCCGCAGTTTTAACTTGCAGCTGCCAAATCATGTTTTCAAAAAGAATAGCTTTTTCCATATCGCCTGCTTTAACTGCAGCATCCGCCAGTTTTTTCTGTGCAGGGATTTGGTTGTATTGGTCAAATGCATCCGTTACAAGGTCAGCAACTACTTTATGTTTTTCATATTTGTTGTCTTTTAAGAATTTAACAACAGATTGGATAACTGCATCAGTAGCGGCATTTGTTGCAACAGTTTTGTCATACTCAGCTTTAAGTTGTGCAGGAGTCATTGTTTGCATTTTTGTTTTTTGAGCACTAACATATTTTTTGTTAGGATCTTTAACCATTAAGTAACCCATCATCTCTAAGTGTAGTGCAGAACAAAACTCAGTACAATAGTAAGGGAAAACCCCTTCCATATCAGCTATAAATTTTATACTTGCAGTTTTACCCGGTTCTAATGACGCGTGAACATTGTAATGATCTACCGTAAAACCGTGAGCCTCATCTTGAGCTCTCTCAAGGTTTGTTAGGTACATTGTAACTTCGTCACCTTTGTTTACTGTAATTCTTTCAGGATTGATGTGTGAGCGAACCATAGTTGCATATACTTTAACTTTGTTTCCGTTTCTCTCAATTCTCTCTTGACCAGCAAGTGTTTTACCTTCGTGAACAGAATCTGTTCTTGAGTTGGTACCCATTGCATATCTAACATGCCCATTAAGTTTTTCAGCTCTAATCGCAACAGCGTTGTGAGGTTCACCTAACGGTAGAGGCATGTCAACAAGTAAATCCATTTTTTTACCGCTAATATCAATTAACTGGTGGTTTTGTGGATGTAGTGGACCGACATTTTGGAATCTATCAATCGCAAGTTTGTTTAGAGCGATAATATATCTTCCTTGAGGATCCATTGTTTCACTCTCCATGCCGCACAAGTGACCGATGTTATAGTGAACATTTTGTTTATCAATAACTTTTAGAGTTTTGTAGTTCCATTTTACAACTTGACTATCAACATAGAGTGAAGTATATATCTCGCCGTCAACAGGAGAGTATTGACTATGCAATGGCCCCAGACCCAACTCAGCTTGACCGTGTAGAGATTTTTTCATATCTAAGATAGGAATCCCGAATGGGTCTTTTCCTGCATACTCTTTGTTTTTAATAAGTTTTTGAATTTTTTCAAAACTAAAAACAGAAGCGTGTGTATCTAATTTTCCACAAACAGTGATGTAATTACCATCAGGAGAAACATCCACACCGTGCGGTGATTTTGGTTCAGGAATTAAGAATAATGCATCATTTTTAACAGCTACTTCCATAGGGATAACTTTATGATCATTGATAATTTTTACATTTTTAGAGTCTTTTGCAAGTTCTGCCAATTTTTTCCAGTTATAAACATGTAAAAAGTCAGTATCATTTCTACTCATACCTGCTTCGTTTGGCGGCATACCTACTTCGATTCCGCCTGTGTACATTTCACTATTAACAGAGTTAGTAAAACCCCAACCGTCAGACACGGCTTTACCGGAGTCACTTAAATCTTGCATATATGGAGGCATTTCAATAGTAAATGATTCTTTTTCTTGGATTCTACCTTTTTTATGGTCAAATCTCCACATTGTAACACCGCCGCGGTAATCCTCTTTATAGTCTTCAATCGGATGGTAATTATTATCAAATGGAGCAGCGTATTGACATGCTTCTAAGATAAAATCACTATTTTGAGTAAAGAAAGCTCCACCGTGAGATGATTTGAATACAGGATTAACAACAATCTGTTTAGTTTCAAAGTCTGCTAAATCAATAATTGCTATACGAGGGTTTGCTTTATCGTTAATCGCTAACCACTTACCGTCATATTTTCCATCTTTTTCCGATAACGCAGGGTGGTGAGTATCTCCCCAATTAATCTCTTTGCCTCTAATATTACCTTGTCTAAGAACTTTTTTAGATTCTTCATCGAATCCGTATCCTTGCCAAGGTTCAGGAGTAAATACACCAATGTATTTTAAAATTCTCATAGACGGTACACCGTAAACAATTACTTGCCCTGATTGCCCGCCTGAACTAAATACTACATACTCATCTTTAACACCTGAAGGGTTGTAAGTTTTTGCAGCACGAACTACATCAACTTCGCTTAAGCCCCTTTTCTTCATTACCTCTGCTAATTCACCACCTGCAGCAGCTAATGCCGTTGCAACCAGTGAAGTGCCTAGGATAATCGAAGAAAACTTACTGAAATGTCTTTCCATAATATTCTCCTTAAATTCCTTTGAGTTTTACACAATACTCAAATGATAATATAATATTAATCTAATTCAAGGACTCAAAATTTGACTAAGGTCAAATTGTTTAATTAATTTTTATTTTTAAGGTTGGGTTGTATAGGAGATTAGATTATCCAAATCACCTCTTAAACTCTTTAATCCATTTGCCATAGAGCTTAACTCTTCAAGTGATTGTATTACTGCATCCTCTTTTTTTCTTAGCTCTTTATCTCTTGAGTTTTCATTCATTGTATATATCAAATCTATTAGATCTTCTATATTTTGTTCTACGATTTCTAGTGACTTGTAAGAGTGTTCTATGGAACTGCTTGAGTATTTAATAGAATCATTTATTCTTTGTACAAGTGTATTGAAATTATCTTTTGCTTGAGAAATATCGTTTATACCGTCATTAATTTCGATAGGTTTTAACTCTTTAATGGATGAGTTTGAGATAATTGCTTTTGATGCCGTGAGAAATTTTTGCATAAAAGCCATTATTGTTTTTAACTGGGTAAATACATATATAAGCAGCAACACTAACATTGCAAATAGTATGTATTGAATTAGTTTGTATATATTTTGTTTTTTATCAAAATCAATCTGTTTTGCTATGATTATTTTGTCAAACTCAACAATCAACTCTAAGTTAGTGTTGTAAATATCTTTTACGCTTTTTTCAAGAATAATGTTTGAATAGAGTGATTTGTTATTTATCTGATCTCTAAAATGTTGTACATGAAGATAAAAATTATTCCATAATTTTATGATTTGCGCGCTTTTTTCTAGCTCTTCATTTTTAATATTGCTTAAAAATTTTTTTATAGAGTTGTCTAGGCTCTGCGTAGAGCTGCTAGGGTTTTTGTAGATATAAAAAATATTTTTTGATATCTCTTGTGTAAAATCTTTTTGTTGGCTCATAATATTTATAAAATCATTATGAAGCGAGTTCTCTTTTGATGTATGGTTGAATAGCAGTGCTAAGGTCATAGAGAGTGTAAATATAAGAGCACCGACAATTTTAATTCTTTGCATATCCTACTCCTCGCAAACGGATATTAGAGCTTCTTTATCCAAAACTACAACTTTTCCGTTAATTGAATCAATTATTTTATCTCTTTTTAGCCTATTTAAAACTCTTGATAAAGTTTCCGGTTGTATGTGCAGTATAAGTGATATTTCAGCTCGTTTTAATTTATTAAAAATATCTAAATCATCATGTAGCATCATAGCGACTTTTACAACCGAGTTAAAAATAAACTCTCTATTTATAAGAGATTGAAGTTGTTGAGATCTTAAAATAATCTCATTTGTAAATTCAGAACATAAATAGCCTCTATCTATAAAAAAATCTTTAAATTTTTTATAATCAATATTGAGTATTTGGGAGTCTTCAAGCAGTGCTACATTTGAAAAAGAGCTAAGCGTATCTTGTTTTATATTTGATATTTCAGATATTAAAGAGTTGGCATATATATAGTGTAAAAATATTTCATTATTGTGTTTGTCGATTTTATATGCTTTTGATAAACCGCTTAAAAGAAATAAAAGAGAGTTGTTTTTGTTTTTTTCATAATAAACAACATACCCTTTAGCATATGTATTTATTGTAGATATGGATGCTAAAAGCTCAATTTGCTCTTCATTTAGAGATGAGAAGAAATTTAAAGAAGTTATGGCGCCTTTAGTAGAGATAAAATTGCTCATTATCTATAGTTTTGGACAACTCTCTTGAGATATGTCAAATCTAAATAACTCTGCTTTAGTAAGTGCACTTTTATATATATAGCGAATGGATATATTTGCTTCCAAAAAACGCTTTGAAGTTTTACAAGTTCCTTCCGTAACCGCTTTTTTCATTCGGCTGTGATCCTCTTTTTTTACTGTTTCATCGCTTTTTGGAGCCGTATTAATCTCATAAATATATACTAAAGTTGTGTTGTCGGCTTGCGCGTCTATAAGTTTTGTATATTTGTCGACTGTTTGCGGAAGTGATTTTGAAATCTCTTCTGCAGCCAATTTTGTAATCTCTTTGCCTTGATCTTTTATAGCCTGCGGTGATAACTCTTTATTTTGAATCTGTGTTGCCGACGCTAAAAGAGGCAGCATTATGGTTAGAGCAATAAAAAAAGATTTCACTATACGCCTTTAATAATGGAGTGGAAATAAAATATAAAATAATTCCCGACAAAAGTGAAGGGAATTAGTATCTAATGAAGAGATTTAGTCTTGTTGTTGTCTCATATAAGATGGAATATCTAGGTGGCTTCCGTCAAGATCACCGCCGACAACTAGCCTTGGACGAATTTTTGCAATAGGAAGCATAGATTCGCTCACAAAGCTTTCGTTATTTGAGCTGGAACTAAAATTTTTTTCAAAACCTGTTGCTATGATAGTTATTTTGACATAGTTTTCAGGAAGAGTCTCATCAGTTGAAGTACCAAAAATTACATCGGCATCTTCATGTGCACTCTCTTGAACTACAATCATAGCTTCTGATGTTTCTATCATAGGAAAATTAGGATGCATATGAAAGTGAACAAGAACACCCATCGCGCCGTTTATAGATACATTATCAAGAAGAGGAGACTCAATTGCCGCCTTAATCGCTTCATAAGCTGCGTTTTCACCTTCATACTCACCTACACCCATAAGTGCCATACCTTTATGACTCATTACGGTTCTTAAGTCGGCAAAGTCAAGATTAATATCATTTTCGCCGTTTGATAAGATAACTCCTGCAGTTCCGCTAACAGCTTGAGCTAGAACACTGTCAACAATTTTAAAACTATCTTTTAGACCAAGTTTTCTGTCAATTATAGAGAGTAGTTTGTCATTTGGAATAACAACGATAGAATCGCTCTCTTTTTTTAGCTCTTCAAGACCGGCATTTGCAAGTTTTAATCTTTTTGGCGCTTCAAACATAAAAGGTTTTGTAACGATTGATATAGTTAGTGCATCTACCTCTTTAGCAATTTTTGCTATGATAGGAGCAGCACCGGTACCGGTTCCACCGCCAAGACCTGCTGAGATAAATACTATGTCGGCACCTGTTAGTGCTTTTTTTATCTCATCATAATTCTCTATTGCAGACTCTCTGCCGATTTCGGGTTTCATCCCTGCACCAAGTCCTTTTGTAAGTTTGGCACCGATTTGAATCGTAGTCGCATTTTTTGTATCTTTTAGAGCTTGAGCATCAGTGTTGATTATAATCATCTCTATACCGCTTACGCCTTCTCTGATCATATGCCCGATCATATTGCCGCCACCGCCGCCGACGCCGACAGCTACGATTCTAGCTCCGCTAATTTTACTTGCTTCTTCTATTAAAAATGGTTCCATAATCTCTCCTTAAAATAACTGGTTTGCCCAGTTCCAAAATTTACTAATCGCTCCGGCCTCTTCACTCTTCTTCTCTTTTTTTGTTGGGATAAAAACCATTTTCTCTTTTTTCTCATCGGCATTAAGCAGTTGAGAAGATAAAATAGCAAGATCATCTGTTAGATTTACACTGGTTTGTTCTGCAGGTGCTTCATTTGAGTGCCTTATTCTTTTATTTGCATCTATCTCATACGGGGTGTATGCAGATGCGGCATATAAAACAAGACCGATAGCGCTTGAGTATTGAGGTGAGCGAAGATTTTCAAAAAGTCCGCTCATCTCTTTTGGTTTAGCAAGACGAACCGGAACGGAACCAAAAGTTGCAACTGCTAACTCTCTTATTCCTTCCATTTGTGAAAAACCGCCGGTTAAAACTATGCCGGCGCCGATTTTGTCTTTTAATCCGCTGTTTTCAATGAACTGAGCCAAAATCATTAAAGTCTCTTCAACTCTTGCATAAATAACATTATGCACTACTTCAAGAGAGACTTCATGAGTTGTATTTTCATCGCCTATTATAGGAAGTTCGATTAGGTCATTGCTAGGATTTAGAAGTGAGCCGTAATTTAATTTTACGCTATCGGCAATATTTAACGGTGTATGAAGTGCCATAGATAGGTCACTCGTAACATGATTAGAACCGACTCCTAAAAAGTCATTGTATACAATAGAATTGCCGGAGTGAATAATTATATTGCTTGTGTTTCCGCCCATATCTATAAGAGCGACACCTAGCTCTTTTTCATCATCATTGAGTGTCGCTATAGAAGAAGCATAACCAGCTAGAACAATACTTTCAACTTCAATGCCTGCACCGCGAACTGCTTTTCTAAGATTGTTTAAATTTGATTTTTGAGTTGTAATAATATGGGTATCGACTTCAAGTCTTGAGGCATTCATCCCCATCGGATCTTCTACATGGTCTTGATCGTCAACTTTAAAATTATAAGGCAGAGCATGTAAAACTTCGTACTCGTTTGGAATGTTTGCGTTATAAAGAGATGTTTGCATAACTCTCTCTATCTCTTTAAAAGTTACTTCTTTGTTTTGAATATTTACGATACCGCTTGCATTTATACTCTTTGTATAGGCTCCCGATATAGAGACTATCGCAGTTTTGACTTCACTTCCGGCTATTCTTTTTGCATCGTTTACTGCAGTTTTTATAGATTTTGAAGCAAGCTCAATATTTGTTATGCTTCCTCTCTTAAGCCCTTGTGCTTTTGAAATTCCCGCACCTGTTATAGCTATGGAGTTGTCACCGGCTATTTCAGCGATGATTGCACATATCTTTGTAGAACCAATATCAATGGCTAAAACAGTTCTGCTCAACTTATAGTCCTTGGATAAAAATCTCGGTTTTGTACTTGTTTTGTAAGTTCTTGACTAAACTTTCATTAAACATAGCACTCTTTAATCTAACAATTTGATTGTCTTGATTAGTGTTAGTGTTACTAAGCATTTTTTGTTCCAAAATATTGTACATTACAATATTTCCGTTCTCTAAAGTAACAAACCCTTTTTTGGTTTGGGTAGTAAAGAGTGTGCTTAAAAATTCATTCGCTTCTTGGGTGCTTAAATCTGTTAGTTTGTTAGAGTCGTTTCCTGTTATAAAATCAGTTGTATTTCCGCTAAATGTATTAAACGAATTTTTTGCCAACTCTAAAAGTTTTGTCTTTTTTTGTTCTGCCGTATATATAGAAGCAACTTCTTTTTTAGCCTCTTCATAGCTTTTTGCCGTTGATGGGCTTGTTTTTACAAGCTCAAAAGTAATATAATCGTCTCCGACCATAACAGGTTTTGAAAACGGTGATGCAGATGTCAGTTTTGATACTATTTCAAATGCTTCGGTACCGAAAGGGTTGTTGCTTGCAGAGAGAGTAGAGCTGTTTATCTCTACATCTTTAAGCTCGCCTTTTTTATATGCTATATATGATTTTAAAGCCTCTTTTTTAGTCTCTTTGGCATTTAAAGCCTCTTTGATTTTATCTTTAGCTGCATCTAAAGAGAGCAATTTCCCCTCTGCGTCTTTTAAGCTGTTTTTATTTTCATTGTAATATTCGTTAATTGCCGCATCATCATGTTCTTTAGAGATTTTTGCTTGTTTAATGAATTTTACATCATAGCTAACTTCAGTCATAAATTTGTTTTGCATTTTTTCCCAAAAAGGTTTTAGAGCTTCATCAGACATATCAATGCTAATTTCGCTAGTTTTTAAAACTTTATAGTTTACTTTGTCTGCAATATTCATTGCGGTATCTAAAATCTTTAGTTCGCTATCTTTTGTTTTTATAGGAAGAAGAGCAAGGGCTTTTTGAATTAGCAGCTCTTTTCTTGTGCCGGCTTCATACTCTTTGATGCTTAAGTTGTTTTTGGAAAGAACATCTTTATATACATCTTTATTAAAAACGCCGTTTTTAAAGAAATAATCTTTTGTTTTAATATTAGCCAACAATTCATCATCGCCAACTTGTAAATCATATGATGCAGCTAAGTTTAAAATTAAAGCCTGCTGAGTTAAAAATTGAAGAGCTTGAGATTTAAGACCGAAACTTTTAGCTTTCTCTTCATCGAAATTGCCCTGAAACATTTGATTATATTGTGCATAAAGATTTGAGTAGCTTTTTTGCAGCTCGCCCATTGTTATCTCAACATTACCTACTTTTGCGACAGCCCCTGCTTTATCGCCGTATTTATATTGACCCCAGCCAACAAAACCGGCTCCAACAAAAGCGATTGTAGAAATCCAGATAGTAATAATGAGATATTTTTTATGTCTTTGCATCCATGTAATCATTGAGTTAAGAGCCTTGTATATGGTATTTTTGTAATTTTAGGTAAATTCGTATTAAACCTTGATAAAAAGAGTTTAAACTTCTTAAATAGGTGTAAATAATAGAAATATAATTGAAAAGGTGGTAAAATCAAAACAGAGAGTCAAAAAAGGATTTTTTATGAGTAGTATTGCAAAATATTCAAATATTAAAGAAGAGTTACCAAAATTACCCGAAGTGTTACTAAATACGATTCAGTCCGATGTTTTAGAGATAAAAAGTGTTGATAAAACATGTGAAAAGTATCTTGAAACATGTTCTAATACACCCGGATTTAAAGATGTCTATTATGTAGTTTATTCAAAGTATATAGGTAAAGACAATCATAAATATGAAAAATTTATATTTTTAGGTAAAGAGGGAGAAGAGCTTTTTGATGTAAGCGGAACAGAGATGGAGTTATACGGACTTCTTTCGTGTACTGCTCTTAATTACACACAAGAGTATGAAGCTTCTATGTTAAAAAGATAAGATATATGACTAATTTTGAGTTAAAAAGTAGAGACTTGGATGTTTTGTGGCACCCTTGTACTCAAATGAAAGATCATGAAACTCTTCCTCTTATTCCTATTAAAAAAGCTCACGGGGTTTATTTAGAAGATTTTGACGGTAACAGCTACATAGATGCTATAAGCAGTTGGTGGGTTAATCTTTTCGGTCACACAAACGGTTATATAAACTCTAAGATTAAAGAGCAGTTAGATACGCTTGAACATGTCATACTCGCGGGTTTTACGCATGAACAGGCGGTAAGATTATCCGAGAGGCTTGTAAAACTATCACCCGATGGTCTAAAAAAATGTTTTTATGCAGATAACGGTTCAAGTGCTGTTGAAATCGCGTTAAAGATGAGTTTTCATGCTCATAAAAACAGCGGTAAAAAGAAAAGTGTTTTTGTTTCGCTCACTAACTCATATCACGGTGAAACAATCGGTGCGCTTAGTGTGGGTGATGTAAAACTTTATAAAGATACTTACGAGCCGCTTCTGATTCAAAGTATTCAAACTCCGGTACCAAAAGATATGAGTTTGGAGGCTGCTAAAATTGCTGCAGATCAGTTTGAAGAGTTGTGTAGCAAAAGAGCCGATGAGATAAGTGCGATTATACTAGAACCGCTAGTGCAGGGTGCCGGTTCTATGCATATGTATCATAAAGAGTTTTTGGTTTTAGTACATAAAATTTGCAATAGATACGATATTCATCTGATTGCCGATGAAGTTATGGTAGGTTTTGGCAGGACTGGAGAGATGTTTGCATGTCATAGCGCTAACATAACACCAGATTTTCTTGTTTTATCCAAAGGCTTAACAGGCGGCTATTTACCGCTTTCAGTCGTGCTAACAACAAATGAAATTTATGCTAAATTTTACTGTGATTATAATGAACATAAAGCTTTTTTACACTCTCACAGTTATACCGGAAATGCTCTTGCTTGTGCCGCAGCAAATGCTACTCTTGATCTCTTTGAGAGAGATAACGTTATAGAAAAAAACAGAGTAACCACAAAGTATATGAGCGAAAAACTCTCAAAGTTTAAAGAGCTAAAAAATGTTGCATCCGTTAGACAAACGGGAATGATTTGTGCGGTAGAGTTAAAAGGGTATAGACCTGAAGATAGAATAGGGCTAAAAGTCTATCAATACGGACTTGATAATGGTGTGTTATTGCGCCCGCTTGGAGATGTAGTCTATTTTATGCCGCCATATATCATAACTAAAGATGAGTGCGACAAGATGATGGATACCGCTTATGAGGCTATAAAATTACTTTAAGGGTTAGGAGTAAAAATGATTACTATTATATTAAATCATGAACCGTATGATGGTTCCGATGTTACTTGGAATGCTTTGCGTCTGGCTTCAACACTACATAAAAATGGAGAAGATGTAAATATTTTTTTAATGAATGATGCGGTTGATTTGGCAAGAGATAAAACATTAAAACCCGATAGTTATGATCATGACTTGGTTTTGATGTTAAAAGAACTTTACAAAAAAGGAGTTGCATTGCAAGCTTGCGGAACTTGTAATGCAAGATGTGGGATCTTTAAAAATGAACCATACTTTGATGAAAAAGTATCATCAACTATGCAGGTTCTCTCAGACTGGGTTGTTCAAAGCAAGCAAGTTTTAACATTTTAATTTACTTAAACCAGCTCTTCATCTTCTCAATCGCAGAATCTAAAACGCTCTCATGCGGTTTGGATTCTATTCCGAACGACTCCTGAAGTTTTTTTATAAGCTCGCGTTGCTCATCGTTTAGTTTATTCGGATATGTGATGTTGACTTGTGCAATTAAATTTCCTTTGCCGTGTCCGTGGACATCATCTATACCTTCGCCTTTGAATACAAAGTGCTGTTTATCTTTTGTTCCAATATCAAGTTTGAGCTCTAATTCGCCCGTAAGTGATGGAATTGTCAAGCTCTCACCTGCAACTGCCTGAGTAAAAAATACCGGAATTGCGATATAGATATCATTTCCGTCCCTTTGAAAATGTTTGTCGGGTTTTACGCTAAAAGTAACATACAAATCACCTCTGGTTCCGCGTTTGCCGATATTTCCTTTTCCTGAGACTCTTAAGCGATTTCCGTCATCAATTCCCTTTGGAATCTTAATCGTAACATTGCCTCTCTCTTCATGATAGCCGTTGCCGTCACAACTTTGACACGGAGCTGAGGGTGCAGAACCTGTTCCCTGACATACCGGACAAGTTTGCGAGAATGTCATAAAGCCCTGTTTCATAAAAACTTGACCTTGTCCTCTGCATTGGTGACATGTGGAGAGCTTGCCGTCCTTTGCTCCGGTGCCCTTACAGCTGTTACAAGAATTTTTGTACTTGAACTCTATCTCTTTTTCGCATCCAAAAACAGCCTCATTGAAACTAATGCTCATATTGACATTCATATCAAGATTGTATTTTTCCATATCTGCCGGATTTTGGCGACGGCGAGAACCTCCGCCTCCAAAACCATTAAACATCTCTTCAAACATTGAACCGAGGTCGTCAAATCCGCCTGATGAGCGACCGCGGCTGCCCATTCCGGTAAGTCCCTCTTTTCCGTAGCGATCATAGATACTTCTTTGTTTGTCGTCGCTTAAACATTGGTACGCTTCGTTACATAATTTAAATTTGCTCTCAGCTTCACTATCACCATGATTTTTATCCGGATGGTAAATTTTAGCCATTTTTCGATATGCTTTTTTAATTGTTGTTTGGTCTGCGTCTTTTGAGACTTCTAATATTTCGTAATAGCTTAAATCCTGCATATTATATTAAATATCCTAACATTTAAAATTTTCGCAATTATATCGTTTTAAATTTAATGTATGTATAATTGCGTTTATGAAACATAATATCCTATTTTTAATTACTATTTTACTCCTTGTCGGCTGTTCGAAAGAACCAAAAATAGTTCTTTTAGAGACGCCTAAAACGGATATTTCCGAGAGTAGCTTTGAGGAGTTGCCTAATTGGGATAATGAAGATTATTCTAAAGCTTTAAGCTCTTTTCTTGAAAGCTGTAAAACGAGTAAAACAAAAGTGCTTTATAAAGAGTTGTGCAGTAGAGGTGCAAATACGACGGATGCAAAAAAGTTTTTTACACAAAATTTTACACCGTATAAAATTGATACGACCGATAGTAAAGAAGATGGACTTTTAACGGGTTATTATGAACCGTTATTGAAAGGTTCGCTTACAAAAAAAGGACCATATATTTATCCGGTATATGCAACACCGAGAGATTTGGTCGTTGTTGATTTTGCCAAACAATATCCGGAGTTGCAAAATTATAGATTAAGAGGTAGAGTTAACGGCAATAAAGTGGTACCTTACTACACAAGAAAAGAGCTTAACGGTAAAGCTTTGGACGCGGATGTAGTTTGCTATGTCGATTCAAGAATAGATCTTTTTTTCTTAGAGGTGCAAGGCTCGGGAAGGGTGCGGCTTGATAACGGTGAGGTGATTTATGTAGGCTTTGACAATCTAAACGGATATAAATACAGCTCTATCGGAAAATACCTAATTGACGCCGGTGAAATGAGTTATGCTCAGGCGTCTATGAAAGGCATAAAAGAGTGGTGTGATAAAAATCCGACTAAAGTCGATGATTTACTAAATAAAAATGAATCCATGGTTTTTTTTAAAAAGAAAGATAAACCCGCAACAGGCTCGCTTGGAGTTGTTTTAACACCAAATCGCTCAGTCGCGGTAGATCAGAGATATCTTCCTCTTGGAAGTATGCTCTATCTTAGTGCGGATACCAAAGAGAAAGATTTAAATAGAATAGTTATAGCACAAGATACCGGCGGGGCTATAAAAGGGTGCGTAAGAGCCGACCTTTTTTTCGGTTACGGGGATGAAGCGGGAAATAGTGCCGGAAAATTAAAGGCACCTTTGAAATTATGGATATTATTGCCGAAAAATAACCAAAAAGAGAGCATGTGCGAAGCTCGTTAGAGAAATTTAATAAACTTGTAGAGGCACTGCAAGAACTACCTACCATAGGGAAAAAATCGGCAACAAGATTAGCGTATCATATGGTTATGAAAGATAGTTTTATCGGAATGAAAGTTTCTCATGCCATAGAAGAGGCTTTAGGAACACTAAAGCAGTGTAGCTCCTGCGGCGGAATGAGTGAAGATGATTTATGTTTTATATGCTGCGATGAGAGTAGAGATGAGACGCTTCTTTGCATAGTAGAAAATGCAAAAGATATACTTCTTTTAGAAGAGAATGGACTTTTTGACGGTAGATATTTTGTTCTGGAGTCTTTAGCTGAGTTGAATTTTTTAAGTTTAGAAAAATTAGTCGGTTCAGGAGTCAAAGAGATTGTTTTTGCATTGACTCCTTCTATTTCAAATGATGCCGTTATGTTATATATTGAAGATAAATTAAGTAATTTTGATATAAACTATACGAAAATCGCTCAGGGCGTTCCGACGGGAGTGAGTTTAGAAAATATAGATTTATTGTCTCTAACTAGGGCATTGGCAGACAGGGTAAAGGTATAAATTTGAGATTTATTTATTTGACGATATGTTTATCTATAATTTTAAATTTTGCAGGATGCAGTTCAAAAAATATTGAAAAACCAAGTGCAGAAGCTCTTTATGAAGTAAAAGAGAACAATGCCGTAAACGGTGATGTTGAGGAGTTTTCCGACGAGTTTAAAATAGAAGAAGTTTATGACCCCTTTAGCGGGTACAACAGATTTATGACCGGCTTTAATGACGGTGCTTATGAGTATGTACTTAAACCTGTTTCAAAGGGGTATAAAGCCGTGTTGCACGTCGAGATAAGGGAGAGTGTAAGAAATTTCTTTAATAATCTCTATTTTCCTATGCGTTTTGCCAATAATATTTTTCAAGGAAAATTCTCATATGCCTCTGAAGAGGGTGCTAGATTTGTTCTTAACACTACTGTCGGTATCGCTGGATTGTTTGATCCGGCAAAGAGTTGTTTTGAACTTCAAGCGCATGAAGAGGATTTCGGTCAGACGCTCGGGTTTTACGGTGTAGGCAGCGGTCCACATATAGTTTTGCCGCTTCTTGGTCCATCAAACTTAAGAGATATGATTAGTCTTTATCCTGATTCGCTGCTTAGTCCGATTGATTATAATGAGAGAAGATATTGGACATTAACGGATACTTTGGCAGAGTATTTGGAGGCAAAGTCATTGGAAAATGTAAATTATATGTCCTTAAATATGGATCGATATGAAAAAATGAGAAAAGATGCGGTAGATTTGTACCCGTATTTAAGAGATGTGTATGAGCAATACAGAAATAAACAGATTAAGGAGTAAAAATGAAAAAAGTGTATAAAAATGTAATGTTGATGCTATTTTTTATAATAGTATTTGGACAAAATTTGGCAGCAAATGAGCAGTTAGAATTAAAAAAGCATTTTTTAAAAAAAATTGATGAGGTTATTTTAGTAGTTGAAGATAAAAAATTATCTAAAGACAGCAGAAATGGAAATATCATAAAGTGCTTAACGCCGATGTTTGATTTTGAGCTTATGGCAAAACTTAGCTTAGGAAATAAGTGGAAGGAACTTTCAAAAGAGAATCAAGATAGGTTTATTGCGCTTTATGTGGAGCGAATGAAACAATCATACTCATCAAAAATAGATGCTTATAAAGATGAAAAGGTTGAAGTTAAGAAAATAGATCAATCGCAAGAGGGTAGAATCGCTTTTGTAACAGATCTTGTAAGTAAAGAACAAAAACTTGAAATTGTTTATAAATTTCATAAACCCAAAGAGAAGAGAAGCGATAAAGATAACTGGCTGATATATGATGTAGAGATTTTAGGAGTTAGCATACTTAAAACAGATATAGCTCAATTTAAAGAGTTTTTGCAAACAAAAAGTATAACCGAACTAATGGATGCTTTATCTAAGCAATCATAGTTGTATTTATGGATATTCTCGGCAATTTTTTAATGCCGAGCGCTTCTTAATATTTGAAATTTTAAAGAGTTAAATGGGCTGTTTTTGGTAGTTGCTTCGCCGTAAATTAAATTTTACGGTACAATTTTTTTTATTAAGCAACATTTTTCGAAATTTTGGTATACAATTCGTTTTATTTTTTTAGGAAATCCATTGAAATACATTATAAGCTCATTACTATTAGCTTCACTGCTTCAAGTTTTTTTGTGGCTAAATAGCGACAAGAAGTTTATCTCTCCGCCTGATGCTGATAATATTATAGAATCTCTATCTTACGCACCGTATAAAAAAAGCAATAATAAAGAGTTTCTTAGCGATGAAGAGATAGTACAAGATTTAACTCTGCTTAAGCAATTTACGAACAAAGTTCGTCTCTATTCTGCCGAAGATTCACAAAGAGTAATGCCTGCGGTAAAAAAGCTTGGAATGCAAGCACATATGGGTCTTTGGCTCTCTCCTGTTGCAGAGAATAACGAAAAAGAGATAGCATTAGCAAAAAGTCTTATAACATCCTACCATGAGAATTTGGCATCCGTTATTGTCGGAAATGAGGTATTGCTTCGCGATGATTTATCACCTGAGGATTTAATTGTTTTTATTAAAGATTTTAAAGAATTTACTAATAATGTGGTTAAAGCCGATAGAGAATCTAAAGCTAAAGCCGCTAAAGAAGAAATTGCTAAAGAAAAAGATAGAAAAGCAAGAGCTGCAAAAGAAAAAGCCGCTAAAGAGAAAGCTGCCAAAGAAAAAGAACATAAAATATTGGTTACTACTGCAGAAATTTGGAATATGTGGTTACTATATCCGGATTTAGTTCAAGAAGTCGATGTTATAAATATACATATTCTTCCTTATTGGGAAAAAATAAAAGCCGAAAATTTTGAATCGTTTTTTAAAGAGATATATAAAAAAGTAGCTGATGCATATAAAAATAAGCCTATATTCATCGGTGAGTTTGGATGGCCTAGTCAAGGATATAACAATCAAGGTTCCGTAGCAAGTCCCGAAAATCAGGCAACTATCATTAGAAGATTTTTAGTTTTAGCTAAAGAAGAGGGATTTAGCTATAATCTTATTGAAGCGTTTGACCAACCTTGGAAAGGGGTTGACGAGGGTAGTGTAGGGCAATATTGGGGTGTTTTTGATGCAAATCGCCATCAGAAATTTGAGATGCAAGGAGAAGTCCTTGTAGAGCCGTATTGGTTTACTCAAATGGTAGTAGCTGCATTAATAGGCGCAATTTTTACTTTCTTTGGACTTAGAAATCAACATGTTAATTTCTTGCATGCTATGACTTACGGTTTAGCTGCGCAGGGTATCTCTTTTGGTATAGTTATGTCTGCCGTCTATCCGTTTGTTCATTATATGAATTTCGGTAAATGGGTTATGTGGGGAATGGGTTCGATTCTCATGGTACCTCTAACATTAATTACATTGGCTAAAGCAAATGAGCTCTTTAAATGTACAATCGGAAGACGCCCTCAAAGACTTATTCCGCTTGATCTCAAATCAAATCATGTACCGTTTGTGAGTATACATGTGCCTGCCTATAAAGAGCAACCCGCTGTTTTAGAAGAGACGCTTATTGCACTATCAAAACTTAATTACACAAATTATGAGGTGCTTGTTATTATCAACAATACGCCTGAAGATTACTACAAAGCGCCGATAAAAGCTTTATGCCAAGAACTTGGATCAAGATTTGTATATCTCGATATAGAGTGTACGGGCTTTAAAGCAGGAGCATTAAACAAAGCGCTTGATTTTACAAACCCGCAGAGTGAAATTTTAGCAGTTATAGATGCCGATTATGTTATTAGTCCAAATTGGCTTATTGATTTGGTACCTATTTTTGATGATTCAAAAGTTGCGTTGGTTCAAGCTCCACAAGATCACAGAGACGGCAATGAATCACTTCTAAAAACCGCAATGAATGCAGAATATGCAGGTTTCTTTGATATTGGAATGGTTGAGCGCAACGAAGAAAATGCTATCGTTGCTCATGGTACTATGCTTTTAATACGCTTAAGCGCTTTTAACGAGGTAGGTAAATGGAATACAGATACCATAGTTGAGGATAGTGAGCTGGGACTTAGACTCTTTGAAGCAGGTTATATGGGACATTATACAAACCGCAGATACGGTTTTGGTCTACTGCCTGATACGATTGAAGCCTTCAAAAATCAGCGTCATCGTTGGGCTTACGGAGCAATACAGATTCTTAAAAAACATTGGCAGCATTTTAAACCATCTTCAAAAACACTGACTCGTGCTCAAAAGCATCATTTTGTTACCGGATGGTTTTTTTGGCTCTCTGATGCACTTGGAACAGTTACTTCGATTTTAAATATAATTTGGGTTCCTGTAATTATATTTGTCGGAGTGACAATTCCGACTATTGCTCTTACCGTACCTATTTTGACTGCATTTATAGTTAATGTTATTCACTCTTTTGTGCTTTATAGAACAAGAGTTAAGGCAAACTTTTATCATTCACTCTTGGGTGCAATTGCGGCTATGAGTCTGCAGCTTACGATTTTTAAAGCAGTATTTGATGGATTTGTAAAAGATCGCTTGCCGTTTAAGAGAACAGAAAAAGGCGGAAATAGTAAGAAGTCTTTAGAAAATCCTATTAAGAACGAGATTATTTTATCTGTACTTCTTATAGGTTCATTTATAGCGCTTATTATGACGAATCATCAAAGAATTGTAGAGGTTTATATCTTTTCTTTAACTCTGTTGGTGCAAAGTATCCCGTATATTTCAGCTATTATTCTTAGAATGATTGAGACGAGTTCCTATAAAAAAGCTTAGATAGCTTTTTTATGTGGCTTTGACCTTAGTCTAATAAATGCTTTACGACTATATCCACACACTCTCTATACTTCTTTAAATCCATTATCTCATCAAAACTGCTGCTCATCATGGAATAGATAAAAAAGCTCGGGCGTTTGTCGTATAAACTTTCTAACATGTAGATAATAGTTTTTGGTGCTATATGGTGGCTTAGATTTAAACCGTTTTGCTGAGTCAAAGAACATGCTAATTTGTAGTGATTTTTTTCATTACTGCACGTGTCTATAAAGATTATCTCATCTGCATCAAGCATCTCTAAAACTATCTCCGGTGTTAGTTGAAAAACTGAAATGAGTTTTGTATCTTTTAGAGAAAGTTTTTGCAGCTCTTTTATAACATCGACTCCAAAAGCATCTTCGCCTCTTAACTCATTGCCATATCCAATGATGATTCTCATTAGTTTCGCTCAATCACTTTGATTATGTTTTTGTTATGGTCGCGCACCTCTATTTTTGAGGAGACAATTCCGAGTGCATGAGTAGAACAGCTAAGGCACGGGTCAAAACATCTGATGACGGCTTCGACTCTGTTTAATGCTCCGTCCGTTATGTTATTGCCGTCTACAAACGCAAGGGCCGCCTGTTTTATCCCTGCGTTCATAGCGAGGTTGTTATTTCCTGTCGCTATGATAAGGTTTACGGCAGTTATTACTCCCTCTTTTGTAACATGGTACTCATGAAAGAGAGTTCCTCTTGGAGCTTCCGAACATCCGACACCTCTATTTTTACTCACTTTTGAGGTTCTTCTTACGGTTTCACTTATTGTCTCATCGTCATTTAAAAGCTCTTCTATTTTCTCGATGGCGTAAATAATCTCGATAAGCCTTGCGTAGTGGTAGTAAAATGAGTTTAAAACAGGTTTGCCGCCACCGAGTGCTTTAAAATTTTTAAGCTCCTCATCCGCTAAAGGAGTTCCGCAAGTTGATGCAATATTTAGTCTTGCCAATGCTCCTACTCTGTACATTCCCATAGGATAGCCTAAAGGTTTGTAGTACGGTGATTTTAGGTAACTATCTTCTTCTACCGCTTCACCTATATAATCTTTGTAATTTTGTGGGTCAATTCCCTCTTCAAGGATGTTCCCCTCACTGTCAATAAAGCGTAAAACCCCGTCATAATGTTCTAAGGTTCCGTCTGGGTTTATAAGAGCCATAAACAGAGATGGAAATGTTGCAAATGAGTCTATCTCTTTTTGAAACTTATGAAGATTTTCTTTGAAATATTTAAGTGCGCCTTGTGCAATTTTCATAGCATTTGGAATCTCTTTAAGTATCATCTCTTTTTGTGACTCTTCAATCTTTTTAGCCGCTCCGCCGGGAGTTATGCCTGTCGGGTGGATTCTTTTTCCTCCAAGTTCTTCTATGATTTTTTGCCCGAAAGCTCTTAATATTATGCCGTCTTTTGCCATTACGGGATGTGTCTGCATCATCTTAAAGATATTTCTATCCTCTTTTGGCGCGTCAAAACCATATATAAAATCAGGGCTTGAGAGATGAAAAAAGTTTAGCGTATGTGACTGGAGTATTTGAGCTAGATTTATGATTTTTCTTATGTTTATGCCGGCTTGGGGTGGAGTAACGGCTAAAATCTCATCAATGGCTTTTGTGGAGGCTACGACATGACTAACGGGGCAGATTCCGCAAGTTCTGGCTGTTATTGCGGGCATTTCGGTATACATCCTACCCTCGCAAAACTTCTCAAAACCGCGATACTGAGTTACATGTATCTTTGCATCTTCTACTTTGCCATCACAATCAAGGTCGATTGTGATTTTTGCATGTCCTTCGATCCTGGTTACTGGGTCGATTATGATTTTTTTATTTTCCATAACTATTTTCCAAATCTTGTATATTCATATATATTTATTTCTCTGCCTTCAATGAGCGCTTTTAACATCTCGTAGATAGCTTTGTACGGAGCAGGGCAACCGGGCAGGAAGTAGTCGACTTTTACGACTTCATGCAGAGGCAAAACTTTATCTAAGAGTTTGGGAACTATTTGTGAGGGGTACTTTTTGCTCTCGTTTATATCCGCCAAGTCAAAATAACCTTTTTGCAAAACCGCATCACTGCCGAAGAGATTTTTCATAGCCGAAATATTTCCCGTAATCGCGCAATCTCCAAGAGCTAGTATGAGTTTTGAGTTTTCTCTTATCTTTTTTATTATCGCTATGTCATGGTCGGTGCTGAGAGCACCTTCAACTATGGTTAAATCAACATTCGGCGGAAACTCTTTTGCATCGACATAGGGACTGAAAACTACATCTATAAATGGAGTTATTTCAAGGAGTTTTTCGTCCATATCTAAGATTGACATATGACATCCCGAACAGCCGTCAAGCCAAATAGTTGCAAGGCGTAATTTTTTTGGAGAATTTTCCATCTGTTTTACCTCTGTTGTAAAGAGAATAGTATAACAAATTTATGAGTAGTTAATTATCAAACAAACTCCCGCTTAAAGAACTCGCCAATTCTAAAAATTTTTGATGGGTTAAATTTAAGTTTTTGTAGGTTATCGCATTTTGCGATAAGATTATTTTTTTCATCATCTGTTAGCTCAAACATGAAATCATCTGGAAACTTTTCTATATTTCTTTTAATCTGTTAATTCAATCTGCTAGTTTGAACTTGATAAAGTTCGGCTAAATCCTTATCAATCATTACTTGAATACCTCTGATAATAAATATTTTATCATCTACGACAATATTATTTAAAGCTTGGTTTTTTGTATCCATCTCCACTGCTCCTAGATTTTTAAGATACGAAACCATAACAGAAAATTTGATTTTTATTTAAAAATATTGCATTTTGTCATATTAAGCACCTATAAAAACTAGATTGCCGTAATTCCCTCGTAAGCCTTCATCCTTGAGATTTAGCCGAGGGTTTTTAATAAAAACTTTATTTAATATTTACCTCTATTTTTCACAAGCTCCAAAATAATCCCTCTTTTTTTGATGACTTCTTCTTCACTGACATCTTTTTCATAAAGTGCACCCGTCGGGCAGACGTAGACGCATTTGCCGCAGCTTGTACAACTCTGTGAATCTGCCCAAGGCTCATCCATATCGTGAATTATTCTTGTGCTCAGTCCTCTGCCTGCCAAATCAAGCGCGTGTGCGCCTTCAATCTCATCACAGACACGGATACATCTCGTACACAATATGCATCTGTTTGGGTCGTTTACAAAGTTTTTATGTGAAGCGTCTATCTCAAATCTTTTATTTAGATATGGAACTTGGCTGTGTTGCAGTTCAAGTTCTACCGATTTGTTTTGAAGTTCACAATCTCCGTTTGCGACGCAAGTACTGCATGTATGAGTTCGCTCGCTAAACATCATCGAGAGTATCATCTTTCTTGTGGCTTCAATTTTTGAAGAGTTAGTCGTTACCTCTATTCCCTCTTTTATCTTTGCCGTACATGCAGGAGTCGGCTCACGGCTTCCTTTTATTTCGACTATGCACATTCTGCATGAACCGACGCAGCTAAGACCTTCTAAGTGGCAGAGTGTCGGAATTTCAATGCCGTTGTCGCGTGCAACTTCAAGTATGGTTTGGTTTGATTGCCCCGTGACATCTACGCCGTTTATCTTAAAGGTTTTAACCCTGACTTTTTCTCTAATCATCGCCAATTCCTTCAAGATATTCACTTTCAAAATATTTTATGGTGCTAAGAACCGGATTTGGCGCCGTTTGCCCGAGTCCGCAAAGACTTGCGCTCTTTAGTACTTCACACATCTCTTTTAAGAGCTCAAAATCGCTCTTTGTTGCCTCTTTTTTTATAAATTTATCCAAAAGGAGTGTAAGTTCTGTTGTTCCTACGCGGCAAGGCGTACACTTTCCGCAAGACTCACTCCTGCAAAAATCCATAAAAAATCGTGCAATCTCAACCATATTTGAGCTATCATCTATAACTATCAAACCTCCGCTTCCCATAATGGAGCCTGCGTTTTTAAGGGATTCATAGTCTACATGCAGATCTAAAAGTTCTTCGGGAATACACCCTCCGCTTGGACCTCCAGACTGAATGGCTTTAAATCTTTTTCCATCGGGAATTCCGCCGCCGATTTCATATATAAGCTCCCTTAGGGTTGTTCCCATGGGTACTTCAACAAGCCCCGTGTTTTTTATATGTCCCGTCAGTGCAAAAACTTTTGTTCCGCTTGAGTTTTGCGTACCTATATTTTTGTACCACGCTCCGCCGTTTTTAATTATGGGTGCAATGTTTGCTAAAGTCTCGACATTATTAAGAACTGTAGGTTTACCCCATAAGCCGTAATCTGTTAAATGAGGAGGTTTTTGTCTTGGATTGCCGCGGTTACCTTCCACCGAAGCGATAAGTGCAGTCGCCTCTCCGCATACAAATGCACCCGCACCGAGGCGAATCTCAATACTAAAACTAAAGTTGCTGTGGGCGATATTCTCTCCCAAAATACCAAGTTTTGTTGCTTGTTTTATAGCTCTGCTTAATTTCTCGACGGCCAAAGGGTATTCGGCTCGAACATAGATATAACCTTTGTTTGCCCCGCATGCATAACCTGCAATCGCCATTCCTTCTAACACTCTGTGCGGGTCGGACTCCATAACTGCTCTATCCATAAAAGCTCCGGGGTCACCCTCATCGCCGTTACAGATTATATACTTCTGTTCGCTGATAACTTTTGAGACGCTCTCCCATTTTATACCCGCCGGATAACCTCCACCGCCGCGACCGCGCAGAGCGCTTATCTTTACCTCTTCTATAACCTCTTTTGGCGTCATCTCGTCAAGTGCCTTAAATAGTGCTATATATCCGCCGTGAGCTATATAGTCTTCAATCTCATCGGGGTCAATCATTCCGGCATTTTCAAGGACTATTTTGGTCTGTTTTGCAAAAAACGGTTGAGCGATATCACACATTTTATCTTTAAGCAAACCGCCGTTTTGGATGCTATCAACCAAATCTTTTGCGTCTGAAGTCGTGATTTTTTCATATAGAGTGCTTTCATTGCCATTGCAGTGAGAAACTAGTGTTCCGTTTGCGCAAAGTCCGCTACAGCCGACACTTTTTATTTTGTACCTATCATTTAGCTCTCTGCTTTGCAGTTCATCTTGCAGACTTTTTCCTAACTCTGCAGAACCCAGAGACATACAGCTGCTGCCCATACAGACTCTTAGCTCTTGGCGGCTGTTATCGTCGGTACACTTTTTTTTATCGGCGAGTTCTTTTAACTCATTTAAAGATGTAATCATTTTATCATCTCCTCTATATCACATAAAGAGTCTTCAATAGTCACTTTGCCTTTTGGCACATCGTCATAAACAACTACGGGAGCAAGAGAACATGAACCGAAACATCTTGCACTTAGAAGCGACAAAACACTATCGGGGGTTGTTTCACCGACTTTGATACCGTATTTTTGTTCGATTTTTTCGAGTATTTTATTGGAGCCTTTTATATAGCAGGCAGTTCCCATACAAACGACGACATTGTGCTTGCCTTTTGGTTTAAGTCTGAAATAGTTGTAAAATGTAGCAACGCCATAAACTTTTGAGTAGGGAAGTCTTAACCGTTTTGCTATAAACTTTAGAGTATCGATGCCCAAATACCCGAATGTCTCTTGCGCGGTATGAAGAGTCTCAATGAGAGCACTTTTGTCATACCCGAGTTTTTTCATGCTTTTTTCAAGTGTGTTATATCTATCGTCTGTTGCTATTGACATTTCAAAATATCCTTTGTAGGAAACTTCCTCTATTATAAGGAACAATTGATTAAAATAGTCTAATCTTTATAAAATGGCGGTACTTTTATGAAATACATAGTAATTTTTCAACTAATATTTAGCACTCTGTTTGCTCACGGCAAAGAGCATGAGCATCTGCACTTTTTCTCATCATTACATGCAGAGTATTTTGTTTTCTTTATAGTCGGGTTAGTCGGCGCTTATTTTGTTTATGATAAATTTTTTAAGGATAACAGATAATGTGTAAAGATTGCGGATGCGGGATAATAGAACATAGACATGAACACTCTCACGAGCATTCTCACGATATGCAAACTATACATGCAAACCCTCAGTTAAACGACGCAAAAACCATAGCCGTTATAGAGAAGATTTTAGACAAAAATGACCATGAAGCTTCTCATAATAGAGCTCATTTTGAGAGTCACGGAGTGTTGGCGATAAACATTATGAGCTCTCCCGGAAGCGGAAAAACTGCACTTTTAGAGAAGTTTACAGAGTTGTCTAAGTTTAAATTTGCCGTTATAGAGGGCGACTTACAGACTTCAAAAGATGCAGATAGACTAAAAGCCAAAGGAGTAGATGCCTATCAGATACAAACGGGAAGCGCATGTCACTTGGACGCTTTTATGGTTCATAAGGCGCTTCATAATATCGATTTAGATACGGTAGATGTCTGTTTTGTGGAAAATGTCGGCAACCTTGTATGTCCCGCTTCTTACGATGTCGGAACACACCTAAATATAGTCCTCGTAAGTGTTCCTGAGGGAAATGACAAGATAGCAAAATACCCTGTAATGTTTCGCAAAGCTGATTTGATACTCATTACAAAAACCGACCTTTTGCCTTACATAGAGTTTGATATGGAAGCAGAGAAAAAAGAGGCGAGAAAACTAAAACCGAATGTCGATATCTTAGAAGTAAACATAAAAGATGACGACTCTATAAAAAGAGTCCTAAACTGGATAGAGTTTAAAAGAGGGATGCGGGCTTAAGCTCTAGTTATATGTTTTGCAGCCAAATATCCGCTTGCCCATGCAAAAGCAAAATTGTATCCTCCGCGGCGACCGACAACATCAAGCACTTCGCCGCAGAAATAGAGGTTTTTTTGTTTAAGTGATTCAAAAGTTTTTGGGTTTATCTCAGTTGTATCAACTCCGCCTCCGCTTACCTCTGCATGGCGGAAGCCGTGGGTACCGCTTACATCAAATCGCCAGTTTAACATCTGATTTGCTATTTTTTTGGCAAGTTTTATGCCGATTTCATCTTGGCATAAAGAGGCTGAAATATCCAACTCTTCTAAAATTCCTGAGGCTATTTTTGTCGGAACAAGCCCGATGAGAATATCGAAAATCGTCATTTTTGGCGATGAGGTTGCGAGTTTGCTTATGTGAGTTGATAGTTTTTGAGCGTTGAAGTTTGGAAGCAGGTTTACGGATATGCTTACATGCGAAAACTCCATCAAAGCTGTACTAGCCATTTGAGATATATCTAAGACGGCAAAGCCTGAGACTCCGTAGTCGGTAAAGAGTATATCACCGCTGGAAGTTAGCTCTTTTTTGTTGTTGATTAGCAGTGTGACTTCGCTCTCTATCTTGGCTCCGCTCATTTTTTTTGCAATGTTGGAGTTTAGATGAAGTTGTACCAAAGATGGATATGTCGGGATGATGTTATGCCCAAACTCTTTTGCAAACTCTAAGCCGTCTCTGTTTCCGCCAAGATGTGAGGCTGCCTCTGAACCGGTTGCTACTACGACGAAGTCATACTCACTTAATAGTTTTTTTATATCGCTAATTTTTTTATCGGTATGGATATTTACACCGATACTTTTTGCACTGCTTAAAAGAAGAGAAGCTACGCTTTTTGCTTCATTGCTGAGCGGATAAGCTCTTCCGTCATCTTTAATATCAAGCAAAAGACCTATGCTATCGCAAAACTTCTCAAACTCGCCAAATCCGAACTCTTTAAGTGCAAACTCTACAAACGATGGATTTTGCGAGAAATAATCATTTGGGCTTAGGTTTTTATTTGTGATATTGCAACGACCGTTTCCTGATACTAAAATCTTTTTTGCACATTTTGCATTTTGCTCAAAAACATCAACACTTAGAGATTTTTTTGCACAAAATATTGCACACAAAAGCCCGCTTGCTCCACCGCCTATAATTGCTACTTTTTTTTCTTTTAACACAAGATACTCTTTTTTAAAAATTATAAGGATTGTACTATAAATATGAGAGATGTTAAGATAAATAGGTTGAGTAATTCATAAGAGCAACACAATCGTGCCGCTCTTGGGAATTATTTAGCTGCCGGAACTGCAGGAGTTGCCGGAACTGCAGGAGTTGTACGAGTAGCAGGTGTCGCAGGAATGGCACGAGTTGCTCTATGATTAGCGCCTGCTGAAGCTTCAGCGGGTTTATCTTTTTTCTCCTTTTTTTCTTTCTTTTCCTTTTCAGGTTTTTCAGCTTTATGACCGCCTGCGGCGAATAGTGAACTTAAACCAAGAACAAGAACAATCGCGATAATTTTTTTCATAAATTAATCCTTTTTTGGTGTGTACACATCATGTGTAAAGTAATTCTATAGCATTATATGTGGAATTATTCGTGAATTACCTCAAAAGATGGTAAATCTTATTTTAATGACTACTTTTGTAACATATTTGCGTTAAATGGATTTTAATGATATTAAGATGAAATGAATCGAACGATTGAGAGAAAGGAAGAGCAACACAATCGTGCCGCTCTTAGAGATTACTTAGAAGTTGCTTCTTCTGCTGTTTTGTTTTTTTTAGCTTTTTTAGCTTTTTTAGCTTTTTTAGCTTTTTTAGCGTGAGAAGTTTTTTCTGATTTCTCTACTCTTTCACCTCTTTCAGATTTAGGAGTTGCAGCGAAAGCTGAAGTAGTTAGACCAAGAACGATAGCAAGTGCGATAATTTTTTTCATAAATTAATCCTTTTTTGATGTTTACACTTTTTGTGTAGAGGAATTTTATATTATTAAGTGTGAATTATTCGTGAATTATTCCAAGTTAGAGTAAAAGTTGTTCCGATATCTTTTTTTGATACTACTTCAATCTCTATATCGTATAAATCACACAATGATTTTACGATACTAAGTCCAAGCCCAAAACCGCCGTTTGAGTTATCAAATCTTTTGTAGCGTTCAAAAATCTCTTTTGATTTTGATTGGTCAAATCCAATTCCTGTATCTGAAATGCTAAACGAATTTTCATTCAATTCTATCTTTATATTTCCATTTTTTTTGTTGTATTTAATAGCGTTTGAGAGTAGATTGTCAATAATCCTGCCCATGAGTCGCTCGTTAATCATAATTTCGCACTCTCTTAGCTCTTTTGTAAAGCTAAGATTTTTTGTAGAGGCTAAGGGCATAAAATAATCTATTCGTTGCAAAATCAGCTCTTTGAGATCTGTTTTTTGAACAGGATAGTGCTCGGAGGAGAACATTGTAAATGTTAGGTCGTTATAGAGATGTGAGAGCGTTCTTGTTGCGATTAACATACGATTTGTAGATTTTAGATTTTTTTGGCTTAGTTCGTCTACTTCCATTGTTTCAAGGCTCATTGAGAGGACAGAGATAGGAGTGTTTAGCTCGTGAATCGCATCCGTGATAAATTTGTTTAGCAGTTCAATGTATTGACGCAGAGGACGCAAGAAAATTTTTGATAAAATAAATATTACTGCACCAAAAAATACAATAGAAAAAATCAAAACAATAAGTATTGTTTGTTTTGTTTTATTTAACTCATCGTCTATCGCATCCCCTCGGACTATAAGATAGTGAATATTTTCGATATTTTCTAGCTCAATAGTTTTAATAAAAAAATAGTGGGTATCTTCTCTAAAAAACCCTTGTTTAAACTTGACTTTAAAGGGAGCAGGATTTGGATATATGATATTCTTGTTTTTGTCCATCATAGCAATATCAAATTTTGGATGGTGCAGTAAATATTCATCCAAATCAGCTATATTTTGTGCATAATATACTGATTCATAGGCTGTTTCGGTATAGTATATCATCTCATCTTGCAGAATTTCTGTATATATTTTTTTTTGATAGTTGTAATAAAGAGTAGATAATATAATTAAAAAAATTATATTTAGTCCGACAAAAACAGATACAAATTGGATGAGTGATTTTTTTTCAGCTTGTAACAATTAGGTATCCCTGCTTTCGCACATTTTGAATAATCTCTTTTCCTAATATTTTGCGTAATTTTTTGATGTGGGTACGAAGATTTTCTTCAGTTGCTTCATCGTCATAATTCCATACACTGGCAATAATTTGCTCATTAGATACCATTTTACCTTTATGTGAAATTAGTATATTGAGTAATTTTGTCTCTTTTTTTGTTAAAAAAAGCTCTTCATTAGCACTAAATAGTTTTCCATTGTTTGGTTCAAACGACCATGTCTGAGTAAGAGTTATTTTGTTACTGTTGTTTGTAGAAAAAGATTTTTGAATCAATTTTTCAAGACGCAGTTGAAGTTCTTTTAATTCAAATGGTTTTTTTATGTAGTCGTCACATCCGGCATCATACCCTCTTGATAGATCAGCTATGCTAGCTAGCGATGTCACAAAAATCGCCGGCGCTTCCTGTTTTGCTTCTCTGAGTGTTTTTAGTACATCAAACCCATTCATCAGAGGCACTTTGACATCAAAGATAAATGCATCGAAATGTTCTTCATATGCTTTGTCTATTGCTTCGTTGCCGTCATTCACACAGATGACTTCATAGCCGCATCCGTTTAAAAATTCAGACATAATGTCGCATATCAATAAGTCGTCTTCAAGTACAAGAAGTCGTAATTTTGAGCCTTTTTCTCTCATTGTTTTCTCATTTTTTATTAAAGGGTGACAAGTTTTGCCCCAAAACCGCCCATATGTTGCGGTGCATCTTCAAATTTTTTTACTTTTGGATGTGCTTTTAGAAACTCTTTGACTGCATAAGAGAGTTTTCCCGTCCCGATACCGTGATAAACGATGACTTCATCCCAGCCGTTTATAAGCGCGTCAGAGATAAATTTGTCCAGTACCTCCGTTGCTTCTTCCGCTCTCATACCGTGCAAATCGCATTTTAGTCCTGCTCTTCTTTGTACTTGTAAATTGACATCCGTGCGAGGTTTTTGATGTATGATTTGCGTATGTTTAAGCTCTTTTGTTTTAACTCTGACACGCATTCCGTCAACTTCTACAATCGCCTCATTTTTATCTTTCATAGCTACGATTACGCCTTTTTTGCTATGATATTTTACATTGTCGCCGATGTTAAATTCTGCTATTTGTGCGATTTGCGGCTCTTTTTTCTCAAGCGGGAGCTGCTGATTGGCTTTGTTCATAGCTCTGTGGATAGCTTTTGTGTCTCCCGCGCGGGCAGCAAGTTTAGCTTCGTTTATCGCACTCTCGTAACTATCTTTAAGGGCATTTCTCTCATATTCTAGCTCTTCATAAACTCTCTGTTTCTCTTCTTTTAACTCAAGCTCTTTGGCTTTTATACTCTCTAACTTTTCATCAACTTTTTGATGTTTTTGTTTCAACTCCCGCTCTAACTGTGAGCCTCTCTCTATAAGGATATTAAGTTTTTCGCTGTTGTCGCCGTATACTGCTTTTGCTTCATTTACTATTTTGTTTGAGATTCCGTATCTGCTGGCGGTCTCAAAAGCGTAACTTTTCCCAATGATTCCGTGCATAAACTCATAAGTCGGAACTCTGTTTTGCTCATCGTAAATCGCCGCCATAAGTTCTACATCGTCACGGTCAGCCATAAGTGCGGCAAGTCGTTTGTGGTGCGTTGTGACGACTATCTTTTGCCCTCTTAAAATCAATTCATCAAGTATAACTTTAAAGAGTGCCGCAGCCTCGTCGCTATCTGTTCCAAGTTCAATCTCATCGACTCCGACAAGTGCGTCTTTATACTCAAATATTTTAGAAAACTCCTGCATACGCCCTGCAAAAGTTGAGATATCGTTTTTAACATTTTGAGGGTCGTCGATAATCGCTAAAATGTTTTTAAAGCCGCCGATATGAGATTTGTGTTCATTCAGCTTCATAGGGATAATATATTTTGCCATAAAAGCAGCACTTAAAATCGACTTTAAAAGCATAGTTTTTCCGCCCGCATTTACACCGGTAATCATCAAAATATTTTTTGAAAAATCAACATATATAGGTTTTGCGTGGTGAAGAGCAGGGTGGATAAAGCTATCTAAGATGATTTTAGAATCTTTCTTCGATTTTATAAGTTGAAGGTTTTTACTCTTTGCAAACAAAACTCTGGCTTGATAGTTGTCAAACTTTGTGAACTCTTTGTCGCAAAATGAGATAAACGGTAAAAGTTCGGCAAGTTTGGATGAAAACTCTTTTGCATAAGTGTAAAAAATCGCCTCTCGTTCTTGGACGATATAGCGAATCTGCTCTTTTGATTTTAGTATGCTATCGGGTGATACATAAAAACCGCCGCTGCTGCTTCTGCCGACTATGGCACCTTTTAACACATGGTTAAAACCGCCGCGAACCAAAAGAGACTCTTCGTCGTTTATGAGATGCACCTGTGTATCTATGAGATACGGTGAGAGTTTCGGGCTTGATGTAAGTCTCTTAAGCGAGCTGTTCATGTTGGCTTTATGCTCTCTTATTCTTGCACCCAAACCAAATAGCACTTCGTCGAGATTCTCTTCAAATTTACCGTCATGGGTAAAGTACTTCTCAACCTCAAAAAACTTCGGCTCAATGACAAACTTATCCATCCATTCGCCGATGATACCTTCTAGTTCTCTGTTTTTAAAATAGCGAAAATATCTAACGACTTTTACGATTTCAAAAATCTGCTCAAACTGCAACACACCGTGCTTTTGAAGATGAAGTTTTATATTTGTAAAGTCTGCAACTTTAGGAGGAGCCTTAAACTCTATGGTATCAAGCGCTTTGATGTAGCGGTAGTGAAGCTCTTGGTCTCCCTCAATATAGAGCGAACTCTCACGAGAAAAAAATTGCTTAAATGAGTTTATATGATCGCTTAAATCAAGTTGATTGATAAGAGTATCAATTTTTGAAGTTTTTTCTATTTGCATGTAGAAGCGCTAATCATTTGACCGTAAAACGGAGTCTCTTTTTTGCCTATAAATGTGTATGTTCCTATGCTTAGAGTGTAGTTTTCATCGTTTACGCTCACACCGTTACATGTGATAGTGTTGTGCTGATTAAACTTCATTACGACATCTAGCATCTTTTGGCTTTTGGCATTGCTGTAACTGTTAAATGCAATCGCCGATAAAACAATAGATAGAACTACTACCGTAATCAATGCTTTTTGTTTATTTGTCAGTTCCGTAAAATAGTGCAGAGCCAAAAAAAAGAGTCCTGCGATTACAATTCCGGCTATATATGCCACTTAAGCGATTCCTCTTATCTGATAAGTCAAATCGCCTGCGCCAAAACCGATGATAAGACCTTTGTCTAAGATTTTAAGCGCCTCTTTGTCTTTCATAACGGTAATCGTGTTATCTGCTCTTGAGATATTGTCTGCCATTGTCAGGTTATATCTTTTAAACTTCTCTTTAAAATCAATTTCTCTGATTGCTTCACCTGCGGCCCATACAGGCAGGATGATAAGCTCACATGCGCCCTCAAAACAGTTTATAAACTCTTCGAGATTATCTATGGTACGAGAGTATTTATGAGGCTGCCAAATTGCGGTAATCTTATCAAAACCTTTAAGAAGTGCATACTCTTTGACTGATTCAAATGTCGCTTTTATCTCTGTAGGATGGTGACCGTAATCATCGATTATGACGCTTCCCTCTTCAACACCGACTATGTCAAATCTTTTTTTGATACCTTTAAATGTAAGTATCTTCTCTCTTATCAGTTCAATATCCATAGACTCATTTGCCGCTAAAATAGCCAAAGCCGCATCAAGAGCGATATGCTTTCCAAATCCCCAAACATCAAAACTGCCTAAATCTTTAAGAGTAAATCTTGTATGCGGTTCGTCATTTATCAGAATGAATTCTATGTTTGTAATGTCACGGCTTGGGTAGAGCCAGTCGGCATCTATTTCGCCAACAAGCGTACTTAAAAATTTATCTTCGGCATTTAAAACACGATACTGGGCTGATTTTATAAAGCGCTTGTATGAATCATAAAAAAGTTCATAGTTGTAGTCGTAGTACTCCATATGTTCAGGCTCGGCGTTTACTACGATTGCACAATACGGGTTTGAGTTTAAAAAACTGCCGTCGCTCTCATCAGCTTCAAAAATCATAATGCTGTTATCTTTTTCGTATCTGACATTTGAACCGAATGCTTTTGACTCTGCACCGATGATTGAAGAACCGTCCATAATCGAAGTTAAAATCGCGGTAGTAGTGCTTTTTCCGTGAGCACCCGCAACAGCGTAGACTTTAGAGTTGTTTAAAATCTGCAGCAGTGCTTCACGGCGGGCAAGAACTTCAATACCCTTTGCTTTTGCAGCGACTACTTCAGGATTGTCGGGACGAATAATCGCTGAATGGATAACCAAATCTTGATTAGCAATAGCAGACGCATCATGAGGAATGGTAACGGTTATACCCAATTTGCGGAGTTTTTTTGTAATGACGGTATCGGAAATATCCGAACCGCTGATTTCATGCCCTTTATAGTGCATATATTGTGCCAAACCCGATATGCCGATTCCGCCGATTCCGATAAAATGTATCTTCATTCGCTACTCCCGTCTATTTGGGAATTATCTAGCAATTTTTGTGCCTCTTTGCTAAAACAACTTATATAAAATGTACCTGCATTTTGCGTTGCTTCAATGTCTGCAATATTTTCAATAAAATCATCAAGTGAGATATTCTCTTTTGAAGCAATCCAATGAAATTTCAGAGCCGATGAGAACTTTTTGTCGTTGCTCAGCCCGCTTAGCACTTCAAAGAGTGCGCTTGCGTCTGAAATTTTACCGGCACTATAATGCTCTATTGCGTATTCGTAAAGCGCTCTAATCGTTGCAAAATCCTGAACTTCATTCATATCCATAACTCTGTGAGCTTCGAGCGTATCGGTAAGTCTCTCTAACGCCAGATCAAGGATATTCGCATAAAAGTCGTTAAGCGTATCTTCGTCAAATAGCTCATGTGCTTGCTGCTCTAGTACGAAAAGAGAGGCGATATCTCCATTTTGCTGTGCATTTAATACCTTTGTTTTTAACTCTTCTACTCTTTGCATGCTAGAGCCTCCTTGATTCTTAGTAGGGCGTTTTTGGTTTTATCAACATCTTCAACCAGTGCGATTCTAATGAACTCTTTGCCGGGATTGACTCTGTTTGCATCGTCTCTTGCCAAATACTCTCCGGGTAAAACTTTTACATTATAGTCACGGTAGAGTCTTTTTGTAAATTCTAAAGGAGAGGGAACTTTTAGCCAGATGTAAAAAGTAGCTTCGGGAATCTCAATACCCAAAATCTCATATGCCGCTTCAAAATTTTTCTTGTAAATCTCTCTTGCAACCGCTACATGTTTCTCATCGCTCCAAGCAGCCGCAGCGGCACTTTGAAGAGGAAGAGGGGAGGCACAGCCGATGTAAGTTCTATAGTCGATATACTCTTTTAAGATATTTTCATCTCCTGCAATAAAACCTGAACGAAGCCCCGGAGCGGATGAGCGTTTTGAGATAGAGTTGATGACTAAAATATTTTTAAATGTTTCATTTCCCGCGTAAAGTGAAGCTTCAAGGAGTGATGAAATAGGCTTTGAAGTATATATTTCGCTGTAACACTCATCGTTTAAGAGTACAAAATCGTGTTTAAGTGCGAGTTTTACCCACTCTGCTAGCTCTTCTAAAGTAAGCGTAGCCGTTGTAGGATTGTTTGGAAAGTTTAAAATTACCAAATCGCAAGTAGATAATATTTCTTCATTTATTTCGGGCTTAAAATCGTTTTCAGGAGTTAGATTTAAGTGAATTACTTTAGCTCTGCTGGCAATTGCGGCACCCTCATAGATTTGATAGAAAGGGTTAGTAAAAGCCATTACGGGATTTTTTATATCAAATAACAAAAATTGAGGAAAGTTAAAAAGGACTTCACGCGTTCCAAAAGTAGGGATAATCTGCTCATCACGAAGCTCAACCCCAAATCTTGTTTTAACAAATCCTCTTTGCGCAACTCTTAAGTTATCTTCTCCCGCAGTTTTAGGATATTTTCTTAGTTGTGAAGAGTTTTCGCATAGCGCTTTTTGTATAAAATTGGGAGTTTCAAATTGCGGTTCGCCGATAGTTAAAACAGATGGCTCATACTTTTTATTTGGTGTTATATTTTGGAGTAAATTGTTTAATTTTTCAAATGGATATGGTTCAAAAGTCATCGTTTTCCTGCCCTTTATAATAGGCGCAATTATATCTAAAATCTATAAAAGGCAAATTAATGAAAGGCTTCAAACTCTTTATAGCTTCCTAATTTTAACAAAAAAATTAAATTTTATTAAAGGACACTTCTAAAAACTCTAGTCATCTTCAGAGGGAATCAAAAAAGATGAGATGGTGTAAAATCTTTTTTGAGTCTTAGCCGAAGCTAAGGCGATAAAAAGTTTTATGCCATGTCGCTTTTTTGAACCCTCCCGCAGGGCGATAGAGAGAAGCCCACACTCTGCGTTGCCTCTTTTTGCCTTAGCTTTGGCTAGGGCTTCAAAGAGTCGCCTTGATTGTGAACTTCTCTCTATCGCTGAAGGTGACTAGGGTTTTTAGATGTGTCCTAATCAAAGTTCAAATAACAATAAGGTATTATTGTTCGAAATTATTTAAAATACGGAAAACTTAGATGAATAAAAAATTGATATTGAGTACAGTGACGATTGGTCTTCTTGGTTCATTAAATGTTAATGCGGCGGAAGATTTAAACGGTATGTTTGCACAAGGCAAAGCAAGCGGACAGATAAGAGAGTT
>NZ_JAQTLH010000012.1 GCF_028714975.1 Sulfurimonas sp.
TTTAGCTGACCAGTACTAATAGTACGTTTGTCTTTTTTTTAGAAACTTAGGTTTCATTTCAAGTTCACTACCTTACTTAGTGTATAAGTATCCTGTAGTAGTTATTTAGTTATGTTGACTTTAACAATGAGAATCTTCTCTAATCTTTACAGATTATATATGAGGGCACAATAAGCTCGGTTTACTGAGCGTGAGCCTGACGCTGAGTCAAACTTAGCGTTAGCGTAGGTAAAGGAATTACTTCCTTTGCCGTGTCTTTATATATGGTCTGTCTAGGTGGCTATAGAGAGAGGGAAACGCCTGGCTCCATTCCGAACCCAGAAGCTAAGCCTCTCATCGCTGATAATACTGATCCTTGCAGGGTTGGGAACGTAGGTCGCTGCCTAGTTGATCATTTCTTCTTACTTAACAAATCACAATCAAATTATTAACTTATCAATATTTAATTTATCAGAAAATCTTCTATTTCCCATTTATGTTTTATATTTGGCATATTTACTTTATAAAGTCTATTCAAAAAATATTCTTTTGTTACTTCTTTTGCACCTAAACTTTTTAGATGATTTGTCGGTACTTGACAATCAATGAAATCATATCCCCAAAATTTTAGATGTTTTATTAGTATGGCATAAGCAGATTTTGAAGCATCGCTTACAAGGGAAAACATAGACTCTCCGCAAAAAACCCTGCCTACTGCAACACCGTATAGTCCACCTACTAATTTACCGTCAAAATAACTCTCGACACTGTGTGCTATGCCCATATCATGCAAAGAAGAGTAAGCCTCAATAATATCATCTTGTATCCAAGTTCCGTTTTGTTTTTCTCTTTTTATGCTGCTGCACTGTTTTATAACCTCTTTAAAATTAGCATCAAACTTATATTCAAAATTTTTCATATTTTTTTTCAGTGAACGGCTTAGTTTAAAATCATCTAGTTCCATAATCAGTCTTGGGTTAGTAGACCACCAAATAATCGGGTCATTTTTGCCATACCAAGGGAAAATCCCATTTTGATATGCATTAATGAGCCTAGAGGGATTTAAATCGCCTCCCCACGCAACGATACCGTCTTCATTGGCATCGTTTGGATTTGGAAATGTTAAGTTATATTTATTTAGTCTTGGTATATTCAAGCAGGTTCTTTGAAATTTAAAATCAACTCTTCTTCATATAAAACTTCTACACTTCCACCGTTTTTTAGTTTTCCAAATAGAATTTCATCACTTAGTTTATTTGTTATATTGTCCCCAATATATCTTTTTATCGGTCTGGCACCCATCTCTGCAGAGTATGAACTCTGGGCTATAAACTCTACGGCTTTTGGAGATAAAGTGACAGTGATTTTTTTCTTTTTTAGCTCACTGTTTAGTTCATCTATAAATTTATTTACAATATTTTTTACAACTTCGCTATCTAGTTGTTTGAACTCTACTATTGCACTTAATCTATTTCTAAACTCAGGTGTAAAAAATAGTTTTAACTCCTCATTTTTTGATAGTGAGCTGTCTTTATTGAACCCCATTACGCTTCTGGCAGTTGCACCGATGTTTGATGTCATAATAAGTATAACATTTTGAAAATTAGCTTTATAGCCGTTGTTGTCCGTAAGAGTGGCATTGTCCATAATCTGAAGTAAAATATTTACCAAATCAGGGTGCGCTTTTTCTATCTCGTCTAGTAGTAAAACCGTGTAAGGATGTCTTTTTATCGCTTCAGTAAGCAAACCGCCCTGTTCATACCCGACATAACCAGGAGGTGCGCCGATAAGGCGGCTAAGAGCATGTTTTTCCATATATTCGCTCATATCAAATCTCTCAAAATTAACGCCCAATATTTGGCTAAGAGAAAGTGCTAGTTCCGTTTTGCCTACACCCGTAGGTCCTGAAAATAAGAAGGAAGCAATAGGCTTGTTCTCGGGCGTTAGTCCGGCTTTAGAAATTTTTATGGCTTTTGCTACCTCTGCAACTGCTTTGTCTTGCCCGATTACCTTTTTCCGTAGATTTTCTTCTAAATTTACTAGAGAGAGTGTTTCGTCTTTGGTTACTTTTGAGCTTGAGATACCTACTATTTTTGAAATAGTATTTTCAATATCGTATGACTTGACTACTCTTTTTTTCTTGTTTTTTAGATGAAATGATGCGGCAGTTTCATCTATTAGGTCAATTGCTTTGTCCGGCAAGAATTTGTCGGTAATATATCTTTTAGATAGATCAATGGCAGTTTTTAGAGCTTTATCGGTAAATGTTACATCATGATGCTCTTCATATTTGCTCTTTAACCCTTTTAAAATTTTGTAAGTTGTTGTAACTGATGGCTCGTTTATGTCAACTTTAGAGAATCTTCTGCTTAGTGCTTTATCTTTTTCAAAACCGTTTCTATACTCTGCAAATGTTGTGGCACCCATGCATTTTAGCTCACCCGAAGCTAAAGCCGGCTTTAGCTGATTTGCTGCGTCCATGGTTCCGCTTGTTGATCCCGCACCGATTAAAGTATGAATCTCATCGATGAAAAGAATAGCGTTTGGAATTGATTTTAGCTCATCCATAATACCTTTTAGCCGCTTTTCAAAATCCCCTCTATATTTTGTGCCGGCTAGCATTGCGCCCAAATCAAGTGCAAAAAGCTCACTGTTTTGTATGATGGGAGGAACTTTATGCGCGACTATATTTAGTGCTAACCCTTCTGCAATAGCCGTTTTTCCGACTCCGGCTTCTCCGACTAAAATAGGGTTGTTTTTCTTTCTGCGGCATAAAATCTGAATAACTCTTTGTATCTCTTCATCCCGTCCGATTACGGGGTCAATTTTCCCCTCTTTTGCTTTTTGAAGAAGGTTTATAGAGTATTTTTGCAGATAAGATTCTTTTGCGTTATCGCTTTTTGGTTCCTCGTTATGCGAGATAGTTTCTAATATATCAAGCCTTGAAATATGATACTCATTTAGCAGCATATAGGCAAACGAGTTTACTTCATCATAGATAGCAACAAGCAAATCGCCTATGTCGGCGCTCTGTTGTCCGGAACTTTGGATATGTTTTATCATTCTATCTATCAGCCTAGAAAGTGCAACGCTCTCAAAAGGCTCCTCGTTTACATTTTGCGGCAGTGTGCCGATGTTTGAGTATATATAATTTTTTATAAGCTCTTTCATTTTTGCAACATCACCGCCGCATGTAAAGATGATTTTTGCACCCTCGGGAGAGTTTAAAAGTTGATAAAATACATGTTCGATAGTGATATACTCATGTTTTAGCTCTTTTGCATAGATAATTGATTTTTGAAAAACCTCATTTAGCGAGTAGCTAATCATTACTCTTCCTCCATTTCGGCTCTTAGCGGAAAACCGTTGTCTCTGGCTTTTTTATGAACTTGAGCTACTTTGGTTTCTGCAATTTCATATGTATATACCCCGCACACACCTTTATCTTTTTTATGCACCTCAAGCATTATAGCTTCGGCTTCTAAAAAGCTTTTATGAAATATGCTCATTAAAACATCTATAACAAACTCCATAGAAGTATAGTCGTCATTTAAAATCAATACTTTGTATTTTTTAGGATATTTGAGCGATATCTCGTTGATAGTTTCTAATTCCGTATTTGTTGCCATAATATTCCTGCAATAATTATCTTTGATAGTTAAAAATTATAGCCAAATTGAGATAATTGTAGTAAAATAAAAAATGAGCTTATGTAAGCTGTGAATTTAGGTTGAGTAAATTATTTTGAGCCGTAAACTATTTTCGATTTCGATACAATTGCTTTATAAAATAGCAATAAGATGAGATAACTATGACAAAACGAATTTTTGTGACCGCTACAAATACAAACATCGGTAAGACTTATACAACTAAATTATTATTAAAAGAGTTTGCTTCGCGTGGTTTTAGCGTTGGAGTTATAAAGCCGATTGAGACGGGAGTTTTGGATGGATATGCGACGGATGGAGAGGAGCTTTTAGAGCTTATAAAAAAATTAAATCCAAAGTTGTGGCACTTGGAGGTTGAAGATATCGTCCCGATTACCTATGAGGCGGCAACGGCTCCGTTTGTGGCATCAAACAACACTCCTCTTGATTTAAAAAAAATCCAAAATAAGATTGAGGAGATGGAAGCTTCTTGCGATATTGTTATCATTGAGGGGGCAGGCGGGCTTTATGTGCCTATTGATGAAAATTATATGATGATTGATTTGATAAAATATTTTAAAGCTTCCGCACTTTTGGTTACGCACTGCTCCCTTGGCTGCATAAACGATACGCTTTTAAGCAAAAAAGCCCTTGAAGATAAAAATATATCATATGCGGTAGCTTTTAACTGCAGAGAGGATGATGAGAGTTTTTCTCAAATTTCGGAGCCGTATTTTTTAAAAACAGGTTTTGAGGTGTTAAAAGTCGGTCGTGATATTGAAAAAATATGTGATGTCTTGTATAATCTATGAAATAAATTAGATTCCGTATCAAGTACGGAATGACGAGCTTAAGGGAAAAATGAAACATTTAATTCGTACGGATGATTTTACGACTTCAGAGATAGAGTCGATTTTAGAGGATGCAAAGCTTTTTAGCGACGGCAGATTTGATAGGATTTTAAAAGATAAAATCATAATTACGCTCTTTTTTGAAAACTCGACAAGAACTAGAAGTTCTTTTGAGATAGCCGCAAAGAGGCTGGGCGCTGAGATTGTTCATCTTGATGTTGCAAACAGCTCTACAAAAAAAGGCGAAACGCTAGTCGATACCGCTATGAATCTCGACGCGATGGGTCCTCATGCCATCATAGTGCGACATCAAAATTCGGGTGTGCCCAAAATTCTCTCAAATCATACGAAAGCTTCTATAATAAATGCCGGAGACGGTGCCCATGCTCATCCGACGCAAGCGCTTTTAGATCTTTTTACTCTTAAAAAACATTTTGGAGATATTAAAGGAAAAAAAATAGCAATAGTCGGAGATATAAAAAATTCAAGAGTTGCAAACTCAAATATTGAACTTCTCGGCAGATTCGGTATGGAGGTTATTTTAGTAGCCCCTCCGCAATTTTTACCAAAAACAGATTTAAGAACGACTCACTATATAAATGAGATAATTGATGAAGTTGATGTCATCATGAGTCTTAGAACTCAAACGGAGAGACACTCTTCGCAAACTTACGCATCGCTCAAAGATTACGCAAGCGACTTCTGCATAACCTCGGAAGTTGTAGGGGATAGGGATATAATTCTTCTTCATCCCGGACCCGTTCATAGAAATATTGATATTTGCGATGCACTCTTGGCAGATAAGAGATGTAAAGTTTTAGAGCAAGTCTCAAACGGCGTTGCAATTAGAATGGCTGTGCTTAAAAAATTGATTAATGACATTTGATGATTTAAACTCTTTTGGTGCAAAAAGGGAGGCTTTTTTATTTATAGTCGATTTTAAGGCTCAAAATATCATAGTATCTGCTTTGTGCGAGCTTGAAGCAAACGATATCGAATTTTGCATAGATGAAGATTATCATCTTAAAACTCATGAAGATTTTTTAGATAAATATGCACTCTCTTTTAGCGAGTATAAAAAAAAGTTTGATTTTGTCATAGAGAAGATAAAAGCCGGTGACACCTATCTTTTAAATCTTACACAGCCTACATCTATAAAAACTCCGTTAACCCTAAAAGAGATATTTGAGTGTGCCAATGCTCACTATAAGTTAAGATACAAAGATGAATTTGTCTGTTTCTCACCTGAAAAATTTATTCAAATAAAAGATTCTAAAATCTCCACATTTCCGATGAAAGGTACTATTGACGCATCGATTCCTAACGCAAAAGAGAGTATCTTAAACAACCAAAAAGAGACGGCAGAACATGTTATGGTTGTCGATTTGCTTAGAAACGACCTCTCAATCGTTGCAAAAAATGTAAAAGTAGAAAAATTTAGATATATCACCGAGATAGAAGCGGGTGAAAAAAAACTTCTGCATGTAAGCTCTCATATAAGCGGAGATATCGGAGATGATTGGCATGAGAGGATAGGTGATATATTAAAGGCACTTCTTCCGGCGGGAAGCATAAGCGGTGCGCCAAAAAAGAGTACTTTGGATATAATAAGTGAAGTTGAAAATTATGAACGCGGATATTTCAGCGGAGTTTTCGGCATCTATGACGGTAAAACACTCGATAGTGCGGTAATGATAAGATTTGTGCAAAATTCAAAAGAGGGTTATATCTACAAAAGCGGCGGCGGTATAACTTTAGACAGTGATGCACAAAGCGAATATAATGAGCTTTTAGATAAAGTTTACTTACCATAAAAGGTGTAGTTTATGTTTAAAATAGACGGTTTTTTTACAAGCGGATGGATATTTGACGAATCAGAGCAGTATTTAAAAAATAGATACCAGATGGTAAATATCGGTATTTTGCTCTCTGCCGGCGGACTTATTTACGGAATTATCGGAAACTATATAAGAGATATATCGGGGTTTATACCGATAGAGGTCGCCCTTTTATGTATGAACTTTGTTATATTTTTTGCTTTGAGAAAATATCGTAATTTTTTCGAATATTTTGCCATAATCATGACCCTTCAATACACTTTTTTGTTTCTTTTTCTTATCTATATCGGTGAACCGAATGACTTAAAACATCTCTGGATATTTACCTATCCGATAATACTTCTTTATTTTCAAAAAACTATACATGCAATTTACTGGTTTATATTCATTATTTTTATGCTCATAATCGCACCGTTGCAAAATTTTATACCTATTAAATACTCTATGTATCAGGTTACATATATCTCATTTGTTTTAATCATAATCAGCATAATTATCTACTTTTATCAGAGAAAAATAGATGAAGCCAGAAATATTATTTTAGAACAGCAAAATATGCTGAGAGATTTTAATTTAGAACTTGAAAAGCAGGTAAAAGAAAAAACAACCGAGTTGATCAAACTAAACGAATCATTAGAGCTTAAAGTTGAGCAAAAACTAGAAGAGTTAAAAAGCAAAGACCAAATACTGCAAACCCAATCAAAACAGGCAGTGATGGGTGAGATGATAAGCATGATAGCACATCAGTGGAGGCAACCGCTCTCTACGGTTACGCTTCAAATAGCAAACTTGCAGTTTAAGCAGCTGCTTGGCAAAGATAGAAGCGACCAAGATATTGATAAAGCGTTAAGCAATATAAGCGATACTATTGTTTATCTCTCCGATACCATCGATGATTTTCAGACCTATTTTCGTCCGGATAAGGAGATAGTTGATATTGAAATTCATGAGTTGCTTCAAAGAGCGGTCAATTTTGCCATATCGAGGATAAATGACAAAAAAATAAGAATATCAGTAAATAAGCTCACAGATATACATGTAAAAATATATATAAATGAGCTTGTTCAAGTTATATTAAATATTTTAAACAATGCAATAGATGCGCATAATGATCTCAATGTTAAAAATCCGTTTATAGCGTTAAGTGTCAAAGTAGTCGGAAATAAAGTTTTGATATACGTACAAGACAATGCAGGAGGTATAAATAGTGAACATTTATCGCATCTGTTTGAGCCATATTTTAGCACTAAAGGAAAAAACGGAACCGGACTTGGGCTGTATATGAGCCAGATGATTGTTCAAAAACAATTCGGTGGTGAGATTGAGGTAGAGACTTCCCAAAACGGCTCTACCTTTATCGTAAAAATTCCAAAAAATATAGGTTAACGATATAAATTGGTAATTTTTGGGATATAATTTATCAAAAACGAGGGTTTGTAGATGTATTTAAAAGATTTGAAGTTCTCTTTGTGGGCTGATTTTATTGAGAGGGATTACTTAGATAACGAGTTTAAAGAGTTAATTAATAGTAAAATTATTAACGGTGCGACTTCTAATCCTGCGATTTTTAAAAATGCGATACTAAGCTCAAATGCATATAAAGAGCAGCTATCCACTCTTGCTTCTTTGACTCCGAAAGAGAAATATGAAGCTCTAGCGATACATGATATACGAAAAGCAGCAGATATATTAAAACCGCTTTATGATAAATGCGATGACGGATATGTAAGCATAGAGGTAGATCCCTATCTTTGCGATGATGCCGATGCAACCGTTGCAGAGGGAGAGAGGCTGTTTTTTGAGATAAACCGTAAAAATGTTATGATAAAAGTTCCTGCAACGGAGGCAGGATATACGGCTATGCGTGAACTTACCGCTAAGGGAATACCGGTTAATGCGACGCTTATATTTAAAAAAGAGCAGGCGGTATCATGCGCAGAAGCTTTTAGGGAGGGCACGGCAAAATATGGAGAAAAAGTTGATACAGTAATAAGCGTTTTTGTGAGCCGAGTCGATAGAGCTTTGGATGAAGCGTTGATTAGAGGAGGTGTGGATGCGGCACTTAGCGGAATATATAACAGTGCCGATATCTATGCAGAGATCCAGAGGATGGGGGTTGATGGGTGCAGAGTGCTTTTTGCAAGTACGGGTGTAAAAGATGATTCACTGCCTCCGCACTACTATATAGAAAAACTTTTGGCATATAATAGTGTAAATACGGCACCGGTAGAGACCATAAAGGCTTTTCATTCAAATGGAGCCAAAGTAAGTGCTCTGCCGGTTTCGGCTCAAACTATAGAGGAGCACTTTGAAAAGGTTAAGGGTTTAGGTATAGATTTTGATACCGTCTTGGATAAGCAGATAGCGGATGGGTTGAAATCTTTTAAAGATGCATTTAAAGATATATTGGAGTCGTTATGAGTGACGGTAAAAATGAAGTAGATATAAGTAAATTAACGTTTGAGCAGTTAAAAAAAATCAGAGAGTATCTTAAAAAACTCATCGAAAACGGTGGAAGCGACTTGCATGTCAAAGCTAATGGCGTAATCCGCGCAAGGATAAACGGTACGATAATTCCGTTTTCGGGAAGTATATTTTCTCATGAGGATGCTATGACTTTAGCAAAAGAGATATTAAGAGGCAGATATTCCGAATTTACGGAAAATAAAGATATCGACTTGGTTTATCAATTTGACGAGAGTAATCGTTTTCGTGTAAATATTTTCTTTCAAACAGACGGTCCCTCTTTCGTATTTCGTGTTATTCCCATGAAGATACCGACGATTGATCAAATGAACTATCCTGAAGTTGTAAGAACTTTGACAAAAGAGGGACGAGGACTTGTTCTTGTTACGGGAGCAACGGGTAGCGGAAAATCAACCACTCTTGCTGCTATGGTAAATGAGATAAATGTGATGGATAAAAAACATATTATAACCATTGAGGATCCTATCGAGTTTGTGCATAAAGACAAGGGATGTGTAATAAATCAGCGCTCTGTCGGGCAAGATACGATTTCTTTTGAGAGAGCTTTAAGAGCGGCTCTGCGTGAAGATCCCGATATCATACTTGTCGGAGAGATGAGAGATCGCGAAACGGTTGAGTTGGCACTTCATGCGGCAGATACGGGACATTTGGTTTTTTCAACACTGCATACGATAGACGCAAAAGAGACGATAAACCGTATCATAGCTATATTTCCAAATGAGGAGCAAAATCGTGTTCGCCTCTCATTGGCTAGTGTACTAAAGGGGGTTGTCTCTCAAAGGCTGATTCCTACGGTAGATGACAAACGAGTTGCGGCAATGGAGATACTTGTAAAAACTCCTACGATTGAGAAATTGATACTGGAAAATAGAGATTACGAGATTCGCGAAGCGATAGAAAAAGGTCGAGAACACTATAAATCGCAAAGTTTTGATCAACATATTTTAGATATATATAATCAAGGAATAATCACGAAGGAAAAAGCAAAAGATTATGCGACAAGCGCATCCGATTTGGAGCTTAGAATGAGCGGTTTAAATAGCGGAAAAGCTGCAGATTTTATTAATAAGACGGAGAAGAACGCTAAAGAGGAGACGACAACGCAAGATGATGTATTTGATTTAAAATAGCCTTTAGTATATGCCATGTTTAACCGTGCTTAAAGCTTAAATGGGTATAATTCCAAACATTTTTTATTAAGGATTTAATATGTTAGAAGGCATTATTAGAGAGAGTATTGGCAAAAAAGGCACGAAGGCGCTTCGCCGTGATGGTTATCTAATTGCAAACATTTACGGAAAAGGGCTTGAAAATATTCACGCTGCATTTAAAGACAATGAGTATATCCGTACTGTTCGCAACAAAGATACTTTGGCGTTTCCTATTAAAGTAGGCGCAAAAGAGATGAATGTTGTTGTTCAATCATATGAAGCACATCCGTTAACAGGCAAGCTTTTACATGTAGATTTAATGGTAGCACAATCTGGTGTTTTAACTCATTATCATGTTCCTGTTGTTCCACATGGTGATGCAATCGGTCTTAAAAACAAAGGTCTTGTAAACCTTTCAAAATCTCGTTTAAGAGTTAAAGCTACTATCGAGAATGTTCCAAATAGCATCAATGTAGATATTGCGAAAATGGATGTCGGTGATTCTATGCTTGTTCGTGACATTGCAAGAATTGACAATGTTACATTCACAGATGCTGATCGCGTATCTGTACTAAGTATAATTAAAGCTAAGTAATTATGTTAATAGTCGGTCTGGGAAATCCTGGTCCGAATTATGAGCACACTCGTCATAACATAGGTTTTATGGTTATTGACGAGCTTGTTAAACGACAAAATGCGCAAAAACTCTCTTCGTCTTCATTTAACGGCGAACTCTTCAAATTTTCAAATCATTTTTTATTAAAACCGCTTACATTTATGAACCTCTCAGGAATTGCCATAGGAGCCGTAAAAAAGTTCTATAAAATTGATGAGGTAGTTGTAATACATGATGATTTGGATTTGCCGTTTGGAACGCTTCGCTTTAAAAGAGGCGGCGGACACGGCGGACATAACGGGCTTAAATCTACAGATGAAAATATTTCAAAAGAGTATATTAGAGTTAGAATGGGTATAGGAAAACCTGAGCATAAAGGAGAGGTTGCTTCTTATGTTTTGAGTGATTTTGGTAAAAATGAGCAAGGATATCTTAAAGAGTGGATTTTGGCTACATGTGAAGCAGTTGAGTGTTTGTTAACTAATTCACTAGAAGATGTTAGTACTAAACACACAATTAAAAATTTTCAGCTAAAATAGCATCAAACTTCTTAGCGGGATATCTAATATATGTTAGCTTTTAAATATATCTCTTTTCACTATATTAAATATTTCGCTATTATATTGTCGGCGCTTGTCCTGTTTTTGGTCGGGTTTGATTATATGGGGAATGCAGAAAAATCAGATATTTCCGCAAACCTATTTATTATATATTTAGTTTATAAAACTTTTTACGCCGTTGATATGCTGCTTCCTATTTCACTTGTTTTTGCAATGATAAGCACAAAAATATTATTAATCCGCTCCAATGCACTTGTCTCGTTTTACTCACTTGGTTACTCAAGAGCCGATATTCTTAAACCGTTTGTCGTAGTATCGACTATTGTTATTATGCTTTTTATATCACTGCACTCAATCTCAAATTTTGCAAGAGCCGACGAGTTTGCTAAAAATATTCGTAAAAATGCACAATATCTTAGTCCTACGCGAGATCTCTTTTTCACATATAAAGATAAATTTGTATATTTTTCAAAGATGCTGCCCCTGCAAGAGAGCGCTGAAGATATAAGAGTATTTAGTTTTGACAACAACTCCCTAAAAGAAGTTTTAATAGCTTCAAGAGCTCTGTACAGAAATGATGCATGGCAAATTGATAGAGCCGATATTATTACCAAGCCTGATGATATTAATTTTGATTCACTTGGGATAAAAGTGGATGAGCATAAAAACTTGAAAATTCTTGAGGGTTTTAGACCCAAAATGCTAGATCAAGTTTATGAGGGTAAAGTCAACTTTACGATAAAAGATGCGATTGATGCGTATATACTTTTAAAGGAACAGAAAATTAACACGGATGTCGTGAAGAGTTCTTTGTATAAAATATTTGTTTATCCGTTTTTTGTGCCTATTTTAATTGTTATTATCTTCTTCTTTGTTCCCATAAGTGTTAGATTTTTAAATGTTTCGTTATTTAGTTTTGGAGCTATCATCTCATCACTTGTCGTATGGGCACTTCTTTTTACATTGATTGAACTCTCTAGCAATAAAGCAATACCGAGTGAAGTCGGTATATTTATTCCTGTTTTTATACTCTTTTTGGTTGCTTTGAGGCAGTGGAAGAAGTATTGCAGAGAATTCGATGCAAGAGGTTTTATAACAAAAATATAAGTACTTTTTTGATAGAATGATTTAAAAAATAGTTGGGATATTTATGATTAATTTTAAAGAATTGGCATCTACATATAAAACACCGCTTTATATATACGATTTAGACTACATGACAAAGCAATATGAAGAGTTAAAAGAGGCTTTTAAGGGAAGAAAATCCATTATGGCATATGCCATAAAATCAAACTCAAATCTTAGTATTATTAAGCATTTTGCAAGTCTGGGAAGCGGAGCCGATTGTGTCTCCATCGGTGAGGTACGCCGTGCTTTTTTAGCTGGAATTCCAAGCTATAAGATTATTTTTTCCGGTGTCGGAAAGAGTGATGATGAGATTAGAGAAGCGATAGAGAGAGATATTTTATATATCAATGTTGAGAGCGAAGCAGAACTGGGTCGTGTAGAGCTTATCGCAAAAGAGCTAAAAGCTAAATGCAGAATAAGCATAAGAGTAAATCCAAACATCGACCCTTTGACTCACCCGTATATCTCAACAGGTTTGCATGACAATAAATTTGGAGTTGAGATTGATACTGCAAAAAGAATGTACATCCGTGCGAATAACTCGGAGCATTTAGATCCGGTAGGAATCCATTTTCATATAGGCTCTCAGCTAACTGAACTTAAACCGATTTATGAGTCTGCCGAGATTGTTGCCGATTTAGTTCGTTCTCTCTCAAACATAAAAATAGAGTTGAAATTTTTTGATATAGGCGGAGGTTTGGGCGTTAAGTATAAAGATGAGACGACTATAAAGCCGTATGATTATGCTCAAGCGATACTCTCTACGCTAAAAGGTTTAGATCTAACGGTTATTTGTGAACCGGGAAGATTTTTGACTGCAAACGGCGGATATTTTTTAACTAAAGTTCTGTATGAAAAACAAAACGGCGAAAAAAGATTTGTTGTCGTAGACGGCGCGATGAATGACTTGCTGCGCCCGAGTTTATATAAAGCATATCACAGAATTGAAGCAATAACGCAAAGCAAAACAGAGACGAGTGAAGCTGATGTAGTCGGTCCTGTTTGCGAGAGCGGTGACTTTTTTGCAAAAAATTATTTATTACCGATTTTAGAGCATAATGATTTACTTGTAATTCACAGTGCCGGAGCATACGGATTTGGAATGGGCAGTAACTACAATACAAGAGGAAGAAGCGCCGAAGTTGCAATAAAGGGCGGCGAAGCAAGACTTATTCGAAGAAGAGAAGAGTTTGAAGACTTGATTGCCTTAGAGAAAGAATTTTTGGAAAACTAAGATGTATTTTATTGATGTTCAGGGTACTTTGATTAGCGATACCGATAAATCCCCGATTCGCGGGAGCATAAAGTTTATAGATATGCTAAATAAGAAAAAAATTCCATATGTGATTATTACAAACAGTACTAAAAAAACATCGATTGACTTTTACAATTTTTTAAAGTCTCTTGGGTTTAATTTTGATTTTGGCGCATATTTAGATCCTTTAATGACTTTAGAGTCTCGTGTGGAAAAAGATAGTGTTGCCGCTTACGGTTCAGATGAGTTTTTGGATATTTTGTTAAAAATGGGGTATGTTTTTAATTATGAAAATCCTAAAACAGTGTTAATTTCTATAAAAGAGAATTTTACTTCGGATGAGTTTGCTCAAATCATAGATTTTTTACTTGGCGGTGCAGGCTTAGTCGGAATGCATGAAACTTCTATATATGCCAAAAACTCTAAAAGATATCCGGGTGTGGGAGCGATTTTAAAAATGCTTGAATTCGCAACATCTTGCGGTTATGATGTGGTCGGAAAACCAAGTACGGCATTTTATAATGAAGCTTTAGAAGTAATCAAAAAACAAAACAGCAGTGCTAAATTTAGCGATATAACCATTATTAGCGATGATGTAAAAGGCGATTTAGGCGGAGCAAAAGAGATGGGTATGAAGACGATTTTTGTAACAAGCGGAAAGTACAAGAGTGCCGACGAGATAGTTCCATTCCTAAAACCGCAGTTAAGACCTGACTATGTGTATGCAGATATGCAAGAAATCTTGGAGGCTTTATGAAAACTTTAGATGATTGCAGGGTTGCTATTGATGCTATTGATAATGAGATATTAGAACTTCTTAATAAAAGAATGATAATCGTCAAACGCGTAGGCGAGATAAAAAACAGCAGCGGCGGCGCAATCTATAGACCTGAGAGAGAAAAGGCGATTATTCAAAGATTGACCCAACATAGCATTGATCAGCAAGGGATGTTAAACGCAAGTGCAATCGAAGCTATATTTTTAGAGATTTTTGCAGTTTCAAGAAATTTAGAACTTCCTGAGCGCATAGCATATCTCGGTCCTGAGGGAAGTTTTACGCACCAAGCGGCAGAGAGTCGTTTCGGAGCTATGAGTGATTATCTCTCTCTTGGTTCTATTCACTCCGTTTTTAAAACGCTTGAGGCAAAAAGAGCTAAATTCGGTGTCGTTCCGATTGAGAATTCAAGAGACGGAGTAGTCGGAGAAACGCTTGATTTGCTTGCAAAAAGTTCCGTAAAGATTGTAGCAGAGCTTTATATGCCGATTCATATGTCATTCGCCACAAAAGCAAAAAAACTTAGTCAAATAACTAAAATTTACTCAAAAGATAAAGGGTTTGGGCAGTGCAGGGAGTTTCTTCAAGAACATAATCTTGTTAATGTCGAGCAAATTCCCGTAGAGTCTACTGCAAAAGCGGCTATTTTGGCAGCCCAAAATCCAAATTCAGCCGCAATTTGCAGTCATATCGCAGCAAAGTTGTATAGTATACCGACTATGTTTGACCATGTAGAAGACGATATAGGTTCTCAAACGAGATTCGTCATACTAAGTGACTTTAAAAATGAAAAAAGCCAAGATGATAAAACTTCTATTTTGGTAAGACTCAAAGATTCCGTGAAAGCCGGTTCGCTTGTTCATTTTCTGCAGGATTTTGATGAACAAAATATAAATCTTTCAAAAATAGAGTCTCGACCTTCAAAAAATAAGGGCGGGTTTGACTATTGGTTCTTTATAGATTTTTATGGGCATATCGATGATGAAAAATTTCAAAAAGTATTACAAAAACATAAGGGAGAGGTAACTTGGTTAGGAAGTTACGCAAAAGGTGAAAATAGTGAAGTTTAACAAAAATTTAGAAAATATAAAAACATATGAGGCAGGAAAGCCGATAGAATTAGTCGTAAGAGAGTTTGGAATAGATCCAAAAGATATCGTAAAACTTGCATCAAACGAGAATCCTTGTGGATGTTCGCAAAAAGTTGTAACGGCAGTGGGCAATATTTTATCAAAAATGGCTCTTTATCCGGATGATTCTATGATACAGCTAAAAAATGCCCTAAGTGCCAGATACGGCGTAGAGAATGAAAATATAATTATAGGCTCGGGAAGCGATCAGGTAATAGAGTTTTTAATCCATGCAAAAGCACATTCCGGCTCAAAAATATTGATGAACAGTATAACTTTTGCAATGTATGAGATATATGCCAAACATATAGGCGCAGAGGTTATACGAACAGCTTCGCAAGAGCATAATATGGATGAGTTTTATGAGTTGTACAAGAGCCAAAAACCTGAAATTATATTTATATGCACACCGAACAACCCAACGGGAGATGCGTTGGATGCGCAGAAAATATTTGATTTTTTAAAAAAGATTGATAGCGATACTTTAGTCGTAATTGACGGCGCTTATATGGAGTATGCAATCGCAAAAGATGCTAAAAAAGAGATAGTCGTAAAAGAACTGATAAAAGAGTTCGACAATGTAATCTTTTTGGGAACTTTTTCTAAAGCGTACGGGCTTGGCGGAATGAGAGTAGGTTACGGTGTAGCAGATGCAAAAATAATAAAAGAGCTATATAAACTTAGACCGCCTTTTAATATTACTACGCTCTCTCTTGAAGCGGCAACCGTAGCTCTAAGCGATGAGGAGTTTGTGCAAAAAAGTATTACTCTTAATTTAGAGCAGATGAAAAGGTATGAAGAGTTTGCAAAAGAGCAAAAAATAGATATAATAAACAGTTATACAAATTTTGTTACATTGTGTTTAAACCAAAATCAAAATTCTTCTAAGATATCTAACTTATTGTTGCAAAAAGGGATGATAGTTAGAGATTTAAGCAGTTACAATATGAACGCTATCAGGGTTACCGTCGGTACAGAAGAACAAAATAGTCGTTTTTTTGGGTTAGTTACACAATTCTTATAATTTTAAAATGGGAAGTTAATGGATTTTAAGGTACTTTTTTCACAATTAGTTGTTTTATATGATAAGCTAACTAAACAACAAAAGCTTATTATAGGTGCTGCTATTGTCGGTATCGTTGCATTTTTGATTTTTATGGTTGTTTATACGGCTAAAAAAGAAGCAACCAACAAGATGGAAGTGCTTTTTAATTCTTTAAGTTCAGAAGATGCCGTAAAAGTTATTGAGCAATTAGAAAAAAATAATATACCTTATGAAATATTAGATAATAATATTATAAAAGTTCCTAAAAATGTAGTTTATAAAGAACGGATAGCTATTGCCTCACTAGGAATTCCAAAAAAAAGCGGTGTCGGTTTTGAACTTTTTAATACTCAAGAGTTCGGTGCGACAAGCTTTGATCAAAATGTGAAGTATCTTCGAGCCCTAGAAGGCGAGCTTTCTCGTACCATTGGCGCTCTTGCGCCCATAGAGAATGCGAATGTAAGTTTGGCTCTGCCTAAAGATACGCTTTTTGTTGAAAAACAGACGGCTCCCACAGCTTCCGTTATGCTTAAGCTAGTGGAGGGCGGAAAGTTATCCTCAAAACAAGTCAGAGGAATAAAAAACCTTGTGTCTGCCGCAGTACCGAATCTAACATCGGCGAATGTTATATTGATTGACAGTGACGGCGAAACTTTGGGTGATGAGAATGAGATGGCTCAAATGAGCGAATTATCATCTGTTCAGCAGAATTTTAAAACAAAAGAAGAGAAGAAAAGACAGAAAAAAATTATAGAAGTTGTTTCTCCTTTTGTCGGCGGAGAGCAAAAAGTAGTTGCTCAAGTTACTATAGAGTATGATTTTTCTATTCAAAACTCAACTTCGGAAAAGTTTGACCCTGAAAATGTAGTTAGAAGTGAGCAGGTTAGCGAAGAAAAAAGAGACGGCAAAAGTCCGAGTGAAGTCGGCGGAGTTCCGGGAACAGTAAGCAATATAGGTCCTGTTGAGGGTCTAGCAAGTAATCAAACGAACGAAAAGTATGAAAAAAGCAGCGGTACGACAAATTATGAGGTTGGAAAAACAGTCTCGACAACAAAGAGTGAATTTGCACGGGTCAAAAGAATTACGGCTGCCGTTGTAGTAGACGGAAAATATAAGAATAAAGCTGATGCGGAGGGCAAGCCTACAACTGAGCTGAATTATGAGCCGCTCTCAGAGAGTGATTTGGAGGCTCTAACTGCGTTAGTTAGCCGCTCTATCGGTATTAGCGAAGAGAGAGGCGATCAGATAAGCGTTAAAAATTTACAATTTAAAACAGCCGAGATCAATACGGCAGAAGAGAAAGTTAGTCAAGCCATTGCCTTTTCCAAAGCCTATTTGGAACCGTTTTCAGGACTCTTTAAATATATTTTTGTGCTTATACTTCTTTTTATACTATACAAGAAAGTCATATCTCCTTTTGCACAAAAAATGCTTGAAGTCTCTAAAGAAGAGGAAGAGCTTGGCAAGCCGATTTTAGATATAGGAAACGATGAAGATGAGGATTTGGTGGAAAAAGTTCAGTTAATGCGTAAAAAAGTTGAAGAGCAGCTTGGAGTCGGAGAAGGCTTTAGTGAGGATGAGCTTAAATATGATGTTCTTCTTGAAAAAGTACGAGCTATGATTGAAGAATCGCCTGAAGCCGTTGCTCTTGTTCTGCAAGCCTTAGTAACAGAAGATTTCGATGCAACTTCTAAGTAAAAAAGGAATGTAAGTGAATTTAAGCGCAGCACAACAAGCAAGATTTGATGAAATGAGCATGGGAGAAAAAGTTGCAATTTTATTATTGCAAATGGGTGAAGATTCAACAGCTGCAATATTTTCAAATATGAGTGTTGATGCGATAACCGATGTTTCAAAATATATCGCTATGAATAAAAGCGTGGAAAAGGTAGTCGCGACAGCGGTGCTTGAAGAGTTCTATGCGATTTTGCAATCGGGTCAGTTTATAACATCCGGCGGTATGGAGTATGCAAGAGAGCTTCTTTATAGAACACTTGGCCCCGAAGAGGCAAAAAAGATTTTGGAAAAACTCTCAAGAAGTATGCAGGAGAGTCAGAATTTCGCCTATCTTTCAAAAATCAAGCCTCAACAACTTTCAGACTTTATTATTAATGAACATCCTCAGACTATTGCGCTTATTTTAGCTCATATGGATGCAACGGAAGCTGCCGATACGCTTCAGTATTTTCCCGATGATTTAAGAAGCGAAGTTTCTATGAGAATGGCAAAACTTGGAGATATTTCTCCGTCGGTAATTAAGAGAGTATCGGCAGTACTTGAGTCTAAGCTAGAATCTCTTGCTTCATACAAAGTCGAAGTCGGCGGTCCTCGTGCAGTTGCCGATATCTTTAACCGTCTTGGAGCAAAAGCTTCTAAAGAGACTCTTGCAAAAATTGAAGAGAGAGACGAAGAGATGTCAAATCTAATAAAAGAGATGATGTTCACATTTGAAGATATTGCAAAACTGGACAAAAATGCAATTATGGAAATTCTTAAAGCCGTAGAAAAACCGGATTTGATGCTGGGACTAAAAAGTGCGCCTGAAGATCTTAAACAGAAATTCTTTAGCTCTATGAGTGAGAGAGCAAGAGAGTCGTTTGAAGAAGAGATGCAGTTTTTGGGTGCCGTTAAAATGAAAGAGGTAGAGGGCGCTCAAAGAAAAATTGTTGAAGTTGTAAACGGGCTTGCCGAGGCCGGAACTATTCAATTAGGATCTTCATCGGAAGAAATGGTGGAATAGTTTGTCAAGTATAATAAGCAGCGAAAAAATCCAAAAGCATAATGTCGATAAGTATAGTTTTAAGGTTTTAGCACTCGGTACGGAGTCTCAAGACGAGGTGCAGAGCGCACAGACAAAAAAATCGATTTTTGAAGCACAGGAGCCTAAAATAGAGCGTGAAATTGATACAAGTGCAATAAGTCAAAGTTCTAAAGACTCTTTGATTGAATCTCTGCTTAAAAAAACTGATGAGATGTCATCAAACTTTATAAAGCTTCAAATGAAACTAGAGAGTATGAGTGACGAGCATAAGATAGAACTTAAAAAAGTCAAAGATGAGTCTTATGCAGCCGGTCTAGAGGCAGGTAAAGCACTTGCTCTTAAAGAAGAGGAAAAAAACAGTACAAATGCTCTATCTCAATATTCTGCATCTGTTATAAAGTTAGAAAATAGCGCAAAAGAGTTTGAAGCCGCATTAGAGGAGATAAAAAAAGAGTTAATCAGTGCTGCACTGGATATCTCCAAAGAGGTAATCAAGGTTGAACTTAGTGAAAATTCAAACAGAGTAGCGGTAGTTTTATCTCAAGAGTTAATTAAAGAGTTGCAAAATGCTTCAAAAGTAGTTTTAAAAGTTAATCCAAAAGATCACGGGGCAATTTCGCAAGCTGCCGGTTCATTGGCTCATGTAGAAGTTATGTCAGATAGTGCCGTAAGTTTGGGCGGAGTTATTGCCATTAGCGATGCGGGCAATATTGATGCACAGATATCAAAGAGATTTGAGAGAGTAAAGAGAGTAGCATTAAGTGAGTAAAATAAATTTATGAATATAACAAAAAGCACAATTAAAGAGTTGGAAAAGCTTTGCAAAGACATAAGAGAAGAGATACTAAGAGTAGTTAGCAAAAACGGCGGACACTTGAGTTCTACACTCGGTGCAACAGAGATTATAGTAGCAATGCATAAAGTATTTGACAGCAAAAAAGATCCTTTTATTTTTGATGTATCTCATCAATCCTATGCTCATAAACTTATTACCGAAAGATGGAGTAAATTTGACACGCTAAGGCAATTCGGCGGCATATCCGGATATACAAAACCAAGTGAGAGCGAGCATGACTATTTTGTTGCAGGACATAGCTCAACTTCTATCTCTTTGGGTGTCGGTGCCGCAAAAGCAATAGCGCTCAAAGGTGAACAGGATTCAAGGGTTCCGGTTATAATGATTGGTGATGGCTCTATGACGGCAGGTATGGTATATGAAGCTTTAAACGAGCTAGGGGATAGAAAATATCCGATGGTAATTATACTAAACGATAACGAGATGAGCATATCTAAACCAATCGGAGCAATCAGCAGAATGCTTAGTTCGGCAATGGCATCTCCGTTTTATCAGACATTTAAGAGACACACCGAAAATTTTGTGGACAACTTTGGAGAGGGCGCCCATTACATTGCAAAAAGGATGGAAGAATCACTAAAGCTTATAACTCCCGGAATTATGTTTGAAGAGATGGGAATTGATTATATCGGACCGGTTGATGGGCATAATTTGGCTTCGCTAGTTGAGATATTGCAAAAAGCAAAAGAACTTAAAAAACCTGTAATCGTGCATGTGCAAACTCTTAAAGGCAAAGGTTACATAATTGCAGAGGGTAAAGAGGAGAAGTGGCACGGTGTGGGACCATTTGACATAGATAGCGGAAACGCATCTAAAAAAAGTTCTTCTAAAAGTGCTACTCAGATTTACTCGGAAGCTCTGCTTCATCTTGCTAAACAAAATGAAAAAATAGTAGGTGCAACGGCGGCTATGCCCAGCGGCACAGGGTTGAGCGAACTTATAGAACTTTACCCGACGAGATTTTGGGATGTGGCGATTGCCGAGCAGCACGCCGTAACCTCTATGGCGGCACTCGCAAAAGAGGGTTTTAAACCGTTTTGTACAATCTACTCTACGTTTTTGCAGCGCGGATATGATCAGATAATACATGATACCTGCTTGATGGATTTGCCGGTTGTTTTTGCACTGGATCGTGCAGGAATCGTAGGTGAGGACGGAGAGACTCATCAAGGGGTTTTTGATATCAGCTTTTTAAGAGCAATCCCGAATATGACCCTTTTTGCTCCAAGAGACGAGAAATCTTTTCATCAGGCGATGGCATTTGCAGCCGAGTATAATCACCCGTGCTCTATTAGGTATCCGAGAGGTTCATTTATAGAGACCGATTTGCCTGAGTCTATTCCTTTTGAGATTGCCAAATCGCAACTGCTTCGTTCAAATGACAGCGATGTTTTGTTTATCGGATATGGAAACGGAGTAGGGCGTGCATACCAGAGTGCCGAATTTTTGGAGATTGAAGTAAATATTTTGGATCTAAGATTTGTGAAGCCGCTTGATGAAGATATGCTTCGTGAGCTATCTAAAAAACATAAAAAATGGTTTGTATTTTCAGACAGTGCCAAAATGGGCGGGGTTGGCAGCGCTATTTTAGAGTTTTTAGCCAAAGAAAAAATCTTGCATATAAGAGTAGAAAGCTTTGAATATGAGGATAGTTTTATAGCACACGGAAATACAAATCAGGTAGAAGAGTCGCTTGGACTTTTACCAAAGCAGCTGGCAAAAAGAGTTGAGAAGATAGTTGCCGAGTCTTCAAAATAAAATCTCTCAAGCAAAAGCCAAGCTTTTAATGAACTATCCGCTTTTTGGAACGATTGCTTCAAGACTGGAACTTATTCAAAATGATGATATACAAAGTTTTAAAAGTAACGGTATTAGACTTGAGTATAACGGTGATTTTTTAAAGAGCTTAGAGCCGAGCCAGATGGAGTTTGTTTTTGCAAACGGCGCAATGCACGCTTCACTTGCTCATGAGGCTAGAAAAAGCGGCAGAAGCGGATGGCTTTGGCAGCTATCAACCGATTATGCTATAAATGATATGCTAGTTGAAAATGGACTGGACAGACCGAATGAAGCCCACTACTCAGAAAGATTTAGCGGACTTTATGCCGAAGAGATTTACGAAGAGTTAAAAGAGGATATTTTACGAGACGAACTCCGGTATGAGACGGATAAAGAAGATGAAGCAGATTCTTCAAAAAATCCTGAAAATAACGAGGATTTAAATGAGCAGATCTTTGAGGAATTTGCAAAAGCTACACTTGAAGCAGAGATTAAAAACGGTGAGGTTCCTACTTCAATAGGCAGGTTTTTTGCTCTTGAGTATAACGGTAAAATCAACTGGAGAGATGAGCTAAAGGCCGCACTTGATAGATTCCATAAAGATGACTATACTCTTCTTCCGCCAAACAAAAAATTTCTACATTTGGGCATTTATCTGCCGTCTTGCATAAGTCAAAGATTTAAACTTGTTGTGGCAGTTGATAGTTCGGGTTCAGTTGATGAAAAACTTTTAGGCGAGTTTTTGAGTGAGCTGAATTTTTTAACAAATACGATTTCAAACTATCAGATAGATTTACTTATAAGTGATGATAAGATTCAAACGCACAAAACTTTTTATAACGGCGATATCTTAGAAGCTGAAGTAAAAGGCGGAGGAGCTACTGACTTTAGAGCCGTTTTTGAATTTATAGAAAATGAGTTAGAAGATGTAAAACTGCTTCTCTATTTTACGGACTTAGACGGAGTTTTTCCAAAAAATGAGCCGAATTATGAAGTAAAATGGATATCTCCAAAAGAGAGCAGAGTTCCCTTTGGAGATATTATAGTTTTACAAGATTAGTTGTGAATTATTTGATTTCTGCCGTTTTGTTTAGCGTTATATAGCATCATATCTGCTTGATTTACACTCTCCTCAAGAGTGTCTTCATGATTTAGCGTAACACCTATAGAGATTGTAAATCTTACCTCTTCTCCTTTGGTAGAAACAGTAACTGAATTTTGTACCTTTTCCCGTAATCTTTCAACTATTTTTAGTGCATTTTGTGATGATACATTTTTTATAGCTATACAAAATTCTCCTCCGCCAAATCTTGATACCATATCGTTTTGATTTGTATTTGCTCTTAAAATATCCGCTAAAGTATTTATAGCTTTATCTCCTGCATCATGTCCGTATGTATCGTTTATTTTTTTAAAATGGTCGATATCTATCATGGCAATTGCAAAATTTTCATTTTCATCTATTGCTTTTTTAAAATAAGTTCGCATATTGTCAAAAAAGTATCTTCTGTTATAAAGTCCGGTTAAAAAGTCGCGGTTAGCATGATTTGTTATGGCATGTATGTTTTCTAAAGCTTCTATGGAGTTATTTATGCGACAAGAAAATTCCTCTTTTGAAAAGGGTTTTTTGATGTAGTCGTTTGCACCGTTTTTCAAAAACAGAGCGGTTGTCTCTTCACTATCGTCACTTGAGACGACTATAATTGTCAAATCATTTTTAGTATAAGTTTTTCTAATTTCATGTGTAAGTTCAAGTCCGTTTAAAACAGGCATATGATAGTCGGTCAAAACCAAACTGATATCAGGAGTCGTGCTTAGAATTCCAAGTGCCTCTTCTCCATGCGCAACTGTTATAACTTTAAAAAACATATTTTCAAGCATGCTTTGCATCTGTTTTCTAAAAACAATAGAGTCATCTACCACTAAAATTTTATGATTTTGATTTTTTTGAACTCTTTTTATCATTTGAATAATGTAGTTTACATCATTTATGCCGCTTTTATTTACATAATCTAGGATGTTTTTTTTCAGTATTTTAGCTCTAAAATCTTTATCAATATTTCCGCTGAGTACTATTGCATGATTTTTTTTCTCTAAAACATAATCCACAACTTCACCGTTTGGCGCATCGGGAAGATTTATATCTAAAAGAGTTAAAAAGTAGCTATATCTGCTTAAAAACAGCTTGACTTCAGATAGACTATACGCCACATCCACTTCAAAATCAAGCTCACTACTTATCTTTTTTGCTATTAATTTTGCTAAAGTTTTGTTATCTTCTACTATTAATATTCTCTGCATAATTCTATAAACATCCTTATAAACTTTTTTTTATTATAGTATAATTTTTTATGGATTATTTGAAAGATATTATTGAAAAATTAAAAGATAAAAAAAATGTTTTTTTAACCGGCGGTGCGGGGGTAGGAAAGACAACTATTACAAGAGCAGTTATAAAATTTTATGAAGATGAGGCAAAAAAAGTTGCAAAACTCGCTTCAACAGGAATGGCCGCTACGCTTATAGGCGGGCAGACTCTGCATAGCTTTTTAGACCTTGGAATTGCAGGTGATTTAAAAGAGTTGGAGCAAAAAGGCAAATTTGAGATTAGCAAAAAAGTTAAAAAACTTATATTTAGCATGGATTTGATAGTTATAGACGAGATCTCCATGGTAAGTGACGCCTTGCTTGACATGATAAGCCTTAGACTGCAACAAGCTGATTTTAAAGGCTCACTTTTAGTGGTGGGTGATTTTTTACAGCTTCCTCCGGTTGTTAGAGGTTACGCAGAAGTTAGATTTGCATTTGAATCCATTTCATGGGAAAAATTTCTCTTTGAGATTGTGGAGCTAACTCATATTTACAGAACCGATGACAAGGATTTTATAGAACTTTTAGCACGTATTAGAGATGGTTTTGTAGATGAAGAGGTGCATAATACACTTAATGAGTTTATAAAACCTCTGCCGCAAAATTTAAGTGAGTTTACTTTTTTGTTTGGTAAAAACAACTCGGCATCGCTACACAATAAAAATCAATTAGAGTTTGTGGATAAAGAGCTGCATGTAAAAGAAGCTCAGGTCATTAAACATCTAAAAAGTGCTAAAGAGTTAGAGATAGAGCGATTTATGGATGATGCCAGAATAGAAAAAGAGCTGGAGCTAAAAGTAGGCGTTAGAGTGCTTTTTACGAGAAACTCTTGGAACTATTTCAACGGTGAGCGCGGAGTTGTCGTAAATATAGATAGCAGTTTTGTCTATGTGCAAAAGAGTGACGGTATGATTGTAAAACTTGAGGCGGTAGCTCAAAGTAAAAGTGTGTGGAGTGAAAAAAGTGTTAATGGTAAAAAAGAGATGGTAGAAGAGAGTCTCTTTAGCGTTTATCAGTACCCGATAAGATTGGCTTACGCTATAACTATTCATAAATCGCAAGGTATGTCCATTGAAGATTTGATTATAGAGACAAACGAGATTTTTGCACCTTCGCAGTTTTATGTGGCAATTTCAAGAAGTTCAAACCCTAAACGCCTAAATCTAATCGCTCCAAGAAAACAGTGGAGAGATATAGTTTTTGTAAATCAAAAAGCTTTAATATTTGTAAAAAAAAGAGGTGTAACTCCCACTAAGATGTGAGAGTTAAATAAAAAATGATTATAGACTAGCTTCGTGTTTTGCTAAATATTCGGCAACGCCATCAGTTGAAGCTTTCATTCCCTCATCGCCTTTTACCCAGCCGGCAGGGCAAACTTCACCGTGCTCATCGGTAAACTGCATAGTATCTACCATGCGGATCATCTCATCAATATTTCTGCCAAGCGGTAAATCATTGATTACGGCATGGCGAACTATGCCTTTAGCATCAATCAAAAATGAACCGCGAAGCGCAACCGATTCGCCGAAAAGTACATCATAATCTTTAGATATTTTTTTGCTTAAATCTGCAACTAAAGGAAATTTAACTCTGCCGATACCACCTTTGTTTACAGGCGTTTCTCTCCATGCAAAGTGTGAAAATTGGCTGTCGACGGAAACACCTATAACATTTACTCCGCGGCTTTTAAACTCTTCTATTCTATGTGAAAAAGCAATAATTTCAGATGGACATACGAAAGTAAAGTCAAGCGGGTAAAAAAACAGAACCGTACCTTTTTTGCCGAAATTTTCCGATAATTTGAAATTATCTACTATTGAGCCGTCTGCTAAAACTGTTGTTGCCGTGAAATCCGGAGCGGGGTTTGTTACTAACATATATAATCCTTAATTTTTTGATTAATTTGACATAATTTTAACAGAAATATATTAATTAAAATCTAACTATTTTTATCTACTGCATGAGTTAAGATAAAATAAAACTTCGTAATTGATTTTTTGCTATACTTTTGACGATTTATAGAGCTGGACTCTGTATTTCAATAAGGAAAATCGATGACAAAAGAAGCAACTGCTCCAAAAGAGTATATTTTTACTTCAGAGTCTGTAACAGAAGGGCATCCCGATAAGATGGCAGATCAAATCAGTGATGCAATTCTGGATTATATTATTGAACGAGATACTTTTGCACATGTTGCGTGCGAAACATTAGTATCAAATGGATTTTGTATAATAGCAGGCGAACTCAAAACTACGACATATGCACCGATGCAGGAGATTGTCCGCAAGGTTGTTCAAGAGATAGGTTATACCGATGCAACTTACGGTTTTGACTACCGTTCCGCAGCTGTTTTAAATGCCGTCGGGGAGCAATCGCCCGATATCAATCAAGGAGTAAGCCTTGCAGGCGGTGAGATAGGAGCCGGAGACCAGGGTTTAATGTTCGGTTATGCATGCCGCGAAACGGATGTGCTTATGCCGCTTCCTATATATTTGGCTCACCGCTTAACTCAAAGATTGGCAGAAGTTCGCAAAGAGGGAATTCTTCCGTATCTTCGTCCCGATGGAAAAGCACAAATTAGCATTAAGTATGTAGGAGATAAGCCTGTTTTTGTAGATACCGTAGTCGTGTCGACCCAACATGCTCCTGATGTTTCTCAAGATAAGATTCATAAAGATGTTATTAGAGAGGTGATTAGACATGTTATCCCTGCACATATGATGGATGAGAGTACGATATTTCACATAAACCCGACCGGAAAATTTGTAATAGGCGGTCCTCAAGGCGATGCAGGATTGACCGGTAGAAAGATTATAGTAGATACATATGGCGGAAGTTGTCCTCACGGTGGCGGCGCATTTAGCGGTAAAGACCCGACTAAAGTAGATAGAAGTGCTGCTTATGCGGCAAGACATGTAGCTAAAAATCTGGTCGCATCCGGTGCATGCGACAGAGTGACAATACAAGTTTCATATGCAATCGGTATCGTTCAGCCTACTTCTATTATGGTAGATACGCATAAAACAGGTAAAGTTGATGAGAAGAAGATTGAAGAGTGCGTAAAAGAGCTATTTGATTTATCTCCAAAAGGAATTATAAAATCGCTAGACCTTCTTCGCCCTATATATAGAAAAACAGCGGCATATGGTCATTTTGGAAGAGAAGAGGATGATTTTACTTGGGAGAAAACGGATAGAGTCCAAGAAATCAGAGATTACTTGAAAATTTAATAGTAATCATTATCAAATCCCTCAATTAAGGAGGATTTGTTATGTTAAAAGCGTAACAAATTTATATTATTGCGCTTGAATAAAAGATATTTTAGCTGTATTTAAAAATCTTTTGTTAAACTTACCACGAAATTAAAAACTAGGAGAATCCTAATGGCAGTAATTATTGGTGATACATGTATTAACTGTGGCGCTTGTATAGATGAGTGTCCGGTAGAAGCGATTGTAGACGAGGATGATAACCCGACTGGTAATGATACTTACTATGTATACGGTAATAAATGTGTAGAGTGTGTCGGTCATCATGATGAGCCTGCTTGTGCTACGGCATGTCCTACTGAAGGATGTATTACATGGGATGTTGTTGGTGAAAGTCCGGCACATCGTGAAGACATTTCAGATGATATGCGTGGAATCGGCAAAGCCGTAGTAGCATAATCTTTTTATAAAACCACAAAGTGTTTTACTCTTTGTGGTTCCTTCTTACTCTCTTTAATCAATAATTTTTCTCATTTCAACTTAAAACAGACTCTTTTTGGATACAATTCCATCTTAATTTTATATACTTAACAGGAGATTTGATGGAACGCACACTATCAATAATAAAACCAGACGCCGTTGCTAAAGGTGTTATCGGTAAAATTTTAGATCGTTTTGAGAGCAATGGTCTTAAAATAGCAGCAACAAGAAAAATTCAACTTTCTCGTGCAGATGCAGAAGCTTTCTATGCAGTTCACTCTGAGAGATCTTTTTTCGGTGATTTAGTTGATTTTATGATTAGCGGTCCTGTTGTCGTTTCAGTACTAGAGGGTGAAAATGCAGTAATGAAAAACCGTAACCTAATGGGTGCAACAAATCCTAAAGAGGCTGAAGCAGGAACAATTCGTGCAGATTTCGCTGAAAATATAGATGCAAATGCAGTTCACGGAAGTGATTCTGCTGAAAATGCAGCTGTTGAAATCGCATTTTTCTTCTCCACGAGAGAAATCTCTTAATTTATGAAGAAAAAATTAGTAAAACTGCCTTATAACAGGTTGGCTTTATGAAAGTAGTATTGCGAAAAGTAAATACTACTCCTTTAGACTTTGAAATTAAATCAAATGAAATAACTTTTAAAGGTTATTTACAGTATGATTCCGGCAAATTAATTTTGTTAAAAGCAAAATTAAGTGGAAAAATTGATGTAGATTGTGATATTTGCGCTGATGAGTTTAAGCTTGATGTTGATGAAGATGTAGAATTTTTTATCTCTGATGGTATCTATGAAAAAAGTGAAGACTCTCTATTGGATGTTGTAGAAGTATTAAATTCTACAGCAGATTTAGAAGAAATTATGAATTCAGAGATAGAACTTATAAAAAGCGATTATAATGTCTGCGAAAATTGTAAGAAAAATAGTGCTTCTGAACAAGAAGCGTTTTAAACAAGGTTTTCTGCCCCATAAAAGGGGCAAGCTTTAGTGCCATAGCGGCAGCGTAGCAAGATGGGCTCGCGTACCCTCACTTTTGGGTATTGCTCATATTGCGTTTTTAAACAAAAAAGAAAGGAATATATTATGGCAGTACCAAAACGAAGAGTCTCTCATTCTCGCGCAGCGAAAAGAAGAACTCACTATAAAATCTCTTTAGCTCGTCCAGTTAAAGACAAAGATGGAACATACAAGCTTCCACACCATATTAACCCAACTACCGGTGAGTATAAATAGTCAATGGTAAAGATTGCTATTGATGCAATGGGCGGGGACTTCGGTCCTAAGCCAATTGTAGAAGGTTGTATTCAAGCTCTCAAGCAAAAAAATTTCATTCCTATTCTTGTAGGTAAAAAATCAGAAATTTTACCTCTGTTACCCAAGCGTTATAGAGATAAGATTTCTATAGTTGAAGCTGATGATGTTATATCTATGGATGATGCAGCTACCGATGCGCTTAAAAGAAGTGAAAGTTCAATCTATAAAGCTATTGAGTTAGTAAAAAACGGTGAAGCTCACGGTGTAGTTTCTGCCGGACATAGCGGAGCGACCATGACTTTGGCTACTCTTAGATTGGGACGCCTAAAGGGTGTTTTAAGACCTGCTCTTGTAGCGTTAATGCCGACAAAAACCACTCGCAAGTCAGTAGTTTTGGATGTTGGAGCCAATGTTGACTCTAAAGCTGAACATTTAGCACAATTTGCCGTAATGGGCGGATGCTATGCCGAGGATATGTTTAAAATTACTAATCCGTCTATAGGTCTTTTAGCAAACGGTGAAGAGAAAAGCAAGGGTAATGAAGTTACAAAAGCGGCATTTAAACTGCTTGAGGGATACAAAGGCTTCAAGGGTAATGTTGAGGGTAGCGATATCTTCAATGCCAGCTGTGATGTTATAGTTTGTGACGGTTTTGTCGGCAACTTGGTGCTAAAAGCATCTGAGGGCGTAGCTTCTACTATCAGCGGATTGATAAAAGAGTATATAAGAAAATCCCCAATTGCTATCACAGGGGCACTTTTAATGAGAAAAGTGTTTGTACTTCTTAAAAAACAGATGGATTATGCAGAGATAGGCGGTGCTCCGCTTATCGGAATTCAAGGCTGTGCAATTGTTAGTCACGGCAAAAGTAATCCAAAAGCAATTAAAAATGCGATTTTTCAAGCTATAAGCTATGTTGATACAGGTGTAAATGAACACATTATCCAAAGACTTGAAGCGTTAAAAAACAAGGAAAAATAATGGCATATGCTGCGTTTCGTTCCATAGGTGCTTATGCTCCTAGTAAAATACTTTCTAATGATGAGCTCTCTTCGATGGTTGACACCTCGGATGAGTGGATAACCAAAAGAACGGGTATAAAAGAGCGTCGCATTGCAGCTGCAGATGAATTTACAAGCGATATGGGTGCTAAAGCTGCCCAAAAAGCAATTGAGAGAAGCGGTATAGATAAGAGCGAAATAGATATGGTGGTATGTGCTACAATCTCACCTGATTATTTTTGTATGCCTTCAACCGCAACTATCATCTCTACAAAACTCGGTCTTGAAAATGTTACGGCATTTGATATCTCTGCAGCTTGTACGGGTTTTGTCTATGTCTTATCTATAGCAAAAGCATTTATAGAATCAGGAATGAAAAAAAATGTTCTTATAATCGGTGCTGAAAAACTCTCGGCTATAACCGATTACACTGATAGAGGCACATGTATTCTTTTCGGTGACGGTGCGGGTGCTGCCATAATTAGCGCAACTGACAACAAAGATGAAGCAATAATCGATGTTCATACCGGAGCTGACGGGCAATTTGCAGATTTGCTTATGTCGCCAAACGGCGGAAGCGGCTCTGCTCATGATACCCTCAATCAGGAAGCAACAAGTTGTTTTATGCAGATGAAAGGGAATGAAACTTTTAAAGTTGCAGTTAAAACTTTAACAAAAGATGTTGTAGATATTTTAAAAGATAATAATATTGCCGGTTCCGACATCAAATATTTTGTGCCGCATCAAGCAAACTTAAGAATCATAAAAGCCGTCGGAGATGCACTAAAGCTAGAAGATGAGCAAGTAGTAATTACGGTTGAAAAATATGGAAATACTTCAGGCGCTTCTATACCGATGGCGATAAATGATATATATGAAAATGGGATGTTAAAAGCAGGAGAGCTTATGCTTTTGGATGCATTTGGAGGCGGACTGACATGGGGTTCTGCGCTAGTCCCATTCTCACCGTTAGAAAAAAAATAACTCTTTTGTTCAATTTCTTCGTTGAAATTGAGTAAATATTCGTCACTTACATTTAGTAAGCTCCTCATATTGACTAAATTTCGCCTTGAACTAGAACAAAATAGAGAATTTTTAGAATAACTCTTTTGTTCGATTTAAGCGTTAGAGTTTAATTTAATAGAATTCTTGCAAAACTTGGATCCTGAATCAAGTTCAGGATGACAAAATGACGATCACTGCGAGCTTCTTTAGAAGCGCGGCAGTCTAAAAACACAATCATTCAGATAGTTTGATTATTTAAAATCACTAGCACAAAAGTTAAAAGCGAATATTCGCTCCCGCATACCAAGTTTTCATATATTCAGATTCTAAATTAAAATCTACTCCTGAAACATTAATCTTATCATTTCCTGTTCCCATTACAAATCTATATCCGGCTTCTAGTTCGATATTATTAATTACTTTTACAATTACACCGGCTTGTCCGCCGTAATTAATACCGCTTAGATTAATTTCGCCGTCTGTAAGACGAGTGTACCCAACTACCGGTCCGGCATACAGAGAGAATTGATCTTTAACTACCGGTAAAATAAAATCGTAAGCAAAAGAGAAAGAATAATTTGAATTAACGCTATCCACATAGGTATATGTGCCGGATACACGAGAATTTTCATAATAGTGACCCAATGTAAATGAGTAGTGCGTGTCATCCATATTATCTTTTGTTGTTACTCCGAGGGCAGAAGTTTTTAATCTATAATCTGCATTCCCTGCCGAAAACCCAAAATAATCTTTGTTCTCAGCCGCCATTAATCCTGATACAAGCAATAAGCATAGTGCTATTTTCTTCATTTCTTCACCTTTTTTAGTTAATTTAGATTATTTTATGATAAGTAGTCTTGTTTATTTATTAAAATTTAAAGATTTGGCAACTCTTGTGTAAAACTCTTCTTCATTTGGAAGATTTAGCTTTGCTTCTCTTAGCTTCTCTCCCCACATCGGGTTTGGAAAATAGCTGTCATCTTTAAATCTTGCCATTACATGTATGTGAACACGCGGAAGCATATTTGCAAATGACGCCATATTTATTTTAGTCGGATTATAGTAGTTTTTCATCTCAAACTCTATGATGTCGTAAACTTCCCAAAGTCTTGTGCGTAAATCTTTTGGAACATCACCTAACTCTCTGTAAGGCTCTTTTGTAAAAATTTTTAGCCATGGAATTTCACTCGGCTCTTTTTCTATATATAGTTCATTATCTTCATAAATAATCATATTGTCTCTTTTTTTATTAGAGTTCTTGCAGAACTCAATTTACACGATAAATGAGCAAAGCCCATTTATCTACGCTAGCCGCTGAGGCACTAAAGCTTGCCTCTTACGAGGCAGAATTTTGCAAAGTCTATTAAATTATATCGTTTTGAATGGGGTTGAAAGTAGTTTGTATTGTAGCAAACCCGAAATAAATTTCGGGTTTGTAGTAGTTTTTTAGTCTCTAGTTCTAGAACGGTTTCTATCACCGCTTCCTGAGCGACTTCTTTCGCCACTGCTTGAGCCACGGTAACCGCCGCCGCTAGGACGACTGCTTCTATCACCGCCCTCGCTTGAACGAGGTCTATCACCGCTTCCTGAGCGATTTCTATCTCCGCTTCCAGAACGATTTCTGTCTCCACTACCGCTGCTTGAACGGCTTCTGCTTCCACGGAAACCGCCGCGACCGCCTCTAGTGTCTCTTCTTTTATCCGCACGGTCAAGAATAGCCGCTAATTTATCAGCCGGAATCCCTATTGTATTTGGACCTTGAATTGTTTGTTTGTCTAAAATCATAGAAACAAGTTTAAACATAATCGTCTCTTCGTCTATATCTTCTTTTAACATATCAAGAATTTGATGTGCTTCGTCATATATATGTTGCTCTTCTATGTTTGTAACAATAGATTTTAGATTGATTGCTCTTAAATCATTTTTGCTTGGAACAAATGCATGAGTCATTGTTGTTCCGACTTTTGTTTTGATTCTCTGTAACTCTTTAAACTCTAACGGAGTTAAAAGTGTAATCGCCTTACCTTTTGTTCCTGCACGACCTGTTCTACCTATACGGTGAACATAAGACTCCGGATCAAAAGGAATATGGTAGTTGAAAACATGAGATATATTGTCAACATGTATACCGCGTGCCGCAACATCCGTAGCAACTAAAACTTTAACACCGTTGTTTTTAAAGCCTTTAATTACAGTCTCTCTTTGTCTCTGTTCCATATCGCCATGAAGACCGTTTGCAAGATATCCTGCGCTTGAGAGAACATTTGAGAGTCTATCTACTTCGCTTTTTGTTCTACAAAATACTATTGATTTTTTGCTTTTTTCAGAATCCATCAGACGAATAATAGCGTCATCTCTTTCACTCTCTTCGATTACATAGTACTCTTGGTTAATATCCGTATTTGTTGTTTCACCTTTTGTGATACTTACAAACTCAGGATTATCTAAAATTCTCTCAGCAAGAAGTTTGATAGGTTTTGGCATAGTAGCCGAGAAAAGAAGTGTCTGACGGTTTGACGGAAGGTATGAGAAGATTTCATTGATATCATCTAAAAATCCCATGTCAAGCATCTCATCTGCTTCATCAAGTACCACAATGCTTGGAGCAAAATCTTTTAGGAGGTTCTTTTTAAGTATGTCTAAAAGTCTACCCGGAGTTGCAACAACAACACTAGCACCTCTTTGGATAAGATCAATCTGTCTATTGTAAGAACTGCCGCCATATACCGTTACCGTTTTAGCGCCGATATTTCTTCCATATTTGAATAATTCGTCGCTAACTTGCGTTGCAAGCTCACGAGTCGGAGTGATAACTAAAATCCCGACACCGTCCCTTGTGTCTATGTTGTTAAGCGCGGGAAGACCAAATGCTGCTGTTTTACCTGTACCTGTATGAGCTTGACCGACTATATCACGACCTGCTAAGATAAACGGTATTGCCGCTGCTTGAATTGGGCTTGGAATTGTAAATCCTGCATCTTTGATACTTTGAAGTATCTCTTTTTTCAATCCTAAATCATCAAATGTGATTACTTTTTCGTTCTCGTGTGTTTGTGCATTTTCTTGCATCATTTTCCTTTAAGTAGGAGATGATACAAGCATGTCACTAATGACAAGGCACCTTCCCCTAAAATATTTGGCGAATTATACCCAAATATATTGGATTTTTTATTTAAATAAATCATATTTAGAATTGTTTAAGTTTATATTGTGTAGAAAAGGGATTTAAAAAGTCTTTATTAAGTTGTGATTTTGGGGTTATTGAGAGAAACCGTAAATTATTTAATTTTTAGATATTATTAGACTTCTTTCTATAAACTGCAAGAAGTATTCTGCCTCGCAAGAGGCAAGCTTTAGTGCCATAGCGGCTAGCGTGGCAAAATGGGCTTTGCTCATTTTGTGTGTAAATATATTATATAAAGGAATTATTTAATTATGCAGATACAAACACAATATAGTTATGAAAAAACTTGGAGAATAACGAAAGAGGATGATCTTTTACGAATTATAGCTGAAGAGGTAGGCGATGCGGATCCAAAAGGCACGCTGGCGTATATTAAAGAGGCGATAAAAAGCGGCAAAGTGATAACAGTCGGCAGTTGTAGGTTTAGAGAAGAAAAAAATGACAAATGATATAGCAAAACTCATTTTAAGACTTACAGTCGGAGTTATGATACTTTTTCACGGATTTGAAAAGATTACAAATGGTATAAATGGAGTAAAACAGTTAACCGTAAGTGCGGGATTTCCTGAGTTTTTCGCTTACGGCGTATTTGTCGGTGAAGTCGTAATGCCTATATTTATTCTTCTTGGGGCATATACAAGAGCTGCATCTTTAGTTTTAGCGTTCAATATGGCTGTTGCAATTTTTCTAGCCTACGGCAATTCACTGTTTTCGCTGAGTAAACACGGAGCACCTCTCTTTGAACTCCCGTTTTTATATCTTGTAATGTCAATCTTAATATTTATGCTTGGAAGCGGAAAGTACTCATTAAATAATAAATAATATTATAGATGCGGAACTTTTACCTTAGAGTTTAAGCTCCATCCGATGATAATCATTAGAGCTATAACTCCAAAAATCGGTAAAAGCCCGTAGGTAAAAGCCAGATAGGTTAGCCAAAGTAAAATCGCGCCAAGCGGTGTAGGCACGCCGGTAAAAAATTTCGCAACCTCTCCCGCATCTGCATTAATATTAAATTGGATAAGTCTTCTTAGTCCTGAGATAACATAGTAGATACTAACGACTGCAGCCAGTAAAATCGATATGCCTGAGAGGTTAAGAGTGTAAACAGCTTGAAAAATCAGAAATACGGGAACAAGAACAAAGCTTAAAAAGTCCGCAAAACTATCTAGTTGAACTCCAAACTCATTCGACAAATGGTATTTTCTGGCAATTTTGCCGTCAAAAATATCAAAAGCTCCGCCGACCCATGCTAAGATAATAGCTACAAAAAAGTTATTTTGAGTTATAAAATAGGTCGCCAAAAGTCCCGCCGTAATATTTACGAATGTAAATAAGTTTGCAAGATTAAAATGTGATGATGAGTTATAGAGAAATTTCATATATTATCCGATGCAAGTGAATTTGATAGAAATTATAACAAAATTAATAGAAACACAATATTTATATCTATTTGATATCAATTATCAATTTAAGGACTCTATAAGTTGATATTCATTATCATTTCAAAGGTTAAATAACATCAGTTAAAATAAAATTACAAAAAGAGTTTACATGAAAAATTCAATAAGAAGCATATTTTTAATTTCTACTTTGGCATATAGCGTATCAGCTATAGCTGATGAAATTGTAAAAATAGAACAAAATGAGATTTCAACCATTGGGCAGATGTTTGAAGAGGGTAAAGTTTCGGGAAATATAAGATCTATGTATGCCGGATACAATATAAAAAAAGAAAACGAGAATGATATCTATGCTACCGCTCTTGGCGGTTATTTAAAATATGAGACGGCAGAGTTAAACGGTTTTAGTGCGGCTACGGCTTTTGCAACATCCCATGATTTAGGTTTTGCAACAGGAGATAAAGGCGTAAAACAAAATGATGAGTTGTCGTCTTCTGCGGGTAAATATACGGTTTTAAGCGAAGCGTATCTCAATTATAAATATGATGATTTTAATTTTCGTGCAGGTCGTCAAGTTATTGACACGCCGCTGGCAAACAGTGATGATATTAGAATGATTCAAAATACATTTGAAGCTTATATCGCTTCATATAAATTTTCAAATTTCAATTTTATGGCAGGTAAGTTGCAAAAATGGCAAGGCTATGATGCGGGGTTGAACGATGGCTGGGTTAAAACGGGTAAAGACGCTACGTACTTTAGCGGGGCGGCATATGCCGATGATATCATAGAAGCAAGCGGTTGGTACTATAACATTACCAAACTTACAAATGCCGCTTATTTTGATACGACTCTTAAGTATGAGATAAACAGCGATGTGTCGGGCACCGGAGCTGTTCAGTATTTAAACGAAAGCGAGATAGGTCTCAGCGGCACAAAAGCAGATATCTACGGAGCTTTGGTAAAATTATCGGCTTACGGGGTTACTCTTAGTGCGGCGTATAACAAATCTCAAAAGAAAGCCGGTAAAGCAAGTTTTAGAGGATTTGGAAGCGGAGCACTTTTTACAAATATGGATACGATGATTTTAGATGAAATAGCAAATGACCGCAATGCAAAAGCAATGGTCGGAGGTATAAGTTATGAAATTGAAAAGCTATCTTTAACATATGCTTACGGTGATTTTGACGGTGGTTCCGATGCTACCGGCAAGAAGGCTCATGTTGTAGAACAAAATATCGGATTAAAATATAGTGTTATTGAAGATAAGGTTCTTATCTGTGCTCTTTATGCGGTACAAGAAGACAAAGAAAATTCTACAAAAACGGATAATGACTGGAATCGTTTTCAAGTGACGGTTACATATAGTTTTTGATTTAACCGATATTTAATATGATATCGGTTATCATTTTGCAATATAAAAAAGTACAAATACCTTATAATAAAAGATATAAATATGAAGAAAAAATTAAGCGATTGTAAAAAAGCTTGTATAGTAAAAATTACTAAGTTAAATGCCGATTCGGAGCTCAGACAACGATTGATATCTTTTGGAATTATGAAAGATGCGGTTGTTGAAGTGCTTGAACTTGCTCCTGCAAAAAGTACGATAGAGATAAAAGTAGGCAAAATGAGAATAGCTCTTCGAGCCCAAGAAGCTGAGCTGATAGAGGTTGTAAAAATATGAATAAAAATGTAAAAGTTTGTCCGATAACGGCAAACCATATAAAAGTAGCATTAGTCGGGCAGCCGAATGTCGGAAAGAGCATGCTCATAAACTCTATATCAAATGCACACTTGCAAGTAGGAAATTTTACGGGTGTAACGGTAGAGAAAAGCGAAGTTTTATTTGATTATAAAGATTATCACTTTACCGTAGTCGACTTGCCGGGGACTTATGCTTTGAGTGATTACTCCATCGAAGAGAGAGTAACTACGCAGTATCTCTTAGCTGAAGATTATGATTTGATTATAAATGTAGTCGATTCTACAAATCTGGAAAAAAATCTTCAATTGACTTCTGAACTGATGAGTGTTGGTAAAAAGATGTTATTAGCACTCAATATGAGCGATGAAGCAAAAAAAGAGGGTATAGAGATAGATGATAAGCAGATGTCTTTGCTTCTTGGTTTTTCATGCGTAAAAGTATCTGCCGCTACAAAAGAGGGCATAGGCGAACTAATAGAAGCGATAATAAAAGAGTATGAAAATGAAACTATGGAGCATAAGCTCATCTTTAGTGAAGCGGTTGAAGAGGAAATATCTATAATAGCAGACTATTTAACCAAACACAAATACGAGGATGAAAATTCATATAGAAACATAGCGGTAAATCTTCTAAAAAACAGTAAAAAAACATATGCAAAACTACATGATGATCCTATTTGGACGGAGTTGCAGCCGATTCTTATCGAGGCATCCAAACATATTGAGTTGCATCACGATTGTGATGACATAAAAGAGGCTTTTGCTTCAGAATATGCTTCATTTAACAGAGGGGTAGTTGCTGAGGTTTTAAAACAAAGTAGAGAGCCGGAGAAAAAAACACTTACCGATAAAATTGATTCTGTTTTGATACACCAAATATTCGGTATACCGATATTTTTATTTTTTATGTGGGCGCTTTTTCAACTTACATTTAAAATCGGTTCTATTCCGATGGAGTGGATTGATGCTTTTTTCTCTTGGTTTGGCGAGACGGTAGGTGCTACTATATCTAACGATGATGTTCGCTCGCTTGTAGTAGACGGAGTAATATCGGGTGTCGGAGCGGTCGTTCTTTTTGTACCAAATATTGCCATACTGTTTGTCGGTATCGCTCTTTTGGAGAGTACGGGTTATATGTCAAGAGTTGCGTTTTTGCTTGATGGATTTTTTCATAAATTTGGTCTTCACGGTCAGTCGTTTATACCGCTTGTAACGGGTTTTGGTTGTTCTATTCCTGCTTATATGAGTGCAAGGATTTTAAAAAATGACCGTGACAGACTTTTAACTCTCTTTATAATCGGGTTTATGAGTTGCGGAGCAAGACTTCCCGTGTATGTTCTCTTTGCGGGTGCATTTTTCTCAGAGAGTATGGCGGGAAATGTTCTTTTTGCTATCTATATAACCGGTGCTATGCTTGGACTTTTTGCAGCAAAAATATTAAAACTAACTGCTTTTAAAGGCATAGACGAGCCGTTTGTTATGGAGATGCCAAAATATAGACTTCCCTCAGTTAAGCTGATTTGGCATACGGTTGTTACAAAAACTTTGATGTATTTGAAAAAAGCGGGTACTTTTATTGCGGCGGCTTCAATGCTTATATGGTTTTTAAGTAATTATCCTCACAATTTAAAGCTCAAAGAAGAGTATGGCAAAAAAATTGAAAATGCTATAAATGAAGATGAGAAAAAAGAGCTTGCAAACAGACTCGCTGAAGCTAATTTAGAACAGAGTTATCTGGGTAAAATCGGTAAGTTTTCAGAGCCTATTTTTGCACCGCTTGGCTTTGACTGGAAAATGAGCGTGGCTCTTCAAACGGGACTTGCAGCAAAAGAGGTAGTTGTTTCAACGCTTGGTGTTTTATATGCTTTGGGTAAGGATATAAATGAAGAAAACAGTAGTTCTTTAAAAGAGATAATATCTAAAAATATTCCGTTTCCCTCAGCTGTTGCATTTATAGTGGTAGTAATGATATATCTGCCGTGTTTGGCGGCTTCGGTTGTATTTACGCGTGAAGCCGGCGGTATAAAATACTTCTTTTATCTTTTGGCATTAACATCCGTAGTAGCATATACGCTTGCATTTATAGCGTTTAACGTTACATCTATGTTTTATAATTAATTTATAGATACTTTTTATATATCATTAACCACTTATTAGTTGATATCTGTTAAGATTCATGTATGAAAAAAATATTAATGATTGAAGATGACTTAGAATTGGCGGAGATATTGACGGAATATCTTCAACAGTTTAAGTTTGAGGTTGTCACAGAGGACGACCCTTTTAAAGCGGTAAGTATATTGAAGTTGGAGCCATTTGACTTGGTTATTTTGGATTTAACCTTGCCTGGTATGGACGGTTTAGAGGTTTGTGAAGCAATTCGCGAGAGACAGGATATCCCAATCATCATCTCATCTGCTAGAAGCGATGTTACGGACAAGGTAAAAGCACTTGAGCTTGGGGCTGACGATTATATTCCAAAGCCGTATGATCCGCGAGAGCTTGAGGCTAGAATTCACTCAGTTTTAAGACGATACGAAGCAAAATCACAACAAAAAGAGGAGTCAAAAAGCGACTTTAAATGTGATACTTCGTCTATGATGATTACCTATAAGGGTAGAAACATCGACCTTACAAATGCAGAGTTTGGAATTTTGTCATATATGATTGCAAAGCAGGGGCTTGTCGTCTCAAGAGAAGATTTGATTCATAATGTAAATGCTATAAATGAAGATTCCTCAAATAAAAGCATTGATGTAATGGTCGGAAGAATTAGAAATAAACTCGGAGATAAATCTCTTATTGAATCGGTTAGAGGTGTGGGTTATAAGCTTCTTAAATAATTGTCATTGTTTTAGGAGATAAACCAATGCGTCAACATGCCGTTTTAATAACTGTCTTATTTGCACTCACTGTTACTTTAGTGAGTGTAAGTGTCGTGTTTTGGAAGTTTTTTCAACTCAATAAACAGCACTATATAGATCATATTTTTACAAAACATGCGATAATCACTCAAATATTCCGTCAACATGAACAAGAAGTTACTTCTCAAATTATGCTTGAAGCAAATTTGGCTATATATGAGTTTGTGCTGGAAAAAGATAGAAAAGTTGTAGATGTTATTTTAAAAAATGCAAAAGTTTTAAAGAAAAAAGATTTTAAAAATGTTGACGCTTCTTTTATGCTTTCGCAAAAAGGTCTTTATACTAAAAAAGTTGTTACCGATTTAAAAGTAAATATGTTGGAGTTTAATAAAAATATATATTTTTACATCGAATCTCCGTCATCTTCCGTACTTATTTTAGATGAAGAGTTAAAACCGTATAAATATTGGAATGTTGCCTACGCATATTTGCTAATAATAGCGATTCTCACCTTTTCGTTTGCATTGATTTTACAAAAGTTGCGTCCGCTTATCAGACTTAGAAAGAAAATCGCACTTTATGGTAACGGAGATATGAATGTCTCTTTTAAAACAAAAGGGTGCGATGAAATTTCATTGATTTCAAATGAACTTGAATCAACAAGAGGGAAGATTAATAATATTTTAGATTCACGAACTCTCTTTTTAAGAAATATTATGCATGAGCTTAAAACTCCTATTGCAAAGGGAACAATCGCGACTCAAATGTTAGAATCTCAAAAACAAAGAGATAGGTTTAGTTCTATTTTCGGTCGCTTAGAGTCACTGATTAATGAATTTGCACTTATAGAGGAAGTCACAAGTTTAGGAGATAAAACTGAGGTTAAAGAGTACCGTTTGGTAGATATAATAGACGGTGCCATCGATATGGCGATGATAGAGAGAAGCAGCGTGACTATTGAAGTTGATGCAACGCATAAAATCAATGTAAATTATAGGTTATATACGACGGCTATTAAAAATATGATAGACAACGGTATCAAATATTCAACTGATGCGCATGTAAAGATTTTGATAAAAAATAATGAACTCTCTTTTGAAAGTAAAGGAGCGTGTATAGCACATCCTTTGCAGTATTACATAGAGCCGTTTACGAAAGACAATCCGTCAAAAAATAGTTTCGGACTCGGACTATATTTAGTTGATTCTATTTTAAAAGCTCACGGTCAAGTCTTAGCACATGAGTATGAAAACGGTCTCAACCGTTTTATATTTGTATGAATTTTAAGTCTAAATAATTAGGATGAACAGTTATATGAAAAAATCGACAATCGCTTTTTTTGCAATATATTTTTTTATTTTCGGTTGGATAAGCCATACATTATATCAGGGTGTGCAAAAAGAAACCAAGACAAAAACATTAAAAAAGATAAAAGAGGGAGGAATTCTCAATGTAGTATTGCTAAACTCATCCTCAACATATTATATAGGTTCGGACGGATCAAAAGGTTTTGAATATGATCTTCTTGATGCTTACTCAAAACATTTGGGAGTTAAGTTAAATATTACTACCGCAAATACTACAAAAGAGGCGCTTGAGCTTAGTAAAAATCCGGATATTCATATCACATCGGCAGCACTCTCAAAGACTAAAGAGAGAGAAAAGAATTTTAATTTCGGACCATCCTATTTTGAAGCTCAAGAACAAGTTGTTTGCCATAAAAAAATGTTGTTAAACGGCAAATTTCCAAATAATGTCGATGATTTAACGGGACTTAAAATTGTTGTAGGAGAAGGTACAAGTTATAGTGAAACCATAGAATTGTTAAAAACTGAAGGGTTTGATATAAATGCAACTTACACTTCGGAGTATTCGACTGAAGAGCTGATTGCAAAAGTCGATTCAAACGAGATAGACTGTACCATAGTGGACTCAAACATATATGTACTAAATCAGCGCTATTTTCAAAATATAGCACTTGCATTTGATATAAGCAGCCGTACACAACAAGCATGGGTTTTAGCTCAAGACGCAAAAGAACTCAAAGAGGATATGTACTCTTGGTTAAACTCTTTTAATCAAAGCAAAGAGATGTCACAACTAAAAGATCGTTACTATAGCTATGTACTATTTTTCAATTATAACGATACTGCAATGTTTAACGAAAAAGCAAAAACCGTACTGCCAAAATATGAAAAATATTTTCAAGAGGCTTCTACAAAGTATGAAATACCTTTTTCATTATTGGCATCATTGTCATATCAAGAGTCGCATTGGAATGAAAATGCTAGAAGCGATACCGGAGTAAGAGGACTTATGATGCTTACACAAGATACCGCAGAACATTTAGGAGTGAGAGATAGGGTAGATCCTAAGCAGAGTATATTAGGCGGAGCAAAACATTTAAATCAGATAATGAAAACCGTTTCAAACGAAGTAGTCGGAGAGGATCGTTTAAAGTTTGCGCTTGTTGCTTACAATATCGGAGAGGCGCATGTTTTAGATGCTCAAAAATTAGCACAGCAGATGGGATTAAACCAAAACAGTTGGGCTGATTTGAAAAAAGTGCTGCCGCTTCTTTCTCAGAAGAAATATCATACGACATTAAAACACGGATATGCAAGAGGAAGTGAAGCGGTTAAATATGTTGAAGCGATATATAGCTACATGGATATTTTACAAAAAAATAGCAGTGAAAAACTATTAAGTAAAGCAGCACAGTAGTTAATAACTTGAGTTTTTTAAAACTCAAGCATAAAATTAAAGAGGCGTGCCCTCTTTGCCGTCGGCTAAAGAGCTTAAAAAACTCTCCATGTCATACTTGACTCTGTACTCGGGTGTCATAATGTGTATAAGAATATCACCTAAATCAACAACAATCCAGTCACTGCTCTCATCGACATTGTTAAATTTTTCTGCCGGTTTGAGTTCATTTTTTAGATGATCAAGTAGAGCCGATGTGTGTCTTGAACCGAGTGATGATGCAATAATCGCATAATCAACAAAGTAATTCTTTTCTCTAAGATCAAAAACTTCAATATTTTCTGCTTTGTTTTTGTCTAAAACTTCTGTTATTTTTTCTATTCTGCTTTGCAATTGTTTTCCTTAATGCCAAATTTTATTCGGTATAAAAATTATATATCTCTTTTGCACACTTTTTCGGTAGTTTTGAAATTTCAATCTCTTCTCTAAGTTTTGTCGATGAAACTTTTTCATCAATATTAAGCCTTAAAAACTCTTGTGAAATTTCAATCCCGTCTCTGGGAACGACAATAAAAGTAACTAAATCCCTAAGCTCATTATATCTGTTCCACTCGTGGAGTGAAGCAAGATTGTCGGCACCGATTACAAGATATATTTTTTTATAACTTTTTAAAAGGTGTTTAACCGTTTGAATAGTAGGTACTTTTTTTTCTTGAAGAACTTCATACTCTGAGACTTCAACATTATTATAGTCGCTAAAAATCTCTTTTAGCCATTTTACCCTAAGAGATGCGGGGGCATAAAATTGAGATTTAAACGGATTTAAAAATGTCGGCACTACTATAACTTTGTCAATATCTTTGAACTCACTCAAAGCCTTAACAATAGCCTCATGACCGATATGCGGCGGGTCAAAAGAGCCGCCAAAAAGTGCGATTGTATCCATATTTAAAGCGAATTATAACTAAGTTTAGGTAAAATTGCCCAATTTTTATTTTAATTAGGAAATATGATGGCGCTAAAAATAGCAATTAACGGATTTGGTAGAATCGGTCGCTGCGTGGCCCGAATAGCTGCAACTAGAGATGATGTAGAAATAGTGGCTATAAACGACATGGCAACTATCGATATGATGCTCTATCTTCTTAAAAATGATTCTGTTCATGGGACATTCGGACATGATGTAGTTCAACTAGATAGTGAAAACATTACGATTGACGGCAAAAAAATAAGAGTTTTTAGTGATCGTGATCCAAAAAATTTAAAATTTGCCGAGTGCGGTGCAGATATAGTTTTAGAGTGTACGGGCGTTTTTTTAAGTCAAGAAGATGCGCAAATTCACATCGATAACGGCATAAAAAAAGTTCTATTTTCGGCACCTGCAAAAGATGATACGCCTACTTTTGTTATGGGTGTGAATGAGCATCTTTACGCAGGACAAAGCATCGTTTCAAACGCTTCTTGTACTACAAACTGCCTTGGACCTATCGCAAAAGTGCTTGATGATGCTTTTGGAATCCAAAAAGGTCTTATGACGACTATTCACTCATACACGAATGACCAAAATATCTTAGATGTAAAGCACTCAAAAGATAAACGCCGTGCCCGTGCCGGAGCAATAAATATGATTCCGACAACTACGGGTGCCGCAAAAGCAATCGGTTTGGTTCTTCCTCAGCTTCAAGGCAAACTTCACGGACAAAGCGTTCGCGTTCCTACGCCGAATGTCTCGATGGTGGACTTAAATGTCGTAGTAAATAAAAAAACAACAAAACAAGAGATAAATGCCGTTATGAATGAAGCTGCAAATACAACTTTAAAAGGTATTCTTTTGATAGATAAAGAGATGAGAGTTTCCCAAGACTTCGTCGGATGCGAATACAGTTCAATCGTTGCAGAGGATTTAACTCAGGTAATTGACGGCGATATGGTAAAAGTTATGGCATGGTATGACAATGAGTGGGGATACTCGACAAGACTTATAGATATGGCTCTGCACATATCTAAGTAGAACTAACGCTTTGTTAAAATAAAATTTTTGGAGATATATGGAACTTTTAAATATAAAAAATTTGGATTTAGCGGGTAAAAAAGTTTTTATTCGATGTGATTTTAATGTCCCGATGGATGAGTTCGGAAATATATCCGATGACCGCCGTATTCGTTCGGCGCTCTCTACCATTAACTATTGTTTAGATCACGGTTGTGCGGTTGTTTTGGCATCCCATCTCGGTCGCCCCGACGGTCAGGTCGTTGCTAAGTACTCACTGCTTCCGGTGGCTAGAAGAATTCACCATCTGCTAAAGAGAGAAGTAGCGCTTGCGCAAGATGTTATAGGAGAAGATGCATTAAGCAGAGCCGCTGCACTTAAGTCAGGTGAAGTTCTTCTTCTTGAAAATCTTCGTTATGAAGAGGGTGAGACGAAAAATGATGCGGAGTTGTCAAGAAAATTGGCATCTATGGCGGATTTTTACATAAATGATGCTTTTGGCGTAAGTCATAGAGCACACTCTTCGGTTGAGGGAATAACTCATTATTTTGACAACAAACATAAAGCTGCCGGTTTTTTACTACAAAAAGAGATAGAGTTTTTAGGTAAAATTATACAAAATCCTGTTCGCCCGTTTGCAGCTATTATCGGCGGCTCAAAAGTATCCGGTAAACTTGAAGCGTTGATTAACTTGCTTCCTAGAGTCGATAAGGTATTAATCGGCGGGGGAATGGCGTTTACATTCTTAAAAAAACTCGGGTATGATATAGGTGCTTCACTAGTAGAGGATGATTTGCTTGAAGAAGCGGGTCGTGTTATGCAAGAGGCTACGAAACTGGGAGTTAAATTTTATCTTCCGGTAGATGTCGTAGCGGCGGAGAAGTTTTCGGAGGATGCTATAAGCAAGCTGGTCTCCGTTCAAGAGATACCTGAAGGATGGATGGGCTTAGATATCGGACCTGCCACCGTAAGACTATATAGAGAAGTTTTAAGCGATGTACAGACTGTTCTTTGGAATGGACCTATGGGCGTTTATGAGATGGATAGATTTGCACGCGGCTCAAACAAAATAGCTAATTTCGTAGCCGATAGCTATGCTACGACGATCGTCGGCGGCGGTGATACTGCCGATCTTGTTCAAAGAATCGGAGTAGACGACGAGATGACGTTTATCTCAACAGGCGGAGGTGCTTCGCTAGAACTATTAGAGGGCAAAATCTTGCCGGGTGTAGCATCTTTAATGATTGAAGAGGATTGATTTTGATAATTGCAGCGAATTTAAAAACAAATCTAACACGAGAAAAAAGTGTTAAGTATATAAAAGAGGTAGAAAATTTTTTAGATAAAAATAGTATCTCGCAAGAGGTTTTAGTTTTTCCTGCAATATCCAATTTAAATCGACATTCAGGAAGAGTAACCATTGGGACGCAAAACGCGTATCCGACTATAAACGGCGCTTTTACTGGCGAAATAGGATATGAACAGCTAGAAGAGTTTGGCATAAAAACTATTTTAATCGGGCATAGCGAAAGAAGACATGTTATAGGCGAAACTCAAGAGATGCTTGTAAAAAAGTTTGATTTTTACAAAGAACTCGGTTTTAAAATCATCTACTGTGTCGGAGAGCCTCTTGAGGTTAGAGAAGCGGGACACGAAAAGATGATGGAGTATATATCCAAGCAGTATGCGGGGATAGATGTTACATATGAAAATCTAATTATTGCGTATGAACCGGTTTGGGCAATCGGAACTGGGCTTACACCGACTTTAGAAGATATTGTAGCTATCCATAAAGAGTTAAAAGCCAAATCAAGCGCACCTCTTCTTTATGGAGGAAGCGTAAAAGTTACAAATGCAAAAGAGGTTTTGGCACTTGAAGGCGTAGACGGTATTTTAGTAGGCAGTGCAGCGTTATATGTGGAGCATTTTTGTACAATGTGCGAGTATGCAGAAAAATTAAATAAATAATCAAGGAGAATATATAAAGATGATAATGAAGGGCAAAAAAGGTTTAATAGTAGGACTTGCAAATGACAAATCAATAGCGTACGGAATAGCAAAAGCTTGTCACGAGCAAGGTGCGGAGTTAGCGTTTACATACTTAAATGATGCATTAAAAAAGAGAGTAGAGCCGTTGGCAGAGAGTTTTGGCAGTGATAAAGTTTATGAGCTTGATGTCTCAAACGAAGAGCATATGTCAAAAATCGCAGGTTTGATAGAGAAAGATTTCGGAAAGATTGACTTTTTAGTTCACTCTGTTGCGTTTGCTCCAAAAGAAGCACTCAGCGAGCCGTTTATGAAGACTACAAAGCAAGCGTTTGCTATTGCGATGGATATCTCCGTCTACTCTTTGATAGATTTAACAAACCGTTTAGAGTCTGTTTTAAGCGATGATGCTTCAATTCTTACTCTCTCTTATCTAGGCGGCCCGAAATATATAGTAAACTACAATGTTATGGGTGTAGCAAAAGCCGCACTTGAATCAACGGTTAGATATATGGCTGTTGATTTGGGTAAAAAAGGTCAACGCGTTAATGCAATCTCTGCGGGACCTATTAGAACTCTTGCAGCTGCGGGAATCGGTGATTTTAAACAGATTCTTAATTGGAATGAGATTAATTCACCGCTGAAGAAAAATGTAACAACGGAGCAGGTCGGTAATTCGGCTATGTATCTTTTGAGTGATTTGGCATCAGGCGTGACTGGTGAAATCCACTATGTAGATGCAGGATATAACATTATGGGAATGGCTGCTGCCGAAGTTAACGAGGATGGTAAAACTGTTCTCTCTTGGGATGCTGCTAAATAATAACTTTAATGCAGTTTAACTCTTACCAAAAGAGTTAAACTGCCACTTTCCAATGGGCACTATATTGCCTAATTTTTAATCAATTATCCCTCTTCATAATAAAATCAATATGTCATAATCTCTTCATTAGAAAAAGGATATGAAATGAAATTTATTAAACTTAGTTTATCAGTAGCCCTTATTACGACGATGGCATTTGCAGAAGAAGAAAAAAAATCTGATTTTGGCATAAGTGCAAATATGGCAATTACAAGTAACTACATATTTAGAGGTATGACTCAAACCAAGAACAGCCCTGCTGTTCAAGGCGGAGTCGACTTAGAGTATAAAGGTTTATATGTAGGCGTTTGGGGATCAAATGTTGATTTTGGAGATACGAAAAACTCTTTAGAAGCGGATATTTACGGTGGATACAAGAGTGAATTAGCCGGAATCGGTTTTGATATCGGTGCTATTGAATATTCTTATCCTAATATGTCAAATGAATACAACTTTGCAGATGTATATTTCGGGTTAAGTAAAGAGTGGGAAAAATTTGGCGTAAAAGCGAAATATAACAAGAGTATTAAAACTAATAATTTAAATCCTCAAGATTTTTGGGAAATCGGTGCTTCGGCTAAATTGCCTTACGATGTAGGATTTAGTGCTAATTACGGCGACTATCACAATATTGGTACATACTACTCCATAGGATTAAACAGAGCATTTGAAAAATTTGAGTTAAGCATTACGTATATTGACTTTAACCATGGAATTGATTCCGCTGCTGATGAAGAGAATATTGTAGGTACGGTTACCTTTAGGTTTTAACTGATATTACGCATTAAAACGAACGAGTCCGTTTTAACTGCAGGGGCAAATGTCCCTTGCAGCCCCCATCCTATAATTTATTTTACATCTCCTATGATAGGCATAGAAGATATTTTTTGCGTGTGAGACTCTGCTGTAGTTGAGTTATGCTCCTTGTTATAAACTCCCATTTTATCTACATACTCTTGCAAAACAAAATTTCTACTTTCATCCTCATTTTTCTTTTTGATGGTTTCATTTTTTTCAACCGTAGGAGTCCACTCCTCTTTTACCCAACTATCAAGCTTATTTTGCAAAAAGCTGCTTTTTTTATTTTCCAATTCCCCTGAGATACTGTTCAAAGCCCTGTTTTGTGATGGATTTGCACCGTCTACCTTGCTGCAGGAAGTTAAAAGTACGACCGCCGATATAGCTAATATTAAATTATTCATAGTGCAAGTATACATAAATAATTCCAAAATATTATAAAAATATTAATACTTTTCTATAAGTTAATCTTAAATTAAAGATAAATGTGACATTATGCTGACAATGTATTGACATTTTGTTGACAATATGTTGGCAATTTTTAAATTTGGAGAGTTAAAATGAGATTAACGAAATTAAGTTTAATAGCAGCAATGCTAATAGGTTCAAGTGCATTTGCAATTGAAAACACAAAAGTTTCAGGTAATGCTAAATTGTATTATGGAACGCAAGATTCTGACGCAGCTAATTCGCCGAGTATGTTTACTAAAGATTCAGGCTACACTAACTTTGCCGCTCGTGCAGATTTAACTACCGATTTGACAAAAGGCGTTTCTGCCGGTGTAGGTATGCAAGTAGTTACAACTTTAGGCGTTGAGCATAACTTAGTCGACAGCGTTTGGTCAAACGCTCATACTGCGGCTGGTTCTAGCGGTGCATCTTTTGCGGGTGGTGCTCAAGTTGAAAGCGCTATGTGGGTTGATGAAGTATGGCTTGCAGGCAGCGCATTTGATACTACGGTAAAAATCGGTCGTCAATCGCTTGATACGCCGCTTGCTTTTACTGAAAAATGGGGTGTTGATAAAAACACTTTTGAAGCGGTTGTTTTAATCAACCAAAGCATAAAAGATACTACTTTAGTTGCTACTTACATCGGTAAATCAAACGGCAGTGCAGATGATAGAGCAAGTTTGCGTGAAGGCGGTGCGGGTAGCTTAAATAATTTAGGTTTGGCTGCGGCGGGTTATGTTGCTGCTAAAGGAGCTTTTAGTACATTCGGTACAAACGGTACATATGCGTACGGTATCGTAAATAACTCGGTTAAACCTTTAACTGTTCAAGCTTGGTATTATGATATGGTGAGACTTGCTAAAGCATATTGGCTACAAGCTGATTTAAATATAGACGGTATTTTAGCAGGTGTTCAATATATGAATACCAAGGCAGATGCAGCGCCATCGGCTGATACGACAGGATACGCCGCAATGTTAGGTTATAAGATGAAAGATGTTGCTACTTTTAAAGTTGCATACTCTTCAATCGACGATGACGGTCTTTTAGGTGTGGCAAACACTGCAACTGGTTCATTTGCTACTAAAGGCGGACAATCTAAGCTATATACCGAAATGTGGTGGAATCGTGGTTTAGTATCTGCAGCAGGTGCTGATTCTTATAGTATTACTGCTCAAACAAAAGTTGGTCCTGATATAGGACTTCTTGCCGGTTTTTATGCTGCAGACATAGCGCCAAAAGGTGCAGGATTAACTCTATTTGAAGAGAAAAAAGTAAAAGAGATTACCGTTGCTGCTTCTAAATCTTTTGGACCGCTTGATACTTCGTTGGCACTTATCTTTGCAGATACGGATGCGCTTAACAATGCAAACGATGTAAAAAGTACAGATGTTCAAGTCTATTTAACATATAACTTCTAATAGTGCTACATATTAGAATTATCCTTTAAAACAGCCCATTTTCTCTTTTCTCCTTCCTGTTTTTGGAGAAAATGGGCGCTCTTATAAACTTTTTGCTATAATTTCTTTATGATGGAATTACTGAAAAAAATCTCTTATATTTTGTTTATGCTGTTTCTAATCTCTATAATTTCATTTTTGGCGATTCATGCGGCACCTAATAGTTTTTTTGGGGCAGGCGAGTTAAATCCAAATATGACGGAGGAAGCCATAGCCGTACTAAAGGCTGTTTACGGGCTTGATAAATCACTCTCGCAGCAATATATCGACTGGGTTGTAAATCTTTTTTCACTAAATTTCGGTATCTCTTTTGTAAGCGGTCAAGATGTTGCAAAAGAGATATTCAAGCGACTTCCTGTTACTTTGATTATGAATATTATTGCACTTGTCGCCGTCTTTGTTATATCTCTATATCTGGGGATAAAATCGGCTCTAAACTATGAAAAAAAGAGTGATTATATTATTCGTCAGATATCACTTGTCTCTTTTTCTATGCCGTCATACTATTTAGCACTGCTTTTTATAATCTTTTTTTCTTTAACTTTAAATCTGTTTCCCATAGCAGGATTGCACTCAATCGAGCCAAAAGAGGGATTTTCTTACTATCTTGACATGGCATGGCACTTGGTTTTGCCGGTCGGAGTTATGATATTTGTCGGTCTTGGAAGCATGATAATCTATATCCGCTCCCTAACTCTGGAGATACTAAAGAGCGATTACTACTACTTTGCCTTATCTCGCGGGCTTGATAAAAAAAAGCTGCTTCGTTACTATATATTGCCGAATTTGCTTCCGCCGATAATTACGCTTTTGGGATTGTCTTTGCCGGGGCTTATAGGCGGCAGTGTGATTTTAGAGTCTATTTTCGGCATTGAGGGGATGGGTCAGCTCTTTTTTATGAGTGCTCTGAGTCGTGACTATCCGATAATTATGGGCACTTTGATGATAACGGCATTTTTAACGCTTTTGGGGAATATGATTGCGGATTTGATACTGCTAAAATTAAATCCGTATATGAAGAGAGAGTAAAAATAAAATTTGTTGTTATTCTTTTAAGATTGCCGCGCCTGTCATTGCGAGCGAAGCGCGGCAATCTTTATTTATTTAGAGTATTTAATCAGTTAAACAATGCTTTTAATGCATCAACACCATCTTTTTGCTTTTGCGGCTCATTCTTTTCGATAGTTTTGCCTATCTTACTATCATTTTCAACAAGTTCGATGTTTAATCCGCTTAACATTGACGCCAAACGGATATTTATGCCGTTTTTACCGATAGCTTTTGATTTTTGATCCGATGGAAGCGTAATAATCGCTTTGGTAGCCTCACCGTTCTCATTTCTTATAATTTCAACGGCAGATATGATAGCAGGGCTCATAATTCTTGATAAAAAAAGTTCAGGAATAGATGTGTACTCTATACAATCTATATTTTCCCCGATTAACTCCTGACTTACGGCATTGATACGAACACCTTTTACGCCCACGGTAGCACCAACGGCGTCTACTTGAGGGTGTGTGCTTATAAGTGCTATTTTAGCTCTCTCGCCGGGAATACGAGCGCTTTTTTCTACGATAACGGTTCCATCCGCAATTTCAGGAACTTCAAGTGCCAAAAGCTCTTCTAAAAATTTTGGTGAAGTGCGTGATAGTTCGATTTGGATGCCGTTGTCTTTGTCCATATTTACGTGACGGACTACTGCTTTTAAGTGGTCGCCGACTTTAAATTTCTCACCTTTTATACGGCTTTTCATCGGCAGTACGGCTCTGATTTCATCAATTTCTATGTAAGTTGCATTTTGAGGATCGACTCTAGTAACTCTGCCTGTGACGAGTGTACCGATTTTTGATTTGTATTTGTTAAAAATCTCATCTTCTACCAATCTTTGAATATGATACTCTATCTCACGATGAAGCGACGATGCGGCTGTTCTGCCATACTGTTCTAAATCATGCGGGATTTGAAGTTGATCGTCAAGTTCTACTTGGTCATCATACCCTCTTGCTTCTTTTATAGAGATATAAGCCGGAGCGATATTTGGATCTTGAAGTTTTTCATCATTATCTTCTACAACGGTAATTGTTTGAATGATATCAATAGTTTTTGTTTGGTTGTTTATAACTGCCTCAAAAGCAAATTTCGGGTTTATAACTCTCTTTGCCGTTTGAATAAATGCCGCTTTTAAAGCTTCGGTTACTTTTTCAGGGTTGAGACCTTTTTCATGCGCAATTGCTTCGACTATATCTAAAATTTTTTCTATTATTGTATCCTTGTACAGGGTTGTCTCATAAAAAAACAGTGTTAAAAAATATAGGGATTTCTTATGAAGTTATGACATTATACCAAAATAGCATAAAATCATCTTTAATACGATTT
>NZ_JAQTLH010000013.1 GCF_028714975.1 Sulfurimonas sp.
TTATAAAACGCTAAATTAAAACATCTAAATAATTCTAACTATTAACTTTTAAAATCATAACTACAAATTGAACTCTCTGAATATTTTTGTTTTTAGATTGCCGCGCTTCTAAAGAAGCTCGCGATGATGGAGAGAGAAATCCTCGCAATGTGCTCACGATAACTAATATAAAGATAGATTTGTAACGGCAGAGTGAGTTGTAATAACGAAAAATGGTCACTGCGAGAAGCGAAGTGATGCGGCAGTCTTAGAAGGAGAGCGATATTGCCATATCGGCTATGCCTCCTTGCTAATGACGGTGATAGAGTATTTACTTAACGCTAAATTTTGCTACGATGGGCAAGTGGTCGGAGTATCCTTTTCCTTTATGTTTTTTTACTCTTGCGTGAGAAATTTCCCATCTATTTATATTTCCTTTTTTAAATAGATACTCTTTATCAAAATTTGTAATACTTCTGTTTATATAAGAGATTTCTTTAGAGTTTAAAAGAGATTGTGATACTAAAATGTTATCCATTGCTTCTTTTTCATCTTTAAATATATATGTATATCTTTTTTCCGGTTCCGCATCATACCAAAGATTATAAAAGCTATCTTTTGCAAAATTTACATGTGAAGCTCTGTTTTGTTGATTTATGGTTCCTAATATATGATTGATCCCTGTTTTGCCGTCAGTATCATTTAGATTTCTTTTTCTTGCAAACTTCAAATGCTCTTCATAATCAGAGTTAAAATCTCCGAGTAAAATAATATTTTTATCAAACCCTATCTCATCTACTCTTTTCATTAAAGTTTTCGCGGAGATAATTCTTTGGCTCTCAGGTCCTGATTTTGATTTCCAATGATTTATGAATAGATAGAGATCTTTATCGTCAATTTTAAATTTTGTTTCTAAAATGTTTCTATGTTCGTCTGTTTGGGTAACGCTTAACTCTTTTGAGTAGACAAAGGGTATTTTGCTAAGGAGTGCTACTTTAACTGTTGTATTTTTTTTATCGGCAATACTGTAGTATTGGTAATATAGTCCGTTTTGCTTAAGTGTAAATCTTAAATCAATAAGCGCTTGAAGCGACTCTACCTCTTGCAGAGCTATGATATCTGCATCGATTTCTTTGATAACTCGTGCGATATTTTCTAACTTAATTTTATAGTTTCTTTGATTCCAATCGGATGAAGTGTTTGGAATATACTCCTCATATTCTAAGCCGCTCTTATCTAAATCAAATAGATTTTCCACATTGTATGATGCTATCGTCAAAGTTTTATCTCCAAATAGAGTTGTAAATAATAAAAATAGTAAAGGTAAAAGTTTCATAATTTAATCCCATTTAATCTTAGTAAGTTGTCAGGGTTTGGTTCTCGTCCCATTAACTCTTTAAAAAGCTCTTGCATGCTTTGTGAGCCGCCTTTGCCCAAAACAATATCCAAATATCTTTTTGCGGTGTCGGAGTTGAAGATGCCTTCGTCAACTACTCTGAAAAATGCATCGGCACTAAGTACTTCTGCCCATTTGTAGCTGTAATATCCTGCTGCATATCCGCCTGCAAATATATGTGAAAATCCATTTTGAAATTTATTGTATGACGGCGGTTTGATAAGTGCCGTATCATCTCTTATCGAATCTAGCAGATCTTGAACTTCGTCGCTTTGATAAAGTTTTGTGTGAAGTTTAAAATCAAAGATAGAGAACTCCAGCTGTCTTAGCATACCTGAAGCGGATAAAAAGTTTTTGCTGCGTACCAGTTTATCTATCATCTCATCTCTTATTATCTCTTTTGTTTTATAGTGAGTTGCAAAGAGTTTTAACACATGGGGTTCATATGCGAAGTTTTCCAAGAATTGTGATGGAAACTCAACTGCATCCCACTCGACGCCGTTTACGCCGCTTACCTCATTTTCATTTACGCCGCTTAGCATGTGGTGGATTGCATGTCCCATCTCATGAAAGAGCGTTACGACATCATCATGTCTTAAAAGCGACGGATTATCTTTAGAAGAGGGCGGAAAATTGCACACTATAACGGCAGAGGCTAGTTGCTCATCTCCTTTTTCATTTATGCAATGGGTTTGAAAGTTGTTCATCCACGCGCCGCCTTGCTTGCCTTTTCTTGCTTCCAAGTCGAGATAGAGTCTGGCTTTTAATTTATCATCAATATACAAATCATAAGAAAATGCTCTCTCGTGCCAAAGTTTTTCATCTGTTTTTTTAAATGTGATGTTAAAGAGTCTGTTTAAGAAATCAAACATACCGCCCAGTACGCTCATCTGCTCAAAATATGGACGATAAAGCTCTTCGTCTATATCATACTTCTCTCTTTTTAGAAGTTCGCTGTAGTACGCGGTATCAAAACTTTGCAGAGGTTTTTTAGCTATCTCTTGAACTTCTTTTAATTCGGCATGAGCTTGTGCTTTAGAGTTGATAAGCAATTTTTCCAAAAAGTCTATAACGCTTTTTTCATCTTTTGCCATTTTGCTTGCAAGCGAATATGCGGCGTAGTTAGCAAATCCCAAAAGGTTGCTCATCTCATTTTTAAGCGTTAAAAGCTCATTTATAATCTTCTCGTTTTGAGGCGCTCTTGTTACATAGGCACGGTAAAGCTCTTCTCTGATTTTTTCATTTTTTCCGTAAGTCATATAAGCTATGTATGATGGCATTTGAAGCGTAAATCTATATTTGCTAACGCCGTTTTCTTCAAATTTCGCATTTAAGAAATCACTCTGAGGTATACCCTCTACATCTTTTTCATCCGTAATAATATACTCGTAAGTATTTGTCGCATCTAAAATATTTTGCGAAAAGTCGTTTGAGAGTTCACTCTTTCTTATGTTTATCTCTTGAAGCCTCTCTTTTGTTTTTTCATCCAAATGAGCGCCGCTTAATTCAAAGCCAAGTATATTTAGCTCCAAAACTCTCTTTTGTTCCTGATTTAGGCTGTTTTGTTCATTTTTTTGTATCTCTTTGTAAGCTTTGTAGATATTCAAATTTTGTGAAAGTTTTGTAGAGTACTCGGTGATAATAGGCAGAGAGTCGGCATATACCTCTTGGGTTTTAGGTGTATTGCTTACTGAGTTTATATGTGAGAGTGGAGTAAAAAACTGCTCCAAGTACTCATCCATCATCCCTAGCGGTTTTACAAAATTTGAGAATGTTTTATTTTTTATCTCTAAAAGCTCATTAACCTTTTTGTTGTTTTGTTCTACTTTTTTGTTTAGCTCTTTTATAAAGCTATCTAAATCTACTCTAAATTCTAAAAATCTCTTCATACTAATCCTCTTCATCTCGTTTTTGTTTTGTGGCATTAAATCTCTCAATCAAAATATCATCATACTCGTTTGATTTTACAAAAAGTCTCTCAATCGCAGTTTTTCCCTCTTTTAGTGTTAATGACGAGTCAACTATCAGATATGATAAGTATACAAAATTTTCATTTATGGAAAATCGCAAATAAGATAACTTGTTGTTTTCATCAAGCAGGTAATCATAAATGCGGGATATATTTTCTTGAGGTATGACGCACAGTTTTGAGTCACCTATAATAATCCCGTTCTCATAGTAGTTTATATCTATGCGTGCCGTGCCGTAATCGACTCTCCAAGAAGCTTGAGATCTTCTAGCTAATGTAACATTTACATCTAAAGATGTCAAAATTTCTTCAAGCAGTTTTGTGATGCCCGTCGGGTTGTAACCTTTTCTTCGCAGTTTTGCAGTTTCAAGTTTTATACCGCATGCGGGGCAGTAATCATTTTTTATATCTTTTTCATCAATTAGGTTTTTGCATGATTGACATTTGATAATATTTTGGCAATTTAATTTTTTGTAACTCTCAAGAGCTTCATCTACATAGAAATATGGAAGCGCAAATCCCAAATTATTAGAGTCTTGAATGATAAATGTATTTACGCCTACTACCTCTCCGCTTGTGCTCAAAAGTGGACCGCCGCTATTTCCCGGGTTTATAGCCGCATCAATCTGAACATATTCTAACTCTCCGTAAAGTCTTGAAGCTTTTGAGACTATACCCTCGGTTGCACTATAATTGAGTCCGTAGGGATGCCCTACGGCTATTACCGTATCTCCGTCTTCTATGGTTTTTGTGGAGAGTACAAGCGGATTTTTCGGTATCTCAAAATCAAAACTAATAAATGCCAAATCAAAATATGCATCATCATACACCACTTTTGCAATGCTTCTTTTAATCTTTTTAGCACTGATTACTACCTCTTTTAGACCTGAGACGACATGAGAATTTGTGATTATCAAATCACCTATAATAAAGCCCGTGCCGCTTCCATACGGCGTCATAATCTGTATAATATTTTCGATATAAGTTTCTAATATGGCTTGAGTGTTCACGGCTATATCTCTTCAAAGTTAAGGTTTTTTAGTTGCAGATAAAAGCTGTTGCTAAATTCATTGAGCGATGTAAAATTTAGTTCATCCCCAAAAGGTTTTAATAGTTTAAAACGACTTTGATATGGGGAAATAATATCATCTATTCTTGAAATAATCGCTCTTTTTGCAAAAGCAGAACTTTTTGTATCATAAAGAGTATCATAGCCAAGTGAGTTGAAAAAATCAGGATTTTGAATCTCTACTAAAGTGTGAAGCAGAGCTTTTGTAACGGGATGTAAACCATAATTATATAGAAGATATAAGGCTATATATTTGTATATTGTAGGAATTACTTGATTATATCTGTTGTTTTTGTACCATCTGATTTTTGCAAGAGATTCGGTTATAAAAACATCTATCTCTTCTTGTGATGCTTTTTCATTGGGATTAAAAGTATATTTTGCATTATAAAAATTTGTTTTAAACTCTTCATAACCCATCTTTTTTAGTTCATTTATATAAATTCTCAACTCTTCATTTTTTGCTTCTACGCTCAAGTTTTCATCGCTAAAATATTCTTGAACTTTTTTGCTGGATTTTTGAAAAATCGCGTATTTTGGTACCAGCAGATAGTCAATTTTAAAAATAAAATAAAGAAGTATAAATGATTGCATAGCTGCATTGTCGTTTGATGGCAGCGTGGATATTTTAGCCGTTATTTCATCAATCCATTTATGTAAAAAATCATATTTAATGTGTAACTCATTTTCATCTAGCGGCTTTAAATGCTCTATATCTTCGATAGGAACATCTAAAAATTCACTTTTTGTATACTCTTTGTCAAAATCTGCATTTAAGGCTATCTCTCTTAGTGGGAAAAAAATTTTTTGCGGAGTCATGGTAATGTTGTCGAAAAAAAGTTTTAGTTTTATATATTCATCATCACTAAAATAATAGGCATAGGTAAGTTGATAGTTTCTCTCCAAAATCAATCGTTTAAGTGCGACATTTGCGGATGATTTTTTTGTAATAATAGCTTCGGCATAAAGATTTTCTTTGGTTATCGTACCGCTGATTTTAGCAGTTCCTTGAAATATCTCAAAATTTAGTTTTTCATCTGCTCTTTTGATTACTATATTTTGGTTTGAAATATTGTTTGAGTAGTTTTGAAGGGATTTTAAAAAGAATTCATAGGCATTTAATATATCTTTTTTTTCAAACGCTTCATATGATTTGTTAAATAAATCCTCTTCATCTTTTGGAATATTTGCGTTTATTCCTCTTCCAAATTGATGTTTTAATTCTGTTTTTGTTTCAAAAAAATTTAGCCAGCTCATCGACTCACTTTCATTGGATTTCTCGCAAAACTGCAAGAACTTTATTTTGAATTCATCCAAATTAAGAGGATGAAATTAATAACTGTCATTATAATGAAACCACCTTTATAAAAAGTTAGTTCATGCTGTTTAAGAAGCGGTATGCCTTTTGAAAAAAACGGTGCAACCTTTTGCGGGTTTTTAAGCTCGTAAGCCATCTCCGAGTAGTGAGAATATCTCTGTTCCTTGTCGAGTGCAATAGCGCGGAGAATGATGCTCTCAAGCCAGTGCGGAATCTTTTCGTTGTAAAAGCTAGGTTTTTTCGCCTCTTTAAATATAGGGTTTTGAAACGGCTCTATCTCACCGTAAGGGTACTTTTTTGTAAGAGCATAGTAGAGCGTGATACCTATGGAAAATATTTCGCTCGATTCGCTTAGAGCCTCATTTAAAAATCTCTCAGGAGATAAAAAACTCGGTGTTCCCGCTTTAGAACTTATGGAAAATATCTCCGTAATCGAGCCAAAATCAATAATTTTAAATTCAGTATTTTGTCCCTCGCTAAGAAGCATGATATTTTGCGGTTTTATGTCGCCGTGAACCAAATCGTACTTTAATAAAAACTGCGACATATTTAGCAATAATTCTCCGAGTTTTATAGCATCGTCAATTCTAAGCGTGTGCGACTCTAGTATCTCTTGAAGATTTTGCCCGTTGACACGCTCCATAACATAGTATCTGTGAGTTCTGTTTTTTGGGATGACCGCTTTTGGAAAAAAATCGGCTTTTAATCTTTTTGCGTTCCATGCCTCTTTTATAAACAAATCCAATATCTTTTCATCGTCGATAGCCTCTTTGGGTGCAAATTTTAAAATGTATTTTTTTGTTTTTTTAAAAGCCTCCCAAGTGTTGTCGTTGAATGATTTCTCAAGTCTATAACCGTCTATAATTTGTTGTGGTTTTAGATCTTGTGCAATGGGTAATTTTTGTTGTTTTAGGGTGGTTAGCTCGTTATCTTTTAATATCTCGATGATAACGGCTGTCGTATCGTCTGCAAGGTTATCGTCGGTTAGAAAACTGGCTTTTTTTACCAAAGAGTGGGCGCCGAAGTGTATGTTTTTTTCAATAAAATCGGACTCAAAAGTATTGTAGAGTCCATCGCTGCAAAGAAGTATCTTGTCATTTTGAGAGAGAATATTTTCAAAGTAAAACGGCTCTACTCTCTCTTCACCGCCGAGAGCTTGAGTTAGTATATGGCTTCCTTCTTGTTCGATATGATCATATGAGAGTTGAGTCAAGACACCGTTTCTGTGCAGATAAACTCTGCTGTCTCCCACATTTGCACCGTAGAGTCTGTTTCCCTCTATAACAACGAGTGCAAGAGTCGTCAAAAGTTCGGCTCTCTCGTAATTTACGATGCCCTCTTGATATAAGATAGAGTTTATAGAAGAGATAAAAGTTCGTATGGATTTTTCAATGCTCCAAGCTCTCGGGCGGATTTTGAAGTTATTTAATAGGTAGTTTGTGACTCTTTTTGCTGCTTCTGCGCCTGCTTCGGCACTTCCTACGCCGTCACAAACGACGCCGATAGTTATGTTTGCATTTGAGTTGATAGCATAAAAATCATCACTTGTTAAATCTCTGCCTTTTGCAAGCCCAAAAGCAGAGTATTTTATATCTTGCATCAGATTCTACCGCCTGCATTTAATCCCCAAGTAGTTCTCCATCTTGTTTTTACCAAGCTAATTCCCACAAGCGCTATCATTACGACTCCTCCAAAGATTAAAAAACCGGCTCCGTAACCTGAAAAAGCCTCTTTACTCCATCCGAGAGTATTTATAAGCAAAGTTCCTCCAAGCCCACCGCCTGCACCGATAAGACCTGTCATAATACCTATATCTTTGCCGAATCTCTGCGGAACCAGTTGAAAGACGGCACCGTTTGCCATCCCTAAGTTTGCCATGATAAGAAACAGAACTAAAATTGCAAAGCCAAAAGGCAGAGCGATAAAAGCATTTAAGAGTGACAAAGCAAGAACTAAGCCAAAAAACAGATAAAGCGATTTTACGCCGCCGAATCTATCTGCAACGGCACCGCCTACCGGACGAAGAATAGCTCCTGCAAATATACATAATGCACCGAAGTAACCGGCTATAACTTTAACATTCGACTCATTTAAAATATCTATTCCAAAAGCACTCATATCAGCTTGATAAGTGTTCATAAGATAAACTTTCATATATCCGGCAAAACCGACAAACCCGCCGAAACTCACTGCATAAAAGAGGTTAAACCACCAAGTGTCTCTATCTTGAAGTAGTTTGCCGTAATCTTTTAATTTTTTTGGACGAGGTGTGTAAACTTCTGCCGGAGCATCTTTTGCCATAAAAATATATGCCACAAAAATGATAGTCGATAAAACCGCACCGACTAAAAATACGGCTTCCCATCCCCAAATTTCGGCAATTTTGGGTGCAAATAAAAAGTCGATTACCACTCCTATGTTTCCTGCTCCTGCAATCCCTAAAACAGTACCTTGAAGTTTTGGCGGATACCATTGACCGGCCTGTGGAAGAGCCACCGCAAAGGATGCACCTGCAAAACCAAGCCCGATTGCCACGACTAAAAGCTCATCGTAAGAGATATTTGCACCTCTAAAGTATGCATAAAAGAGAACTGCAATAACGAGCAGTTGAGAAGCAAGGGCGGTTTTTTTAGCACCAAACTTATCTACGCTAAAACCTAAAACTATGCGAAGAATCGCTCCTGCTAAAACAGGTATGGAAAGGAGCGTAGCCTTTTGAGACTCACTTATGATAAATCCACCGACTGCTAAAGCCTCCGCAATCTCGCTAGATAACGGTCCAAGCATAGTCCAGACCATAAAACTAAAGTCAAAGTATAAAAATGCCGCTAAAAGTGTAGGCCAATGTCCTTGACCTCTTAATGCGCTAAAACCTGCCATAATAACCTCCTCAAATTTATAGTAAAATTATAATGACAAATTGTAGCCATTATTTTAAATTTATGCTTAAAAAATAATCAATTAATAAAATAATTTATGTTTAAAAAATACTCATTTGATATTGTGCAAATCTTAATCACTAAGTATCCTTTAAAAATATTTATTTTAGCGTATAATTTTTTTATTATGAAGTTTATGGAGATATATATGATTAAGTCTGTGTGTGGATATTGCGGTGTCGGTTGCGGGGTTGAGTACGGTGGCGGTAAACTTAGCGGAAATGCATCATACCCTATAAACAAAGGAAATCTATGTTTAAAAGGTACGTCGCAACTCTCTAGTATGGGTTCTTTAAGGCTCACGACACCGCTTTTGCGTAAAAATATAAATGATGAGTTTAAAACCTCTTCATATAAAGAGTGTATATCGGCAATCGCACAAAAAATCAAACAAACTCCTAAAGAAAAAATAGCATTTTACCTCTCTGGACAGCTTTTAAGCGAAGATTACTATATAGCCAACAAGCTTGGTAAAGGGTTTATCGGCACAAACAATGTCGATACAAACAGCCGTACCTGTATGTCTAGTGCCGTTGTAGGATATAAAAAATCCATCGGCGCCGATTTTGTTCCGCTTAGAATGGATGATATTTTTAGCGCAAACCTGCTTATACTTGCAGGTGCAAATACGGCGGAGTCGCATGTGATTTTTCACAATAAGATAAAAAAAGCAAAAAAAGAGGGGCTAAAGGTTGTAGTAGTAGATCCGAGATTTACCGATACCGCAAAAAGTGCAGATATATATTTGCCCATAAAAGTCGGAGGCGATATTGACTTTTTTAACCTTATCTCTAAGAGACTAATAGAAGAGGAGCTGTATGAGAAAGAGTTTGTGCAAAAACATATAAACGGTTTTGAAGCGCTAAAGAACGGACTAAACTCTCTTAAAAGCGAAGAGATGCTTAAGGGATGCGGACTTACTTATGAGCAGTTTGAGGAGTTCTTTTTGCTATATAAAGAGAGCAAAAATATAATTACCGCTTGGACGATGGGGCTAAATCAGTCGGTTCAAGGAGTGGATAAAAATCTCTCCCTTATCAACACCCATCTGTTGGGCGGCAAAATATTTAAAGAGGGAAACGGACCTCTCAGCCTTACGGGTCAGCCAAATGCTATGGGCGGAAGAGAGGTCGGCGGGCTTTCAACTATGCTTGGCGTGCATCTGGGTTTTGATGATAAGAGTATAAAAAAGGTATCGGAGTTTTGGAATACTAACAACATAAGCAACAAAGCGGGGCTATGCGCAACGCAGATGTTAGAAGCAGAGATTGAAGTGCTTATCATTTGCCACACCGACCCGATCTATCATCTTCCAAACAGAAACAAAAACGAAGCTCTAATACAAAAAATCCCGCTAATAGTAGAGATAAATGCGTACGAGAATTCAGAGAGTGCAAAGTTCGCTCACATAAGGCTTCCGGCAACTCCTTGGGGAGAGAAAGAGGGAACTCAGACAAACTTGGATAGAACGATTACAAAACAGTGCAAGCTTGGAAAAACATTTAAAGATATCAAAGCCGATTGGGAGATTTTTATGCTCTTGGCGCAGGAGCTTGGATATAAAAAAGAGTTTGACTATAAAAGTCCAAAAGAGATATTTGAAGAGTATCAACAGATGACAAAATTAAACGGTTATATGGATATATGCGATGCCTCTTATGACGAACTTTCTCATAAACCGTTTGTTTGGGGAGAAAAAATCAAAACCTTTTTAACGCCTGCTAAAGTCGGAAATCTCTTTTTTGTCCACAACCGCTTACTTAGCGAAAAAACAACACCCGATTATCCTTTTTTACTATTAACGGGCAGAACAAGGGATCAGTGGCACAGCGGAACAAAGTCTGCACAAGTTGCTTCGCTGCTAAAATATAAAGAGCTTAGTTTTTGTGAGATAAATCCTGATGATGCAAAAAATTTAGGTATTAAAGAGGGTGATGAGGTTAGAGTTTCTTCAGTAAGAGGAGAGCTTGTCACAAAGGCTTTGGTGGTAAATAGCGTAGCAAAAGGAGTGCTCTTCATCCCTATAAGCAACCGTGACATAAACTATTTGACAAATGATTTGCTAGATTGTGAGTCGTTTCAGCCTGATTATAACCATAGTGCAGTTAAAGTGGAGACATTGCACAAAAAATAAGCAATAAATTGCCTACTGCTGTTTCTGCAACTGCTAAAATTGTGACTATATTCGATAGAGATCGGAGTTACAATGGTAGAGTTACAAAAAGCTTACGAAGCAAGAGCAAAAAAACTGAATAAAGTCGAAGAGACAAAGGTTATGCAAACTCCAAAAGAGGCGTTTGAAAAGTTGGAGTATTATGCAAAAAACGGCTATGACTCTATTGCAGAGATAGATAAAGATTACTTCTTGAAATGTTTCGGCATCTACGATAAAGACTCTACGACCGCAAAAAAATTTATGCTTAGGGTGAGAATCTCCGGCGGACATCTAAACGCGCTTCAAGCAAGAGTTTTGGGCGAGATTGCAAAAGAGTTTGGGCAAGACTACATGGACATCACTACAAGAGCTCAAGTGGAGCTTAGATACCTTGATATAAAAGATATGCCGACTATTTTTGAGAGAATGCAAAGTGTCGGTATAACTTCATACCAAACAGGGGTTGATAACTTTAGAAACATAGTAAACGACCCGCTTGATAGCTATGGATTTGACAATATTTTGCCCTCACAAGAGCTTTTAGAGAGGTTGCAGAGTAAATTTTTATATAACTATGAGTGGATTTCGGCACTTCCGAGAAAATTTAATACTGCAATTACAGGTTCAATCTCAAACAGATGTAACGCTTTTGGGCATGACTGCTCTTTTGTTTTGGCTCAAAAAAACGGCGTTTACGGCTACAATATGTACCTTGGCGGAAAAGTAGGCAAAATTGCGAAAAGTGCAGATATTTTTCTGCTTCCTAGCGAAGTTGAATCTGCGTACGGCTCCATAATAGATATCTTTAAAAGATTCGGTTTTAGGGATAACAGAAATAAAAACAGACTCTCTTTCTTAGTTGAAGCAGTCGGAATGGAAGAGATAGCTAAAGCAATCAGACAAAATGCGGGTGTAAACTTTGCAACTGCCGGTGAGGCTATGACAAAACTTGACTTTAACGATTCTGATCACGGAAAAGTAGAGCTTCGTGATGGAAGTTTTGCACTTCATATTGTGATTCCAAGCGGGATTTTTAGTGGAAGCGACTTGATAGAAGTCTCAGAGTTAAGCCAAAAATATGGAAATTCGCAAGTGCGATTTGATGTCGAACAGAGCCTTTATATAATGGGTGTGCGAGAAGTAGAAGCACTTTTGAAAGAGAGTTTATTTCAAAGATACAAAAGCGTTGATTCCGTCTATAAAAACCATCTCATCGCGTGCGCAGGGTCGCAACATTGTCCGTTTGGCGTTATAGAGAACAAGAGTGATGCTATAAAAATGGCAGAGTATCTCGAGAAAAAAGTTCCAATGCTTGATGGAAGAGTAAGAATGTACTGGTCGGGGTGTGTAAAAGGGTGCGGTTTGCATGGAGTTGCCGACATCGGTTTTGAGGGGTGTAAAGTAAAAATCGGGGGTGAAATGGAGGGGGCTGTTAATATCTCTCTAGGCGGGAAACTAACAAGCGAGGGTGTTGAGGGGTATACCGTCATCAAATCGGCTCCGCTTAGATATGCTCATTTTTATGTAGAGACTCTTATGCTTGAGTATAAAAGGCTTAAAAATCATTTTGAGAGTTTTGAGCAGTTCAATGAGAGGGTTTTAAAGCTCTGCACTCCTGCTTCTATTGGTTTTATGATGAAACTCGGTGCTTATTTGAGAGAAAAAAACATCGATATCGAGATTGGTTTTAGCGAAAAAGTAAATACAGGTAAAAATGAGGAGTTTGAACTTTTTGAGATAGGTAGAAAACTCTACTACAAACTATCAAATCAAGAGCCGTACTCTGCGTACGAGAGGTTTACAAATGCGCTTAAAAATGAAAAACTGCAAAATATCCGCTCTCTTGTGCCCAATATTGATGAAAATCTAGCTTTGATGTGTGAGAGGATTTTAGACACAAAAGAGCAAAATAGAGCGGTTGTTTTTTCGGAGGTTGCAGAGTTTATCGCGCTTTTTTAGATTGCCGCGCTTCGCTCGCAATGACAAGTCCTGCAATCTATAATTAACCAAAGTGTTTTTATAATTTTTTTTTATTTTTGTTTTCCTTAAGTTTAGTTTAGATACGATTTTTCAATGCCTCTTATATACATGTGTGGGGGGGGAAATAGATGATTTTTCAAGATATAAACAAAAACAAAAAAAATAAAAATTTTGCTTATTTCGTAGCACTGACTGTGGCGCCCGTGCTTGCTATTGTTGTTATGTTTTCTTACGCTTTTTTTCATATTAGAGACAGTGTAAAATTTACATCTCATGAGATAACGGGGCTAAGGGTTATAGCGCAGATAGAGAGAACCGTTTTTAATATTCAAAAATTAAGGGGTTTGATATGTACGGAAGATGCAGATGAAAAATCCACAGAGTATATAAAAAACATAAAAGAGGATATCTCTAAAGATTTGGCAATTTTAAAAGAGTACTCTGCATTTATCGAAAATGACACTTCTTTTAAAAACGAAATATTAAAATATATAGATTCTCTCGGCAACCCCTACCTGCTGGAATATACAAACTACTATTATCTTACCGAAGTTATTCATGATTTTATGAAGTTTTCAAATCGACTATCTTATCACTGCAAGCTTGTTTTAGATCCCAATATGAACTCTTATGTTTTGATTGACAATGTTGTCTTTTTGTTGCCTGAGCTTATAGAGTATAACGGGCAGATAAGAGCAGTGACTTCATCTACGCAAAACAGTGTTTTAGTAACCAATCAAAGAGAGTATATAGGAACACAAGAAAATAAGATAAAAGAAAAATTGGAGAAGTTAAACTATAACCTATCACGGTATTATGAAAACAGAGACAGTGACAAAATAAAAGAGGTTCATAACGGAGCCTTAAAAGCACAGGATGCGATAATAGGACTTGCTAACAATAAGTTTTTAAGCGGTGAAAATCTCTCTTATGAAGCTAGTGAGATTTATAATATTGCGACAAAAAATATTGAGTTTATTATAGATTTGTATAATGAAAATTTAAAAAACCTAAATGACATTTTGGAAAAAAGGTTAAATAAAGATAGGGAAATCTCTATATTCATAATTTTAGCCGGCTTTTGCTCTATTTTATTTATTATTTTTATAAATGTGCTTTTTTATAGGAGAAATAGGAAGTTTATCAACAAGATAGAAGAGCTGACGATAACCGATGCAATGACTACTTTGCACAATAGAAGATATTTCGATTTAGTTTTTGACAATCTCTTAAAAGCACAAAAAAGAGCAAGACAGACACTCGCTTTTGTTATTGTAGATATAGATAATTTCAAACAGTATAACGATACCTACGGACATCAAGCAGGAGACGAGGCTTTAAAAGCCGTAGCAAATTGTTTGAAGAACTCTCTAAAACGAGAAGGAGATTTTGCTTTTAGACTCGGAGGCGAGGAGTTTGGGGTTTTATGTACGGGATTGGATGATTCTCAAGCATTTGATTTTGCAGACGGTATAAGAAAAAAAGTTGAGGAGGAAAAAATTGAACATAAAAAAAGCACCGCAAGCAAATATGTAACTATCTCTATGGGACTTATCGTAATTAAACCGGAACTTATAAACAGCGTAAACGATGTATACAGATGTGCAGATGAGGCTCTATACAGAGCTAAAGAAAATGGACGAAACAAAGTAGTAGTTTATAATGAAATGCAGTAAGATTGCTGCGCTTGTGTCATTGCGAGCGAAGCGCGGCAATCTCAATGACAAGCTGCCGTCATCGCGAGAAGCGAAGCGACGAAGCAATCTAATTAAAGGTGCATTATAACTTGTCGCTTATATCTTTGTAAAGATAGGATTAAAAGCTTTTGACGAGACAAGCACGCTATCTCCCTCACAGATATTATCTATATCCCTTTTTGTCGCCGTTACTTTGATGATTTCGTTGTGAGATAAGAGTTCTAAGATATATAAAATATCGCTTTTTTTGATAGACAGTACTTCTGCCGTGAGTTTAAATTTAGAACTCAGATTTTGGTTTGCAAAGACTTGCGTCGGAGTGCCCTCATGCGTAATCTCTCCAAGCGAAATTTTAAATACGCGGTTTGAGAGCTTAAACACTTCGCCTATGTCGTGACTTACCAAAACGGATGTGATGTTAAATCTTTTATGAACCGCTAAAAGCTCATCTTGAAGTTTTGCTCTCATAATATAATCAAGTGCCGAGAGCGGTTCGTCAAGAAGAAGCATTTTCGGATTGCTCATCAAAGCTCTTGCAACTGCAACTCGCTGTTTTTGTCCTCCGCTTAAGTTGTGAGGCATCATAGATGAGAGGTTTGTTATCTCCATAATCTCTAAAATCTCATCTACTTTTTTGCTCTCATTTCTATTTTTTAGAGCAAACTCCAAATTTTGCCTAACACTCATATTTGGAAAAAGCGCATAATCTTGAAATACAAACCCGACATTTCGCTTCTGCGGCGGCAAGTTTATATTTTTAGCGCTGTCAAACCAAACTTCATCATCTACTATTATCTCTCCGCTGCTTGGTGTCTCAAGCCCTGCGATAATACGAAGAAGCGTAGTTTTTCCGCTTCCGCTTTTGCCGAAAAGTGTTAAAAAATCGCCGTTATTTATCTCTTTATTGACCTCTAAAACTATTTCTCCATCTGCTGTGTTGAGCTTTTTTTTGATGTTGATTTTTATCATTTTATTTGCTATCCATTTTTAATTTAACTTTTTTAAGATATCCAAAGCGTCTATCTCAAACTTTGAAAATGCAAACCACTTTTTGCCCAAATCTTTAAGACTAGCTCCGATATGATACATCTCTTTAGAGTCAATTATCATAAATCTATCGTGAGCATCTTTAAAATCTTTAAGCTCTATATTTTTGTATTGAGAATTGTATTTTTGGTAGTCAAGTTTTAGATGTTTTGAGATAGTCTGAGTATAGATTTTGATTTTTAGATTTGGATATTTGCTAAAAAGTGTAAAAATAGTGTCGTCGATATAGTTATCTATCAGCACTATTTCGTTTTTTGCACTCTTTAACAAATCATTGACAAAAGCATAAGCATCATAAATCTGCCCGTCATAAAAAATCCCCTCTTTTGGTTTTATGGTGTCATCTTTGACAAGTGCTTTAAACTCTCCCATTTGAGACTTTAGTGCTGCTACCTCTTTTTCTAAAGATACAAATCTTTCGTTTGTAATTTTATCTCCATTGATAACATAACCATTTTGAATATAGCTTTTTAGTACAGATGTCGCCCATTGTCTAAATCTTGTAGCAGTAACAGAATTTACTCTATACCCAATGGAGATAATCATATCAAGATGATAATGGTCAACATCTCTTTCTACTTCCCTTTTTCCTTCTTTTTGAACTACTCTAATTTTTCGAGTAGTTGGATTTTTTTCAAGCTCTTTTTGTTTGTAAATATTCTGAATATGATAAGTAATATTGTGAGATTCAACATTAAATAGCTCACCTAATTGTTTTTGCGTAAGCCAAAGAGTATCTTCTGTAACAGAAACATTCAATTCTAATTCACCTTCGCTGTAAATTACTATACCTGATTTACTTTGATTGTCCATTGCTACAAGATTATTCATGCTATTGCCTTGAAAATTTTATTTATCTTAACATTTCAAAAAAATTTTATGAAAAAATATGTCATTTTGCAATATTTTTTTGTTATTTTAACTCACTTCTAACCATACTTTTATTTATCCCGTAGACAAAAAGCAAAATAGAAAAAGTGATGATAAATAGAGTAAAAGCGTACTGGTTTGCAACTGCGTAGTTAAGCGACTCGACTTCATCATAGATGGCGATACTTGCTACTTTTGTCTCTCCTTTAATGTTTCCGCCTATCATTAAAACCACTCCAAACTCTCCGATAGTATGGGCAAATGTGATAACAGAAGCAGTAAGCAGAGAAGGTCTTATATTTGGTAAAAGTACAAACCAAAGAGTTTCAAATCGGCTCTTTCCGAGCGTGTACGAAGCCTCTTTTAATGAAGTGCTAAGGGCGCTAAAACCGCTTTGAATCGGATGCACCATAAACGGCAAACTAAAAATAATCGAAGCGATAACCAATCCTTCAAAACTAAAAACAAGTCTTATATCAAATTTTTCTTGTAAAAACGCACCAAATGCATTTTTCGGACTAAACGCAAGAAGCAGGTAAAAGCCCAAAACAGACGGCGGAAGCACTAAAGGCATGGAGACAAAAGCCTCTATAACGGGTTTTAGTTTTGATTTAGTTTGCGATAAAAAGTACCCTAAAGGAATACCGATAAAAAGCAAAATAAAAGTCGTAATAGCAGCCAACTCAAATGTCAGCTTCATTGTTTGCAAAAAAGATTCGTCCATCTTAAATTCTTTGCAAAGTAACTTCGTTTGCTTTTACAAACCATCTAAATTCATCGCCGACCTTGCATTTAAGTCCGTGAAGCGCGCCTTTTGTAATAACGGCGTTTATACCGTTATCAAAAAAATCAAGTGTTATATTTGCAAGCAGTTTCCCGTTTTCGATGTGTGTGATTTTTGAAACGAAACCGTTTCTCTCACTAACAACTGACTCTTTTGTAGCAAGGGCTACTTCCGTTTCTTTGAAAATCAGATGTACGCACATACCTACTTCAAACTCGTTTTCTAGTGAGTTTTTAAGTACAAGCGAGTTAAAAATATGACCCTCTGCATCTAAGAAAATCAGCATCAACTCATCGACTTGCTTTATGGATACTATGGTTGCTTTTAAGATATTCATTTTGTTTCAAACCCATATTTTTTCATAATTATATCTGCATCTTTCGTTTGAATAAATTCATAAAATTTTTTAGTAAGCGGCTCTTTTGCACCTATTTTCGTTATGCCGTATCCTTGTATAAGCGGACTATGAAGTTTGTCATCTATCAAAAAATAGTTGTTTTGGGGTGTATTTGCAATGGTAGGAGAGAGTGCGAGTGAAAGAGCGATTATGCCGATATCAGCCGCACCGCTTGAGATAAATCCTGCGGCTTGAGAGATATTTTCGCCTAAAACAAATTTTGACTTTAGACTTTCATAGATGCCTGATTTTTCCATCGCCTGTTTTGCTTTTTCGCCGTAGGGTGCGTGAGATGGGTTTGCGATAGCTATTTTATCCACCCAAGGAGCTTTTAAGTTTTCAAATCCAAGCTCAGGCTTGAAGTTTTTGTGTTTGCTCCAAATCACTACTCTGCCGAGTGCATACGGTTTTGGTTTTGTAGTGATATCGCCGCTTTTGTAAAGCTTTTCAACAAAATCCATATCTGCCGAAAAAAAGAGATGATAGGGCGCGCCGTTTGCTATTTGTGTCATCCCTTTGCCGGATGAGCCGTAAATCATCTCTACTTCATCTTTTGTGTTTTGCTTTAAAAACTCCGTCTTTATCTCATCAAGCGCAAACTTTAAATCACTTGCCGCAAAAATAGTAATTTTATCTGCAAACATACAAGTTGCAAATAAAATTAAACCTAAAAATATTTTTTTCATCTCTTTGCCTATTTTTTGAGTTAATTATAACTTTACAACCAAGGATTGTCAAATGTCACGAGAGAACAGCACTTTTTTCAAAGCAATATCAAAGAGAAGTTTAAGTATAATTCGCGTAATTTTAACAAAGGAATTGCATGGCTAACAAACGGGTTTTGGTAAAGTTTTCAGGTGAAGCTCTTGCAGGCGAAGCAGGTCATGGAATTGACACGCAGATTTTGAACTACATATCTCAAGAGATTAAGTCATTGGTAAATGCCGGTATTGAAGTTGGAATCGTTATCGGCGGCGGTAACATTATTCGCGGTGTTACGGCGGCTAAAGACGGAATCATTAAAAGAACTTCGGGTGATTATATGGGAATGTTGGCAACCGTAATCAACGGAGTGGCTATGCAAGAGGCTTGTGAACATGCGGGTCTCCAAGTTCGTATGCAAACGGCTATTAAAATGGAACAAATTGCCGAGCCTTATATAAATCGTCGTGCAGTCCGTCATTTAGAAAAAGGTCGAGTCGTGATTTTTGCGGCAGGAACTGGAAATCCGTTTTTTACAACGGATACCGCTGCTACTCTAAGAGCAGTTGAAATCGGTGCCGAGGTTATCATAAAAGCTACGAAAGTTGACGGCGTTTACGATAAAGACCCAAATAAATACAGCGATGCAGTAAAATTACCGGAATTAACATACGAGCAGGCGTTAAGCGACAATATTAAAGTAATGGACGACACGTCTATTGCACTTGCAAAAGATAATTCACTCCCTATTTTAGTATGTGATATGTTTAAAAAAGGTAATCTTTTGGATATCATAAAAAACGGCAATATGCAAAACTGCTCAATAGTCAAATAATCTTAAGGAGATAAAATGAAAGTAGAAGAATTAACAGCGAAAATTTTAGATAACAATCCAAGAATGGATCGTTACCAGTTAGCTATAGCTGTGTCAAAAAGAACGGATCAGCTTTTAAACGGCGCGATAAGCAAGTTAAATGTTTCAAAAAATGTTAAAGTAGCTGATTTGGCTCTAATGGAAATAGCAGAGGGCCTTATAACAATCAAAGGCTTTGTTGACATAAAAAAATAGTAAATTGAGCTCGAGTCAAATGGATATCGAAAAAATAAAACATATTGATGATGTTGACTCGGCAATTGCTTATCTTTTCGCACAGATTCCCGCAAGCGATACTTTAAAAAAAGCATTAGAATACTCTAAAACAGCACATGAAAAACAGTTTAGAAAAAGCGGGCAGCCGTATGTAATCCATCCAATCTTAGTAGCAGGTATCGTCTCATCCATCTCGGATGATGAAGCTATGGCGATAGCGGCACTTCTTCATGATGTCGTAGAAGATACTCAAATAAACATTGATGAGATTAATAGGCTCTTTGGAGAAGATGTTGCACATCTTGTTGAGGGTCTTACAAAAATAGACAGCATAAGAGATGTTGAGCTAATTCCATCTAATTCAAACGAGCGTTTAGTAGTCTCTGCACTCTCTTTTCGTAAAATGCTTTTGGCGAGTATAAAAGATGTCAGGGTTTTGGTCGTAAAACTTTGCGACAGATTTCATAATATGCTTACTCTTGATGCTCTCTCTGCTCAAAAACAGGAAAGAATAGCCGAAGAGACACTTGTCGTTTACGCACCTATAGCACATCGTTTGGGTATCTCTTTTTTGAAAAATATATTAGAAGATTTGAGTTTCTCATATCTTTTTAAAGAAGAAAAACGGCAAATAGACAGCTATCTTGATACACACTATCATGCTATTGAGATGAAACTTAATGAGTTTAAGGAGATGATAAATAAAGTATTGGTTCAAAACGGGTTTTGCGAAGATGATTTTGAGATACTATCCCGCGTAAAACATAGATACTCTATTTACCTTAAAATGCAGAGAAAAGGTGTTGGTATTGAAGAGATACTAGACCTTTTGGCGATTAGAATTTTAACAAACGATGCCGTAAAGTGTTACAATATTTTAGGACTTATCCATCTTCATTTCAAGCCTCTCTCTTCGAGGTTTAAAGACTATATAGCGGTACCTAAAGATAACGGATACAGAACGATTCATACGACGGTTTTTCATAACACCGCTATTTTTGAAGTGCAAATTAGAACATATGATATGCACAAAACGGCAGAACTTGGTGTTGCAGCGCACTGGAAGTATAAGAGCGGCGGAAATGATAACATTAAGTTGGATTGGCTGCATAATCTAGGCTACCAAAATGAATCCGTCGAAGAGTTTTATGATTTGATAAAAAATGATCTCTACAGTGAAGATATATCCGTATTTTCGCCAAAAGGCGACGCCTTTACGCTTCCTCGAGGTGCGGTCGTACTTGATTTTGCTTATGCGGTACATACGCATGTAGGAAATCATGCAAAATCGGCTTTGGTAAATAAAGTGAAAACATCGCTTATAAACGAGCTTCATAACGGAGATATAGTAAGAGTAGAAGTTGATGAAAACAGTATAACCAGATGCAGTTGGATTGATGCAGTCAAAACATCAAAAGCAAAAACAAATATGAGATATATTTGTAACGCAAGGGTTAGAGAAGTAGATTCAAAATCAAGCGTAAATATTGTAGCAACGGCTATGAATCTAAGCAGTTCGAGAGTCGAAGAGTGGTTTGATAAAAACGGCTGTGATAAAAGAGCCGCTATCGCAACCGATATAGAGCATTTTCGTGAGGTAATTCATAAATACATTATGGATATAGGTCAAAATAACCGCTTTAAAACCTTTTTATCCAGACATAGATTTAAACTAAAACTCTACAGCTTTAAAGGGTTGGAGATATATAGCGCATCTTCTGTAAGCGATGTCGTGTTTGACTACTGTTGTCATCCGAAAAACGGTGATGAGGTAATGGCTTTTTTGGAAAAAGGCAAAGCGCATGTACATCATAAAATGTGTAAAACCGCCATTAAGAAACTTGAAGCAAAAGAGCCGATGGTTTTTGTTAGATGGGAAAAAATAAATGTTTTCAACTACAATATGATTGTTTCGCTTCATAGCGGTGTCGGTACTTTAGCAGAATTTTTAAATTTTTTAGCAAAGTTAAAAATTGACATTAACCAAATTGAGCTAGGAAAAAATAGAAGTGAGTCTACAAGATATTGTGAGATAGAGTTTGAGTCAAAAGAAGCCGATATTAACTCACTTCGTGTTAAAATTGAGCAAAAAATAAAAGTTATACATCTTATTCGCACCGATGATGCTTATAGATAAAATTAAATAGGAAATATATATTATGTTACAAGAAGCTCTAAGAGAGATAAGAAGAGGCAGCGCTGAAATAATAGACAGCGAAGGAATCGAAAAATTATTAAAAGCGTATTTACAAGAGGGTAAAACATATACTGTAAAAGCCGGTTTTGATCCGACTGCGCCTGATTTACATCTTGGTCATACGGTACTGCTGCAAAAACTTGCGACTTTTCAAAAATATGGTGCAACCATCCAGTTTTTAATCGGTGATTTTACCGCTCAAATCGGAGATCCGACAGGAAAAAGTGCTACAAGAAAAACTTTGAGTGCCGTTCAAATTGGGGAGAATGCAAAAAGCTATAAAGAGCAGGTTTTTAAGATTTTGGATGCTTCTAAAACGGAAGTTGTTTTTAACTCGGAGTGGATAAATCTGCTTGGAGCATCAGGAATGTTGTCCCTAACTACAACATTTAATGTTGCAAGAATGCTTGAGAGAGATGATTTTGACAAAAGATACAAAAGCGGAACTTCTATATCAATCAGCGAATTTATCTATCCGCTGCTTCAAGGTTATGACAGCGTACATTTAAAAAGCGATATAGAGATAGGCGGAACCGATCAGAAGTTCAATCTTTTGATGGGACGACATCTTCAAAGAGCCTATGAGATAGGAAAAGAGCAGTCGGTTCTTATGATGCCTATTTTAGAGGGACTAGACGGCGTACAAAAGATGAGTAAATCTCTAAACAACTACATAGGCGTAGCAGATGAGCCAAACGATATGTTTGGAAAAGTATTAAGCGTTTCTGATGAGTTGATGTGGAGATATTATGAACTCTTGAGCGCAAAAACATTAGATGAAATAGAAGCTTTAAAAGATGGAGTAGCAAACGGTTCTTTGCATCCTAAAAGCGTTAAAGAAGATTTAGCTTTAGAGATAACTGCTAGATTTCACTCAATTGAGGCTGCAAAGAGTGCAAAAGATGAGTTTGACAGAGTACACTCAAACAATCAAATCCCGACGGAAATAGATGAGTTTAGCTGTGACACAGAAGTTTGGATAGCAAAAGCTCTCGTAGATTGCAATTTAACGCCCTCAACTTCTCAAGCAAGAAGAGATATTAAGCAAGGTGCTGTTAAAATAAATCAAGAAAAAGTCAGCGACGAGCAGTTACAATTAGTAAGTGGGGAGTATATACTTCAAGTCGGAAAAAGAAAATTTGCTAAACTAAAGGTGAACTAATGAGCTTCAAATCATTGAAAATCGGTAAATATATTATAGAAAAACCTATAGTTCAAGGCGGGATGGGTGTCGGTATAAGTTGGGATCAGCTAGCAGGCAATGTCTCAAAAGAGGGTGGTTTGGGCGTAATCAGTGCAGTCGGTACGGGTTATTATAAAAATAAACATTATGCCGCAAAGCTAGTTGCCGGAAGACCGCTTGATACCCTTGGTTTTTACTCAAAAGAGGGTTTTGACGCAATTATAAAGAGTGCAAGAGCTATATGCGGCGATAAACCGCTTGCCGCAAATATTTTATATGCTATCAATGATTATGAACGAGTCGTAAAAGATGCTTGTGAGAGCGGAATAGACATCATCATTACCGGTGCAGGACTTCCTACGAATATGCCGGAGTTTACGGAGGGGTATCCCGATGTAGCACTTGTTCCTATCGTCTCATCTGCAAAAGCGCTTAAAATCATCTGTAAAAGATGGCAAAAAAGATACAACAGGCTTCCTGATGCAGTAGTTCTTGAGGGTCCAAAAAGCGGCGGACATCAAGGATTTACCTATGAGCAGTGTTCGTTGGAAGAGAACCAATTGGAAAATTTGGTTAAACCCGTTGTTGAAGAAGCAGCTTTGTGGGGAGATATTCCGGTAATTGCCGCAGGCGGTATTTGGGATAAAAACGATATTGAGCAGATGTTTTCTCTTGGTGCAGGGGGCGTTCAGATGGGAACTCGTTTTATAGCGACCCATGAGTGCGATGCGCATCAGAATTTTAAAGATATTTTGTTAAAGTGTAAAAAAGAGGATATTCAACTCTTCTCTTCTCCGGTCGGATATCCGGCTCAGGGAATAAGAACAAACCTGACAAGGTTGGTAGAAAATAGAGAGGGACCTGCAATTAAATGTATCTCGAACTGTGTTGCACCTTGTAATCGCGGTGAAGAGGCAAAAGAGGTCGGTTACTGTATAGCAGATAGACTCAGCGACGCATACGAGGGCAACACGGAAACAGGACTCTTTTTCTCAGGAACGAACGGATATAGAGTTGATGAAATAATTTCAGTAAAAGAGTTGATGAACAAACTTATTCAAGGTGAATAATTAGATTATGACTCGTTTTTTTTTACTACTTTTACTCTTAATTTTTGCCGTTTCGCTGGAAGCTATAAGCAACAGCGAGATTTTAAAACGAGCCGACTCTTTTATGGTCTCCGGAGATCAGAGCAATCAAATTCGTGCTTATGACGACTATAAAAATCTCTATCTTCGTGCTATAACGGAAAATGACTCTAACCTAAAACTTCAATCTTTAAAAGGTATAGTAAAGAGCGGTACCGTGCTAAGCATAGATGTGTCCAAATATTCAAAAGAACTTCAAGAGTTATCTTCAACAAATAGTTATCATGCGCCTGAATCAAAACCTATGAAAGAAACCAAAAACATTAAGAATGTGCATGTAGATCCTTTGCATAAGTTAGAATCGGTTCGATGGGATGAAAATAGGCTTTTTTTAACATTTGACAGAGAGATAAAGGACAGACAGGTCAATTACCTTACTAATCATGATAAGGTTAAAAAGAGATATAGATATATTTTTGATATTAAAACATCAATGTTGATAAAGGCTCATAATATTAATAAAGCTCAAATCGATATGATAAAATTGTCTCAATATGATCCGGAAAGTTTAAGATTGGTTATTGAGAACAGTTCGGATATCAAAATTAGCCATAATATCGATGCAAGAACGCTTGAGATAAATTTTCAGTTAGAATCACAAAAAATTCCGGAAGTCATTACTAATATTCAGCCAAGCAAAAAAGGTAAAGATAGGGTTATAGTTATAGATGCAGGGCACGGCGGCGAAGATCCGGGTGCTATCGGATACAATAATTATAGAGAAAAAGCAGTTGTTTTTGATATTTCAAAAGAGTTGGAAAAAAATTTAAAATCTCGCGGTTACAAAGTTTATATGACAAGAAATAGCGACAAATTTGTAAAATTAAGCGATAGAACAAAGTTTGCGAATGAGAAAGGCGCAAATATCTTTGTGAGTGTTCATGCCAATGCGGTTGGTAACGGAAATGCAAACAGTGTTCATGGAATTGAGTGTTTTTTTCTTTCCCCGTCTCGTTCGGACAGAGCAAAAAATGTTGCCGCACAAGAGAACTCGGCGGATATGAGCGATATGAATATGTACGGAAAAGACAGCTATCTTAATCTGCTAAATCATCACAATATACTGGCATCAAATAAATTGGCAATTGATTTGCAAAGAGGTATGCTTGGAGCAGTAAGTAAAAAATATAAAAATGTCAACGACAATGGAGTTAAAGAGGGACCTTTTTGGGTTTTGGTCGGCGCCCAGATGCCATCCGTGTTAGTTGAAGTCGGGTTTTTATCTCACCCCGAGGAAGGCACAAGGCTTGCAAGCGATGAGTATAGAAAAATATTGGCAAAAGGGTTGGCTGATGGAATTGAGAGATATTTTGCCAATTGCAAATAAGAGGCTAAACCTCTTTTTTGTACTCTAACTCCCCCGCAACCGCCTCTTTCTCATTTATTATTTTTTCTATCTGCTGTTTTACTAAATCGTATCTATACTGCTCTTTAAACCCTATGATGCGTCCGCCTGCAGCGTTTGGATGTCCGCCTCCGCCAGTCCACTCTTTTGAAATCAGTGCAACATTTACGCCGTTGTTTGCTCTTAAGCTCAGCGTGCCTCTATAGCTTACATCAATTATAAAATCATACTCAGGGTATGTCAGCAAGAAACCGTTTCCAACTATCGAAGTATTACCCACACCGTAACTCAAATAACCCTTATAACCCTTATAGTAGATGGTTTTTTCAGCTTTTGCTTCGCCGAGCAGTGAGACTATATATTTTGTGCTTAGATTATCAATAGTATCGTTTTGTTCTTTTTTAAAAAAAGTTTTCTTTAACATATGAATATTGTCATCTAAAATAATTGGGGCATCCGTTTTGTCTATATATTTTGTCGCTTCATGCAAAAGAGATATTTTGTAGCTGTTGTCCGCTTCAGGAAACATAATTTTATTTAACTCTCTTGCTTCGGAAATAAGGCGCATGCAGACTTTTCCGTATTCAAAATTTTCTACTTCTTCCATCTTCCATAAATCAACGGCATTTACGATATTTACAAATTTTTCCATCCATGACGGCGCATCTAAATTGAAATGCTCTTTTGCGTAGTCGTAAGTGATTTTTGTAGCGCATCTTGAAGTGTCCAAATAGTACCAAGGGTATTTTTGCGCGCTATCTTCACCGGTACCGTGATGATCAAGAAGCAGGAGTGTTATATCTTTTTTGTTTTCGTTTAGTTTAATAATCTCCATATTAAGCCATCGTGATTCATCGGCGGTTAAGTTTAAGTCGGTTATTAAAATAGTGGCACTTTTATCATCTTTGTTTATATTTTGTAAAATCAACTCTAGCGTCTGTTTTACTTCAGCGCCGTAATTTGCATTATAGTTAAAGAGTGTATATGGAGTGTATTTCATAATTAATTGGCAGCTATAGCCGTCTAAATCTGTATGTGAGAGATGGTGTATTGTTTTACTCATTTTTTTTCCTTGGGTTAATTCTATTTTTGTTTATTTATCGAGATAGAGCCCATTACTTCAAAAGTAGCACTGGAGTCTATCTCGGCATGTGAGAGTGTAACGACATCAAGAGAAAATCTCTCAAATATCTCTGCAACGCCTCGGCGAAGTTGCGGATCGACTATGATTACGACAGGAGATATCCCTTTTTGCAGCAGTTCCGCCGCTTTAGCACTTGTTGCTTGAACCAGAGCATTGATTTCACCGACATTGAGTGCAAGAGTTCTCGTCCCGTCACGCTCTTTAGATTTTTCCAGCATTAGCTGTTCGGATGAAGTGTCAAAAGTAAGCAGTCTTATGACGCCGTCATCACTAGAGTACATCTGAGTAATTATGCGAGATAGTCTGGCACGAACTTGTTCTGTAATAATGTCAACATTTTTAGTATACTCTGCAATGTCTGCAATAGTTTCTAAAATTGTAAGCATATCTTTAAGAGGAATTTTCTCATGTAGTAGAGCTTTAAGAACTCTTTGAATAAGTCCGATAGAAGCGACTTTTAAAACATCCTCTATTATAACAGGGAAATCACCTTTAATTTTATTTACTAAAGTTTGAACTTCTTGACGAGTTAACAGATCTTCAGCATTTTTCTTTACAAGTTCGCTCATATGGGTAGAGATGACCGTAGCAGGGTCTACAACGGTATAGCCGTTGATGATTGCATCCTCTTTTAGTTCAGGAGATATCCATATGGCATCAAGTCCAAATGCGGGTTCTTTTGTCGGCTCACCTTTTATTTCACCCGTTGCCATTCCGCTATCCATCGCCAAAAATTTATCGGGCATGATTTTACCCTCGCCGATGGAGATACCTTTTAGAAGAATCTGGTACTGTTGCGGCTGTAGGTGCAGGTTGTCTCTGATGCGAACTTGAGGCATTAAAAAACCAAAATCGGATGCTATTTTTCTTCTCATTGAGCGAATTCTCTCAAGTAGATCTCCGCCCTGTGTGCTATCGGCTAAGCGGATAAGCTGATAACCGAGTGTTAGTTCGAGCATTTCGACTTTTAAGATATCTGCAAGTGCATTTTCTTCATCTTTTGCTATCTCTTCATTTGATTTTGCAGGTCGAGCAGCAGCTTTCTCTTTTGCTTGAGCCTCTTTTTCTTTGGGTGTTAATATACTATCAACATTAAGTATACTCAATTCGCCTCTTTCGTACTTATAAATCGACCAGCCAAGAAGTGCGAACATAATTCCCACAAATCCCATAGAAAGAGTCGGAAGACCCGGAACAAGAGCAAAAAGAATCATAATGAAACCGACTATCATCATAATCTTTGCATTACCCATGATTTGGTTAATCGTACCCTCTGCAAAGTTATCGCCGTCGCCTGAAGAGCGTGTAATCATGATACCGGTTGCAGTAGAGATTATAAGTGCCGGAATCTGTGCGACTAAGCCGTCACCGATAGTTAGAAGCGTAAATGTAGCGGCACTGTCGCTCATATTCATTTTATGTTGAAAAACACCTATGAGAAATCCGCCTATGATATTTATAAGAGTGATGATTATACCGGCAACCGCATCACCCTTTACAAACTTACTAGATCCGTCCATAGCTCCGTAAAAGTTTGCATCTTGAAGGATTTCTGCTCTTCTTCTTTTAGCCTCTGCATCATCGATGAGTCCTGCATTAAGGTCTGCATCAACTGCCATCTGTTTACCGGGCATAGAGTCAAGCGTAAAACGAGCTGCAACTTCCGCAACCCTTGTTGAACCTTTAGTTATAACCATAAAATTGATAAGAACCAAAATAGAAAAAATTATAATTCCTATAACAAAGTTTCCGCCGACAACGAAGTTTCCAAAGCTAGTTACGATATCGCTGACAGCTTTTGGTCCTTCATGTCCATGACTTAAAATCATTCTGGTCGTAGCGATATTTAGCGACAATCTAAAGAGTGTTATGATTAAAATGAGAGTCGGAAATGTAGTTAAATCCGTCGGTTTTGGAACATAGAGTGAAATAAGTAAAATGAGTACCGCCAATGCCATAGAGACGGTAAGTAAAACATCGAGTATTGCAGAGGGCAGCGGAACGATAATAATAGCCAAAATAGCCATTACAAAAATTACTACGCTTAAATCTTTTTTTCCAAGCAAAAAGTTTAAAGTTGTACCGATTTGCTGTCTAGTAGTAAGTTTCTTTGCCAATTTTTACTCTAATATATCCGCTAAAGTTAAATCCGCTAAAAAGGAGTCTATCTTGCCTTGCAATTTATTTAAAAAAGGCCACAATGAGCATAGAGGCGCTTTGCCAGATGGACAAGAGTACATCGAGGGAGCGCAATCAAAAACGGCAGGTGCTTTTCCTTCAACGGATGACATAACATCGAGCATATTTATATTTTTAGGCTCTAATGCAAGCGCAAAGCCTCCGTTTACGCCTTTGTACGATTTTAAAATACCGTGTTTTGCCATTGCTTGGAGGATTTTTGCTAAAAAACTTTTCGGAATCGAGAGCTGATTTGAGAGCGTCTCACTATCCATCGGAGATGAGGCCTTTGATAAAACTATAAGAGAGAGTATTGCGTATTCACTGGCACGAGTTATTAACATATTGATTACTTTAATTTATTTTTTGTTGATTATATCAAAAGAAGTTGAAATAAAAGGATAAATAAGATATCATTTCGCCTCAACTTTATACACATAATGTGTGACTGTTAGATTAAATATACCTTTTGGAGGCTATTATGGCTTTAGATTCGGCTAAAAAACAAGAAATTGTTGCAAAATATCGTCGCACTGAAAACGACACAGGTTCTTGTGAAGTTCAAATTGCATTATTAAGTGAGAGAATTTCTCAACTAACTGAGCATTTAAAAACATTCACAAAAGATCACGCTTCAAGACTAGGCCTTTTAAAATTAGTAGGACAACGCCGTCGTCTTATGAAATACTTTAAAAGAACAGATAAAGATGCTTATCTTAAACTTGTAACAGATTTGGGTATTAGAGATAATATCTAAATCAACCAAACGAAGCTTTGCTTCGTTTGTTCTCTATAGAAAAATCTCCACCGCTCTTTTTAAATCTTCTTCCGTATCTATACCAAATCCCGTACTTGCAACCTTAACCATACTTATCTTTTTTTGATGATAAATAGCACGAAGCTGTTCTAGTTTTTCAATATCTTCTATCGGTGCGTCATTTAAGTTGCAAAACTCATGAAGGCTTTTTTTACTAAATCCGTAGATGCCTATGTGACCGAAATAGTTTGCTCCGCCGCTTCTGTTGTACGGTATGGGCGAGCGAGAGAAGTAGATAGCATTCTCTTTGTCGTCTAAAACAACTTTTACCAAATTCGGGTCTTGCGCAGCTTCATTGTTTATGGAGTTAAAGCAACTTGCCATAATGAACGGTTCGTTATTTTGCTTCAATGATTTTAATCTTTTTATAAGCATCTCAACAACTTCACCCTCAATGAAAGGTTCATCCGCTTGAACATTTATGATAAGTTCATCATTATCTAAATTTAAAATATTTGCACATTCGTTTATGCGGTCTGTCCCGCTTTTATGCGTAGTTGATGTTAGCATCGCTTCAATGCCGTACTCTTTGCAGACTGAGATTATAATCTCATCATCTGCCGCAACTACGACTCTATCAAGATGGGCAACTCTTTGTGCAGTTCTAACCACCATAGGCAGACCGCCTATGTCTGCTAACACTTTTTGCGGGAATCTGCTTGAAGCAAGTCTTGCCGGAATAATTATCATTTAAACCCTTTGAGATATAATTACGCAAATTATACTCTAAAAGGTTTTTGATGATTCTTTATCAGCCGGATTCAGGTTATTGTTACAACAGTGACTCCATCTTTTTGTATGATTTTATCTCTTCATTTAAACCAAAGGGCAGGGTTTTGGATGTCGGCTCAGGTTGCGGTGTTGTCGGGCTTTTGGTTGCAAGAGACAATGAAAAAGTTGAACTAGAAGCGGTTGAGAAGCAAAAAACATTTGTAGAGTATGCAACTATTAATGCAAGAGTTAATAAAATAGAGTATAAAATTCATAAAAGTGATTTTTTGGAACTTGATGAAGATGTAAAATATGACTATATCATCTCAAATCCTCCGTTTTATCATGACGGGGTAACAAAAAGCCAAAACGAGATGTTGTTTCATGCACGCTATAATATCAACTTGCCTATAGATAGATTTTTTAAAAAGGTCTCTAGGGTTTTAAAACCAAACTCTCATTTTATCTTCTGCTATGATGCATCTCAGTTCGGAGCGATTTGCGCGGGGCTGGATAAGGTCAATATGAGAGCGGTGGATGTGCAGTTTATACATCCAAAGATAGATAGAGTATCATCGTTGGTTATGGTGCATGCAAGAAACGGTTCAAAGTCCCTTATGAAAATATGGCCGCCGTTTATCAGTTTTGAGGGTGAAGAGCTTTCACAAAAAGCAAAAGAGATATATAAAAAAGCACGGACACAGAGTATAAAATGTCAAATATAATTAAAAAAGAGGGTTACAACTACTCCTTTGATGCTTCTGCATGCTCGGCATGCAGTGCTAGATGTTGTACGGGCGAGAGCGGATACATATATGTAAGTACGCAGGAGATAGAAAAAATTGCTAATTTTATAGGTTTGGATACCGAAGAGTTTATGCAAAAATATCTTTATAAAAACGGATACAAATACTCGATAAAAGAGAGAAAAATAGGCGAGAGTTATGAGTGTGCCTTTTATGACAGAGTGTCAAACGGGTGTACGATTTATGAGGCGCGACCGACGCAGTGTATAACATTTCCTTTTTGGGATTACTTTAAAGATAGGGTTGATGAGTTGAAACTTGAATGTCCCGGGATAATTGATGCGTAATTATATAAATATAGTTCTATTGGCGGCAGGCATCGCTCTTTTTAGCGGCTGTTTTAGTATGAAAGACGGTTTACAAATAAAAAGTAGCGAGAAAAAATTTGCAAACGAGGATATATTTATTCTTAGCGCGCTTTACCTTGAAGAGTTAGGAGACTATAACAGTTCATCGGTTTTATTTAACACTCTATATGAACAAACAGGAAAAAAAGAGTATTTCTACCGCTCCCTGAGAGATGACTTAACGGCAAATGAAAATGAGAGAGTTATTCGAAGAGTTGATGAAATAACTAAAGGCAAAATAGTAGATTTTGAACTTGCTAGAATGAAGATAGCCGCACTTGTTAAAGATGATAATTTGGTTTATGCAAAAGAGCTTGCAAATAAGTTGGTTGAAACATCAAAAAGTACGGATGACTATCTTATGCTAAGTGAAATATATATAAAGCTAAAAGAGTATGACGCTGCTCTTAGATATCTTGAGGGTGCGTATATCAAAGAGTATGACGAGTTGATATTAGAGAAGATGGCGATAATATTGTATGTCAATCTTGATAGAAAAAAAGATGCCATAGCACAGTTAGAGACTTACTCAAGGATACATGGATGTTCAGAAGTAATATGCTCTAAGCTCTTAGGATTTTATAGCAACGATAATAATATAGAAGGACTTTTATCAACTTACCTAAGACTCTATAAGATGGACGGCAGTAAAGAAATCGCTCAAAAAATAGTTCAAATATACGGTTATAAAAAAGATTTTGTAAAAATAGTCGAGTTTTTAGAAGAGAGCAAAGCGGATGATGAGTTGTTGTTGCAGTTTTATGTTCAGGCTAAAAATTATAAAAAAGCATCGACTTTGGCAAAAGAACTGTATGAGAATAGCGGTGATTTGACATTTTTGGCACAGAGTGCTATTTTTGAGTATGAAGGCAGTCAAAACAAAAATGACAGCGATATGCATAAGAGCGTAGTCAAAAAATTAGAAGAAGCCATAACGGTTAAAAAAGAGGGTATGTACTTAAATTATCTCGGATATCTTCTTATAGACCATGACATAAATGTTAAAAAAGGGATGAAGTATGTGGAAGAAGCGCTAAAAATAGAGCCAAATTCTCCCTACTATCTTGATTCGCTTGCATGGGGTTATTATAAACTTAACGAGTGTGAGAAGGCAGATGAGATTATGAAAAAAGTAGCAACTATGGATGGCGGCAACAACGAAGAAGTTATAGAGCATATCGAAAAGATAAAAGAGTGTATAAAAAATAAAAAAGGTGAAAAAGTAAAATGATATTAGATGAAATAATTAAAAAAACAAGAGAAGATGTTATAAAAAGAGAGAAGGAATTTTCGCTTGATTGGTTGGGGCGTTCACTGGCTTTTAACGCAAGAGCGCCCAGAGATGTATTTCCTTATCTTGCTTCGACGCCTGATAATCCATACAGAATCATTGCAGAGGTAAAAAAAGCATCTCCTTCAAGAGGGGTTATTCGTGAAAATTTTGATCCGGTCGCAATCGCGCAGAGTTATGAGCGAGGAGGAGCAAGTGCTATATCCGTGTTAACGGAACCTCACTTTTTTCAAGGCAGTTTGGATTATCTTGGTCAAATAAGAAGGTATGTCTCTATCCCGCTGCTTAGAAAAGATTTTATTGTTACGAAATATCAGATTTTAGAGGCTATGGTTCACGGTGCCGACTTTATACTTCTTATCGCGGCGGCTCTTAGCAAGAGTGAGTTAAAAGAGCTGTTGGGATATACAAGACATTTGGGTATGGAAGCTTTGGTTGAGGTTCACGATAAAACAGATTTGGTTAAAGCCATCTATGCAGGAAGCGACATTATAGGGATTAATCATAGAAATCTTCAAACTTTTGAGATGAATATGAATCTCTCTTATGAGTTGGTTCCGATGATACCAAACGGCAAAGTAATCGTTGCCGAGAGCGGAATATATGAACATGGACAGCTTGAAGATTTGGCTAAAATCGGAGTGGACGCATTTTTAGTCGGTGAATCTTTGATGAGAGAAGATGATGAGGAAGCCGCGCTTAGAAAACTGAAGTTTGGTAATCTTTAAAAAAATATCATCACCTTGACTTGTTAAATTTAATCGGTTAAAATTTTAATGCGAATACAATCTTCTTCATGTGAACGATGGAGCGACAAAGTAAGGCTAGTGGGAGTCATGAACCGCTAGCCTTTTTTTTTGTCCTCTAAAGTTCACATTTAGAGGGGGTTCTTTATGGATAAGCTTGTATTCGCAATACTGCTTATGTGTATTTTTGCACCGTTACTTAAGTGACGCCAAGGGGTTTTTACCCCTTGCCCCCAATAAACTCTTTTAACTAAGCAAACTTTTCGCACACTCGTTTATTCTTTTGCCGTCGGCTTTGCCTGATAAATCTTTACTTGCCGCTCCCATAACTTTACCGATGTCTTTTAGAGTTGTTGCACCGACTTTTGTTATTATCTCTTTTAGTGCCAAGGTTAGTTCATCGTCGCTTAGTTGAGCCGGCAGATACTCTTTGTAGTAAGCTATCTCATCAAGCTCAATTTGCATCAAATCTTCTCGTCCTGCATCTCTATACTGCATTGCCGCATCGTCTCTTCTTTTAACTTGAGATTGGATTATTTTTATAACATCTTCATCGCTTAACTCTTTGCGCTCATCAACTTCTATCTGCTTAAAAGCACTCATAAGAAGTCTAAGCGCATCTCTTTTTTTTGCGTCTTTAGCTTTCATAGCCTCTTTTACATCTTCGTTTATTTTGTCTCTTAAGCGCATATCATCCTACCTTTTTATGGAACTATTATTGCTATCATTATATCTAATACCACCTTATATCAAAGAGATGACGATTATGAAACAATTTTTAATATTTTTAATGCCCACTTATGCTATACTTTTTTTTTCAGGGTGTACTGCAAATTTAACGGATCCGGAGATTGAGTTTGAACCTCCTGCGTATGTTGAACAGATGCCTTCACGTGAGGATAAGCAAGATTTTGCGTCAGTCGGCAGTATCTTTGGGCAAGGGGAAAATCCTCTCTTTACCGACCATAAAGCGATGCATGTAAATGATGTCGTAACTGTTGTTATATCTGAAAATGCCAAAAGTACAAATAACGGGTCTAAACAGCTTAGCGAAGATGACTCTTTAGGTTTAGGCGGAGGTACATTTACGGCAGCAGGAGGCAACTCTGCCGTAAGTTCAGCCGCAAAAAAATTAAACGGTTTGACAAATGTCGGATTTGGAGCCACTTCTACAAGTGCGTATACAGGCAAGGGGAGTTCAACAAGAGATGCCTCTTTTACAACAACGGTATCGGCTAGAATAGTTAAAGTTTTACAAAACGGGAACTATTTTATCTCCGGTAAAAGGGAGATTTTGGTCGATGATCAAAAGCAAATCGTACAAATCGGCGGAGTTATTCGTCCATACGATATAGATCAATACAATAGAATTAGCTCTTCACAAATAAGTGATGCGAAGATTCTTTATAAAACAGAAGGGGACGTTGATCGTGCAACAAAACAGGGTTGGGGAACAAAAATTATACAGGCTGCTTGGCCGTTTTAGTTTAATACTCTTTGTGGGCTTTACGGCACTAAATGCAGAGCAGAGCTTTAAAAATTTTAAAGATTATAAAAAATCTCAGATACAATCCTTTCAAACATATAAAGATGAGAGAGATACCGCTTTTAGCAACTATCTAAAGCAGGAGTGGCAGGCGTATAATGCTCTTGCACCCGTCTCTTTATATGAAACTCCAAAACCGGTAGAAATTGATTCCACAAAGCCTCAAGAGATGGAGCCTGTCGGTCCAAAAATAGTTATAGCGATAAAAGAAGACGAAAAAAGAGAGGAGCCTATCGTTTCTTCAACGGAGCGAAAAGATATCTCCTTTGATTTTTACGGCTCAACTTTGGGATTTAATATTCCAAGCGGTATAAAAAATGCCAATTTTTCTCCCGCAACACAAGCAGGGATAGCAAACTTTTTTAACAGTGCCGCATCAAGCGAATATGAAACTCTTCTTTTAGAAATAGAAAAAATCTCAAAATCTATGAATCTAAATGATTGGGGTGTTTATCTTTTAGTTACCAAACTTTCAGATAAAGCAACTACAAATCAAGATAACTCTAAACTTCTTAGTTGGTTTTTATTTAACAAGATGGGGTATGCGGTAAAAATAGGTTTAGCAGACAATCATACAGTTTTGATGCATCACTCCCAAAAAATTATATACTCTACACCAAATTACAGCTTTGAAAATAAAAAATATTATGTAGTTTCAAACTACGCAAAAGGCAATCTTGGAAAAGTTTACTCTTATAAGCAGGAGTATCAGGGTGCTACAAAAGCGCTTGATTTATCCTTAGAAACTCTTCCTAATTTTAAAGAGAAGAGAGAGAGTAAAAGTCTGACATTCTCTCAGTTTGGAATTATTTATAATATACCTATAACCTATAACAAAAATCTTATAGATTTTATGGCAACATATCCTCAAGCTGATTATGAGACATTTTTTAATGCGCCGCTGGATAGTAAAACTTATGCTGATTTGGCAACTGAACTTAAGAAACATATTGACGGTAAAAAAGCAAGCGAGGCTATAAATTTTGTGCTTAACTTTGTTCAAAAATCTTTTAAGTATGAGCAGGATAATAGGCAGTTCGGTAGAGAAAAAGTTATGTTTGCGCAAGAAACTCTTTACTTTGACAAATCTGATTGTGAAGATAGGGCCGTGCTGTTTGCCTACTTGGTAAAAGAGCTGTTTGATATAAATGTTTTGGGTGTAAAATATAAAGATCACATGGCAACGGCGCTTTATATTCCGCTAGATGGTGATAAGATAACTGCAGGTAGTAGAAATTTTGTTATTGCAGATCCGACTTACATAGATGCAACTATCGGTATGAGTATGCCCAAGTATAGATCTCTGCAGCCGCAGAGTTATATCGTAGTAAAAAATAATAAAAGTTGAAATAATGAAAACGATACATAGAAATTGCCTATCAAGCATGGATGATAGATTTGCTCTTATTGATTATTTGGATAGTGCCCGATTTGCAAATCTATTTTTAATAAACATAGATAATTTTAGCAATTTCAATAACGCCTATGGATTTGAGTATGGTGATAAAATTTTAGTTGAAATTGCAAAATTAATCATCAAATCAAAACCCACGACATCCAAGTTATTTAGAATAAATTCAGATGAGTTTGCCGTAGTCTCTTTAGAAGATATGAGTCAAAGCAGACTTGCCGATGTGGCGAGTTCTATGGTCTCTTTTTTTGATCAGATGGAGATAGCGGTAGATAGTGATATATCTACAAGGGCTTCTATAAGTATCGGGATTTCTACCGGCAAGGGCAGCCAAATACTAAATCAGGCAAAATGTGCAATAAAAGAGTTAAGAGAACATAGCAGAGGTTCTTACAAAATTTATGATTCAAACTCTGTATACATTAAAAAACAAGAAGAGAATGTTTACTGGATACATAAGATAAAAGATGCGTTTGAGAAAGAGAAGCTGCTGCCTTATTTTCAGCCTATAATAAATAATAAAACAAAAAAAATAGAGAAGTATGAGTGTTTGGTTAGAATTTTCGATAACGGAATAGTCGTTCCGCCTATAAGATTTATGGAGGCTTCACGCTTAACGGGCACTCTTTCGCTCGTTACAAGAACCATTATAGAACAGAGTTTTAAAAGGTTTGGCGGTACCGAATATGAGTTTTCCGTAAATATTACAAAAACGGATTTGTACTTAAATTATTTGGAAGAATTTTTGCTAAAACATGCTAAAAAAAACGGTATCAATCCCTCTAGTGTTGTTTTAGAGATTCTTGAAGATATAGATTCGTTAAGTTCGCCGGATATCATATCTCAGCTTAATTCGTTAAGAAGTTACGGGTTTAAGATAGCTATTGATGATTTTGGAAGCCAGAGTTCAAATTTATCAAGACTATTGGAGTTTTCACCCGATTATTTAAAAATTGACGGCTCTTTTATAAAAAATATTTTAACCGATAAAAATAGTTTAATCATAGTAGAAGCTATCGTGTTATTGTGTAAAAAAAGCAATATTAAAATCATAGCAGAGTTTGTCCATAGTGCAGAAGTTCAAGCAAAAGTGGAAGAGCTTGGAATCGAGTATTCTCAAGGTTTCTATTTTAGCGAACCTAAAGAGGATTTGTAAAATTTATATTTTTAGCATGCTTTAGGGCTTTGTCAAAAGAGTCGAGTATATTTTCTTCCCCGATTAATGAAGTTATTTTGTACTTTTTTAAGTCGTTATGAACAGATGCATTTACCCCCGATAAGAGGAGTTTTATGCCTGAATTTTGCAAAGTTTTTATTGTCTCTTCAAAGTTGTGAAGTGCGGTAGAGTCGACAAAAGGGACATGTCGCATACGAATAATCAAAATATTGCTTTTTAATCCTATGTTTTTTATTACTTCTGAATATTGTTTAGCGGAAGCAAAAAAGAATGGACCGCTTATTTCATAGACTGATATGCCTTTGGGTAAATATGAATAATCTTCAAGAACATCGCTGTCGATTTGAGATGGAGTTTTTATGCCGATGTCCGCCATTCTCTTCATAAACAGAAGTGAAGATAAAACAACTCCAATCTCTATAGCTACCGTTAAATCGACAAATACTGTAAGTAAAAAAGTGCTAAGAAGTACTATGATGTCAAAAGAAGAACCTCTTAAAATCGAGACAAAAGAGCGCCACTCACTCATATTATATGAAACTACAATCAAGATTCCCGCCAAACACGCCATAGGAATCAGTTTTGCATAACTTGCAAAAACAAGCATAATCAGCAGCAGAGTTAGGGCATGAACTATCCCTGCAATCGGGGTTCTTCCGCCGTTTTTTACATTTGTTGCAGTTCTGGCGATAGCTCCCGTTGCAGGAATGCCGCCAAAAAACGGAGTTACTACATTTGCGATGCCTTGAGCAATAAGTTCCGTGTTTGAGCGATGGTTTGCGCTTATCATACCGTCAGATACGACTGCCGAGAGGAGTGATTCTACTCCGCCAAGAAGTGCTATGGTCAGGGCTGGAGCTATGTACAGGTGAAGGTTGTTTATATCAAAAGTAGGCAGCGAAAAAGAAAAAGTGTTTGGTATTTCGCCAAAAAACGACTCAATGGTTGTAACCGGAATATTTGCCGCTTGAACAATAAAAGTGACAAAAATTATAGCGATAAACGAACCCGGAATTTTAGTCGTTATTTTTTTTGAATATAGGGTTATTAGTATTGTCGCAACGGTTATGATAAGTGCGTAGAGATTTGTGCTGCCGATGTTATAAAAATATACTACCCACTTTTGGAAAAATTCGGATGGGAGTTTTTCAATATCAAGTCCAAGAGCGTCTTTTATCTGTGTCGAAAATATTACTACGGCAATCCCGCTTGTAAATCCGACGATAAGAGGATGCGGAAAATATTTTAGAAGTGTGCCGAGTCTGAGCAGTCCGAATGCTATAAGGATAAGTCCCGACATTACGGTTGAGATAATAAGTCCATCGACTCCGTACTTCTCGACAATGGCGTATATGATAACTATAAAAGCACCCGTGGGTCCGCCGATTTGCACTCTGCTTCCGCCGAGAAACGAGATGAGAAAACCGGCAACTACGGCAGTAATAAGTCCTTTTTCGGGAGAAACGCCTGATGCAACGGCAAAGGCAATGGCAAGCGGTAATGCAATAATGCCGACAACAATGCCGGCAAAGATGTCGGAGATAAGCTGCTCTTTGCTTATTCCTGATTTGAGCAGAGTAAAAAGTTTAGGCTCAAATATTTTGTTCATTTTAGCTCTTCAGTGAATTTAACTGCTCTCTTACTTTTTCTTGTTTATCCATCGCATCTGCCAATAGTTCACGGTTTTTTACTAAAACATCTTCCGGTGCATTTGCGACAAATCTCTCATTATTTAACATACTGCCCAGTTTATCTATCTCTTTTTGAAGTTTTTCATCCTGCTTTGTTAGACGGTTGATAATCGGTGCCAAATCGATAGAACTTGTCGGTATAAAAGTCTCACAAAGTGCAGAGATATCACTCACGGCATTTTCGATTTTAGTATCGCTAAACTCTACAACTTCAACTTTGGCAAGTTTAGCAATAAAAGGCTTCATAAACTCTTTTTCATCTTCGCTGATACCGTCTATTTTTACAACTGCGCGCTCTATCTTTTGGTTTGCCAAATCAACTAAAACTTTGGCACGGCGGATAGAGACGATAGCATCCATGATAAGCTCA
>NZ_JAQTLH010000014.1 GCF_028714975.1 Sulfurimonas sp.
AACTCTCTTATCTGTCCGCTTGCTTTGCCTTGTGCAAACATACCGTTTAAATCTTCCGCCGCATTAACATTTAATGAACCAAGAAGACCAATCGTCACTGTACTCAATATCAATTTTTTATTCATCTTATTTTCCCCTGTGAATTTTAAACACTCTAATCCTAAAGCAGAAAAATAGCATGAACATAGCATTGGTAAGAAAAGTTACTTTTTGAACTTGTAGATTTGCAAGATGGGTAAAAATGTAACAATTGTTCAGATTTGCCGTTGTCTCTTTTGAGGCAAAATTAATGGTTCAGGAATTCTCCGCGAGAGCGAAAATAGAAATAAAAGGGTATTCCGAGCATAATCAGCCCCAGTCCCGTCAGCGATTCGAGAGGGCGGGTATAGACTGCATTGATAACAATTACCGCACAGCAAGCTAAAAATAACAGCGGAACAAATGGATACCCAAAGGTGAGAGTGAGTTTTCCTGCTTGTTTTAGACGGATAACGGCGATTGCTCCCAGCGCATAAAAGATAAAAGCGGCAAATATCAGCATGTCGGTGAGTTGATCAAATGTACCGCTGATGATAAGTAATGAAGCCCATATCATCTGCCCGACCAATGAAATATAGGGGGTACGATAATGCGTATGAACTTTGGAAAATGGTTTGAAAAAATACCCCTCTTTGGACATCTGATAATAGACCCGTGCCGCAGACATTGTACTCGCCTGTGTCGCACCGAATGTCGAAATCATAATGAGTGTAGATATGACGGTGATCCCAATAGGTCCCATTGTGATCCTTGCTACTTCAACCGCCGCGATGCTCCCATCTTGAGAACGCAGCTTAGCAAAATCGGCCGGAGTGAGTACTTGTAGATAGGCATAATTGACCAGTATATAGAGGAACATGGTGAGTAGCGTTCCGATAATGATTGCTCTTGGGATATTTTTGGTCGGATCTTTAAACTCACTTGCCATATTAGTGATGTTGACCCATCCGTCATATGCCCAAAACGCCCCCAGCATAGCGGTAAAAAAAGCGCTTACCCGTAAAATATTGCCCGTTTGTTCAGAACTGAGGATATGCACCGGAGTCGAAGCAACACTAGTGCCTCCGGAGTAGGTAAGCCCCAGCGCTATAAGGAGCAAGATACCCAAAATCTTGGCACCGGTGACGATGTTACTGAGCCATCCACCCCCTTGAACGCCTCGAATATTAAAAAGGGTCAAAAAGAGCAATGTACTTAAGGCAACGAGTTTGACAGAAGCATTTTGAAATGGAAATATGACTCCCCCGATGCTGTACGAGCTGTAGGTTTCTAAAATTGAGGGGATGTGAAAGAGGTTGACGAGCGATTCGGCAAATACATAGGCAATAGAGGCGATAGATGCGGTACTGATTACGGTAAAGAAACTCCACCCATAGATAAATCCGAAAAACCCCCCGAAGACATTTTTAAAATACTGAAACTGCCCTCCCGCCTCTTTGGTTGTTGTGGCTAGTGACGCAAAGCTGAATGCTCCTAGCATCGTAATAAGTCCTGCAATCACCCACGCCCAAAGAATGAGCGATTCGTCCAAGAGTTCTGCGGACATAGGAGTAATTTTTTTAAAGACCCCTGAACCAATCATGTTTCCCGCAACGAGAAGTATTGCGGTACCAAGTCCTAGGACTTGAAGCAGTGATGGTTGATGCTGTTTTTTCATAGGTGATATTTCCTCATAAATCTGTATCCATAATTGTACTCGATAGAAGCTGATTTTAGTAAAATCAAATTGAAAGAGGAGAGACTATGGTTTATCTATCATATATCCCATGCCTCGTACATTTATGATTACATCCTCTTTTAGGAATTTTTTTAGTCTGTTTATCTCCGCTCTGATAGTTGCGTTGTCGACTATCTGTTCACTCCAAACATAGGTTTGAAACTGCTCAAAATCAACAACCCTGCCGCGGTTACGGGAGAGCAAATCTATGATTTGAGACTGTCTTTTTGTAAGTATTTGTGGCTCTTGGCTGAAAAGAAGTGTGCTGTGCTCTTGGTCGTAACTATAATTTTTGGAGAGTCTTAGATGGATTCTTGGAGTGTTGTTAAAAACATTTACTCTATCTACTCTAAGAGATAACTCTTTTAAATGAAAAGGTTTTTTCAGGTAGTCGTTGCATCCCAGATTGTAAGCCCTTGAGATATCTTCAATATCCACTAAAGCACTTATATAGATAGCAGGGATATGTATCTTTAGTGCATGAATCTTCTCTAAAAACGATAATCCGTCTAAGTTTGGAACGGTTATATCTAAAATCAGCAAATCATAAGAATTCTCTTTTATGGCATAAAATGCTTCAAGACCGTCTAAAAAGCTCTCAACTTGATGCCCGTCAGATTCAAGATACTCGCAGATGGATTCATTTAACATTATCTCATCTTCTAAAAGCAAAATTTTCATTACTCCCCCATTACTTTAAACTTATAGCTAAATGTTGTCAGAGAGTCGTTTGAGGCAACATCAACTTCCACACTCTCTTCCTCGCAAATACTCTTTACGAGTCTAAGTCCAAGTCCAAAGCCGTCTCTGCTCTTCTCTTCTCTATAATATGCCTCAAAAACCTTTTGCGTATCTTGTATAATTTTAGATTTACTGCTTACTAAAAACTCCACATAAGTACCGACTTTTATAAGTTTTACATGTACTACTTCATTTGGCAGCGTGTATTTTATGGCATTTGTTAGAGTATTATCTACAATTCGTTGAAGTTTTGTTTCATTAAAGTATATATGAAACTCCTCGTTTGGTTCTTTATAATCAAAGTATATGCGTGAGAGCTCTGCAACTTCACTGAAAAAATCTATTCTGCTGTTTAGAAAATTTTTAAAATTTATAACTGATTTTTTATACTCTACCTGATCTTTTTTTACCAAGTAACTCAAATCATCATAAATACTAAAGATATTTTTTACCGCAGCTTCTATCTTTGAGAGCTGCCTATCTTTTGGATGCTTCATCACATAAAGTTCTATACTTGTTAAAATAACGCTAAGAGGCGTATTTGTTTCATGAACCGTATATCTCAAAAACTCTTTTTGGGCTTTAAGCAGGTCTTGTGAAAATGTCTTCTCTTCTTGCAAAGTTTCATTTATCTGCAGTAAATCCGCCGTCTTTTTTTTGACTCTCTCTTCAAGGGATAGATTTAGTTCTTGAAGTATATTTTTTTGCTCATTTATCTTACGAACCATCTCATTTGCATAACCGACCATTATCTTGAAATCCTGAAAAAATATGGCGTTTGAGTTTATGGCTTCTTCTTTGTCAACGGCTTTTTTAAAGAAATCCAAAAATGTCTGAGTATCTCTTTGAAGAAGTTTGTTGAAGAGGTTGTTTAATCCCAAAAATATTGCAAAGATAATAAACGAGAGTGTAACAATCGCTAAAACACTTTTTATCAATACAGATTTTAATTTTTGTTGTTTTTCTTGTAAAAGCTCATTGCTGTTGATATTTTCAAAATTCATAGAAGAGCTTTGTACGATAGTATTTTCGTAATCTTTATAAATATCTTCTACCAATAATCCGACAAAAATCATAGTAAATAAAAAGAGAACCAAAATTGTAAAAACATTAGCCTGTTTTATTGTTATGTTTTGAAATAGTGATTTTATTTTCATGTGTAAGATTATATATTATTAAACTTAGATTATAATTCCAAAAAAATTAATAAAGGTAAGAAAAATGTTTGGAAGAAAATTAAAAACATATGATTTAAGTGCTGAGGAGTTAAATAAACTTCAATGGGCAAAAATCTCTACAAGCAAAGGCGATATCTGGATAAAACTGTTTCCTGAAGAAGCTCCAAACACTGTTGCAAACTTTGCATATTTAGCAAATACAGGTTTTTACAATAACCTAAATTTTCACCGCGTAATCCCGGGTTTTATGGCTCAAGGCGGTTGCCCGCACGGAACAGGAACAGGCGGACCAGACTGGGCAATTCCTTGTGAGACTAAGAAAAATACTACTAAGCATAGAAGAGGAGCGCTTTCAATGGCTCATGCAGGAAGAGATACCGGCGGAAGTCAATTTTTCATCACTTTTGTCGCAACTCCTCACTTAGACGGTGTTCACACTGTTTTTGGTGCTATTGAAAAAGATGATGTTCAGAGTTTTGCCGTTTTAGACAGCATCAAAGGTCAAGATGCAATTAACTCTATCGAGATTTTTGAAACCACTGAAAATAGACACTAAAGTGAGCAAAGCCCATTTTAGTGGCAGGGACAAATGTCCCTTGCAACCCCCTAAAGCTACGAAAAACAAGTTTTTCGAGAATTGAGTCACAGATGCTGGTACATATCTGCTGCAGCGTAGATTCACACTTTTTCTTAGAAAAACTTCAACACGACTATCCGCAGGAGAAGCTTATCGGCTTCTTCTACGACCCAAACATTCACCCATATTCAGAGTATCAACTTCGCCTGCTTGATGTTAAGCGGTCATGCAAAAAACTTGGGTTGGAACTTCTTGAGGGAGAGTATGATTTTGAGGCGTGGATGGAAGCGGTAAGAGGTTTGGAAAATGAGCCTGAGAAGGGTGGGCGATGTGAAGTTTGCTTCGATAAACGATTTGAAGTAAGTGCGAAAAAAGCTCTTGAACTTGGAGAAAAAAGTATAACCACTACACTGCTTGTAAGTCCGTTAAAATCACAAGAACAGCTCAAAAAAAGCGGTGATATTTTTTTTAAAAAGTACGGTGTTGAATTTATTGCGTATGATTACAGAAAAGATGGCGGAACACAGGATCAGAGTCGTGTCACAAAAGAGCAACAGCTCTACCGCCAAGACTATTGCGGTTGTATCTATGGACTAACCATGCAAAGAGAACAGCAAGATCGCCTAATGGATGAGATGTTTAGCCCTATCTCCAACCAAATTCAGCCCGCTTCCATAGAAGAGCGACTTGATATGTACAAATATCGCAATGAGTTAGAAGATAAAAATATCGACTATAAAATCATAAAAGAGAAGTTTTTAAACTATCGTCAATTTAACTTCAAACTTATCTCACAAAAAAATGAGGTTATCCCTGCTTATGCACTTTTTTACTCAACGCTTCCTAGAAAAAAGGCACAAGGAACGGTAGAATTTTTACATAATAATATCGGCTATTTTAACCGTGAAGAGATAAAATTCGTAACTTTAGGATTTTTTAACTCAGCATGCAATTTTAGATATAAAAGAGTTACAGAACTGATATTTAACCCGCCGACTATTGAAGAAGAGTTAAAATTTAGAGATGTTATAACATCCGCGAATTATGATTTGACTCCGATTATTATTGTCGATGAAATACCGCAAACAAAGCTAACGATAGAACTTGATGCAAAAACTTATGAAGACACGAGAGAAAAACTAATCGTTATATAATCTTTTTTTTGGTAAAATAGTCAAAATTTTTATAAAGGCTTTTGTATTATGATTATGGATGTTATGGAAATTCAAAAAATTATTCCTCACCGTTACCCTTTTTTACTTTTAGACAGAGTTACCGAGATTAAAGAAAATGAATCTCTAATCGGGTTTAAAAATGTAACAATCGGCGATAATGTTTTCCAAGGTCATTTTCCGGGTCATCCAATCTATCCAGGCGTTATGATATTAGAAGGTATGGCTCAAGCCGGCGGTATATTGGCATTTAAAAGTATGGGCGATATGACAGAAGAAGAGGCTGCCGGCAAAGTTGTCTATTTTATGAGTATCGACGGCGCAAAATTTCGTGCTCCCGTAAGACCGGGAGACAGACTGGAGTATCGCATTAGCGTAATAAAAAACAGAGGTCAAATTTGGGTGCTTGAGGGTAAAGCATTTGTTGATGATGTTTTGGTTTCAGAAGCCGAATTAAAAGCTATGATTGTAGATAAATAATGAGTAAAATTTCTCCACTGGCTATCATCGAAGATGGTGCGGTTATAGGTAAAAATGTTGAAATCGGGTCGTATTGTATTATCTCTTCTCAGAGTACAATCGGCGATGGAACAAAAATAGAGCAGGGCAGCTGTATCTACGGAAAGACGACTATCGGTAAAAATAATCATATATTTTCACATGCCGTAATAGGTTCGGCTCCGCAAGATTTGAAGTTTGCGGGTGAAGATGTAGAGTTGATAATAGGCGACAATAACAGGATTAGGGAGTTTACGCTCTTTAATCCGGGTACAAAAGGCGGCGGCGGAAAAACCATTATCGGTTCGCACAACCTTTTTATGGGTTATGTTCATATCGGACATGATGTTATTATCGGAAATCACTGTATTTTGGCAAATGCCGCTACGCTTGCAGGGCATGTAGAAATGGGAGATTATGCCGTGATAGGCGGTATGACGCCGATTCATCAGTTTGTGCATATCGGCGATTATGCGATGGTGGCAGGTGCGTCTGCACTTGCACAAGATGTTCCGCCGTTTTGTATGGCTGAGGGAAATCGCGCAACTCTTAGAGGTTTAAACTTAACAGGTCTTAGAAGACATTTAGACAGAGATGATATAGATGAGTTAAAATCAGCCTATAGAGATCTTTTTGAAGCAGGAAAGCCGCTAAAAGATGTTGCAAACGAGTTGCTTGAAAAAACAACAAATCATCATGTTCAATCACTTTGCAACTTTGTTCTTAAAACAAAAAGAGGAATCCCGTATGAGAGGAAACATTAATGATATACAGAACATGTAGCTTTTGTGGTACTAAAGAGAATGATACAAATCCCTTAATCGCAGGAAGGGGTGTATACATTTGCAAAAATTGTGTAATATCGGCTTATAAAATTATGTTTGGAGACGACAGTGCTTCTGTTTCGTCAAAGAGTGATGAGTTGGTTGATGCCGTCGGAAAACTGATGACTCCAAAAGAGCTTGATAGTTTTCTTTCCGATTATATTATAGGTCAAGAGCGCGCTAGAAAACTACTAAGCGTAGCAGTTTATAACCATTACAAGAGAATTTTTAAAACTCATAATGCAAAAGATGATGATACCGAAATTGCAAAATCAAATGTGCTTCTTATAGGACCTACGGGAAGCGGAAAAACTCTTATGGCTCAAACAATCGCTAGAGTCTTAAATGTTCCTATCGCAATTGCCGATGCTACAAGCCTTACGGAAGCCGGATATGTAGGAGAAGATGTTGAAAATATTTTAACAAAACTTCTTCAAGCAGCAGACGGCGATGTGCAAAAGGCTCAAAGAGGAATAGTTTTTATAGATGAGATAGATAAAATTTCTCGTATGAGCGAAAATAGATCTATTACCCGGGATGTTTCAGGGGAAGGCGTACAGCAAGCTCTTTTAAAAATCATAGAGGGTGCCGTGGTAAATATTCCGCCAAAAGGCGGACGAAAACACCCAAATCAAGAGTTTATAGCAGTTGATACTACGGGAATTCTATTTATTTGCGGCGGTGCATTTGACGGACTTGATGAGATACTCAAGAAAAAACAGGGTGAAAATGTTTTGGGCTTCGGTCATGACAAAAAAAGTAAAAAAGAGCGTAAAATGAGTTATGACATGGTTGAACCTGATGATTTGGTAAGCTACGGTCTTATTCCCGAACTTGTCGGTCGTTTGCCGATTATTGCGTCGCTTAATGAAATTACCGAAGATGATATGGTTCGCATTTTAACTGAACCTAAAAACTCTATTATCAAACAGTATAAAAAACTATTTTCAATTGATAATGTCGAACTTAACTTTGAAGAAGACGCATTAAAAGCGATAGCTGTAAAATCTATCAAAAGAAAAACAGGTGCTCGCGGACTTCGTGCAATTTTAGAAGAGAATATGATAGATATTATGTATGAACTTCCGGAATATGATGGATATGAAGTGTTGATAACAAAAGCTGTGATAGATGATGGTGAAGCACCTGTCTATATCAAAAAAAATTCAAAACAGATAGCATAAGGTGGCATAATGATATTTAATAAATTAATTGGGCTTTTTTCAAATGATTTAGCTATAGATTTAGGAACTGCAAATACGATTGTTATAGCAAAAGGCAAAGGCATTATTATAAATGAGCCTTCCGTCGTTGCCGTTAAGACGGAAAAATTCGGACATCAGAGAGTTTTAGCAGTCGGACATGAAGCAAAAGAGATGGTCGGTAAAACACCGGGTAATATCAAAGCTATCCGCCCGATGCGTGATGGGGTTATTGCCGATTTTGACGTAACCGAGAAGATGATTCGAAAATTCATTGAAAAAGCTCACGGAAGAAGATCCTTAATTAGTCCGAGAATTATTATTTGTGTTCCGTACGGCTTAACACAGGTTGAGCGAAAAGCTGTTCGTGAATCGGCGCTTAGTGCAGGGGCTAGAGAAGTATTTCTTATTGAAGAACCGATGGCAGCGGCAATCGGAGCCGGTATAGAGATACGCGAACCGCAAGGAAATTTAGTGGTTGATATCGGCGGCGGTACGACTGAAATTGGTGTTGTATCGCTGGGCGGACTTGTGCTTTCAAAATCAATTCGTACAGCCGGCGATAAAATAGATCAGGCAATCGTAAACTATGTAAGAAAAAAATATAACCTTCTTATCGGTGAGAGAATTGCCGAAGAGATTAAAATTGCAATCGGTACTGCAGTAACGCTAGAAGAAGAGTTAAAAATTGTCATAACAGGTCGAGATCAGGTTGAGGGGCTTTTGAGTTCGGTTGAACTTACGAGTGAAGATGCCAGAGAGGCGATGAGAGAACCTCTTAAGGAGATTGGAGAAGCTCTTCGCGATGTGCTAGAGCAGATGCCTCCGGATTTAGCCGGTGACATCGTAAATCACGGTATTATATTAACAGGCGGAGGGGCGCTTATTCGTCAACTTGACAAGTACCTCTCAGATATGGTAAAAATATCCGTATATGTTGCAGATGAGCCGCTTCTTGCCGTTGCCCGCGGAACAGGTCGTGCACTTGAAGAGATAGATTTACTGCAAGAACTTTTTGAAAATGACTAAGGGACTATTTAGTTTTTTTTCAATATTTATTGCACTCTTATTGGGTGCATTGTATTATACCGATATCATTCAATCCCCTTTTATCTCTGCACTAAATAGTATTAAATCAAATTACCACACTTCAACGGAATTTATACAAAGACAGGTAGTTAGATACTTTTTTCAAGCAGCTCATATAGCAGAACTTGAAGAAAAGCTTGAAAAATATGAGAACAATCACTTAGTTATGCAGCAGTTGGCATCAGAGATAAACGATCTTCTTGCGCAAAACAGTTCAAGTTTTAAAACAAATCCGGAAGTGGAGTTAGTCAGAACTATCTCATATCAAAAATTCGGCGATCAAAATAGAGTTTGGCTGGAAATCAATGATTACAACTCTTCTCGCGTATACGGGTTGACATATAAAGAGCTTGTTGCAGGAATAGTTATTTCAGATAACGGTAGAGCATTGGGGCTTTTAAATCGTGATATTAAAAGCTCATATGCCGTTTATGTCGGAGATGAAAAAGCACCGGGTATTGCGCATGGAAACAGCGCAGAAAATTTAATAGTCAATTTTATTCCGGCTTGGTTTATGATAAAAGAGGGAGATGAAGTTATAACTTCCGGTCTGGATGAGATCTTTTTTAAAGGATTAAAAGTCGGAACCGTGGTATCTGTTACAAAATCGCAAGGTTATCAAAGTGCGGTAGTAGAGCCCTATTATAAAGCAAATAATCCGAACTACTTTTATATGATAAAAAAAACAAAATAAAGCTCCAAATCTCATCAAATCTTAAGTGCTTTTTACCTATAATAAACAAATTTTTTTATGTACAGACACAAAAGGTAAAAAATGCCAAAACGCACCGACATTCATACTATCTTACTTATTGGTTCAGGTCCAATTATCATTGGTCAAGCTTGTGAATTTGACTACTCAGGAACGCAAGCAGTTAAAACGCTAAAAGAACTCGGATACCGCGTAGTTCTCATTAACTCTAATCCGGCTACCATCATGACGGATCCTGAATTTGCGGATAGAACATATATTGAACCTATCAGAGAAGATGTAATTGCTAAAATAATTAAAGATGAAAAAGTTGATGCAATTCTTCCTACTATGGGCGGGCAAACAGCACTTAATGTTGCTACTAAAATGTATGAAAAAGGGATGCTTGAGGGTGTCGAATTTTTAGGTGCATCTCCTGAGGCTATTCATAAAGGCGAAGATCGTTCAGCATTTAAAGAGGCAATGATAAAAATCGGAATGGACTTGCCGTTTTCGATGTATGCATACAATATGGACGATGCTCTTGTCGCAGCAGAGAAAATCGGTTTTCCGATAATTATCCGTGCATCGTTTACGCTTGCAGGCGGTGGAAGCGGTGTTGCTTATAACATGGATGAGTTTAAACTGCTTGCTAAACGCGGACTTGATGAATCTCCCGTTAGCGAAATTTTAATCGAAGAGTCTCTACTTGGTTGGAAAGAGTATGAGATGGAAGTTATCCGTGACAAAGCGGACAACTGTATTATCGTATGTTCTATAGAAAACTTTGACCCGATGGGCGTTCATACCGGCGACTCTATAACAGTTGCACCTGCACTCACGCTTACGGATAAAGAGTATCAAAGAATGCGTAATGCTTCTTTTGATATTTTAAGAGAAGTAGGTGTTGACACGGGCGGAAGCAATGTTCAATTTTCAATTGATCCAAAAACGGGAAGAATGATAGTTATCGAGATGAATCCCCGTGTTTCTCGCTCATCGGCTTTGGCTTCAAAAGCAACGGGATATCCTATTGCAAAAGTTGCAACTCTTTTAGCCGTCGGTTTTACTCTTGATGAAATCACAAACGACATTACGGGAACTCCGGCATCTTTTGAACCGGTAATCGACTATGTCGTTACAAAAATCCCACGATTTACATTTGAAAAATTTCCTGAAGCAGAAAATACGCTTAGTACGAGTATGAAATCAGTCGGCGAAGTTATGGCAATTGGGCGAACATTTAAAGAATCAATCCAAAAAGCGCTATGTTCACTAGAAACCGGTTTATGCGGATTTGATGAGATGGATGCGGACTTTGATTTTATAAAACATGAAATTCGCCGTCCAAATGCAGACAGAGTTCTATATGTTGCAGAGGGTTTTCGCCGCGGTATGAGCGTAGAAGAGATGTTTGATACATGTAACATAGACCCATGGTTTTTATATCAGCTAGAAGAGATAATAAAAACAGAGGGCATTATAACGGATAAAATTTTAAGCGACGAAGAGTTTATGAGAAGCGTGAAAGTTGACGGTTTTTCAGATAAAAGAATCTCTCAACTGATAACTAAAAACTCAAATAAAGAAGTAAGCGAAGAGGATGTTTACAAAGCTAAAAAATCTCTTGGCGTAAATCTCGAATATAACGAAGTTGATACATGCGCAGCAGAGTTTGAGGCACTTACTCCTTATCTTTACTCAACAACGAATATTACAAAACTTCCTAATGTTAAAAATAGAGTGAGCAACAAGAAAAAAGTTCTTATTCTCGGCGGCGGACCAAACCGTATCGGTCAAGGTATCGAGTTTGATTACTGCTGTGTTCACGCTGCATTTGCTCTTAAAGAGATGGGTATTGAAACCATTATGTATAACTGTAATCCTGAAACGGTTTCAACAGACTACGATACTTCTGATGTTCTCTACTTTGAACCTATTGATTTTGAGCATGTAAGAGAAGTTATAGAAAATGAAAATCCGGATGGAGTTATCGTTCACTTTGGCGGTCAAACCCCTCTTAAACTTGCAGATTCTCTTACAAAAATAGGAGCAAAAATCGCAGGCACACCCTCTGCCGTAATCGATTTGGCAGAAGATAGAGAGCAATTCTCCAACTTTGTAAACAAACATGGATTGAAGCAGCCTGCAAACGGACTTGCTCGTACAAAAGAGGAGTCGTTTGTTATAGCGCAGAGACTTGGCTATCCCGTACTTGTTCGCCCGTCGTTTGTTCTTGGCGGACGCGGAATGAGAATTGTTTACAGTGAAAATGAGTTGAAGCAGTATATAGATTTAGCGGTGTCAATCTCGAATAATGCTCCGGTTTTGATAGATAAATTTTTAGATCAGGCAATTGAGCTTGATGTTGATGCTATTTGTGACGGCAAAGATGTTTACATCGGCTCTGTTATGCAGCACATAGAAGAGGCTGGAATTCACTCAGGAGACAGTGCATGTTCGCTTCCTCCGGTAAATCTATCAAAAGAGATGATTGACAAAGTTGAGCAGCAGACAAAAACAATTGCACTTGGTCTTGGCGTTCGCGGACTTATGAATGTTCAGTATGCAATCTATCAAGATGAAATTTACTTAATCGAAGTAAATCCACGAGCTAGTAGAACCGTTCCGTTTGTCAGTAAAGCGACAGGTATGCCGCTGGCAAAAGTTGCAACCCGCGTTATGGTCGGAGAGACTTTAAGAGATGCACTTAAATACTATGACAAATATAACATTGTAGCAGAAGAGAACGGACTTCTTAAGCCTCGCCTAAAAGGTCATATCTCTGTTAAAGAGGCCGTATTCCCATTCCATAAACTCTACGGTGCGGATTTGGTTTTAGGACCTGAAATGAAATCTACGGGTGAAGTTATGGGGATTAGCTCAAACTTCGGAATTAGTTTTGCAAAAGCTCAGATAGCAGCAGGAAATAAAATTGTAACAAGCGGAACATGTTTCCTCTCTTTTGTAGATACAGACAAAAAACATGCTCCTGAGATTGCAAGCGGACTTCATAGACACGGTTTTAAACTTGTTGCGACAAAGGGTACGCAAGCCGTTATCGAAGAGGCAGGTATCCCTTGTGAAGTTGTTTTAAAGATCTCTGAAGGTCGTCCTAATATCGAAGACAGTATGAAAAATGATGCTATCCATATGGCGATTAACACATCCGATAACAATACATCGAAAAAAGATGCACTTGTTATTCGTCAAGAAGTTTTAAAGAGAAATATTCCGTATTTTACAACTTTAAGTGCAGCGAGAGCGCTTATTCTTGCCCTTGATGAAATGAAAAACGATTCATGGTCTTCCTCAAAAGCATTACAAGATTTTCTAGCATAGAGATGCCGATAATACTCGCTCAAACCGACACTACTGTCGGTTTTTTGTCTCAAAATAGAGAAAAATTATACGAAATAAAATCCCGTCCGTCAACAAAACCGTTTATTAAAGTTTATAAAAATTTCAAAAGTTTTTTGCAAGACGGCAATAGAGTTATAAATAGCAGAAAAAATTTAGTTCGCAGATCCAAAAAAACCACATTTATAATCAACAATTTTTCATTCAGGGTTGCGCCTTTTACTTTAAACTCTCAAATACTTCGAGATAGTTCATGGTTTTACTCTACATCTGCAAATAGAAGCAGTGAAAGATTTAGTAGAGAATTTTGTGAGTCAAAAGCTGATATAATAATAGAAGATATAAATGGTTTGGTTGAAAAAGATTCGTCGGCTCTTATAAAGCTAAATAGAAAAAAAAAGAGAAAACTAAGATAAATAAGGATTGAGAGAAGTGAGACATATTTCTTCGATAGCAAGCGGAATTGCACTCGGAAGTGCCGGTGTGCTGATGATGAGCGTTTTAACAGGATGTGAATCGACACAACAGAAACAAGAAGAGCAAAAAAAGCATAAAAATAAATTTTTAATTATACAACAGCAGGGAGACGGCAAATATGTTGTAGTTGAAGAGATGCCGACAGATGGACCAAGCAGAGCACTTATTCGTGAAAAAGATGCCAACGGTAATATGGTTGAGAGATTTATGAATGAAGAGGAGATGAAAAAACTCGCCGAGCAGGAGTATCAAAAAGTTCAAAACGGTAGCTCTGAGACAATAAAAAGCGGTGAGAGCAGTGCAGGAATGGGACTTGCAGGGACTATTTTAGCCGTTGCTGCCGGCTCGCTTTTAGGGAATGTGATAGGTAATGCATTGATGAACAATAAGAACTTTGCATCTCGCTCATCAACAGTAAACCAGAGTGCATACAGTCGCCCAAGTACACCTGCAAGTGCGCCTAGCAGTGCACCTGCATCTTCTTCAACCAAGAAGAGCTATTTTGGCGGTTCAAGTGCACCTGCAAGTGCACCTGCAAGCTCACCTAGCGCTGCACCTTCATCTTCGCCTTCATCATCTAGCACTTCAACAAATGGCGGTTAAAAAATGATTAAGTTACAAAATATTAGACCTGTTAAAAATGAGCAGCTTGAGCAGCTTGGATTTACATGGCATACGGATAGTGATAACAGCAGATATATAAGCGATAGCTTAGTGCAAATTACACAGGATGAAGCAGAAGCATATTATGAAGCGGTAAACGAGATATACGATATGTACGCCGAAGCTGCAGGGTATGTTATAGAAAATGACCTTTTCTTTGAGCTCGGAATCCCTTTTAATTTAGTAGATGCAATTAAAAAAAGTTGGGAAAATGATGTTCATTGGCACATTTACGGCAGATTTGATTTAGCAGGCGGAGTAGACTCCAAACCCATAAAACTTTTAGAGTTTAATGCCGATACGCCTACATCTCTTTTTGAAACTGCTCTGCTTCAATGGGCGCTTTTAAAAGAGAACGGGATGGATGAGAATAGACAGTTCAATAATGTTTATGATGCCATTAGAGAAAATTTCAAAAGGTTAATTACTCTTTTTGACGATACGGAGTTTTTTGATGAGAGATATGAGGGATGGAAAATACTCTTCTCTTCAATCCAAGGCAACGATGAGGAAGAGGCTACTACGAGATTTCTTCAGCAAATGGCAACAGATGCAGGGTTTAATACAAGTTTTGAGTATTTACAAAGCGTAAAGTTTGATGAAAACGGGATATATGACAGATACGAAAATCAATATGAGTATTGGTTTAAACTCTATCCTTGGGAAGATATTGCCGTAAATGAGCCTGAACTTGCAACAACTCTAACGACTATTATGCAAAACCAAGCCGCAATTATCTTAAACCCTGCATATACGCTTTTGTTCCAATCAAAAGGTATGTTAAAAATTTTATATGATCTGTTTCCTGATTCGCCGTATCTTCTAAAAACATCTTTTGAACCGTTAAAAGGGATGAAATATGTAGAAAAATGCGCCTTTGGCAGAGAGGGAGCAAATATTAAGATAGTCGGTGCAGACGGAGCTGTTTTAAATGAACAAGGCGGAGAGTACGGCAATCATAAAAAAGTTTACCAAGAGTATACAGAGCTTCCAAAAGATGCAAGTGGAGTAAAATATCAAGCAGGCGTTTTCTTTGCTTATGAGGCATGCGGTCTCGGCTTTAGAAAAGGCGGTGAGATTATGAACAATATGAGTAAATTTGTCGGACATGTTATAGTTTAAAAGTGAGGGTGGCATAGATGGGATTAATCGAACTTTTTAAATTTATGATAGAACAGAAAAGCGAAACACCCGATGATGGCGGGCTTTTAGATTTTATAGAGAGTTATTTAAATGATTTTAAGGCAGTGCGCATTGATGTAGAGGGTGTAAAAAATCTCTTTATCTATAAAAAATTCGGCGAGGGAGAGCATCTCTGTTTTGCAGGTCATGTCGATGTCGTTCCCTCAGGGAGCGGTTGGGATACAAACCCTTATGAAGCCACCCAGAAAGACGGTTACATCTACGGCCGCGGAACTCAAGATATGAAGAGCGGTGTTGCCGCATTTACTCAGGCCATAAAAGAGGCAAAAGAGTTTAACGGTACGCTATCTCTGCTTTTAACCTCAGATGAAGAGGGCGAGGGAACGCATGGAACGATTGAAGTTTTAAAATATTTAAAAGAGAACTATCTGCTTCCTGATGCGGTTGTCGTTGCAGAGCCTACATGCGAAGAAGTTTTTGGAGACGCTATCAAAGTAGGCAGACGCGGCTCGATTAACGGTTACATTACTGTAAAGGGCAAGCAAGGTCACGCGGCGTATCCCGAAAAATCCATAAACCCTATTGATTTAATCGCTCCGAAATTAGCAAATATGGCGGGAGTAGATTTGGATAACGGAGATGAGTTTTTCTCTCCAAGCAAGTTTGTCATAACGGATATACGAGCAGGTATGCAGGTAACAAATGTAACTCCAAACGAGCTTAAAATGATGTTTAATGTCAGAAACACGACTCTTACGACTCAAAAAGAGGTTAAGGAGTTTGTAGCTAAAAATCTTGAGAGTTTGGAGTATGAGTTAAAATTAACGCAAGGCTCTTATCCGTTTAGAACAGACACGAATACAAAACTTGTTAAAAATATAGATAAAGCCATAGAAGATGTAACAGGTATAAAACCAAAATATTCAACGGCAGGCGGAACTTCAGACGCAAGATTGGTAGCTGCTTTTGGTATTGATGTGGTAGAATTTGGTGTGATAAACGATACTATTCATGCAGTAAATGAGAGAACTTCGGTAAAAGAGGTTGAAAAACTTTATGAGGTATTTAAAAATTTGATTAGGATGTGGAGATAAAAATATGAGATATTTTATTTTAATATTAGCGTTAATATCTACTTTAAGTGCCTTAAATTGGCCAAATGATTATGAAAAAGCATTAGCGCAAGCCAAAAAAGAGAAAAAAGATATCTATCTTTTTTTAGGTTCGGAGTATTGTAAATATTGCGATAAGTTTAAAGAAGAGGTTTTGGCAAAAGATGAGGTTTTACAAAAGCTCAAAAAGAGCTATGTACTTTTATATCTCTCAAGGGATATAGACGATATACCTGCCGGACTTGAGGTAAAACCCGTTCCAAGACACTATTTTTTAGATAGCAACGGTAAGATAATCTACACAACAATCGGCGGAAGAAGCGTTAAGGGTTTTTATGAACTCTTAGATGAAGTAAAAGAAGCAAAAGAATTTAAGGAAAAAAGATGAAATTCGTTCAAACAAATAGAGCACCCTCGGCAATAGGTCCATATTCACAAGCGGTTATTGCAAACGGTATGGTTTTTACATCGGGGCAGATTGCTCTTACGCCTGAGGGCGTTATGCTTGAGAGTGATATAGTTATTCAGACAAAGCAGGTTTTACAAAATCTTCAGGCTGTTTTAGAAGAGGCGGGAGCTTCTATGGATAGCGTAATTAAAACAACTATTTTTTTAGCTTCTATGGATGATTTTGCAGCCGTAAATGAGATATATGCGGAGGCTTTTGGTTCTCATAAACCATCTCGCTCAACCGTAGCAGTAAAAACTCTTCCTAAAAATGCATTGGTGGAGATTGATGCTATAGCATTACAAAAATGAAAAAACTGCTTTTTTTGATACTTCCTTTTGCGGTGTTTGCCGATGATTTAAGATCTATTTTAGAGTATGCACAACAAAATAATAATCTTGTTAAATCTTATAGATACACTAAAGATGCAAAAGAGAGCGAGGTTGAATCAAAAAAGAGCGACTATTTTCCAAAAATCGATATCGGTGCCTCATATAAAAATACAAGTGATGTTACATCATTTCAGATAAGCGATATTTACAGCGGATACGGCAGGGTAGAGTTTGATATTTATGACGGCGGCGCTAAATCATCACAGCTTGATAGGGCAAAAAACGAGTATAAAGCAAGTGGACACGATGAAGTGCAGATGAGAAAAAATCTTTCCCTTCAAATAGTTAAAGATTTTTACGAGATAAAAAGCTTAGAAGCACACTTAAGAGCAAAAGAGGACGCTAAAAAATCTATTGAGGAGCAGTTGGATAGAATTAAGCAGTTTTATGATGCAAAACTTGCCACGCAAGATGATATAGATAGACTTCAAGCCTCTTATGACACAAACCTTTATGAGATTGAGTCTATAAATTTTGATATATTAAGCCTTAAAAAATCATTAGAGCTAAAAGCCTCAAAAGAGATACAAAACCTTGAAGAGTCCAATTTTAAAGAGGTTTTGGTTTTGGATTTTGAACAAAGTGATGATATAAAATCGCTTAGCTATAAACAAAACGCAGTAAAAAATAGTGCCCAAGCACTCGAAAGTGCATACTATCCGAAAATTAAAGTAGAAGATAGTTATACTTTTTATGGGTATGAAAATATTAGTCCAAACCATCCTTTAAAAATCGATAGACAAAATGTATTGATGCTTAGTCTAAATATGAGAATTTTTGATTATGGGGCGACAAGCGAAGTAAAGCAATCCCTTGAGCTAAACTCAAAAGCTATGCATGAACAGATAGAGCAGATTTCCAAAGAGCAAAAAATGCAAAGAGAGATTGCAGTCGCAAAGATAAACAGTGTAAAGTTAAAGATTAAAAGCTCAAAAAGCGCTTTAGTCTCAGCCTCAAGCGCATTTAAAACCATAAATGAGAAGTATAATGCCGGCATAGTCGATTATGTAATATATCTTGATGCACTTACTTCAAAAACAAGCGCAAATGCCGTGTATGAACGCTCGTTAAATGAGTTGGAAACGGCGTATGCACTATTTTACTACTATAGCGGTAAAAATTTAGAGGAGTTTTTAAAATGATAAAAATATTTTTAGGGGTTGTTTTTTTAATTATAAGTGCAAATGCACAAGAGATATATGCAAATTTTTTCGTAGAGGCACAAAAAAGTGCAAATTTGGCATTAGATGCAGGCGGTATAATCAAGAAGGTATATGTAGATATTTCCCATAAAGTAAAAAAAGGCGACAAGCTTGTAGAACTTGCAAATGACGATATAAAAGCTTCTCTTGATATTGTAAAATCAGAAGTTGCAAATGCAGAGGTTGTTTTTAAATATGCAAAAAAGGATTACGATAGACAAGAGAAGGTTAAACATCTTCTCGATGAAGCGAGATTTGATGTTTATGCTCTTGCTTATGAAAAGGCAAAAACAGCACTAGAACTTGCAAAAGCAAATCTGGCTTATAAACAAACCCTTTATGACAAAACAGTGCTATATGCTCCGTTTGACGGTGTTATATTTGAAAAAACCGTAGAAGTCGGAGATGTCGTAACCGAGATGTCGCCAAAAACAATTTTAAAAATTCAAAGCCAAAATGAGCGAAAACTTGTGTTAGAGTTTGACCAAAAATATTGGAAAGAAGTTAAGGTTGGTCAAACATTTAACTACAAAATAGACGGAGATGAAAAAGAGCATAAGAGCGTTATTACAAAAGTTTATCCGCGTGTTAACGCTCAGAGTAGAAAGCTTAGTGCGGAGGTAGAGGCAAAAGATTTTGTAGTCGGGCTTTTCGGCGACGGCTATATAGACTCTAAAAAGTAGCCTATATGTATAAAATATCAATCAAAAGACCGATTGCGACTCTGATGTATGTCGTAACATTGGTTATTTTTGGGTACATGAGTTTCAAATCAATGCCATCGGCACTTTTTCCAAATGTCGATTTTCCCATAGTCACGATTCAGACAATATATCCCGGTGCAGAAGCAAGCACTATCGAATCACAAATCACCGATAAAATAGAAGAGGCAATTTCGAGAATAGGCGGGGTTGAGAGCATCATATCAGGCAGCAGCGACGGTGTGAGTATAGTGACCGTTAAGTTTTTTTTAGAGAGAAAGATTGATGAAGCAGCAAATGATGTAAGAGATAAAGTCTCAGCGGTAAAGCTTCCAAAAGATGCCCGTATGCCTCTTGTTAGTAAACTTGACATCGGCGGAGCACCGATTATAAATATATTTTTAACCGCAAAAAATGATAGTGTAAAAAATCTTATGCTCTTTGCAGATGAGAAGGTAAAACCTGTTATCCAAAAGATAAATGGCGTCGGTGCTATAAATATCGTCGGGTACAAAGATAGAGAGATAAAAATATTTCCTAATGCAAAAGAGTTAAACAGATACGCAATAACAATCGCAGAGCTAAACTCCATAGTTGCAAGAGAGAATGTAAAAATCGGAGGCGGAAAGCTTATAACAAAAACTGAAGAATTTACGCTCAAAACAAAGGCTGATGCATTAAGCATTGAAGAGCTTAAAAATATAAAGATAAAAGATAACATCAGATTAAAAGATATTGCAGCGGTTGAAGACTCTTTGAGCGATGCAAAAAGTTACGCTTCATACAACGGCGTAGAGGGAGTTATGCTTGAGGTTCAAAAAATCTCGGGAACAAATACTATCGACATAGTCGAACGAGTGAAAAAAATGCTTCCTCAGCTCCAAACGGTGGCGGGAGAGAGATTTGGCGTAGAGGTTTTAAATGATACTTCTCCTTTTATTATCCACTCTTTAAAAGATGTTGAGTTTGACCTTGTTTATGGGGCAATTCTTGCGGCAATTATTGTTTTTGTTTTTTTAAGAAATTTTACCATCACGCTTGTTTCGGCTCTCTCAATCCCTGCTTCCATCATGGGTACATTCGCTTTAATGAACTATATGGGCTTTGAACTAAACAAAATGACGCTTATCGGGCTTACTTTGGCTATCGGTATTATTATCGACGATGCTATCGTAGTTATTGAAAACATCTATAAAAAGATGGAAGAGGGAATGGATAAATATAAGGCAGCTTATGAAGGTACCAAAGAGATGGCATTTACAATTTTGGCTATTTCGGCGATGCTTTTGGCTGTTTTTATCCCTGTTTCGTTTATGAGCGGAATTGTCGGAAAGTTTTTCGAGAGCTTTGCCATGACCGTCGGATTTGCTATTATTATCTCATATACGATAGCTCTAAGTTTTATCCCGAGCTTGAGTGCGCGAACATTAAATAAGAGCGAGAGTAAGTTTTATGATTTAACGGAGCCTCTCTTTAAATTTATAGAGCGAGTTTATGAAAAAGCACTTAGGTCTGTTTTGAGATTTAAAGTAGTAACTCTTATTTTGGTTTTTATAATTTTCTTTGCTTCGCTAACTCTTTTTCCAAAAATCGGTATGGATTTTATTCCAAAAGAGGACAAAGCGGAGTTTGAGATAAAAATTAAAACAGACTCGGGCATTTCTTTGGAGGAGATGATAAAAAAATCTAAAACCGTTGAAGATATGGTTAGAAAAAATCCATTCGTAGAGTATACGACGCTAAGCGTAGGATATAACTCTATGAGGGAGAAACATAAAGCAATTATTTATGTAAAGCTTACCGATAAAAATAAAAGAGAGTTTAATCAAGAGCATATCGTTCAAGATTTTAGACAAAAGTTTGAGTCATTTAAAAAAGATATGTTTATAACCGCTTCTGCTATTCCAAATATAAAAGGTGCGGGTGTATCGGTGCCGTATCAGATAGTTTTAAAATCCGACTCGTTTGAAGATTTGAACACGGCGAAAAAAAAACTGGTTGAGCATCTATCCAAAAAAAATGGATTTGTTGATATAGATACGGACTTGGATGAGCCAAAACCGCAGATAGATATAAATATTTTAAGAGAAAATGCTTCAAGTCTCGGTATTTCAGCATCTCAAATAGCTGAAGCTATATCTATTGCATTTTCTAGTGATTTGGAGATTTCATATTTTGAAGATACAGCGAAACAGTACAATATAACCCTTAGATTTAGTGATGAAAATAGGGTTAGTTTAGAAAATATTAAAAAACTTCAAGTTAGGACAAAAGATGGTAATCTAGTCTATCTTGACGGATTGGTTGAGTTTAACAAAAGTAAAACACTTGGAACCGTAAATCACTTTGACAGACAAAGGGAAGTTACGGTTTTTGCAGATTTGTTTGGGCTTGACTTGGGCGGGGCGGTTGCTTACACAAAAAGCGAAATAGAAAATCTTTTGCCAAAAAGTGTTGTTTACAGATTTACCGGTTTTGCCGAAGAGATGGTAAAAACAGCTCAAGCCTTTGGATCCGCAATAGGCTTGAGCGTAATTTTAATGTTTATTATTTTGGCAATTTTATACGAGTCTCTTATTCAGCCGGTTATTATTATGGTAGCACTCCCTTTGAGCATAATCGGTGTTATGCTCGCGTTGTACATTTCGGGACTACAATTTAGCCTCTTTGTTATGATAGGTTTTATGTTGCTTATGGGAATGGTCGGGAAAAATGCGGTGTTATTGGTCGACTTTGCAAATCATGCGGTTGATAACGGAAAAAATGTAGATGAAGCACTTGTCGAAGCAGGAGAAAAAAGAGTCCGTCCGATATTAATGACGACTATCGCGATGGTGTTTGCTATGATACCGCTTGCCGTTAGTAGCGGACTTGGAAGTGAAACAAAAGCGCCGATGGCTATTTCTATCATCGGAGGGCTTTTAAGTTCAATGATACTTACTCTTCTTGTGGTTCCCGTTATTTATAAAATGATAAGTCCATTTGATTTGTGGTTAAAAAAGTTTTACGAAAGTAAAAATATTGAAATATAATCATATAGTTAAACAATACTTAAAGCTTGTAAGGGTATAATTCCGAACTTTTTGTAGAAACAAAACCGATAAATGCATAAATAAATGCGTTTTGAGGCTTAAGTATTTAAAGATTTAAGGAATTGTATATGTACGCAATTATCAAAAACGGTGGCAAGCAGTATAAAGTTCAAGAGGGCGATATTCTATTACTAGATAAAATGTCTCTTGAGCCTAAAGCTTCAATCGAGATTAAAGAAGTTTTAGCTGTTAACGCAGGTGAGCTTAAAGTTGGAGCGCCTTTTGTTGAAGGTGCTGTTGTAACTGCTGAAGTTATTAATGAGGGTCGTGACAGAAAAGTTGTGACTTTTAAGAAGCGTCGTCGTAAAGACAGCAAAGTGAAAAGAGGTTTCAGAAGAGACTTCACGCGTGTTCGCATCACAAAAATAGCAGCATAATAACAAGCTGTAAATTAACTAAGGAGATTCAAGATGGCACATAAGAAAGGTCAAGGCAGTACACAGAATAATCGTGACTCGGCTGGTAGAAGACTTGGTGTAAAAAAGTATGGTGGAGAGGCTGTAGTAGCCGGTAACATTATTATTCGCCAAAGAGGAACTAAAATTCATCCGGGTAAAAATGTAGGCATGGGTAAAGACCATACTATATATGCGTTGGTTGACGGTGTTGTGTCTTTTCACAGAAAAGATAAAAAACGCCAACAAGTTTCAATCGTTCCTGCCGCATAATTTTATAATATTTGGGTTTATCCCAAATATTTCTACTTTCACACTCGGTTTGCACCGAAAACTTCTAAAATATTTAATAATTTGCTTTGCTGTAGTTAATTTTTAAGTATTTTGTATCACTGCAAAAAAATATTACTGTATATATTAAGGATTTTTTATGTTTATAGATAGTGTAGAGCTAACAGTTTCTTCTGGAAAAGGCGGACCGGGTTGTGTTGCGTTTCGTCGTGAAAAGTTTGTTTTAAACGGTGGTCCAAACGGCGGAGACGGCGGAAAAGGCGGTGATATCTGGTTTAAATGTGACAATAATACTCACACGCTATCTCATTTTCAAAAGAAGATGCATATAAAAGCAGATAACGGCGCTCCGGGTGAAAGCTCAAATATGGCCGGCAAATCCGGTGCAAAAAAAGTTATCATAGTACCGCCGGGTACACAGATAATTGACTCGGAGAGCGGTGAAGTTTTATTTGATATGTTAAAAGACGGACAAGAAGAACTCTTTATAACTGGCGGAAGAGGCGGACTCGGTAATACTCACTTCAAGTCTTCCACTAACCAAAGACCGACATATGCACAACCGGGTGAGAAAGGCGAAACAAGAACAGTTCAGTTAGATCTTAAACTTATTGCCGATGTCGGTTTAGTCGGTTTTCCAAATGTAGGAAAATCTACTCTTATCTCAACAGTTTCCAATGCTCGTCCGGAAATTGCAAACTATGAGTTTACGACGCTTACGCCAAAACTAGGGCAGGTAAATATAGGTGATTTTGAATCATTTATTATGGCTGATATTCCGGGTATTATCGGCGGAGCACATGAGGGCAAAGGTCTTGGAATAGAGTTTTTAAGACATATTGAGAGAACAAAAATTCTTCTTTTTATGATTGATTTGGCATCATATAGAGATCTAAAAGAGCAGATAGAGACACTAAGAGCTGAAGTAGCCGCATTTTCGGATAAATTAGCGCATAGTCAGTATGCTATTGCACTAACAAGAGCTGATATAGTTCCTTCAGAAGAAGTTAATGATTTAGTTAACGGCTTTTTAGAGATGATTGGAGTTAAAGCTACGAAGGGCAGTGATTTGGATTTTGACGAATCAATCCCGTATTTTATTCAAGAAAGTGCAGATGAGACGCTTGGATATGATAAAACTCTTCCATATTTTGTCGTGCCGATATCTTCGGCTACTCATAAAAATATAAAGCCTCTAAAGCATGCACTCTTTAATCTAGTGCAGTTAAACAGAGAGTTGAGCGATAGATAAGATGAGAAGAGTCGTCGTAAAAGTAGGAAGTGCGGTATTAACCGAAAATGATGCGATAGCATTAGAACGAATGAGAACGCTAGTCGATTTTTTGTTTGAACTTAGAAAAACCAATGAAGTTATATTGGTATCTTCAGGCGCCGTAGCAGCCGGATATACAGAGTTAAAATTAGACAGAAGCGTTTTGCAAAACAAACAGGCTTTGGCATCTATCGGACAACCGATTTTAATGAATAAATATAGCAAAAAATTTGCAACTTACGATATTTTAACTGCTCAAATTCTTGTTACTGCCGCAAATTTTAATATAGAAGACGAGAGTAGAAAAATCAAAGACACCGTTGACACCCTTTTATCCAACGGAGTAATACCTATTATAAATGAAAATGATGCAACAACCACCAAAGAGCTTGTTGTGGGAGATAATGACCAACTTTCGGCTTATGTCGCAAAACATACCGCTTCGAATTTACTTATAATACTTTCCGATATAGATGCCTACTATGATAAAGACCCTCGAAAATTCAGTGATGCAAAAATATTAAAAATCGTAAACAGCATTGATAAAGAGGAGTTGGAAAAAGAGGCAAACCCAAACTCTACTTTTGCAACCGGCGGAATTTTAACAAAATTAAAAGCGGCTAACTATCTTTTAACATATGGAATAGATATGGTGCTTACCAGCGGATATGATTTAAGCGATATAAAAAGTCTTATGTTGGAAAACAGACATATCGGCGGGACGCTTTTTACAAAAGCCGGCTAATGAAAATAATTTTTATGGGAACCCCCGATTATGCAGGGCGTATTTTACAAAAAATTATAGATACAAAAAATATGGATGTTGTAGCGGTTTACACACAGCCGGATAAACCGGTAGGGCGAAAAAAAGTTTTAACCCCTCCTATCGTAAAAACCATAGCGCTTCAAAACAGTATCGTCGTTCATCAGCCAAACAGGCTAAGAGATGAAAGCACAATCAAAGAAGTTACAGGTATAGAGTGCGACTATATTATAGTAGCCGCATATGGTCAGATATTGCCGTTAGAAATTTTACAACACGCTCCATGCATAAATCTTCACGCTTCAATATTACCTAAGTACAGAGGTGCAAGTCCGATTCAGCAGACTCTTTTAAATGGAGATAGCAAAACGGGTGTTACTGCTATGTTAATGGATGAAGGTCTTGATACGGGAGATATTATTAAAATCAAAGAGATTGATGTGAGTAAAACCGAGATGGCCGAATCGCTGTTTGATAGGCTTACAGATGTCGCTTGCGAATTGACTATTGATGTGCTGGAAAATTTTAACTCATATACTCCTGCAAAACAAGACGGCTCTCTATCTTCACACTGCAAAAAAATAAGCAAACAAGACGGCGAAGTTGAGTTTGATGATGCTACGGCGATATTTAATAAGTATCGTGCATTTACGCCTTGGCCGGGAATCTATCTTAGTTCAGGATTGAAGCTTAAAAAAATAGAGCTTGTAGAAGATATTAGCCAAAATGAGAGCGGAAAAATTTTAGATATAGAAAAAGAGGGTATTATAATCGGGTGTAAAAGAGGGAGCATTAAAGTTTTAAGTGTTCAACCGGAATCAAAAAACGAGATGGATGTTATCTCCTACATAAACGGTAAAAGATTAAATATTGCAGATACTCTATCTTGATAGTATAGATTCTACACAAAAATATCTAAAAGAGTTGATTAAAGAAAAGAGAATCTCTTTACCCTGTGCCGTCGTGGCAAACTCTCAAACAGCAGGAGTAGGCAGCAGAGGAAACTCTTGGAGCGGAGTAGAAAATAATCTATTTTTATCTTTTGCGTTTTCACTAAAAGATTTGCCGCATGATCTAAAATTAGAGTCCGCATCTATATATTTTTCTTATATTTTAAAAGAGACTTTAGCAGAGTTTGATTCCCAAGTTTGGTTAAAATGGCCAAATGATTTTTATATAAACAATCAAAAAGTCGGCGGGATGATAACTAACCTGATTGAAGAAACCCTTATTTGCGGCGTGGGGTTAAATATAGCTCATGCACCTGTGGGTTTTGCAAAGTTAGATATTAATTTAGATAAAGATGAACTCATTAAAAAATACTTTGAAAATATTGAAAAAAAGAGTTTGTGGAAGCAAGTTTTTAGCAAATATAAGATAGAATTTTACAAGAACCAAAACTTTTATACGCACAATGAAAATTTAATAATTTCTTTAAAAAATGCCTTATTGCAGAGCGATGGGTCTATTGTAGTCAACGGCGAGAGGATATATAGTCTAAGATGAGTGAAGTAATTGTAATTGCAAATCAAAAGGGCGGTGTGGGTAAAACAACTACTGCCGTAAATCTAGCCGCTTCACTCGCTGTTGCTGAAAAAAAAGTGCTTTTAATAGATTCAGATCCACAAGCAAATGCTACAACATCATTGGGCTTTCACAGAAATGATTATGAGTTTAATATCTATCATGTGCTTATCGGAACAAAAAAATTAAAAGACATTATCTTAAAATCAGAATTGCCTACCCTTCATCTGGCTCCTTCGAATATAGGGCTAGTAGGAATAGAAAAAGAGTATTATGATGCAGAGAACTCAAAAGGTCGCGAACTTCTTTTAAAAAAAGCTATCGCAAATGTTTTAAAGGATTATGATTATATTATCATAGATTCTCCGCCGGCACTAGGGCCGATGACTATCAATGCACTCTCGGCTTCAAACTCCGTAATTATTCCTATACAGTGTGAATTTTTTGCATTAGAAGGTCTTGCACAGCTTTTAAATACCGTGAAACTTGTAAGAAAATCTATTAATCAAAAATTGATTATTAAAGGCTTTTTACCGACGATGTTTAGCGCTCAAAATAATCTCTCAAAACAGGTTTTTGCCGATTTAAAACAACATTTCAGCAGTAAACTTTTTAAAGACGGTAACGGAGAAATTATAGTAGTTCCTAGAAATGTAAAATTAGCAGAATCCCCATCTTTTGGAAAACCTGCTATTTTATATGATGTAAAATCAAGCGGTTCCGAGTCATACCAAAATTTAGCACAAGCGATTATTGAAGCATGAAAAGTCAAAAATTAGGTAGAGGTCTCGGAGCACTTTTGAGTGAAATAGAAGAGGCTTATGAAAATGAAGTTTCTCAAAAAGATTCAATAGTTGAAATCCAGTTAAAAGATATTCGACCAAATCCATTTCAACCTAGAAAACATTTTGATGAAAATAGTTTACAAGAACTCGGTGAGTCTATAAAAAACGACGGCTTGCTGCAACCTATCGTAGTTACGGAAGATGTTGACGGATATATTTTAATTGCAGGAGAGAGAAGACTTCGTGCATCAAAAATTGCAAAACTAAAAACGATTCGTGCAATCGTTTTAAATAGTGATGAACAGAGAATGAGACAGTTCGCACTAATAGAAAATATTCAAAGAGACGAGTTAAACTCTATTGAATTGGCGCATGCTTACGGAGAACTTATTAAACTTCACAATATAACGCAAGATGAACTCTCAACTAAAATTCATAAAAGCAGAACGCATATTACAAACACTATTAGACTTTTACAGTTATCACAAAAAACACAAAAAGCTTTGATTGAGAAAAAAATTACGACAGGACATGCTAAAGTTTTAGTCGGACTTGATGAAAAGCAGCAACAATTAATCGTTGACTCAGTAGTAGGTCAAAAATTAAGTGTTAGAGAAGTTGAAGCAACAATAAAAAGCCTTAAAAACAATAAAGCCGAACCGTCTAATAAAATAGAAATTGCTTCATATGATTTTAAAGATGCTAAAGAGAGATTATCTGATCTTGGATTTAAGATAAAAAGTTCCGGCAAAAGTTTAACAATAGAGTTTGCCGACAAAAACCAAATAGATAACTTTTTAAATTATTTTTCAAAATAAGCATCATAAAGTTAGCTAAATTTAAAAATTTTCATAAAAAACATAAAAAAAAATTAATTTTTTTTATTCGTTTAACCATTCTTTTAATTTTAACATAGTATAATCACGCAACTTTTAGGAGGTGCTATGTTAGATATAAATCCGATACTACTTGTAGCTACATTAATCGTGTTTCTTACGCTTATTGCCGTTCTGAACAGTTCGCTTTACAACCCGTTGTTTGCTTATATGAGTAAAAGAGATGAAGACATCAAAAAAGACCTAGAAAAAATAGGCTCAAATGATGATGAAATCAAAGAACTTGAATCAAAAGCGCAATCAATTATTGTAAGTGCTAAACTGGAAGCTTCGGCCCTGAGAGAGAAAGTTATTACGGATGCTAAAGGGTTAGCAGAGAGTAAGTTAGAAGCAAAGCGTGCTGAATTAGCTAGTCAGTATTTAGAGTTTGAACAGTTGCTTGGTCAATCTCGTGAACAGTTAGTAAGTGATTTAAAATCACATATTCCGCTGTTTAAAGAAGCTGTAAAAGCTAAATTTAGTCAAATATAAGGATGTGATGTGAGTAGAATTTTAGTATTTATGCTAATGATGTCGACCTATGCATTGGCATCTGGCGGTAATGCGGAGCATGCAGGTACCGATATTATTCAGCGAACGGTAAACTTTTTACTGTTCGCGGGATTGATATGGTATCTTGTTGCTGAGCCGGCAAAAAATTATTTTGCATCAAGAAGTCAGTCAATTGCTGATGAAATGAAAAAAGTGCAAGATAAGTTGAAAGAGACTGCGTCTTTGAAAAAGGATGCACTTGCTAAGGTGTCCGCAGCTGAGAAATTTGCTGCAGATTTGGCAGTTAGTTCTAAAAAAGAGAATAAAATTATTAATGATAGTATTATGACTCAATGTGATGCTGATATTGAAACAATGATTAAGCATCAGGCTGTTCTAATTGAATTTGAACAAAGAAAAATGGTTCGTAGCGTAGTTGAAGATACTCTAAAAGATGCGTTAAGTCAAAGTGACGATAGTTTTGATAAAGAAGCTATGGCTAATGTTATCTTAAAGAAGGTGGCATAGTATGGAAGAGTTAATCGCAAAAAGATATCTCAAAGCAATTAAGCAGAGCTCTGATGCGCAAACAATGCAGAATGTAGCTTTAATATTTTCTGTTTTGGCTCAATCTTTTAATGATGAGAAATTTAATCGTATCATTAATAACCCGGATGTAAGTAAAAACCAGAAATCAGAAATTTTATTGGCGGCGGTTAAATCGGTCGGCTCTAAAGATGTTGACAACTTAATAAAATTACTTGCCGAGCATGATCGTATCACTATTATACCTGCGTTAGCGGAGATAATGAGAAAAGATATTGCAAAAACAAATAAAAGTTATAGCGGAATCGTGTATAGCGATAGCGATATCGATGCGAAAGTTATAGAAGATTTAGGCAACGGGTTGGGTAACAGATTTAACTCTAAAATATCGCTGAAATTTGTTAAAAACGATTTCAACGGTATTAAAGTAGATGTTGAAGATCTTGGAGTAGAAATAAGTTTTTCTAAATCAAGAATTAATAGTCAAATAATAGAACATATTGTAAAAGCAATTTAACTTCATGAGAGGAGATGTGTAGTGGTAGCAAAAATTCAAGCTGATGAAATCAGCTCAATAATTAAAGAGCGTATTGACAACTTTGAACTAAGTGTTGATATTAATGAAACAGGTAAAATCGTTTCATATGCTGACGGTGTTGCGCAAGTTTACGGACTTAGTAATGTTATGGCCGGTGAAATGGTAGAGTTCGAAGAGGGAACTAGAGGTTTGGTTATGAACCTTGAAGAGAGTACGGTAGGTGTCGTTATACTTGGCGGAGGCGCTCTATTAAAAGAGGGTCTGTCTGTAAAGAGATTAGGTCGTCTTCTTCGTGTTCCGGTAGGTGAAGCACTGCTTGGCCGTGTTGTTAACGCTCTTGGTGAACCGATTGACGGTAAAGGTCCGATTGAAACAACTGAAACTCGTTTCGTTGAAGAGAAAGCACCGGGAATTATGGACAGAAAATCTGTACATGAGCCTATGGCAACTGGTATCAAAGCGATTGATGCACTTGTGCCGATCGGTAGAGGTCAAAGAGAGTTGATTATCGGTGACAGACAAACTGGTAAAACAACTGTTGCGCTTGATGCTATTATCAACCAAAAAGGCAACGGTGTTGCTTGTATCTATGTTGCTATCGGTCAAAAAGAGTCAACAATTGCACAGATTATTCGTCGTTTAGAAGAGCAAGGTGCGTTAGAATATACTATTATTGTTTCTGCTACGGGTTCTGAAGCGGCTGCTTTACAATTCTTGGCTCCATACACAGGCGTAACAATGGGTGAATATTTCCGTGATAACGCAAAGCACGCTCTAATCGTATATGATGATTTATCTAAGCATGCGGTTGCTTATCGTGAGATGTCTCTTATCCTTCGTCGTCCTCCGGGTCGTGAAGCATATCCGGGAGATGTTTTCTATATCCACTCTCGTCTTTTAGAGAGAGCTGCAAAAGTATGTGATGAGAGAGGTGCAGGTTCATTAACTGCTCTTCCTATTATTGAAACGCAAGCAGGGGATGTTGCTGCATATATTCCTACGAATGTTATCTCGATTACTGACGGTCAGATTTTCCTTGAAACTGAACTATTTAACTCAGGTATCCGTCCGGCTATAAATGTCGGTCTTTCAGTATCTCGTGTTGGTGGTGCTGCTCAAATTAAAGCTACTAAACAAGTTGCAGGTACACTAAGACTTGACCTTGCTCAATATCGCGAATTACAAGCGTTTGCTCAATTTGCATCAGATCTTGATGAGTCGTCTCGTAAACAACTTGAGCGTGGACAAAGAATGGTTGAAGTTTTAAAACAACCGCCATTTTCTCCGCTTTCTGCTGAAAAACAAGTATTGATTATTTTTGCAGGAAATGAAGGTTTCTTTGATGATATGAACCCGTCAAATGTTGTTCGTTTTGAAGCTGAGCTGTATCCTTTTATCGAAGCATCTTATCCTCAAATTTTTGAAAGTATCAAAGCTACTTCTACAGTAGATAATGATACTAAGGCATTGATGAAAAAAGCACTTGAAGAGTTCAAAGCTAGCTTTGTAGCGGCGTAAGGAAAACTTTATGGCAAACTTGAAAGATATTCAGAGAAAGATAAAGAGTGTTTCTAATACTCAAAAGACGACTCGTGCTATGAAGCTTGTATCTACTGCAAAGCTTCGTCGCGCAGAAGAGTTAGCTAAGCGCTCTCGTCTTTATGCTGCAAAAATGAATCAGGTGATTGCCGAAATAGCTGGACGCATTAAATGCAACAAAGTCGGCGGAATTGACAATCGTTGTTTTATAGAGATTGAAGATCCAAAAACAGTTGACATAGTTTTTGTAACTGCTGACAAAGGTTTATGCGGCGGTTTTAATATACAAACTATTAAAGCCGTTAAAAAACTTTTAGCAGAGTATAAATCAAAAAATGTAAAAGTGCGTTTACGCGGAATCGGTAAAAAAGGTATTGAATTTTTTAAATATAACCAAGTTGAACTTTTTGACGCAGTTACAAATCTTAGTTCTAGACCTGACAAAGAGAGATCGGATGATTTTATTTTATCTTCTATAGAAGATTTTAAAGATGGAAAAACCGACGGTCTTCATTTTGTATACAACGGATATAAAAACATGATAACTCAAGAGTTGCATGTAACGAAAGTATTGCCTGTTGATGCAAGTCAATTTGAATGCGGTGAAGTAGAAAAATCTATGCTTGAGATAGAGTCTCAAGACGAAGAAAAAATGTTAGATTCTTTAGTTAATAGATATGTTCAGTACGCAATGTACTATTCACTAATTGATTCTGTTGCTGCAGAGCATAGTGCTAGAATGCAGGCAATGGATACGGCTACTAACAACGCAAAAGAGATGGTTAAGTCATTAAATGTTCAGTTTAATAAAGCTAGACAAGCAGCTATTACTACAGAGCTTATTGAAATTATAAGCGGTGTGGAGTCTATGAAATAATGGAGAAAAATATGATTGGTAAAATAAGCCAGGTTATGGGCCCGGTTGTTGATGTTGATTTTGACGGTTATCTTCCTATAATTAATGAAGCAATCGAAGTTAAAGTAAATTTAGAAGGTACTCAGTCTCGTTTAGTACTTGAAGTTGCAGCTCACTTAGGTGACGGTCGTGTTAGAACGATTGCAATGGATATGAGTGAGGGTCTTGTACGCGGTATGGATGC
>NZ_JAQTLH010000015.1 GCF_028714975.1 Sulfurimonas sp.
TTAGCGGTAATGCTGTCGAGAGAATGTCAATCATAGCTCTTGGAATTATGCCTTATATTACCGCATCTATTATTATGGAGCTTTTAGCGGCTACATTTCCGACTTTAGGGCAGATGAAAAAAGAGCGTGACGGAATGGTAAAGTATATGCAAATTATTCGTTATGCGACAATTGCTATTACAATCGTTCAAACGGTAGGTATTAGTGTTGGACTTCAAAGTCTGACGGGACCTAACGGTAACAGCGCAATTTTAGTTGATCAAAACACATTTATTCTTCTTTCTGCCGTCTCAATGTTGGCGGGAACAATGTTGTTGATGTGGATTGGTGAACAGATTACACAAAATGGTATAGGAAACGGTATATCTTTGATTATTTTTGCAGGAATTGTCTCGGCAATTCCTAAAGCAATAGGTCAAATGATTACAATGGTAAATACGGGTGCGATGAATTTCTTAACCGTAATTGCAATTCTTGCTCTTGTATTTGGAACTATAGCGGTTATTATCTATGTTGAGCTTGGAGAGCGTCGTGTTCCTGTAACATATGCTAAAAAAGTAATTATTCAAAATCAAAATAAAAGAGTTATGAACTATATTCCTATTAAACTGAATTTAGCCGGCGTTATTCCGGTTATCTTTGCCAGTGCGATATTGATGTTTCCTATGACTGTTTTATCTAGCAGTACAAATCCTACTGTTGTTGCAATTGCTGATTACTTAAATCCAAATAGTTATTTCTTTAACTTTTTGACATTTGTTTTTGTTGTTTTCTTTGCATTCTTTTATGCATCGATTACTTTTAACTCAAAAGATATATCAGAAAATTTAAAAAAGCAGGGTGGATTTATACCAGGTATCCGTACCGGTAATGCTACTGCAGAATTTTTAAATACGACGGCTAGTAATCTAACATTTACGGGTGCTCTTTATCTCGGTCTTGTTGCTACTCTGCCGTTTATGATTATTAAAGGGATGGGTGTCCCATTCTTTTTTGGCGGTACTGCGGTTTTAATCGTTGTTCAAGTTGCACTTGATACGATGAGAAAAATTGAAGCTCAGGTTTACATGAGTAAATATGAGACATTAAGTGCAGTTGGTCTATAAATAATGGCCATAGCGCTTAGAAAACCTGCTGAAATTGAGAAACTTCGTGCCGCTAACAAAATTGTCGGCGGCGCATTAGAATTACTTAGACAAAACACAAAAGTAGGCGTATCTTTAAAAGAGCTAGATGCCATGGCGGAGGATTTCATCCTTTCTCATGGAGCAAAACCCTCTTTTAAAGGTCTTTACGGCTTTCCAAATACACTCTGCGCTTCTCTTAATCAAGTTATTATTCACGGTATCCCGACTGATTATAAACTTCAAGATGGAGATATTATCGGTTACGATATCGGTACAGAGTTAAATGGATGGTTTGGCGATGGTGCAATTACGGTGCCTGTCGGCAAAATAACTGTTAAAGACGAAGAGCTTGTAGCATGTGCAAAAGATTCTCTTTATGAGGCTATAGCATCTATTAAAGTTGGAATGAGATTTAAAGAGCTATCGCAAATTTTAGAAAAATCGATTCGTTTACGAGGTTTTGTTCCGCTTCATAGCTTTTGCGGGCACGGTATCGGTAGAAAGCCTCATGAAGAACCTGAAATACCGAATTATTTAGAAGGCAAAGATCCAAAATCCGGTCCGAAAATAAAAGATGGAATGGTTTTTTGTATTGAACCTATGATATGCCAAAAAGATTCAAAACCGCTTATTTTAGAGAACAAGTGGGATGTTGTTAGTGCCGATGGTTTACGCGGTTCACACTATGAGCATACTGTTGCAATTGTCAATGGTAAAGCTGAAATTTTATCTCTGGCTTGAGTAAAAAAGGATTAAAATGGCTAAATCAGATGTTATCGAAGTTGATGGCAAGATTATAGAGGCTTTGCCAAATGCAACATTTCGTGTTGAGTTAGAAAACGGACATATTATTTTATGTCATATTGCAGGAAAAATGCGTATGCACTATATAAAAATATTACCGGGTGATAAAGTTAAACTTGAATTGACACCATACTCTCTTGATAAAGGTCGTATCACCTATAGATACAAATAAAAAGAGGATATTACCTCTTTTTATTTACTTTAAAATGTTTGAGTGTTTCTAAATTCTGATATTTCCGTCTCGACCATTTCGTTTATCATAATTTTAAAAAGATCTGAAATCATATTCGGCGACACGTCTGCTTTTATTGCGGAGTGACGAACTTTTTGCAAAATAAAATCCACCCTATCTTGAGCTTTAACTTCTTCAATGCTATTTTTAAATGATGCTGCCTGACGCACTAAATGGCTTCTTTGAGATATCAAATCAACGATTGAATCATCTATTTTATCTATCTCTTGTCTAATCTCTTCTAACGAATTACACTTTTTAACTTCTGACATGTAGACTCTCCATTTTTAGTAAGATATGTTATCAAAAAATAGATAATATTTCGATTGAGCGATTTTAATTCGGCTTAATAATTTTTTTAATCTCTTTTGGCAAATGAGCAAAAGGAATGGCTTTTACTCCCTGTTTTACTCCGTCTTCAAAAACCATAACATCCACCGTCATTTTAGTAGGAAAAAATCTTATTACATTATATGAATTTCTCTCAAAAATAAAAGATATTTTATTATCCGAGAGTTCTATGCTTTTTTTGTTTTTTGCCATTTTTAGCTCTTTAGGTATATTCCCGTCTCTTTTATTTCAATGGTTCCGCTCTCTTGCAGGGCAGTGAGTGAGCGTTTAAACTCTTTTTTGCTAAGACCAAAAACATCTTTAAGAAGTTCTGCATCACTTTTGTAATTATACGGCATGCTTCCACCGCTTTTTTTTAAAAGAGAGAGAACTTTTTCTATAGAAGCATCTTTTTTCTTTGCTCCGCTTGCTTGGAGTGTTAAATCGATGCAGCCGTCTTTTCTAACGGTTTTGACAAAAGCTCTTCTTTTGCTTCCAATATCTATCTTTTCAAATATTTCATTATGGTAAATTAAGCCCTCATATCTATCTTCTACGATACATTTAAAACCAAGAGGAGTTTTTGCGATAATAAGAATATCGACCTCCTTATGCGGAGCAACTCCTTTTGGTTTCTTGTCAAAAAAGTTACCCAATTTTTCGGTTCCGACAAGACGGTGGGTTCTTTCATCGTAAACAACTCTTAAAAATCTTTTATCTCCTATTTTAAACGGCGCTTTTTGAAACATATTGGGAACAAATAGATCCTTTGCAAGTCCCCAATCAACAAACGCACCAAAAGGTGCGACATCGACAACTTCAAAAAAAGCAAATCCGTCAAGCATCGCTTTTGGTTTAAGCGTTGTAGCAATGAGTCTATCTTCTGAATCCGTATATAAAAATACCTCTAAAAGGGTGCCCTCTTGCATCTCATCGGTTACATAAGCTTGCGGCAAAAGTACATCTTTTTCATCAAGGGAGACTAAAAATATGCCGTGAGGAGTGTGTCTGTCAACTCGCAGGCAGTTGATGAGTCCGAGTTCTAAATGTTTGTTTTGCTGCATAATATTTCCTTGTAACTGTCTCAACTTTTTTGAGACTTGCGTGCGTATTATATCTGCTTTGATATATAGAAATGGTTATTAAATAAAAAACTCCATACCCAATTTTTTTGCATAAGCACCTATCATCGCTCTTTCAAAATCATTGTTTGTCGAGTACTGATATCCAAAAGCCTCCTTCCACATCTCATGCTCTTCCATACAGAGATAGAAAAATACATCTTTATGCCATAGAGCAAAAGAGTCATACGCATTTTTGAACATCTCTACTTTTGTAGCATGCGGATATGAGCTTTTGCCGCTTGCATCAACAAAAGGCATTTGTGTAATTTTACTTCTAAATTCTCTCTCCCGCAGCTGTTTTATAACGGGTTTTATAAATGTCAGCGTGCCGAAACTGACAAGTGCAACTTCGTTTGATTTAAACTCTTCTATTAATACGCTATATACCTCTTTGTATTCACTGAGATAATTTTCATACTCAACAATAGGGTGAAAGTGAAAACCAACTTTTACGCCTTTATCTGCTAAAGCTCTTGCGCTTTTTATCCGTTTATCCAGTGAAGCGGTAAGATGTTCTTCGTTTTTTATGATAGTAGGCGTGTTGAGCGACCAAGTGCATAGTATATTTTTTGGCACATCGTTTTGTAAAAAATAGCTTATATTGTCCGATTTTGTTTTAAATTCCAGTATAACATTCGGGTTTGCTTTGGCAAACTCAAAAAGAGCATCCAAAATGCCCTCTTTGTTTCCCCATAACAGAGAGTCGGATGATTGACCGGTGCCTATGTGATAAGTTCTGTTTTTATCAAGATTTAGGTTTTTTAGTTTAGTTGCAAAATTAGCATCAAATGTTATCGTGTTCTGGTTGTAAAATGATTGTATGGAACAGTAGGAGCAGTCAAACCCGCAGCTCTGAACGGCATCAAGGGTTAAGAGATTGCAGCATCTTGTTTTTTCGCTTGCCACGGGACAAAGTCCCAAGCCAAAACCCTCTTTCTCTTCGGTTTTAAAGCTAAATTTTTGTTCCGTCGGAATATTTTTTAGTTTAAAATCTTTGTATGAGTTTGGTCTGCTTTTTAGTTCTTCGTACGCTTTTATAAGTCTTGCAAACAGAACTTTTTTTTGAGTGTGTGAGGGAAAAATATCTATGATTGTTTTTTCGCCCCACATCTCCAAATCTCTTGCAATGTCGATTATCTGTCTGATTTGCGAAAAGGTAAACCCGAATTGAGTTGATTTATCTTTTATGAACTCTTGTTCATCTTTAGGGAGCTTGTAAAAAATAGTATTTTTAACGGTATCGTTAAATTTGTCTAAGTAAGAATTCATTTTGTAATTTTAGCAAAAAAAGGTTATGTAGTTTCTGATTTTTTGAGTTTTTGTCACCCTGAACTTGATTCAGGTCTAGTTTTGATATGTAAACATGCGCATCAATTTTGTTATAAATAATGGCTTTCAAAGAGATTTTCAATTACCAATGTAAACAGTCCGTTTGATATAATACGACAAATTTTTTTAAATAAATATGAACTTTTTTCATAAGAAATTCATTAAATTCTTATTTTTTAATCTTTTGCAATTTATTTTAAGGGTGCTTAATGCAAGAAAATATACGAAGTAGATTTGATTTCATAAGTTTAATTTTTTGGTTTTTCTTGGCTCTTTCAGCTATTACAAGAACGGTGCTTTTATTTAAATCTATAGATATGTTGGATTTTTCTTTTTTAGAGTTATTAAAAATATATCTCATCGGTACATTTTATGATTTTGTAAGTGTTAGTTATTTAGTTGTTCCGTTTATACTTTATCTGCTTTTTTTCCCGCATAGATTTTTTAATCATAAATTTCATCGTTATATTACATATGCTTTTACTTATCTTCTCCTCTTTGGAGCTGTTTTTTTAGCATTTAGCGAATGGTTTTTTTGGGATGAATTTAGCGTAAGATTTAACTTTATTGCAGTCGATTATTTAATTTATACAAAAGAGGTAATAGGCAATATAAATGAGTCATATCCGATGGGTATTCTTTTAAGCGTAATTGCAATTATTGCAGGAATACTTTTTTATGCTGTTTATAAATTTAAAAAGATTGAAGATATTTTAAATCATGAAAGCAGGTTTAAACAACGACTTAAACCTGCATTGATTTATCTTTTGATACCAATAATATCTTTTGTCGGAGTAACCGGAGATTTTGCAAAAATTTCTGCAAATCAATACAATAATGAGCTAAGTAAATCCGGTCTATACTCTCTTTTTGCCGCTTTTAGAAATAATACGCTTGATTATGATATGTTTTATTTATGTGATGATGAAAAAAATACTTTTTTAAATTTAAAAAAAGTAACCAATACGAATAATTCTGTTTTTTTAAATCCTAATGATATAACAAGAAATATAGTAAATACCGGTGAAGAGAAGAACTATAATGTAGTAGTTGTAGTTGTTGAGAGTTTAAGCGGTAAATTTCTTGAATCTCTTGGAGGAGAAAAAGGTTTAACGCCAAATCTTGATTCTTTAGTGCAAAAGAGTATGTTTTTTAGCAATTTTTATGCAACAGGAACGCGAACGGTAAGAGGTATGGAGGCTATTACGCTCTCTATCCCGCCAATGGCGGGAAGCTCTATCGTAAAAAGACCCGACAACCATAATATGTATTCAAGCGGATTTGTTTTTCGCAACAAAGGGTATGAGACAAAATTTATTTATGGAGGATACGGTTATTTTGATAACATGAACGATTTCTTTTCAAATAATGGATTCGATATTGTCGATAGAGCAAAATTTAGTAATGAAGAGGATACTTTTCATACCGTATGGGGTGTTTGTGATGAAGATTTGTTAAACAAAACTCTAAAAGAGGCAGATTCGTCATATTCTGCACATAAACCATTTATGAGCTTTGTTATGACAACATCAAATCATAGACCGTATGATTATCCGGATGGACGAATCGATATACCGTCGCACACGGGAAGAGACGGTGCCGTAAAATATACGGATTTTGCAATCGGAGATTTTTTGAAAAAAGCCAAAGAAAAGCCATGGTTTAAAAATACGATTTTTGTCATTGTTGCCGATCATTGTGCCGTGAGTGCAGGAAAGGTGGAACTTCCGCTTGATAAATATCATATTCCTATGATTGTGTATGCACCTGATATTATAAAACCGCAAGTTGTAGATAAGGTTTCAAGCCAAATTGATATTATGCCGACTCTTTTTGGTTTGTTAAATTGGTCATATAAGAGTAAGTTCTACGGAAAAGATATCTTAGACTCTTCGTTTGAGCAAAGAGCGCTTGTAGGAACTTATCAGAAGCTTGGACTATATAAAGAAAATAGCTTGACAATATTGTCGGTCGGGAAAAAAATACAAAGTTATGAAGTCCTAGAACAGGATATATTTTCGACAAAATATAAAGAGGTTGAAACAAATAACAAGATGAAAGACGATATCCTTGGTTATTATCAAGGTGCAAGTCAATTACATAAAAAAAGATTAGATAGATATGAGGATTAAAAAAGCAATAGTTGCCGGTGGGCGCTACTCTTGGGCAGAGAAAAAGCGCTTGAGTATTTAAATGAACTCTCTATTCAATGCTAGCAGGAGCAAGAATATCTTTTTCTTTTTCGTACACGCTTGAACTGACTCCAAAAATGCCTAAAAGGGTATGAAAAAGATTATTATGCGAAAACTCATTATCTGAGTATGATTTTAGTTTTTTCAAATCTATCTCTTTTGTAATCTCACCTCCAAACCACATAAGCGATGCTATATGTGTTTGAGTCTTTGGTGCCATAAAATATGGAAGGCCATGGAGATATAGACCGTTTTCACCTAAACTTTCGCCGTGGTCGCTCATATACATCATAGCCGTTTCATGAGTGTTTGAATAAGGTTTTAGAAAATTAATAACTTTTGATAAGAAATAGTCGGTGTATAAAATTGCATTGTCGTAGGCATTGGATATCTCTTCCTGCGAACAATTTTCAAGTTGATTTGTGGTGCAGACCGGTGTAAACTTTTCAAAAGATTTTGGATATCTTTTGTAGTAAGCAGGACCGTGATTACCCATCTGGTGTAAAACTATAAGAACATCTTTGTCTTTGTTATTTTCGATGTGCTTATCTAGCCCTATGAGCATCCCTTCATCACGAGGTTCAATATCACAAACAGTGTTAGTAGCGCTGCTTTTGAAGTCCTCGCACAAAATTCGCTCTCCTACACCTTTTGAATCTGAATTGTTATCTCTCCAAAGAATAGCAATTTTACCAGTATGATTTAGTACATCAAGAACATTTTCCGTTGTTGCACCTTTGGAATCTGTATACTCTTCGCGGTTGTAGATAGAAAACATGCAAGGTACCGAAACGGCTGTCGAAGTGCCGCAGGAGTGAATATTAGAAAAATTTATTATATCTTCTTGTTTTAGCAGTGGATTTGTTTCACGCTCATAGCCGTTAAGCGAAAAACGGTCTGCTCTGGCAGCTTCACCTACAACCATAATAACAAGTTTCATTTTTTTAGAGTTATTCTCTCTTTCCGACTTTGGTTTTATAACGGCATCTCTGCCGAGAAGTTTTAGCTCTTTTTTGCCATACCCTAAAGTAAGCGTCATAAATTTTATCGTGCTGAAAATTGGGTAGGTTGGATTTGTATAGAATCGCAGAGATTTGTGTTCTCTAAAAAAAGAGGTATAAAATTTACTAAAAATTAAAAACAGCAGAATAATAACGCCGAGGCTTATACCGGCTACTTTAAGTTTTAAGAGGGCTTCTTGTCTCCATGAGCCGAATTTAACAGGAAATTTATACACTGCAATAGAGGGTAATATACCAAGAAAAAGTAGATATACTATAAGCTTAAAACTTAAAAGATCCGTAGATTCATTTAAATCTGTCTGCATAGAATTGCGTATCATACTATCATCTATAACTATATTGTAGGTATTCATAAAATAGTTTGTTAGGGCAGAAATGATAAGAAAAATTATTAATAACGGTTTTGTCGTATATTTTGAGCTTAGCAAACTCAAAAGAAATATAATGATAGCAGTCAATATTATAAATAAAGATAGTAAAAACGGAAGATTCACAAGTGTTGGAGGATATACATCTATAACATTTTTGAAAAATGCCACATTTGTAAAAAGAGCCAAAAAAACAGCTGTTATGATAATGAGCCGGTATTGCGTTATAGGCTGGATTTTTTTATACATTAATGCGTACTTTATATATTAAATTTTAATGAGATGGTAGCATGGGTAAACAAATAGTTTGTAAATTCAAGATTTAAGATAAAAATCTTGCAATTTGCCATATTTTCACTTGCGATGTAAAAAGTATACTATACTGCAAATCTCAATGGCAATTATTGCGAGAAGCCTTGTAACAAACCAATCTATGTTTATAGAATATTCAATAAAAAAAGTCGGTGTAAAATGATTTTAGGAAAATGTCCGTATTGTAATGATGGAACTATTGAGGTAAGAGACAAAGAAGTCAGCGGCAAAAAAGTTAAACTTTACGCATGCTCTAATGCCCAATGGATGAGTGAAGACGGAGAGATGTTTGAGCTTACTCAAAACTCTACATGTAGCTTTAAAATTTGGCAGAATTCTCTTGCAAAATATGGAAAGTGGCTTACGTATAAAGAAATAAGAGAACTTTTAGAGGAAAAATCTCTGGAAATTGAGTTGCTTAGTAAAAAATACGGTAAAAAAATCTACTATAAAAAACATATAATTTTAAATCAGGAGTACGGTGTTACGGTATTGTGGAATTAATGTGTAAAATATAGGCTTAAAAGCCAATAAAATTACATAAAATCAATTGACTTAATAAATCTTTTACATTTATTTATGTATAATCCTCATCCGCTTTGCTGTTTTGACATTAAGCTAGAGTATTTTTACCTATGTAGAGATATGTAGATAAAAGTATTGGCAAGCTAGAGCTGTTTGCCTAAAAACAGCAAAGAGTAAAGTTTTGTTCTCACGTCAGTGAGGCTTTGGTGACTGAATGAAATCTGGATTTTGTTCAGATTTTAAGAGAATTTATTGTAAGGACTTTCAATGAAAGTAAGAGCTTCAGTTAAGAAGATGTGTGATGACTGCAAAGTTATCAAAAGAAAAGGCATTGTAAGAGTAATCTGCAAAGTTAAAAAACATAAACAGAGACAAGGATAACCATGGCTCGTATATCAGGTGTTGATTTACCAAAGAAAAAAAGAATAGAATATGGTCTAACATATGTCTATGGGATTGGTCTTCATGCTTCTCGCAAAATATTAGATGCGACGGGTATAGATTATAATAAAAGAGTTTACGAACTAAGCGAAGATGATGTTGCAGCGATTACAAAAGAGATTCGTGCAAATCATGTAGTAGAAGGTGATCTTCGTAAAAAAGTTGCAATGGACATTAAAGCACTTATGGATTTAGGTTCATACAGAGGTCTTCGTCACCGTCGTGGTTTACCATGTCGTGGTCAAAAAACTAAGACAAATGCGCGTACTCGTAAAGGTAAACGCAAAACTGTCGGCGCAGCGTAAGGATTAGCACATGGCAAAAAGAAAAGCTGTTAGAAAAAAAGTAGTAAAGAAAAATATTGCACGCGGTATCATTCATATCTCTGCATCGTTTAACAATACTATTGTAACTATTACAGACGAAATGGGTAATATGATTGCTTGGAGTTCTGCAGGTAGTCTTGGTTTTAAAGGTAGCAAAAAATCTACTCCGTTTGCAGCTCAAGCAGCTGTTGAAGCAGCAGTAGAAAAAGCTCAAGTCCATGGTATTAAAGAACTTGGTATTAAAGTTCAAGGTCCAGGTTCAGGTCGTGAAACTGCAACAAAAGCAGTCGGTTCTATTGAAGGTATCCGTGTAACATTTATGAAAGATGTTACTCCACTACCACACAATGGTTGTCGCGCACCTAAGCGTCGTAGAGTTTAAGGAGATTACTGATGGCAAGATATAGAGGTCCAGTAGAAAAAATCGAGAGAAGATTTGGAGTTAGCCTTAACCTAAAAGGGGAGCGTCGTTTAGCAGGTAAATCTGCATTAGAAAAACGCCCATATGCTCCGGGTCAACATGGTCAGCGTCGTAAAAAAGTATCTGAATACGGTTTACAACTAAATGAAAAGCAAAAAGCAAAATTTATGTACGGTGTTTCTGAAAAGCAATTCCGCGCACTGTTTGTTGAAGCTAAAAGAAAAGAAGGTAATACGGGTACAAACCTTATTACTTTAATTGAGCAAAGATTAGACAATGTTGTTTACCGTATGGGATTCGCAACTACTCGTCGTTTTGCTCGTCAACTTGTAACTCACGGTCACCTTTTGGTAGATGGTGCGAAACTTAATATTCCGTCATACCGTGTAAGACCTGGTCAAAAGGTAGAGATTCGTGAGAGCAGCAAAAATAATTCTCAAGTTATTCGTGCTTTAGAGCTTACAAATCAAACAGGTTTGGCTCCATGGGTTGATATTGATGCTGATAAAAAATTCGGTATCTTTACTCGTTTGCCGGAGCGTGAAGAAGTTGTTATCCCTGTAGAAGAGCGTTTAATCGTTGAGCTTTACTCGAAATAATAGTTAAAATATAAAAGGCGTAAGAGACATGAAAAAGATTAAAACTACTCCACTTGCTCCTCAAGAATTTGAGGTAGAGCAGATTAGTGAGAATGAAGCTAATATTATGGCATACCCGTTTGAGACGGGATATGCTATCTCTTTAGCTCATCCACTTCGCCGTTTTTTGTTAAGTAGTTCGGTTGGGTATGCGCCGATTGCTATTAAAATTGAAGGTGCTAAGCATGAGTTTGACTCGGTGCGCGGTATGCTTGAAGACATTTCGGATTTTATATTAAATCTTAAAGAGATTCGTTTTAAATTACTTGGCAGAGCAACGGAAACAGAAATAAGCTATAGCTTTGCAGGTCCTTGTACTATCAAAGGAAGCGATCTTACAAATAATGAAGTAGAAATAGTAACTCCGGAAGCTCATCTTGCTACATTAAATGAAGACTCTACGCTTAATTTTAGTATTAAAATCGCGCAAGGTATCGGTTATGTAGCTAGTGAAGATACTCATGATGAGTTAGAAGACGGTTATATAGCACTTGATGCTTACTTCACGCCTGTTCGCAGTGCAACTTATAAAATTGAGAATGTACTTGTAGAGGATAACCCTAACTTCGAAAGAGTAGTTATAAATATTAGAACTGATGGACAAATTTCTCCATTAGATGCATTTAGAAATTCACTAGAAGTTATGTATGCTCAATTAGCGGTATTTAATAGCGAGATTAGCGTTAAAGCTCCGACTACTATTGAGAGAGCTGAAGAGAATCCGGATTTAAAAAAGCTAACTGCACACATTGATAGTTTAGGTTTAAGTGCGAGAAGTTTTAACTGTCTTGATCGTTCAAATATAAAATTAATAGGTGAAATAGCATTAATGAGTATCAATGATCTTAAAAATGTTAAAAACCTAGGCAAGAAATCATTCGATGAGATTATTGAAAAACTTCAAGAGTTCGGCTATGAAGTTGGCGGTAGTCTAGCAGATGATGTTGTGAGTGCATTAAAAAAGAAAATAGAAGCTTTATAAGCTAAATAGAGGAATTATAGATGAGACATCGTCATGGATATCGTAAGCTAGGTCGTACAAGTTCGCATCGTGCAGCTTTACTTAAAAACCTTAGCATTTCGTTAATTGAACACGGTAAAATTGAGACTACTGTAGAAAAAGCAAAAGAACTTCGTTCTTATATTGAAAAACTTATTACTGTTGCAGGTAAAAATGATTCAAATGCTCATAAAGCAGTATTTGCGGCGCTTCAAAGTAAAGAAGCAACTAAAACTTTAGTAAATGAAGTAGCTCCTAAGTACGTTGATCGTCCAGGTGGATATACTAGAATTACTAGAACGCGTATTCGCCGTGGTGACGCTACTACTATGGCATTTATCGAATTAGTATAATTCGTTTTTTATAACGGCGGGATTTTTTCTCGCTGTTAACCTTCATTATTTCCACATCCCAAACTACTTAAATTATAAGTGAGACATTATGAGTAATTTCGCATTTGGAACTTACAGAATCAGTGATTTAAATCCCCAGCATATAGAAGCACTAAAAGAAGCGATAGAGTCGGGTATTACTATGATTGATACATCTTCAAACTATATGGACGGCGGCGCCGAGAGAGCGATTGCTCTTGCATTTAGGGAATTTGACGACTATAAAAGAGATGAAATTGAGGTAGTTAGTAAATTCGGTTATATACAAGGTACTAATCTGCTAAATTATAAGAACGGACTTTTGGCGATAGAAAATGCGCAAGAGATTGTAGAATATAATCAAGAGTGCTATCACTGTATATCAAAACAATTTATGCATGAGCAATTAACAGAATCTTTAAAAAGATTAGAGATTGAAAAAATAGATTGCTATTTAGTACATAATCCTGAGTACTATATTTTGGATGCTATTAAGAGAAATATTTCCAAAGATGATAGACTAGATGAGATGTATAGAAGGCTCCAAGATGTATTTGTTGGACTCGAAGAGGAGGTAAAAGCAGGAAGAATAGGCTCTTACGGAGTTAGTTCAAACAGTTTTTCGCTTCCAGAATCCAGTGATGAATTTTTACCTTATGAAGATTTGCTTACATTAGCTCAAAATGCAGCAAATATAGCCAAAAATGAAATACATAGTTTTACTATGATTGAACTTCCAATTAATATTTTGGAGAGAGATGGACTCCGATGTGCTTCTTGGGCAAAAAAAAGCGGTTTGAGAGTTTTAGCAAATAGACCGCTTAATGCAAAATATAAAGATAAGATGTTTCGTTTATGCGATTGTGAGGAGAGTAAAGAGTATTATCGCTATTTCAACGAGTTGATGGAAATTTGCGACAATGAAACATTGAGACCTATGTATAATCTTTTGGAAGAGCTAGATGAAGTAAAGCACAAATTTGGATGGATTGGCGACTACGATGTTTTTTTATTTTCTCAAATTATCCCACATATTAAAAAATCATTAGAAGAAGTTGATGAAGAAGATGTTGAGGCAGTGTTAAATTTTATAGACTTATATCTTCAAGAGTATAAAAAAATGGTCTCCTACGAGTGCTCAATAAAAACAAGAGAGCATCTAAAAGAGTTTTTTTTAAAATGCAGCGTATCTATGCAGGAGTGTGCTATTAGGTTTTTAATGCAAAAAGACGATATTGATTATATACTTGTGGGTATGAGAAAGCCTGCGTATGTACATCAAATCCTTTCGTTAAGAGAATAAGTGATATTTTTTATCACTTGTTAAGCGAATTTTTCATATCTTATGAATACAATAAGTTATACAAATTTTAAAGGATGGATATGATTCCATTTACGGATGAGGAGTTAATCGCTCCCGTGAGAAGCGTTATAAATAAAGTTCGCCCGTCATTGGCGCTAGACGGTGGTGACATAGATTTTTTAACAGTTAGAAATTCAAAAGTATATATACAGCTAAAAGGTTCGTGTATCGGTTGTGCAAGCAGCGGGACTACTTTAAAATACGGTGTAGAGAGACAACTGAAAATAGATATTCACCCTGAAATTACAGTTATTAATGTACCATTTGGTATGGAAAACGATATAGATAAATTATAAATAAGCGTAGAAATATTATGGCAATAAGTAAATATAAAACATTATCGCAAGCTAAAGAGAGTTTCTCTAGGTCGGATTATAAAAATGCCTTAGAGAAGTTTGCGGCAGTATTGCAGAATTATCCTAACTCAAAAGAGGCGTATAACGGCGTTATTTTGGCAGAAATGGCACTAAGCGGAGAGGGCGGTGCCGAAGCTCTTTTTGATTACTATGAGATATTAAAAGAAGAAGATAAAGAGCAGGCGGATACTATTATGAGTAATATTTTGCAAAATATGGACGGTTCGTTGGAGAAACTTAGAGAGGTGTTTGCAGAGCCTCTCCGCGATAGATTAGAGTTTGAAGACGGGATTTTATATAAAGATTTTAAAGCTATAATCGACAGCGGTGAGAGTTTCAAGGAGACTTTTGAAAATATTATGTTTTCAACGCGAGTTATTATTACCGAGAGAGAAGATTTCATTGATTTTTTAGACAATCTTATAGATCATGGTTTTGCTGAGATGGCACTCTCTTATTTAGAAAATGCTCTAAGTGTTTACCCGAGTGATAAACTACTTAGAAAACTGCTTAAAAAATTAGCAAAGGGTAAAGAAATTGAAAATTGAGCTTAGCGATGAAGAGTTTAAGTATATAACGGAGAATTCGCAAGAGTGCGATAAAGAGACTGCTTTTGTTTTGACGCCGCAAAATGAAAAGTTTCTTCAAAATGCAAAAGATAACGGTGCTCATTCAATTATAAATATCAAAGATGTTGCAAAGCTCTTTGGAATTGAGAAGATAAAAATTGTAGGGATTACCGGAACAAACGGCAAAACTACGACGGCAAGCGCTATATACTCATTTTTGCTAGATTTGGGTTATAAAGCCGCTATGCAGGGAACCCGCGGTTTTTTCATGAATGATGAGATGATAGAGGGTAAAACGCTTACAACTCCGTCCGTGCTCAACACATATAAGCATATCTATCAAGCGGTTAGTGCGGGTTGTGAATTTTTCATTATGGAAGTAAGCTCTCATGCAATTGCTCAAAAAAGAGTAGAAGGTCTTAATTTTGAGTTAAAAATACTTACAAATATTACTCAAGACCATTTGGATTATCATAAAACTATAGGTGAATATATAGCCGTAAAAAACAGTTTTTTTCAAGATGAAGGTAAAAAACTTATCAACAAAGATGAGCCAAAAGCCTCTTTTAATTTTAAAAATACTTTTACATACGGTATAGAAAATCCGGCAACATATAGACTTATCGCATACTCACTAAACAACGCGACAAGCGGAATAATTCAATATTTTGGCGAGATGGTTCCTTTTACCGCCTCTTTGCACGGATTTTTTAATCTTTATAATCTTATGGCTGCAATCTCGGCAACACATCTTTTAAGCGGAAAAAAACTAGAAGATGTTTGCGAAGTGGTTGAAAATTTTGCCGGCGTAAGCGGACGAATGGAACAGGTAAGCGAAGTTCCAAATGTTATAGTTGATTTTGCCCATACGCCTGACGGAATGGCGCAGGTGCTTAATGCACTTAAAGAGAAAGAGCTTTTGGTAGTTTTTGGTGCAGGCGGTGATAGAGATAGAACAAAGAGACCTTTGATGGGCAGAGTTGCGGCAAGCTTGGCAAAAAAAGTTTATATAACGAGTGACAATCCCAGAAGTGAAGAGCCGCAAGATATAGTAAACGATATTTTAGAGGGCATAGAAGATAAAAGCATAGTAAGTGTCGAGCTAAACAGAAGAAAAGCTATCGAGAGTGCACTAAATGACCAAAAAGAGGATGAAGTCGTTGTTATTCTTGGAAAGGGCGATGAGACATATCAGATAATATACGATGAGATGTTTCCCTTTGATGACAGAGAAGTCGTAAGAGAGTTGCTAAAAAACAGATAAATTTAAAATAGCTTTAAATAGACGACTTCTTTTATCCTATTTAGAATTTATGAGATTATTTTTGATATAATTGCGAAAATTTTTAAAAGGTACTTTTTATGGGAATTCCTCAACCGGCATTTTATATCTTTAAATGTGAGCAATCGGCTCCTCCGGGTATGCCAAAACCTTCATGTGTTACGCCTCAAACACAAGATCTTTTTCAACATCTGGCGCAAAAACTGATGAAAGAGGGTGTAATGGGTACTATTCAGCCTATTCGCACTTCTTGTCTAAACCGTTGTACTGCGGGTCCGGTTATGCTTGTAGAACCGGGACATTTTATGTATGCAGCTCTTACAAAAGAAAAAATAGATAGAATAATCGAAGAACATTTAATCGGCGGAAAAGTTGTAGAAGAGTATTTAATAAGCGCAGATATGTGGGATGATCCAATCTCGCCGTGCGATATGAAAAAACAGATGGGAATGTAAAAAATGACGATAGAGATGTTGTACAGCAAAATTCATCGTGCTACGGTAACTGACGCTAACTTAAATTATGTCGGCTCCATTACAATAGATGAAGAGCTTATGGAAGCTTCAAAGATGAGAGTTGGACAAAAAGTAGAGATTTTAAATATAAATAACGGTGAGAGATTTTCAACTTATGTTATTTTGGGCGAGCGCGGTAAGAGAGACATCTGTTTAAACGGTGCAGCCGCTAGAAAAGTTCATAAGGGTGATAAAATCATTATAGTTGCGTATGCTACTTATGATGAAGAGGATTTGCTTTCTTATAAACCGAAAGTTGTTTTAGTAGATGAGAACAACGATATCGAAGAAATTTTAGAGAGCATCTAAAATGTTCGGGAATTTAGGCGACATGAGCAAAATGCTTGAAGGAATGCAAGAAAATGCTAAAAAACTTCAAGCTGAGCTAGAGTCTAAAACTTTTAATGTAAAAAGCGGCGGCGGTTTAGTCGAGGTTGTTATAAACGGCAAAGGAGAGGTTGTGGACATTAACATCGACGACTCACTTCTTAGCGACAAAGATTCACTTCAAATTTTGTTAATCGGTGCTATTAATGATGCCTATAAAATGGTAGAGGACAATAGACAAAACAGTGCTTTGGGTATGCTAGGCGGTATTAACCCTTTTGGGAGCAAGTAGGTGTTTAGGCTATTTTTAGCACTTAACTTTCTTTTTTTTAATTTATATGCATGCGAAGGTGATTTTGACTCCTGCAGACTTAAAGTTGTCGATTCCGAATCAATAGTAAATCAAACACTTCAAATTCCCATTGAAAACAATAAAAGATTAATCTTCTCAACAACTGCGCCGAATGCAAAAATCATTAAGCACGATCCTTACCTATCTCTTTACCTCGTAGAAGATACAAAAAAATTCAAGTACCCGTTTAGAATTAATATGAATATCGGCAAGGGAATGTTCGCTGTCGATAACAATAAAATAATTAAGGGTAAAATCGTAAAACAACAGAATGGACTAGAGAGTTTTGCAACTTTTAGCGAACAACTCTCAACGCCAAGTTTGTTGCTAAACAGCTGTTGTTCTTTAGAGGGAATCATGACGGATAAAGGGATTATCGAAAAAGAGTATATAGAAAGATTTTTAAAATCAAAAACAGTCTCTTACGCAGATTTCGGTATAAAGATAAATGATGTCGGCTCTGCGGTGGTAGTTAGCAGCAGTAACTCTTTTATAAAAAATAACCTCTTTAAAAAAGATGACATAATTTTAGAATTTGACGGTAAAAAAGTAAAAAACAGCGCTACATTGATGAGAGATATACTTCTTAGTCAAATCGGCTCTACTCATAATGTAAAGATAAAAAGAGGCAATGAAATATCGGTAATAAGCGTTATAAGTCAAGATAAAAAGGACGGAGGTCTTTTAAGCAATACATTTTTAGAATTTTTCGGACTATCGTTTGATAAAAATTTAACTATTATAAAAATTGAAAAAGATGCCGAGCGCTATGGTCTTAAAATCGGTGATAAACTTCTTCAAATTGATACAAAAAGCGTTAAAAATGAGCAAGAGATATTTGATATAATGAGCGATAGTAAAAAATCTGTAAATCTTCTTTTCCAAAGAGAACAATTTCAGTTTTTTGTGAAACTTAATTAGATAGAATTCCGCATGCAAAACTTTGAGAACTTTTTACTAAATCATCTTCCGATATCAAAAAGCATACACCCTCACTATGAAAAGGCGCTTCAAAGGATGCTCCTAGCCGGCGGAAAAAGATTTCGTCCGGCACTTCTCTTGGGTGTTGTAGAGGCATATAACCCGCTTTTGCTTGAGGGAGCGTATCATGCCGCGTACGCTATCGAGCTTTTACATACATATTCTCTTATACACGATGATTTACCCGCTATGGACAATTCGCCGCTTCGCCGCGGAGAGCCGACTTTACATGTCGTTTTTGATGAGGTAACCGCAATTTTGGCAGGCGATGCGTTAAATACATACTCTTTTGAGGTTTTAAGCAATGCCCCGTTTTCAGACTATACAAGAGTTGAACTTATCAGAGAGTTGGCAGCAAACGGCGGATTAAACGGGATGGTTTTAGGTCAAGCGATTGATTGCTATTTTGAAAATAAGCCTCTTTGCATAGAAGATGTAAAAATTTTACATACAAATAAAACTGCAAAACTAATTGCCGCTTCGCTTAAGATGGGTGCAATAATCGTAGGCAGAGAAAAATTGGGTGAAAAACTTTATGATTTCGGTATAAAACTTGGGCTCCTGTTTCAGATACAAGATGATATTTTAGATGTTACGCAGAGTTCTGATGAAGCGGGAAAACTTACAAATAATGATGAAGCAAAAAATAGTTTTGTTACGCTTTTAGGGCTTTGTGAGGCGCAAAGCCAAGCCGACGAATTGGCACAAATAGTTACGCAAGAGCTGGAGAGTTTTGATGAGAAGCTAAAAAATGAACTCTCACCGCTTCTAATACACTACATAAACAGACACAAAGATTCAGTCTGACGCTTTAAGCGTCAAGCTTTAGTGCCATAGCGGCTAGCGAAGATGGCGGAATTACTTCCGACATCGTTTAATAAAATAAAGGAACTAATAATATGGGTAATGAAATACGTCAAAAAATGGCAAACAGTATAAGATTTTTAGCGGCAGATATGGTTCAATCTGCAAATTCAGGGCATCCAGGCGCACCGATGGGTCTTTCGGATATTGCAGTTGTTTTAAGCGAACATCTAAATCATAATCCTAAAAATCCATCTTGGCTAAATCGCGACAGACTTGTTTTTTCCGGCGGGCATGCAACGGGACTTATCTATTCACTTTATTATCTTTGGGGATACGGTCTGACTATAGAGGATTTGAAAAACTTTCGCCAACTTGACTCAAAAACTCCGGGGCATCCTGAATTTGGACACACTGCAGGTGTTGAGATAACGACCGGCCCGCTTGGACAAGGTGTGGCAAATGCCGTCGGTTTTGCAATGGCTTCAAAGTTTGTAGGCGCACAGGTTAATTCTGAGACGGCGAAACTTATTAATCACAAAGTTTACTGTTTATGCGGTGACGGAGATTTGGAAGAGGGTGTGAGTTATGAAGCTTGTTCAATAGCAGGACACAATAAACTTGACAATTTAATACTTATTTACGATTCAAACCGCATTACTATTGAGGGTTCAACAAGTTTAAGTATAAGTGAAAATATTCGTCTTCGTTTTGAGTCGCAAGGCTGGGATGTACAAGAATGTGACGGTCATAATTTTGATGAGATTGACACTGCGATTACTACTGCAAAATCTAACTCAAAGCCGACTATCATTATTGCAAATACGACTATTGCAAAAGGTGCAGGTAAGCTTGAGGGTTCTCATCACTCTCACGGTGCTCCGCTTGGCGGCGATGTTATCGCTGAGGCAAAAAGCGCTTGCGGATTTGATGCGCAGAAATGTTTTCATGTAGATGAAGATGTAATGGCTCGTTTTAGATGTGCGATAGAAAAGGGCGATTTGTTAGAGCGTGAGTGGATTCACAGCCTTAAAACTCTTCCGCTCTCAGAGCAAAATGAAGCTTTGGCGGCTCTGCAAAATCCTGATTTTTCTCGTATACAGTGGCCCTCTTTTGACAAAGCTGATGCAACAAGAAACACAAACGGAAAAATCCTAAACGCAATAGCAAGAGCTCTCCCTTGCTTTTTAGGCGGCTCGGCAGACCTTAGCCCGTCAAATAAAACTGAACTTGTAGATATGGGTGTTTATCCAAAAGGTAGAAATATATACTTTGGAATCCGTGAACATGCGATGGCATCAATCGTAAATGCAATGGCTCTTTATGGACCGCTTATGCCATTTTCAGCTACATTTTTTGTCTTTTCCGACTACTTAAAACCGGCTGCTAGAATTGCGGCTTTAACCGGAATTCAACACTTCTTTATCTGGACTCATGATAGTATTGGTGTTGGTGAAGATGGACCGACTCATCAGCCGATTGAACACTTAAGCCAATTTCGCGCATTACCAAACTTCTATGTTTGGAGACCTGCTGACGGTGCGGAGAATGTAGAAGCTTGGAAAACAGCACTTAGTATGAAAAAATCCCCGTCTGCTTTTGTATGCTCAAGACAAAATCTCTCAGTGCTTCCGACTGCAATTAAAGGCAGTGCGGCTCAGGGCGGATATTTACTAGCAAGTGATGAGAATGCAACTATAACTCTTATGGCAAGCGGCAGCGAAGTGGAACTTGCTCTTAAAGTAAAAGAGGCGTTAAATGAAAAAGGTATGAAAGCGGATGTCGTTTCTGTTCCGTGTTATGACCTTTTTATAGAACAAGATAAATCTTACATCGATTCAATTATTAAGCCTCAAACTAAAAAAGTAGCTATTGAGGCGGCAAGAGGTTTAGAGTGGTATAGATTTGCAGATGAAGTAGTCGGTATGGACACATTCGGCGCTTCGGCTCCGGCAGATAAGCTTTTTGCTAAATTCGGTTTTTCGGTTGAGGCTGTTTTAGCAAAAATCATTTAATATTATTTTTATTCTAAAACAAGTACAATTTAACAATTTTAGTTGACAAGGAACTTATGTGAAGTTATTCTTATTATTGATAGTTGGGGCTACTCTTTGTTTTGGGGCAGTAGATATTAATAAAGCCGATAAAAATGAGCTTATGAGTGTTAGCGGTATCGGTGAAGTAAAAGCGGATGCAATTTTAGATTATAGAAAAAAGCATAATTGTTTTAAAAATGTTGAAGAGTTAAAAGAGGTTAAAGGGTTCGGTGAGGGTTTTTTAGAGAAAAACAAAAAAAATATAAAAACTAGCGATTGTAAGAAAAAATAACAAGCAGTTTTAAAAAGAGGTGTTAGAGTATCTCTTTTTTTAAAAAACAGCCGACTCCGTACGGCTTGTTAGAGTAAAATTTTTTACCGTGATGTACGATGAGCGCATGGAACTCTTGATAGACTTTAAATAGTTCTTTCTCGTTTTTTATGCACTCTTTTAGAGAATTTTGCATTAATCTTTTTATATCGCCGTATTTTGCTTTTTCATCTATAAACCCAAGTTCCAGCAACACTCTTTTTGTGTAAGCATCTACTTTAAACTCCTGTTTATCGTATCCGTACAAAAGCATAGAGTCGGCACTCTCTTCTCCAATCCCCGTAACATTTAAGAGCGCTTCTCTAGTCGGAGCGGCACCGCCTAGATTTTTGTAAAATTTTATAAATTCTAAAATATATCTAGCTTTTTGATTGTAGTAACCTGATGGTCTAATAGCTTCTTTTAGCTCTTCTATATTCATAGATTCAATCGCATCGGCATTTATTGCGTTTTTTGCATATAGGTTCTCAAGAGATTTTACTACCGAAGAAAATGTCGTATTTTGGGTAAGAATTGAGCCTAAGCAGACTTCAAATATCTCGCTTTCGTTTCTTGGAAAATCGTAATCTAGTTTATGATATCCGTAGCCTGTTATCGGCCACCAGCCCTGCGCACCGTAGGCTTCATACAATATTTTATAAATCTTATATATTTTGTTCATAAATATGTTAAAACTTTAACGCCGATAAAAATTGCACCTAAAAAAATAATTGATGAGATGAAAACAAGAGCGGTGACAACTTTGGGCTTAGAATCATAAAGTGAAGCAAAGTTTACATTTGCTATCGCAAGCGGCACTAAAATCTCTATAAAAATTATACCTTTAATCATGGAGTCTAGTTCAATATTGTAAAGAACTAAAAATGCAATACTCGGTAAAAAGATAAACTTCAGACCCATAACCCACAAAGTCAGAGTTTTACTTATCTCGTTTATTTTTGTACCGTAAAGATAGATGCCAAAGAGAAACAGCTGCATTGTTATAGAAGCATAAGCGCCCATCATAAGTATTTTCATAATCTCTTGGCTCGGTTTATAGCCGTAAATGCTTAGTATAATCGCTACTATTGCCGCCCAAAGAATAGGCAGTTTTACTATATTTTTTAGTGATGTTTTAACATCAAAACTGCCTCTTGAGTAGTAGTAAACTCCGATAGTATAAACAATAAATACATTCATAAGATTTATAACGGTCGTATAGGGAATAGACTCTTCGCCGAAGATGGCTATATTTAGAGGTATTCCTAAGTTGCCGGTATTTCCTATAATTGCCGCAACCGTTGCTATGGAGTACTCTTTTTGATCCAAAAAAAGCTTTTTGGCTGCAATTGCAGAAATTATCAAAACTAAAATGGATATAAAGAGGTAGATTGAGGGTGCAAAAAGCAGTGTAGCATCGACAGGACGGATTAAAAGTCCCCAAAATGTTAGAAAAACCTGCAGAAAGTAGACATTTATAAGTGTAATGGTTTTGTCGTCGATGGACTCTTTAAAACTCATTTTTGCAATATAGCCCATAGCTATAAATATATATATGCCTAAAATTGAAAATATTATTGAACTCATATGCGGATTATATCAGATAGTGTATAATTTCACACCAAAAAATAGGCGTCGATTATGCAAACAACAGAAGATATTAAAAAAATTATAGAAGAAAATTTAGCCGTGATGCTCTACTTTTCAGCTCCGACTTGCAATGTTTGCCACGCACTCAAACCTAAACTCGTAGATGCGATTTCTAGTAACTTTAAAGAGTTTGAAATCGTGAGTGTCGATACCTCGATAGATCAGGAAATCGCGGCGAATTTCAGTGTTTTTGCCATCCCTACCGTTTTAGTTTTTTTAGGCGGCAAAGAGTTTTTGAGAAAATCACGCCATATGAGCGTCGACGAGGTAATAAGAGAGATAAAACGCCCTTATGAAATTATGATTTCATAAACCGTTTATACTATCTTAATTTGATTTCTGCCATTTTCTTTTGCCGTATAGAGTGCTTTGTCGGCTCGTTCTATGCACTGAGTGATTGTCTCATCCTCTTTATAAATCGTACCGCCGAAACTAGCGGTGACATTGGTTACTTCTTCAAAATATTGTTTCTCAATTTGCTTGCGTATATATTCAACTCGTTTTTCAATAGAGTTAAGCGTGTCAATCTTCATAAGGATGATAAACTCTTCACCGCCCCAACGAATCAGGTAATCCTCTTGGCGTATTGATTCATTAATCGTATTTACAAGAATTTTTAAAACAATATCACCGCGGTTATGCCCGTAAGTGTCGTTAACATTTTTAAAGTAATCAATATCGCAGATAATTACTCCAAGTCTATGTGGCTTAGTTTCCTCTATAATCAGATTGATATTGTTATCAAAAAATTCTCTATTTAGCGCATTTGTCAATTTATCGTGGGTAAGTTTAAGTTGAAGCTTTTTATGCTCCATCATTGTATAACTTATATCCGTAAAAGAGACGATGTAGCTTCCTTCTTCAAACTCATTTGCGGAAACACTAAAAGTATGCGGCGTCATATTATAATCAAGCATGGATACAATGCGTTTGTCACCGGAAAGATTTATAATCGCTTTTACCCAATTTTGATCTTTGGGTACTTTTCCTAAATGAAAGAATTCGTCATCATTAACAAACTTCTCACAAATGCAATTATGGTGTTTAAAAAAACTCTCTATATCATCAAGACCAAAAAACTCATACATGGTTTGATTTGCCATTATCAGTTTTTTCTTATCGGTGATAATTACGATATTTTTTTGCAAATCAAAAAGCTTTTGCAGTTTGACATTAAAGTGAGATAACTCCTCTTTTTGTCCATTTAGCTCTGAAGTTAAGAGATAGATACTTCTCTCCTTTTTCTGAATCAAGATATATGCTCCGATAATTAGAGCGGAAGAAATTATCGTAAGGATGATCACTACTATTTTTGCCGAATAGTGCATAAGAGTATGTTCTAGGGATACATCACTTAAAAAAACAAAGTACCCGATATCCTTGCTTGACACATCGGAAAGCATACTCTTTGAAACAAAGTATGTATTTTTTTTGAACTCTATGTCATTGAGATTTATATCATTGGTTAAAATTGATTTCATTTGATGCGGAATATCAAATGTGCTATATGAGATATAATGATTAGCCGTCTCAACTTTTTGCTTTAACTCTTCTTGTACAAAAGTCGGGGCGTCTTTATAAATTTCTTTTTTAACTGCCAGATAGATATGTGTTTCTAAAAATCCTGATATATCGTCGATAACTTTATCAATCTCTTTTCCAAGTTCTAAATAGCCGATAAGTTTTCCATCGACATACCACGGCTTTACAACTCTTAGCGTATAATTTTTTTTCAATCCGAATTCCAGACCGTAATAGATAGATTGTAACTCTTGTGCCTTTTTAAAAGTTGTCCTTTCAACGATATCTGAATCTTTTTCGTAATCGTGTGTTCTAAGCAAAACGGTACCGTCTGGTTTTATAAAATACATGTGAGTCAGATTGATATTTTTATTTAAGCGATCGTATATCTCTTTTATGGAATTGTTAAGTTCTTGTTTGTTTGATGCTTTAAACTGCTCGGTTACATTTTTCATATTTTGAATAAAATCTATATATTCGCCAAGAACGGCAGCTTCGCTATCAACTTTTTCATTTAAATATTTTGTAAATAATGCAGGAGTATTCTTTTTACTTTCATGAATAGAATTTTCTTGAGCATAGATAATGGCAAATACGGTAAAAAGCGACATTATAAATACGGCTAATATAATAGGAATATAGAGATTTAATCGATATATATGCGACACTTTAAACCTTTGTTAAGATTTCATAAAAGCGATAAGCGAAGCGGTAACCGCAACATTAAGTGACTCAACGCCCCTGTTCATGGGAATACAAATTGAGTCGTTACAAAGTTTTTCAATCTCTTTTGAGACTCCCTCACTTTCGTTTCCAAGAACAAAAATTGACTTTTCGCTCTTTTTAATATCGTAGATGCTGTTTTTAGCGTGTGAAGAGAGCAGATAGATTTTTGTCTCTTTTAACTCTTTTAAAACTTCATCAAGAGTGTTGCAGTAGTATATAGGAAGCTTAAAAAGCGTCCCTGCACTCGCTTTTATGACAAGCGGAGAGATTTTTGCACTGTTTTTTTTAGGAAGAATTATGCCATCAACATATCCGCCTGCACATGAACGGATAATCATTCCGAGATTTTGGGGATTTTGGATGCCCTCAAGTGCCAGAAGTTTAAAACTCTTTAAGTCTTTTATCGTATTTGCATTTTGGTAAGAGTTTGCGATAATGTCTATTGCTACGCCTTGGTCTTGTTTTGCGTTCTTGCTGATTCTGCTAAGTGCATTTTTATCGTGGTAAGTGACTTCAACGCCTCTTTTTTTAGTAAGTTTAAGAATAGTCTCGATTGCACCGTCGGTTTTGTTGGAGTTTGAGAGATGAAGTTTATGAATATCTATGGTACTGTCTTGTAAAACCTCGATAACTACATTTCTGCCGTAAAGCGTTATTATCTTTTCAAAATATGCTTTTTTGTTTTTGTACTCTTGTGAATCTTCCAAAATTTACCTTTTGTTTTTATATTTATAATTTTACACTAATTTAATTTAGAGGTACCCTTTATTTATCAGTTTAATTTATAAATAGTGTTATACTCTAAAAACTAAAAACTGGAAAAAAATTAATGGATAATAGAATTGAAGAGATAGCAGCCCAAATAAGGAGTCTTGAAGAAGAGCTAATAGAAGAGCTGAGAAAAAAGCAAGACGAGTTTTTTTATACGCTTGAAGATAGAAAAGTTAAATTTAAAGAGAATGTTATAAAAGAGGGCAGATTAAGAGTAATAAGTTCTATCAAGTATCTCTCTTCCTTTCCGGTTTTAGCAATTCTTACGATTCCCTTTATCTGGTCTATGATGATTCCTGCATTTCTTGTCGACATTTTTGTTACTATTTATCAGAGTGTCTGTTTTCCTATATATAAAATACCAAAGGTAAAAAGAAAAGATTATGTCGTAATTGACAGGTACAATCTTTTTTATCTTGATAGAGTCGAGAAGGTAAACTGTTTGTATTGTGAATATTTTAACGGTGTAATAGGTTATACAAGAGAGATAGCTGCAAGAAGCGAGCAGTTTTGGTGCCCCATAAAACATTCAAAACCGCAAATTGATATGCATTCAAGATACGATAAATTTTTTGATTTCGGCGATTATCTTACATATAGAAAAGAGCTGGAAGAGAGAAGATCTAATTTTAAAGATGTAGAAAACAGAGGGGATATTTAGTACATATTTTATCAAATAAGGACGGTATCGTTATGAGTATGAATTTAAGTGCAGAGCCTAAGCAAGCCAAAGACCCTGTTTGCGGTATGAATGTTTCTAGTGATTCTAAATATATATACCGTTATATGGAGGATGATTATCACTTTTGCAGTGAACATTGTCTTGTAAAATTTAAACAAAATCCTAAAAAATATCTAAATATAGAGACTAAACCGACTCATAAAAGCGATAACCAATCAATAGATTACATATGTCCTATGCATCCGGAAATAATCCAAAATCATCCCGGTTCTTGTCCTAAATGCGGTATGGCGCTAGAGCCTGTCGTAGTAAAAGTTGAAGAAAAAAATGAAGAACTTATAGATATGAGCCGTCGTTTTTGGGTAAGTGCAGTTTTTACTATTGCCGTATTTGCTTTAGCTATGATTGCTGATTTACTACCTGCTTTATTGCCGAATGAACTAAGTATGAAAATGGTTCAACGGATAGAATTTTTATTGGCTACACCGGTTGTATTATGGGGCGGTTGGCCGTTCTTTGTTCGAGGTTTTAAATCAGTGCGTACTATGAACCTAAATATGTTTACGCTTATTGCACTCGGCGTCTTAGTTGCTTGGTTATATAGTATAACGGCGTTGCTCATTCCACAGATTTTCCCGCCTATGATGCAGATGAAAGATGGTTTGGTTGATGTCTACTTTGAAGTAGCGGCAGTAATTACTGCTCTTGTGCTTTTGGGGCAGGTACTGGAACTTCGTGCTCGTTCACAGACTAATTCAGCTATTAAACTTTTGTTAGGTCTTGCTCCAAAGGAGGCGCGTATTATTAGAGGTGACGGAAGCGAAGATGATATTCTCATAGATAATGTAGAAGTCGGAGATATTTTGCGTGTTCGCCCCGGTGAGAAAATACCTGTAGACGGCATAGTTATAGAAGGTAAAAGTAATGTAGATGAATCAATGGTTACGGGTGAGCCGATAGCCGTTTCTAAATCTGTCGGCGATAAACTCATAGGTGCTACGATTAACTCAAAGGGCAGCTTACTTATGAGAGCAGAAAAAATCGGTGCAGACACTCTGCTCTCTCAAATCATAGAAATGGTTTTGCATGCACAACGCTCTCGTGCACCTATACAAAAATTGGCTGACAGTGTGGCTGGTTATTTTGTTCCGGCTGTAGTTGTTATAGCACTAATTACATTTGTGCTCTGGCGCATATTTGGACCTGAACCATCTTTGGCTTATGCTGTTGTTAGTGCCATTTCGGTTTTGATTATTGCATGTCCATGTGCTTTGGGTCTTGCTACGCCTATTTCTATTATGGTAGGAACGGGTTGCGGTGCTGCGGTTGGAGTATTAATTAAAAATGCCGAAGCGTTAGAGATTATGGAAAAGGTCGATACTTTGGTAGTGGATAAAACCGGTACTCTTACAGAGGGCAAACCTAAACTCGTTGCCATATATGCAGAAGATGGATTTGGTGAAAGTGAAGTGTTGCGATTAGCGGCAAGCTTGGAGAGAGCTAGTGAACATCCCTTGGCGGATGCTATTGTAAACGGAGCTAAAGATAGAAGCATTGAATTGTTTAAAGCCGATAATTTTGAATACATAAGCGGAATGGGAATAACCGGCAGAGTCGATGGACGGGCAGTTGCGGTAGGCAATATAAAATTATTGGAAAGTTTAAATATAGATACGGCAGAGTTGTCACACCAAGCTGATACAGAACGAAATGACGGCAAAATCGTTATGTTGGTTGCTATTGATTTAAAAGCTGCAGGTTTTATTGCTGTTACCGATCCCATTAAAGAGTCTTCCGCAAAAGCTGTTAATGATTTGCATGCAGAAGGCATAAGAGTTGTTATGCTCACAGGCGATAATCGTACCACGGCAGAAGTTGTTGCAAAAAAATTAGGTATCGATGAGGTTTATGCCGAAGTATTGCCTGAGCAAAAAACGGAGGTTATTAAAGAGCTTCAAGCACAAGGGCATATTGTTGCTATGGCAGGCGACGGGATTAATGATGCTCCGGCACTCGCCCTTGCCCATGTCGGTATTGCAATGGGCACCGGCACCGATATCGCAATGGAGAGTGCAGGAGTCACTTTAGTAAAAGGTGATTTGCAGGGCATAGTTAGAGCTAGAGTGTTAAGTAGGGCGACAATGCGAAATATTAGACAAAATCTATTTTTTGCGTTTTTCTACAACTCGGCGGGAATTCCTATTGCTGCAGGATTGCTCTACCCGTTTTTTGGGATACTGCTCTCACCGATGATTGCCGCGGCTGCAATGAGTTTTAGTTCTGTTTCCGTAATTACCAATGCACTGAGGCTCAGACAAATAAAATTATAAATTAGCTTTTTAGTGCGTAATATTGTAAACAATCTCTGTTTTGTTTTTTACAATTATAATTTCTGCTACACTCAAACCTTCTATCTCTAGAGCCGTAAACTCTTTTATTGAGTTTATGTCGTTTTTTGCAGCGGCTCTTAAGATTAAACCTCTATATGCTTTTGCCCAATGACTTACAACTTTGCCCTCTTTTAAAAATTTTAGAGTAGTGTATGGTTTTTTAACTTCATAAAACTTATCATAATAACCCGCACGAAGATCTAAAATTTCACTATTTGCAAGGTATAAATCAAGTTGATATGAAAATCGTTGTTTATAAAATTTATCAGGAACAAATTTGCCGATATCACTGCCTTGTTTAACTTTATAGTTGGCGATAGTGTCTCCACCTAGTATAGGTCCGTAAAGGTTTGAGAATATTAAGATATTTGATTTGAGGTACTCTTTGGCTTTTTTATCAAGCGAATCAAAATCAAGATACTCATAAGCCACACCGTCATATCTCTCAATCGCACACATAAACGGTGAGATAAAAATATCATTTATATAAGGTGCGCAGTCGCTAAATTTTTTAAACCCAAAAAGTTCTTTTATCGCGTTTTCATCTCCGTTTTTAATAATATTGCTATACTCGCTAAGGATGCCATCTCTTGCGTTATTAGAACCAAAGAGCTCTTTTTCTCTCTCTTTGCCGCCAATTTTTTTGTTCTCGGCAGGTGAAAATAGTATTTTTAGCATAAAAAATGACCTTCCTTATATGGAAAAATAAACAAATAATAGCCTTTTTTACATAAAGAGTTAAATATTATATATTTTTAGTAAAAAACTCTTGACATTTAAATTATTATCCACTATAATTCTGGCTCAAATTCGATGCCGGCATAGCTCAGTTGGCTAGAGCAGCTGATTTGTAATCAGCAGGCCCGGGGTTCAAATCC
>NZ_JAQTLH010000016.1 GCF_028714975.1 Sulfurimonas sp.
TTCAACTGTGTCAATGTAATAGTATTCTAGCGTATCAGCATCTTCTCCAAATACCTGGTAAACACTATCTGCAACATTTCCAAAAGTATTTGTTAAGTCAATCAAGTGAGAAGCTTGCGTGTTCACATTAATCACGATATCACGAGCATCACGACTGTCAATCTCATCGCTCGTTGTATCGCCACTTTCACCAACACCAAATTCAACTAATGTAGTTTCAGAGCTAAGAGCAACATCATAGTTACTGTCATTAGATCCTGCTTCCAAATTGATTGCAAAACTACGATTTTCATCGATATTTGCTGCTAGGTTTTGATCAAAAAGAGTATTTTGAGCATCCATGTTTACAGCTACATTAACATCGATTTCACAATCGTCAGTCGCATGCATCGCTGTGTAATCAACAGGATTTAAATCAGCATCCGGATCTATATCATTTACATGATTAACATGTGTTGCGTCAGCAGTTGCTGCTTCTTCTACCAAACCGGTTACTTCGTTCGCCGAAAGTGAAAGGGCAACATCACTGCGGAAGTTTACAACTTCAAATGTATTCACATCACCTGCAGATAAACCTTGTTCTACATTAACATCAACACCTGTCGTGATAATTGTTGTTGTTGTTTCAACAGGAGCGCCATTTATAGTAGTTGACGTAGATGTCTCAACTGAATAGTCGATTGGATGAATATCAGCATTTGCATGGCGAGTTTCAAGGCTTGTAAGGTTCAACGTTGTCAATGCACTATCAACTTGCTGAACATCCAAGATTAAATCACCGCTGTTGTCTGCAACTGCATCATTGACTGTAAGGTTGATGGTTTCAACACCTGTGATTGAACCGCCTTGTCCATAACCTGCGATTGCATCTGTACCACCATTTGGTGTTGCTCCAACCGCTGTATCTTGCTGAACATATAAGTTACCATTGAATTCACTGCCGATTTCGTAAGTAGTTGATTTAACAACATCAACTGTATCAGTCGTGTTGATATTCAATGTATCGCTACCAGCTCCACCATCAATCACAGCACCTGCATCTACAACAAGGGTTTCAGAGTCATCTACAACGCTGTCGTTAAACGTTAAACTATCATCACCTTCACCAAGATCAATTTTAGCACCTAGCGTGTCATTTTCTACCGCTGAATAAACTCCTGCTTTTGCATTGTCCGCTTCAAGGATAACACCACCTGTAATCTCTGCAACCACAGTATCATTATCATTTCCAGTAGAAACCAATGCATTTTCAGCAATTAAAGTAGAATCCCCGTAATTTTCAAATGATGTTGGATTTGTTTCCTGAAGATTAATAGCATATACATCACTTTCAGCACTTGAACTTATTAAATTTAAAGTTCCGCCAGCAAGAGATATTGACATTCCCGTAGGTACAGTGACTTCAAAATACCCAGTTGTTGGGCTCACTTGATCACTTGAAACTCCAGCTATTCCTGAAGCATCAATCAATGCATCCAATGCATCTTCAGTTTCACCAGTGCTTAGACCAGTAGACGTAAAATCCACACCATTAATTGTTACTGTAAAACTGTATTCAGTTGCAATTTTATTTTGAGTAAGGTAAACATGGTCATCGCCTGCACCAGTGTCGATAAGTGCTCCGACTACAGTAACAGTATCATCGTTATTTTCATCGTTTAAAACAACATTGTCATTGAACTGTGCTGCAGAACTTAAAGATAGCGCCGTAACAGTATCATTTCCTTCGCCTGTTACGATCGTAGCAGCTACGGTTACGTCGACATTTGAGTTATCAGCTGTTTTGTCTGCTCCTTTAGCATTTATCGTATCTGCATCACTTTCAGTCGTAACATCAGTGTTTCCGACATAATCAGCATCAGCAGTCAATAGATTTCCAACTGTTACAACATCGTCGCCAGCTTGAGTCGTAATTGACGCATGACCCAACATGTCACCGTGTACAGTTACCGTATCTAATCCATCAGCATTGTCAGTTTCAGCATCTGAACCAGCTGTTACTGCTGCATCAAGGTTTGCAGAAATAAGTGCAGTACCGATAGTCAGCGTATCAACACCTGTACCCAAATCAATAGCACCCGTTACGTCGCCAGCGATTGTTACCGTGTCATCACCATCAGCAGTTGAGATTGTACCTGCAGTAGTTCCTCCAAAAGAAACAACATCATTACCATCTTCTGTCATAACAGAAACATTTGAATCTAGATTGCCGGAAACCGTTAAAGTATCATCTTCAGAACCTGTATTTACCGTTGTTGAAGCGTCGGTGTTATTTGTAATATCACCAGTTAAAGTGATTACATCTGCACCTGCACCTGTCACAAGGTTCGCATTGTTAAGGTTTACCGCATTGACAGTATCACCGTCTGCTGCAACATCATCAGCCAAACCTGTGTCCATATCTGCATTGATATCACCAGTAACATTTACTGTATCAGCACCTGAACCTGTGTTAACACTTGCCGTAATATCTTCATCAACATTTAGAGTATCTGCACCTTCACCAGTCGTTGTTACACCGCTCAAAGTTCCATGGATATTGATTGTATCAACACCGTCTCCAGTTGTTAAAGTACCTGACATTGAACCAAGAACATCGATTCTATCAGAACCTGCACCAGAATCAATTGCGCCGTTCATATCAGCACCTACAATAATACGGTCATTACCGGCATTAGTTGTAACCGACATAGCTACTGCATCTACTTCTTCTGTGCTTGTAGGATCTTGATCATTGAAAGCGGCAAGTAAAATCTCATCGTTTCCTGAACCTGAGCTAAGTAATGAGTCACTATTCTCAAGGATATCTGCATCACCCAAGCTAATTGCAAGAATTCCAGTCATTGCAGAACCGTCAATTACTACACCTGCAGTGTTGTCTGTAGAGATATCGTTGATCGTTACTTTGCCTGAACCTGTAATTGTCATTGTCTCAAGCTCAGCGGCTACAACTGCTGCGTCAAGCTCATAATCCAAACCGTAGTTAATGTTTTCATCAGCATTTGTTCTCTCGTTTGCTGTTAATACAACATCTCCCGTTGCATTGATCGTGATTGATTCTGCACCGTTTGCCACAAGATTATTGATTTCAAGATTACTAACAGCGTTAATAGTAATTGCTTGAGTTACTTTTTCATTGCCAGCTTCCAATGACGCTCTTTGTTCTTCGTCATTTGCCGCAATTATCATTTTATCAAGGTTTGTTGAGCCAGTTACATTAACGGTAACCGATTCAAAACTATAACCTTCATCTTCAAAAGCGTCGTCATTAATATTACCACTGCCTTGAGAAATAGCAATAAGATTTTGACGAACATTGTCTAATGTTAAAGTCACTCCGTCATTAGTACCTTCTAATGCACCTTCTGCATAGTTAAATTCCAGGGAACCATCTCTTGTAGCATTAGTTACAGATAGTGCATTTACACCGTCTTGAAGATCATACATCACAATGTCAGCATTGTCTGCAATAACTCTATTAATATTCAGCGTAGTCATTCCCGTAGTATCTTGAAAATCCATACCTGAAATATTGCCAGTTATGCCAAGATTTACAGTATTGATATTGTTTAACACTGGAGATATCATACTTTCCGCGCCGTCATTTACAGATCCAAGAGTAGCGTTTAGAGTAGTTTCTATGCCAATACCAGTTAACACATCTTCATTTTGAAGAGTGTTGATAAAGTTATCACCTCCTGGAGTGTATGCAGGAGCCGAGTTAAATGTATTTGCAGTAGCAACATCTACACTGTTTGTTAGTGTAAATGCAGACTCAGCATTAGCACTTAATTTAGCAGCATAAACTGTAGCTGTGTCTGTAGTTACCGAAGCAAGAGAAAAATCTGTGCCTTCTAATCCAAGTGTATCTGCATAGTAAAGAGCTACTTCTGTTTTATTTGCAATAATTACAGCGTCAGAGCCTAGTGCACCATTCTTCATAGCTTCAATCATTACAGAACGAGTCATAGTAGCATTATTAAGTTCCGCTACCCAATAAGCTAAACCATCAGTATCTGGAACACGGTTAAATAAGTTTGTATAGATAGAAGTTACAAACTGAGTGTTTGTATTACCTTCTGGATAAAGAGCTTGAGTTTCTGGTTGATCAAAAAAACTTTGAGCAATTCCTTCAATAGTTAAACCCGAAACATTTACCCAGTAATCTAAACCTGCCGCGTCCGGCGCTCTGTTAAATGTCGCAACATATAATTCTGCAACTTGTTGTCTTGTAACTGCCATAGTTACTCCTTTTTTATTTTTTATAATCTAGTATTGTTTAAAAATGTATGCATACAACACCTGAGACGGATTATATTACACTAAAAGCTTAAAAGTCAAGAGTAATGCGATGTTTTTGAATTTTGTTTTCATATCTGATTAGTTTTGTTTATGCTAATATACTAATTAATAGTTTAACCAAACATGTTATATAATTTTTAGAAAAAAGAGAACGGTGCTTTAATGCTTTTTAACAGTTTTGGATTTATCTTTTTGTTTTTGCCTACGGTGTTTGGCGTGTGGTATGTTTTACAAAAATCAAACATCAGAGCGGCAAATCTGTTTTTGATTTTGGTTTCGCTTGGATTTTATGCGACGCTTGATGCTATACATTTGCCTCTGCTTCTTTTTAGTGTGATTGTGAATTTTTTACTTGGTATGAGGTTGCAAAGAGCGGTAGATTGCCGCGCTGCGCTCGCAATGACGAAAGATTGCCGCGCTGCGCTCGCAATGACGAGAAGTGGTCATTGCGAGGCTTCAGCCGTGGCAATCTCAATGACAGAGCAAAAGAAAGAGATTGCCGCACAAAAGAGCAGATTGCTTCACTGCGCTCGCAATGACGAGGTGGGTCGCAATGACGAAAGATTGCCGCGCTGCGCTCGCAATGACGAGAAGTGGTCATTGCGAGGCTTTAGCCGTGGCAATCTCAATGACGCGAAAGCTCTTTTAGTCACAGCTATTATTTTTAACTTGGCTCTTTTGGGCGCTTCGAAATATATAGCAGGTTTTAGTGTTTTGTCGGCGTTGGGGATTAGCTTTTTTACATTTCATCAACTTGCTTACCATATTGATATATATAGAAAAGAGTTTAGAGCAACTAACTTCTTAGAGTACATCCTTTTTGTAACATTTTTTCCGCATATGATAGCTGGTCCTATCGTTCGTCCTGCACAGTTTATGCCGCAACTAGCAGAAAATAGTTTTAGAAAAAGCAAAATAGCTATGGGCGTTATGTTTTTTTCTATTGGGCTTTTTAAAAAAACGGTTTTTGCAGACAGCGCTGCAAAAATAGCCGACAGAGTTTTTGATAGCAGTGCTGGAGTCGGGTTTTTTGAGGCTTGGAGTGGACTTTTGGCTTATGGGATGCAGATATATTTTGACTTTAGCGGTTATGCGGATATGGCCGTAGGGGTCGGGCTTTTGTTTGGGATATATCTGCCGCTGAACTTTAAAAATCCGTATAAAGCTACTTCAATGATAGAGTTTTGGAGAAAATGGCATATAACTTTATCCGAATTTGTCAGAGACTACCTATATATTCCGCTTGGCGGAAATAGACATGGAAAGCTTAAACAAGGGTTTGCTATCTTAGTTGCGATGACTCTTATAGGGGTTTGGCACGGTAGTGCTTGGAGTTTTGTGGCATGGGGATTTTTACATGGGGCGGCTTTGTGGATAAACCATCTTTTTAGATGGTTTTTCGGGGAGAGAAAGAGAGATGGATTGCTTCACTGCGTTCGCGACGAAAAGGGTCGCAATGACGGAGAGGGTCGCAATGAGGGGAAGGATTACGATGACGAACAACTGTCATTGCGAGGCTTTAGCCGTGGCAATCTGAGAGAGGAAGATGGATTGCTTCGCTGCGTTCGCAATGACGAAAAGGGTCGCAATGACGGAGAGGGTCGCAATGAGGGGAAGGATTACGATGACGAAAAAGTCACAATGACGGAGTTGATTGTAAAAGCAGGTGGTTTTATGATAACTTTTACGACTGTTACGCTTCTTTGGGTTTTGTTTAGAAGTGAGAGTTTTGAAGCGGCGATAGAATTTTATAAGAAGCTGTTTTTGTTTGATAAAAATATTGCACTGTTTGATGGTTGGTGGATGTTGGCGCTTGGATATACGGTAATCTTTTTTGGCAAAAGTGCCGCTGAAATTGTGGAATATGGGATGGATTGCCGCGCTTCGCTCGCAATGACGGAGAGGGTCGCAATGACGGAGAGGGTCGCAATGACGGAAAAGAAGCTTGGAATTATGGATGGGCTTTTAGTAGGTGCGGTGCTGTTTTTGGCTTTTAAAATGATGATGGATGAGCCATCAAGAAGTTTTGTTTATTTTGTGTTTTGATGGTTGTTTTATGAAAGAGAGAGATTGCTACACAAAAGAGCAGATTGCTTCGCTGCGTTCGCAATGACGGAGAGGGTCGCGATGACGGTTGTTGTCATTGCGAGGCTTTAGCCGTGGCAATCTGAGAGAGGAAGATGGATTGCTTCGCTGCGTTCGCAATGACGAGAAGGATTGCGATGACGAACAACTGTCATTGCGAGGCTTTAGCCGTGGCAATCTCAATGACGAGAAAGAGCAAGAGAGAGATTGCTTCACTGCGTTCGCAATGACGGAGAGGGTCGCGATGACGGTTGTTGTAATTGCGAGGCTTCAGCCGTGGCAATCTCAATGACGAGAAAGAGAGAGATTGCTTCGCTTCGCTTGCAATGACGGGAAGGGTCGCAATGACGAGAAAGAGAAAGAGAGAGATTGCTTCACTGCGTTCGCAATGACGAAGTTATTCGCAATGACGAAAAGACTGTAAGAACAAAAAGGGATAAATATGAGATTTTTTTTAGGTATATTTGGCGGATTTTTTGTTTTATCTCTTTTGTGGATAACAGCTATTTGGCTGCAAAGCGGAAGATATACAACTTCGTCACAATGGGTGGCAGATGTTTATGAGATAAAAAAAGAGGCAAGTAAAAAAGCTGCTAATGAGGGACGAATCGTTATAATCGGCGGATCTAGTGCACTTTTTGGGATTGACTCAAAAGCGTTGGAAGAGCATTTTATGGTTAGAAGCATCAACGGCGGGGTAAATGCAGGACTTATGCTCCCTTATGTATTGTTAAAAAGCAGAGAGATAGTTCAAAAAGGGGATCTTGTTTTGGCACCTTTTGAGTATAGCTTTTACAATTATGACGGAGTAGCCGGAGCGCAGATGATAGACCAGATATGGGCTAGGGATAGATCATTTTTTTGGGAACTTGGAGTAAAAGAGAAATTTTTTATGCTTTTTATGACAGAATTTAGACGAATATATGACGGTTTTTTAGCAAAAGGCACAGAGAAAATAATGATAGGTCCTTACGGGTATGCAAATGTTGATGAAGACGGTAATCAGATAAGAACTTCCAAGAGCGATGCCTTGCAATGGAGCAGAGATATGGAAGCTACACTCAAAGAGTTGCCAAGACGATATGGTGACAGCGGAGTAAATAAAGCGTCACTTGAATGGATAGAGAAGTATGCTGCGTATTTGGAAAAAAAGGGAGCAAAACTGATAATCTTGCCGCCTTCTATGATGGAGGATGAATTTTATAAAAATGATGAAAAACAGAGAGAGTTTTATAATGGGTTGAGAGAGAAAATGAGTAAAATCGGCGTGAAATTTCTGGGAAATCCTTATGAATTTATGTATGAGAGAGATATGATGTTTAACACCGACTATCATTTAACCGATGAAGCAAGAGTTGTGCATACAAAAAAAATAGAGAAGCTTTTGGAGGCGGATGAGGAGTTTGTGGAGTGGGTTGCCGCGCAAAAGAGCAAGAGAGGGATTGCTTCACTGCGTTCGCAATGACAGAGAGGGTCGCAATGACGGATGCTTGTCATTGCGAGGCTTTAGCCGTGGCAATCTCAATGACAGAGAAGATAAAGAGAGAGGGGTTGCCGCGCAAAAGAGCAGATTGCTTCGCTGCGTTCGCAATGACGGAGAGAAGGATTGCCGCACAAAAGAGCAGATTGCTTCACTGCGTTCGCAATGACGAGGTGAGCAATGACAGAGAGAGGGGTTGCCGCGCAAAAGAGCAGATTGCTTCACTGCGTTCGCAATGACGAGGTGAGCAATGACGAAATAAATTAGATATTTTGATAATATATTAGTTTAAATTAATAATATAAAAGTTTAAGTTTAATTACAATAAACTAACAATACACAATAACAAAGGACATTAAATGGCAGCTTTAGTAAATAATCTTGGTGGCGATGTTGGTTTTGGTGAAAATTATCTGGCAAGGAATGATGATAGTTATACTTCATTTATAGATTTGAGTTCCATATTTCCAAGCGGGATAAATTTTTTTGGTACTACATGGACAGGTTTATATGTAAACAACAACGGAAATATTACATTTGGCAGCGGACTTTATTCATTTACACCTACATCTATCGGAGGTAGTTTTTCTGATCCTATTATTGCTCCGTTTTGGGGAGATGTAGATACTCGAGACAGTAACTATAGCTCTACTATCAGTGGCGGTTTTGTTACTCCTACGAGCGGCGGAAATTCTATGGGGTCTAACTTAACTTGGTATGACATAGATACTACAACAAATACATTTACCGTAACTTGGGATGATGTTGGATACTATGGCTCACATACAGATAAACTTAATGCTTTTCAACTTCAACTTATTTCTACCGGAAACGGCAACTTTGACATAGTTTACAGATATGAGGATATAAACTGGGTTACAGGTGATGCAAGCGGTGGAGTTGACGGTCTTGGCGGAACTGTAGCAAGAGCTGGTTTTTCTGCAGGTGACGGGTTAAACTATTATGAGTTTTACTTCTCCGGAGATCAAAATTTTATGCTTAATTTGGAAAGTAATGTTTTAGCCGGAGCTGGGGAAGCAGGTATTTGGACATACCATGTAAACGGCGGAAGTGTTACCGGTATGGGATTTGAAAACAGTGACGACATAGTAAATGGAACTGAGCTT
>NZ_JAQTLH010000017.1 GCF_028714975.1 Sulfurimonas sp.
CTATATTTAGGACTTTAAAGAGCCTTTTAGAAAAACAAAAAATCCCTTGCTTACCGTTATCTATAAATCGAAATACTTCTATCAAAATCTTTATAATTTGATTCAATATAATTAACATATACATCGCCAATTCAAATAGTAAGTGCAACACTTGATTAAACTGCTACATAAGATTTCGTAATTGTATCGAAAAATACTTCTGCAGGTGTTTTGTACCCAAGTATCTTTCTAGGTCTACGATTTAGTTTATTCTGAACTTCAACAATCTGTTCGTCTGTGATGTCATTAAATGGCATATTCTTTGGAAAATATTCTCTGATTAATCCATTAGTATGCTCATTGAGTCCTCTCTGCCAGGATTGATATGGATTTGCAAAGTAGAACTCTGTATCTAGTTTCTTTGCTACTTCTTCATGATATGAAAATTCTTTGCCATTGTCACTAGTTATAGTTAGTGTATGAGCCTGTATAGGCTTTAATAAATGTATGATAGCATCTGTTACAACTCTGGCTTGTTTAGCTTCTACTTTTTTCATCAATGTGAACTTTGAGTTTCTATCAACAAGTGTAACTATCGCTTGATGATGATTCTTTCCAATAATAGTATCTACTTCCCAATCACCAACCCTTGATTTGTCTTCGACAATGGCTGGTCTAAAGTCTATTGATATACGGTTCTTAATTTGCCCACGACTACGGTATAAAGCACTTCTCTTGGTATACTTTTTGTTTTTATGCCTAAGATATTTATATAAGTTACCGCCACTTCGTTTGTTGTGATAAATGTATTGATAGATTGTTTCATGGCTTACAGGTCTGAGTTGGGTTAAACTCATTCTCCCACTTATCTGTTCTGGAGAGAACCCGTCTTTGATACACATTTTTATGAAACTTGTATGCTTCTTCGTAAGTCTTCTATTCTTTGTTTTATACTGATACCTAAGTCTTGCACTTATTGTGGCATTAACAGCATGATATTCACTATTATTTAGTGAGTTTCTTTTTAACTCTCTGCTGATGGTTGAGTGATGCACTTCAATATTTAAAGCTATTGCTCTTTGACTTAAACCCTCTTTTTTCAAAGCTTCGATTTGATATCGTTGCATCATGGTTAGTTGTTTGTATTTCATAAGTTTCCCTATCTTGGCGGATTGGAATCTTATTTTATCGCAGCTAACCTCTCTCTCTTCAATCCTTAATTTCTTTTACTCTCTAGTGTTGCACTTTAAACTTGAATTGGCGCAAATCGTTAATCATTTTATATATTAAACATAAACACATTCAGTTGTGATTAATGCCAATAGGCATATAATTTTTTTATAAATTGCTAGCGCAGGAGATATAAATGGTATCGATGAATGATGTGTGTAAATTGTATGTGGCTACCTTTAACAGGGCGCCTGACGCTGCTGGATTGAGTTATTGGGTTAATAATTCCGGGCTTTCAATTGAGGGTATTGCCCAAAGTTTTTTTGATCAGCCTGAAACTTAGGCTCTTTATCCATCAGGAACTCTTACGACTTATTTTGTAACTTCAGTTTATGAAAATCTCTTTAACAGAGCACCTGATCAAGGTGGTCTTGATTACTGGGTTAACGACCTTGAGAGCGGTGCTGTTTCAAAGCAAAATTTTATTCTTGCTGTAATAAACGGTGCGCTTAACACCTCTCTAAGTCAAGATGCAACTATTTTAGAAAATAAACAAAATGTAGGTCTCTCTTTTGTAAATAATGGGCTGGATGATGTAGAGCTTGCAAAAACCGTAATGTCGGAGATAGACAGCAGTGAAGCTTCTGTTTTGGCAGCAACAAACATCATCTCTGCTGTTGCTGCTCCGGTTGGGACTTATACTGCTCAGGTGCTAAGCGGCAACACTTTTTATTTTTACGATGATAATCCTAATAGCTCATACTTTAGTGCTGGAAAAGATGACATGACTAAGGTGACTTTTAATCCAGACACAACTGTTACAAGTAAAACATACAGTGCTTCTTTTGGAAGCTCGCAATGGGAATCAGAGATAACATCTACAGTAACACAAACATGGAGTATAGAAAACGGAAGATTAATAATATCAAATTATGGCGGTGCTGAACACTGGGTAGATAATTTAACGATGATATCAGAAACAGATGGTCAATTTTTGTTTAATGATGCAGTTGTGAATTACAGCAGTGATGGAAGCATACAGTATTTTAATACAAATATTATTGTCTCGGACGATTCTGTTCTTCCTCGAAGTGGGTATGAGGCATTGTTGGCTGTTGGGGGTGATTTTTACTATGTAGGTGAAAGTGTGGATTACGAAGTTTTTGTCTCATCTGCAAATGTTAATGTTTCAACCGTGGTTGGGAGTGATATTAATTCTGCTTTTATGATTAATGTTTTTGACACTCCCGCTAGTCAAACAATTACGGGAACAAGCGTCAATGATGTATTTAACTGGCGTGGAGGAAATGATACATTTGATGGTGCCGGCGGCGGCAGTGACTGGGGTAACGGGGGATGCGACGCTATCTGGCTTAATGTTACTCCTGCAACTTCAAGCAGTATGGTAGTTGATACATCTGTCTCAGGCGTTATTTCTCTTGTTGACAACGGCAATACATTGGTACAGTTAGTAAAAAATCAAGACGGAAGTGTTGACATAACCGCTAATGGCTCAACAGTACACACAACCAATATAGAACTTTTTAACTCCTATACAGTGCCTCAAGACGGCAGCTCAGGATACGATATTAAAATCGACCTTGTAGGAACTCAATCCGGAACTTTTGATGCTAGTTTTTGAGTGTAATAAAGTTGTGAATTAAACTCTGTTTTTCTAATCACTTAGTATATTTTTATAATCTTGCTAAAAAATATACTAAGTTGAGGATAAATATTGCTTCAATTTCTAATTTTTGTTACCAAACAGTTATGATCTGTCAACCCTATCTCAGAGTTCGTTTAACAGCAGTCACCTTTTTCAAGAGATCTGCGTTTTATTGCCATCTTTAAAGCATAATTTACAAGTGCTACTTTCATATTATCATCCATGGACCAGCCAACTACTTTTCTTGAAAAGATATCTATGACAGTAGCCAGATCAGATGATTCAGATATGTTTATACCAGATAAAGTTCTTGAGAAAGAAAATAGTCGTATAATAAAAATTACATAATTAATAAACTTAAAGGGAAAATATGAACAGTAACTTAGAAAATCTACAAATATCTGAAATTGAATTATTAAACAAATCTCTAAAAAATAGTATTTTACAGCCTAGCAAAAACAAGACTTCATCTAAAACAAAAAGTGGTCTCACGATAACCATAGTCGCACTGGTATCATTGACTCTATTACTCATTACTAATTTTACTTTGGATGTATATCAATCTTATATAAGCATTGCAGCATCTAGTAAAGTACTTGCAGTCGGATATATTAGCATCTATTTTATAGCTATCTTTGGAATTTTGTTTTATATTTTAAATGCTATAAAAAGTTATATGAATCTAAAAGATGCTTTTAAAATTCAAAATCAAACCGCAAATATCGAATCATATGATCAAGAAAAGGAAATTGCTTTAATCATTTTAAAACACTATCAACTTCACCAATACGACAACATAAGAGACAAGGCTATTTCTTTGGCCCAAAAAATTGAGACTAATAGTGTTCATAGCCCTTTCTTAACAATAAAAGATGAAATTATTAATGATTTAGACAAAGAAGCAGTCAACACTTTATATATAAGTGCGAAAGAGGTTTCATTATTTACAGCATTTTCTCCTGGTTCTGCTCTAGACTCTATTGCTGTAATCTTCAGCTCAGTAAAATTGATGAAAAAGATATTTCATATTTATGGTTATAAAACCAATATATTCACTTCTTTGCTTATTGCAAGAAAAATTCTTGAAAATGCTTCATTGGCAGCATTAATGGAATATACCGATGATACACTAAGTGATGTACTTGGCAATACATTTTTATCTAAAATATCAGTAAAAATAGCACAAGGGCTTGGAAACGGTGTTTTAATGCTTCGAGTTGGAAACATGATTATTCAAAGTGCAAGACCTTTTGCATCTGATGGTACCCTAGGCACATACAAACATATGGTAAAATTGTTTATGGAATACATTAAAGAAAAAGTTAGTAAAAAAAATGAGTAGTATAAAAGATTTTGGCAATAGTCTTAGGAATTCGGCGCAAGTACTCAAAGATGATATTAAACAAAGTATTAATTCTTTTACTGATAGTGTCACCAAGCCGATAAAAGATATCAAATACATTAAACAAAAGAATGAAGAGATTAAAACTCTTGTTGAAACTACAAATGCAAGAATAAATCCTATGCGTGAGGTAACCAATAAAAAGTTAGAAGAACTTGGAAAGATAAAAGTTGGTATTATAAGCACCACAATAGATGAATTTACTTTTCATATGAAAAAAATAAACAATTTACCATTTCATAATACAACAGATCCATTTAGCAAAAATACTTTTAATTTTTCTCAACAAAAGCTAGATGAAGTATACACCTCAGTCCTATCGACTAAAAAACTACTCAAAAAAGAGCTTGAAGTAACTGTTGCTGGTACGCTTAGTACAGGTGCTATTTATACAGCGGTTGGAGCGCTTGGTACAGCTTCAACAGGTGCTGGGATAGCTGGTCTTATAGGAAGTGCAATGAACAATGCTACACTTGCCTGGCTAGGTGGTGGAGCACTTGCGGCAGGTGGTGGAATCACTATTGGCACAATCGTTTTAGGCGGTCTTGGAATAATCCCTGCTGTATCGTATATGGCTTGGAAGGGAAAATTCAACTATCAAGATAAAGTAGAAGATGTTAATAAAGTTTATCAAGAAGCGAATAAATATGCCAATAATACAGATCAAGTTATTAAAAAATTTGAAGAACTCTCAAAATTTATTGATAATTCAATTGCTATTATTCAAAGATACAATATTGAGTGTATAAAATTAAATAAACAAACGGATCATATAAGGCATCAAGCTGGCAATGATTATAATAGATACACCAATAATCAACAGTTACTGATTCAGAAGCATATGCACTATTTTGATGGCTTATTAAGAATACTAAACACTCCAATCATAAATGAAGATGGTTCAATTAATAACGATATCGTATCTACAATCAAATATTCAAATGATTTTCTAAATACTGCTGAAAAAATAAGATTTGTTAGTTTTAAGAAAAGATCACTATGGATTTATGCAATACCTACGATAGTGATAGTAAGTATTGCTATTTACATATACTATCAATATTATTAGTCTCAGAATTTTTTCTTAAATATGACAATCTTAGCAAAGAAATCACAGAAAAAGTACGAATTTTAACTACTCTTCCTGTTGGAGCTGTCTCACACTCGCATAGCCTGTTTCTTCCAGAGATTGATAACGAAACTAAGCCTATTTATAGAGATTAATTTTATTTATTACAAAAATAGTAGATTAAACAGTACAAATAAATTAAAAAACTACTCTATAACTGCCCTACACAAATCCCGAACTCTTTTTAATCGTGTGAATTGTATAGCCAAAAAATTTTAATGATGATTTGTCTTATTATTTTATCCAATTACCTGACCAAAAGTTTGTCTACTTTATTGGGGTCATTCCAAAGTGAAAATAGTTATAGAACGGATTACAATTGAAGCAATATGAAATTTTGTATGTTGTAGAGTTTTACAATTCAAGGTTAGAAATAGGTTAGAAAAATAATTTTTGAAGTTTTCTTAAAGTCTTTAAAAGTTCGTTGTTTAGGGGATTTGAAAGGGGTTTTCTATTTGATGGTGCGGATGAAAAGACTTGAACTTTCACGCCTTGCGGCACCAGATCCTAAGTCTGGCGTGTATACCAATTTCACCACATCCGCATGTGATTAAGTGTTTTATGTCTCTTCAGACATTAGAAGTAAAAAGTGGTGCGCCCTAATGGATTCGAACCATTGGCCTACGCCTTAGAAGGGCGTTGCTCTATCCAGCTGAGCTAAGAGCGCATTCATAAATGGTGCGCCCGATAGGATTCGAACCTATAACCGTCGGATTCGAAGTCCGAAACTCTATCCAATTGAGCCACGAACGCCACAAAATTTATTATTTTTATTAAGTTTTTTTTATATTTTTTTGTTATGGGGTGGGATGCGGGGCTCGAACCCGTGACCCTCGGCACCACAAACCAATGCTCTAACCAACTGAGCTAATCCCACCATGTTTCTAAAAAAATATAAAAGTGGTCGGGGTGAAAGGACTCGAACCTTCGGCCCCCTGGTCCCAAACCAGGTACTCTAACCATACTGAGCTACACCCCGACCTACACATTAAAACAGCTATTTAGCTGATTAATGAGGCGAAATTATAGTCAATAACCATTGAAATGTCAATAGTAATTTTTATATATTTCAAAACTTTATTTCATGTGACACAAAAAGGGATTAAGATTACTTTGTTACAATTCTTTTACATAGTTTTTAGGGGTGAATTTTTTAGCAGTATCAACTCTTTTTTAGAAACGGTTTTGTTTTTTGACATACTTTTTGGAACAGTTAAAGGAGCCAACTTGCCATTTTTAGTGGTTTGGCTTATTAGCGGTGGTGTTTATCTTACATTTAAAACAAAGTTTATTAATGTAAGAGCCTTGAGACACTCTTTTAACATAGTAAGAGGCAAATACAATACAGTTGATGATGTTGGTATCATCTCCTCTTTTGGTGCTTTAACAACTGCTCTTAGTGCTACTGTCGGTCTTGGAAACATAGCTGGAGTTGCTCTGGCAGTTGCAATTGGCGGGCCGGGTGCTACTTTTTGGATGATTGTAGCGGGCTTTTTGGGAATGAGTTTAAAATTTACAGAAGTAACTTTATCTATCCAATATAGAGAATTTTTAAAAGATGGAACCGTTATGGGTGGTGCGATGGAGTACCTCTCAAAGGGCTTGGCAAAAAAAGGATATCCCAGTTTTGGTAAAACATTAGCAGTTATTTTTGCTTTTTTAATGATTGGAGGTGCTATCGGCGGAGGAAATATATTTCAAGTATCTCAAGCTTACAGTGCTATATCTCACGAAGTTCCGTACTTTGCAGAGAATCCACTAATATTTGGATTTATTATCGCAGGTTTAACAGGTACTGTAATCATCGGCGGTGTTAAAAGAATTGCTCATATTACGGAAACACTTGTTCCATTTATGTCTCTTATATATATAGGTGCTTCCATTTGGATTTTAGGAAATCATTTTGACAAGATAGGTGACGCTTTTAGTATTATATTTCATGAAGCATTCTCAACAAGTGCTGTTTACGGTGGTATGCTTGGAGCTATTGTTCAAGGTTTTCAAAGAGCTGTTTTTTCAAGTGAAGCTGGAATAGGCTCATCTCCTGTTGCACATGCACCTGCAAAAACAAAATACCCTGTCAGGCAAGGACTTGTTGCGCTTTATGAGCCATTCATAGACACAGTAGTTATTTGTACCATGACCGCTCTTGTTATAGTAATTACAGGTGTCTATGCACATGACGGAGCTTATATTGCTCTTATTGAAGCAAAAGAAGGAGCCGCACTAACCAGTGTTGCTTATGGAACTGTTATTGATTGGTTTCCTACTATTTTGTCGGTAAGTATATTTCTTTTTGCTTTTTCTACAATGATATCTTGGTCTTACTACGGCGAGCGGGCATGGGTATATCTTTTTGGTTCAAAGTTTTCTATAGTATATAAAATCATGTTTTTATCTCTTTCTGTTATTGCAACGGTTGTGGGCACGGGGATAATGGTAGATTTCAGCTTTATGCTTATGCTGGCAATGGCTCTTCCAAATATACTTGGACTTTTTATTTTAAGCGGAGATGTAAAAAGACAGCTTGAAGAATATATGGCAAAACTTAAAAGCGGTGAACTTGATGCCGAGGCTATAAGATGAATAAAATAGAAGTGTAATAAAAGGTTACACAATCAACTCCGACACTCAAAGAGTGTCAAGCTTTAGTAGCCACAGCGGCGCAAGCGAAGAAAAAGGAACGCATTCCTTTTTTGGACTATCAGAACTGTATCATCCCATCAATCGGTGAGGAGGCTG
>NZ_JAQTLH010000018.1 GCF_028714975.1 Sulfurimonas sp.
TGATGATTATGAAACGGCATAATATGTTATAGACAGTTACACAACACATGAGCATCCTGAGCACTTTCATGAAAATATCATTGGTGGGATTATTGGGGCGGTTGATTTATACCTTATCGGTGTTGTATTAATTATCTTCTCTTTTGGTCTTTATGAACTTTTTATCTCAGATATAGATGTTGCAAAAGATGAAGAGGGGAATGAAAATCAACTTCTGGCAGTACACTCACTAGACCAACTTAAAGATAAAATATCAAAAGTTATAGTAATGGTTTTAGTTGTTGGATTTTTTCAAAAAGTTGGTCATGCCAACTACGAAGGTGCGCTAGATTTATTGTATCTAGCACTATCAATTGCTGCTATTTCAATTGGTCTTTACTTTTTAAGTAAAGTTGGAAAAGCACACTAACTCTCAAAACACAGATAAGGATTAAAATGAGTAAAATATTTGTAGATGCATGCTTTGGCAAAGAGACGCCGTACACTCCTGTTTGGATGATGAGACAAGCCGGAAGATACCTTCCACAATATATGGAAGTAAGAAAACAAGCTGGAAATTTTTTAAATCTTTGCCATAATCCGAAACTTGCCGCAGAAGTTACAATTCAGCCATTAGATATTGTTGGAGTAGATGCAGCCATACTTTTTAGTGATATTTTAGTTGTTCCGAATGAGATGGGTATGAAACTTGATTTTCTTACTGGAGAGGGTCCTGTTTTTGAAAAACCTATCAAAAATCAAGATGATCTAGATGCTCTTTTAGGCGGAGAGGAAGCTGCAAGCAAACTTACTTATGTTTATGAAACTATCAAAATACTACGAAAAGAGCTTGATGAAAGAGGTGATAAAAAAGCACTGATTGGTTTTACGGGTGCACCTTGGACGCTTGCGACCTATATGATAGAGGGAGAAGGTACAAAAACTTACAATATTTGTAAAAAAATGATGTACTCAAACCCAGAACTACTCCATGAGATACTAAAAAAAGTTACAGAAGTAGTAAAGTTCTATATGGAAAAACAGATAGAAGCCGGAATAGATGTTGTTCAGATTTTTGATAGCTGGGCAGCAGCGATTGAACCGTCAAAATATGATGAGTTTTCTTGGAAATACATGGTTGAGATTGCCGAGTATCTAAAAACTAAATATCCGCACATCCCTGTAATTATGTTCCCAAAAGGAATTCCTGCATTCCTACCTCATGTTTATGGAAATTTTGATGTATTTGGCGTTGATTGGTCAACCCCTATGGCTTATGCAAAAGAACACCTCGGAGAAAGATATGTTCTTCAAGGAAATATGGAGCCTTGTAGATTGTACAGTAAAGAAGCAACGACATTTTGTGTGGAATCACTACAAAAAATTATGGGTGGGAAAAGACATATATTCAACCTTGGACATGGGATTCTTCCTGATGTGCCGGTAGAAAATGCGAAACACTTTATATCTGAATGCCATAGAGTTAGTAAAAAATAGATGGATACGATTTTTGGTCCTATAAACTCAAGAAGATTTGGCTCTTCTTTGGGAATAGACCTCTCCCCTGCCCTAAAACAGTGCAATTTTGATTGTTTATACTGTGAACTCTCGCCTAGTGCAACAACCGATATACAGATAAAAACTGTTGAAGTCCAAACCATCATGAGCCAACTAAAAAGCCATTTGAACGAGAAAATAGATGTTATAACCTTAACAGCAAATGGCGAACCGACACTCTATCCAAATTTAAACGAGTTAATTGATGAAATAGACAAAGTAAAAGGCAAAACCAAGACGCTCATACTTACAAACAGCTCTACACTTATAAATGAAAAGATATTTAACTCGCTTTTAAAATTAGATCAAGTAAAACTTTCACTTGATGCCATCAGTGAAGATATCTTTAGAAAAATTGATAGACCGCATAAAAATATCAAAATTGAAGATATTGTTAAAAAAGTAATAGATTTTAGCAAAGTCTTTAGCGGTAAACTTTTTATAGAGATACTTTTTGTCCATGGCATAAACGACACAGAAGATGAGATAAAAAAACTAAGCGATCTTCTTTTATCACTAAAAGTAACAAGGATTAACCTAGGCACAATAGATAGACCGCCTGCTTATCCTGTAAGCGGTCTAAGCTACAAGGAGTTGCACTCTGTTTCTCTTCTCTTTGATTCATCTCTGCCAATTCATATAGCCTCAAGAATACATGCAGAACCAAACAACTCAAGCTACAGCAACGAGGATATACTAAATACGCTAGACAAAAGACCGCTTACTATGGATGATGTAAATCTACTTTTCGATGAGGATAGCAAAAGACGACTTCATGAGCTGCTAAAAAACTCCAAAATAGTAAAAAAAATGGTTGGAAATTTAGAATTTTTGATTCTTCATACAAATGAGGCGAGAAAGCGAATAAAATAGCCCAAAATTCTTGACTTTTTACAACTCATAAAGTATAATTGCAACCTCAATAAACATTCCGAATTAGCTCAGCGGTAGAGTAGGTGACTGTTAATCACTTGGCCACTGGTTCGAATCCAGTATTCGGAGCCACCACATTTAAAACCCCTAAAATACGGACTTTCCAAGACTAAAATCTTAGCTACTGTGCCCATATTGTGCCCAAGTGTGCCTGTTAGATATTACCTAAAAAAGAAGCTCTCTTAATATCTTCCCTTTTTCGATACTTTGCATACATCTGTAGTGTCATAGATGAATCACTGTGACCTAACATATTTGATACCCATAATATATCTTCATTGTTTTCAATCATTATGGTTGCAAATGTATGTCTCATCTGATATATAGTTCTAAACTCTATATCACACTCTTTAAGTAGATTTCTCCACTTAGTGTTTCTGATACGCTTAATATCATAATAGTGTTCATCATTTTCATTTAGAAATATATAGGAGTTTTTATCTCCCGTTAGCTCATACTGTTCTTTTAGATATGGAAGCAGATTATCAAGTATGTCAACCGTTCTTATAGAACTTTTAGTTTTGGGAGTTGATATGGTTCCCATTCTTATAGCTCTTTGAACTTGTATCTCTTGTTTTTCAAAGTTTACATCACTCCACTTAAGACCGATTAACTCTCCGCTTCTCATACCGCTAAAAAAGCCCAGTGCAGTAAAAGCTTTCATTTCGCCTTTTGCTGTATCTATTATGTGCTTTACTTCTTTAAGCGAGAATGATTTAACTTCTACTTTTTCAAGTTTAGGTACTTTGATTTTAGATATAGGATTTTTATCTATTATCTCATCTCTTATTGCATCATCAAATATTGTATTGAATGTTGCTCTTATACTTCTAACTCGTCTTGGCATTAGTTTGTCTAAGAGTTTGTTTTGCCAAAGCTGTATATCAGATGGTTTTATCTTATCTAGGCGTTTGTTTCCAAATGTTGGCGAAATATGCAATCTTATTGATGTTTCATAATCATAAGTGGTTGTAGCCTTTCTGCTTTTAGAGTGCAGGGATAAACTAACTTTTGCATAATCATCAACAGTTGGAATTCTAGACTTTTGTGATTCAAAGAACTTTCCTGAGTTTAGTTTATAAACAATCTCAGGAATTATTTTTGTAGTAGCAAGTTTGCGGTTTGTTTTATTATCATCAAGATTAAGAGTTCTTCTATATCTAGTCGATTGATAATAAAATGTTATCCACAATTTGCCGTTGTTGGATATCAATTTCAAGTGTGTTCCCTTCGACCACCCAAGAATCTATTGCAACTCTATCAAAGAGTATTTTACCACTCTTTTTAAAGAAATGAATACCCTCAATAAAATGTTCATCTTTGATTTTATAGATTCTATCTGATGAGTAGCTCAGATAAGTTGCTAACTCTTTTACGCTTAACCATCTTTTAGCATGAGCGTTTTCAAACTGGCTGTTTAGTTTCTCTATCAGTACAAACATTTGAGGGAGTAGTTTTAGACTTTCAAATTCTATGTTCATTGTCTGGCTCCTTAAAACGGTATATTAACAAGGTTGCGTCTTATAAGCTCATTATACAGTTCACTGTAAGTGTGCATTAGCTCATCATATTGATTGTCATTTGGCATTACACCGCTCATCTCTTTAGATAGTCTCTCTTCAAAGTTCTGTAATCCCTCATCCGAATAAGCTTTTAAATCCTCTTTGAGTGTTTTAAACTTTAATGTATCTTCACTTTTATGTTCACTCTGTAACTTCTTAAAACTATCTCTTAGCTCAAACTCCTCTTTAGTGTTTTGCAAGAGTTCATAGAAGTAAAATAGTGTTGGGGAGTTGTCATGAAGAAGCAGTCTTAATATCTGTCTCTTTATAGGTTTACGAGCGTCTTCAAGTGAGTATCTGTATGATATTTTTTCTATCTTCTCCATTGGAGTGGTTATCTGCATAAACTCTTTGTTGTCATAGCTTGTTGAGATATATTCCCATACAGGCAGAATATCTGCTCTTTTACGATTTGATGAATTTAGCTGTGCTTCTGTTAGAGTTGATATATCCAATACTTTTACTAAATCACATCCAAGCTCAAATAGAGTTTGTGAACGACTTAGTGCGTCTTCTAGTGTGTCAATCCCATACTCTTTTAAAAACTCTCTATGAAACTCAAACTCAACATTGAAGATTGGCTTTTGTATATCTAAGCCATTTACTCCAAAGTAGTTATGCATTATCTCTCTTTTTATCTCTGATGAACTCTCTAGTTCTTTTAGTTTGTTATAGATTCTAAGCAGAAATGGTTTTTTACCTACATAGTAAGTCTCTAACTCATATCCGCTTGAACGCTCTGATATATTTGCAGAGTGGGTTTTCTTCTTGGAGAGTATCATCTCTTTTTTAAGATAGTTAAAATTATGTTGAATGAACATATTTACATCTATTCTAGTTATTGGAAAATAGTTTGTACTTAGAAGTGAACCTTTTAAAAACTGGGTGTTGATATATTCAACGAGTGATTCTATTCCAAGAGTGTAGATTCCAATAGCGTTTAGTTGCACTCTGATGTTGTGGATATTTTGAGCTTTCTCAGAGTCTTTAAATCCTACTCTAAAGAACTCGTGATTAAACCACAAGAAACCATCTCTTCCCATACCGCTATATTTTATATCTATATTGTTTATTGTGATGATTATGTCATTATCAGCATAGGCGTAATTAAGAGCTGTAAATTCTGCTCTTTTATCTTCTATCTGTTCAATGATATTTTCATAAAATCTGCTGTATCCACCACCGCTTTGAGCGAAGTAATATAGTGCGTCTATACCGCTTATTTGAGGTGTGTTTTTTATGTTTATATTTTTTATTGTAAATTCCTTTCGAGCGCCTAGCACTCACTATTTGAAGAACATTTTTATATATTCTTTATGACTTATGTCAGGGGGTGTTACTAGAACCCCCTCTAATCATTAAATTGATATATCTCAGAGACATTCTCCATATTACTATGGAGCCTCTTGTCTGAGAGATATATCAGTACAACATTGGTTATGAATATGTTTGATTGTTGAGCTGTTAGACCTAACGCCTCAAGCAGCTCAAATGGCAAAGCCATATGCACTGCTCGTTGTTAGACCTACGCTTCGCTATGGTCTTTTAGATTCCGTAAAAAGTTGCTTTACCGATGAGAGCCACTTCAACCTCTACCTCTTCGCCCTCTTTGCCTTTATATAGAGGGACTTTTTCAGGAGGTATTGAAATATCAAGCAGTTCATTTTTAAAACCGCCATCTCTTAGTGGTATCTCCATTAAGAGCTGTAGTTTGTTTTTACCAAGTGTTACTTCATTAATATCACGGTTTGTGGAATTGGCACTTTTAAATAAGTGCAACAGTCTGGCTTTTATTGTTAACA
>NZ_JAQTLH010000019.1 GCF_028714975.1 Sulfurimonas sp.
AAATATCTATAATTTCAACGCCATCGCCATTTAGATGATCTCTCATAAAACCAGCAAAAAGATGCTCTAAAGTGTGGATTCCCTCAGATGATAAAATCTCTTCGTTTGGCTTAACAAATCTCAAATCGAAAACCGTAATATTATCTCCGCCTGGAGTTTTCATCCCTTTTGCACGACGAACGGCAGGAGCCGGCATAATTGTGTGATCCACACAGAAACTATCTAAGAGCGGCATCTAAATTCCTTTTTTTGTTTTATTGTATCGTTTTTTATTAAACTTCTTTATGTTAAAAAATTAATCGAAAATATTTTATTAAAATTAATATTTTGATTATCTTTAACTTTAAGTTATAATATCTTAAAAAGGATTTTTATGAAATTACTCACTAAAACATCACCCCCCCTGCACATCCACCTAATCTAACTGTTTTAATCAGCCCGACATTTTAAAAAAAACAAAAAAACTAAAGAGGAAAAAATGAAAAAAGTAAGCATAAAAGCAAAGTCTTTGGCGTTGCAGCTCTTTCCACTGCTTGTTATTTTAGTGCTATCGGCACTTATTTTAATTGACACCCAAAAAAGGGAAACAGAACTTCAAAACACCAAAAAGCGTGTATTAGAAGCAGAAGCGATAAGCAAAATTATACACTCTATTCAGATGGAAAGAGGGCTTAGCGTAGGGTTTATATCCAGCGATGGTACAAAAAACAAAGAGAGCATTAAAGACAATAGACAAAGTGTAGATAGTGCAATAAATGAGGCAAAAGCTGTTTATGCTACCAACAAAAACGATACACCTATTTTAGATAATTTAAGTGAACTAAACGAGAAAAGAGCGGCGGTTGACTCACTGAAATTACCAGTTGCTGAAGTTAAAAATTACTATACTAAAATTATCGTTGCACTTATAGATTCAACAATAGTTGTCCCATCTCTTTTAGACGACAAAGAGAGCATAATACTAATTCAAGCATACACGCATATGGCATCGGTAAAAGAGAGCTTTGGTCAAATAAGAGCACTCTTAAATGAGGCATTCTCAAAAGATAGTTTTCCAGAGGGTGGCTACTCTACTCTTATAGGCAGACTTGATGTATATAAAATCAATGAACGAAAATTTAAAACTCTTCTCTCTGATGATTTAAAAATATTTTACAAAAGCACATTTAGTGGCGAAACAGTGAATAACACCATGAAGTTTATCGATGTTGCCACCTCAAAAGGCAGAGACGGTAATTTTGGAGTTGACTCTAAAGTTTGGTTTGATAGCGTAACAGGAAGTATTGAACTACTTAGAAAAGTTGAAATTGAACTCTATAAAACAGTTAATAACTCTTTAGATAAAAAAATAGCTTCCGCTAACAGAGGGATGATGCTAGTAACGCTTTCGCTTATTTTTACATTAGTTATATTGGTCACGGTCACGCTTCTGTTTATAAAGAGCAGTATCTCTAAGCCGATAGAGGACTTTAAAGAAACACTCTCTCTTATTGCTAAAAATCGTGATTTAACTCTAAGAGCAGATGAAAACTTACCGCTTGAGCTATCCGAAATGGCAAAAAGCTTCAACAAGCTATTTGACGAACTAAAAAATCTCATAGATGTCTCAAAACATAGCTCGAGCGAAAACGCCGCAATATCCCATGAGCTCTCAACGACATCTCATAGCGTTGGCGTAAATGTCGAGAAATCTGTTGGAGTTATTAACGAAACCACAAAGAAAGCTAATGAAATAAAGGGTGAGATACAGCAGGCTATTTATGATTCACAAGAGAGCAAAAAAGATATCATAAAAGCCAATGAAAATCTAAATTCAGTAAAAATAGAAATAGTAAATCTTACTTTAAAAGCTCAAGAGAGTGCCGAACTTGAGGTTGAAATCGCTCAAAAGATGGATATTTTATCAAATGAAGCAAACGCTGTCAGAACAGTTCTTAACATCATCTCCGACATTGCAGACCAAACAAATCTTCTTGCCCTCAACGCAGCAATAGAAGCAGCAAGAGCTGGTGAACATGGAAGAGGATTTGCGGTTGTTGCCGATGAAGTCCGTAAACTAGCAGAGAGAACGCAGCGTTCGCTAACAGAGATAAATGCAACCATAAATGTTATTGTTCAGTCCATCATGGATGTAGGCACTCAAATGAGCAGCAATTCAGAGGGCATACAGATTTTAGCAACAAATTCAACTGAAGTGGAAGAGAAAATTAATGAAACAGTCAAGATAGTTCAAGAGGCAGTAAACGCGAGCGACAAAACTGCTTTAAATTTCGAAAAAGCGGGAAAAGATGTTGAAGAAATTGTCTCTCAAATATCTCAAACAAATCAAATCTCTTCACAAAATGCTAGAAGTGTTGAAGAAATTGCAGCAGCGGCTGAATATTTAAACACTATGACAGATGCACTAAATGCCAAACTAGAAATTTTTAGAACTTAAAGTTTTATACTTTTGCGTCTATAAAAAGGTGCGAAAGTAGTTACAGCAGCATTGACTCCGCATTTTCAACGATGCGACTTATCTCTTCTCTGTTTTCTTGTATAGCAGTGCCGAGGCGTATCTCGTAGTGAGATTCTTTGCGTAACTTTTCATTTATTTTTTCGCTATTTTCAGCCGAATCAACAAAGCACGCTAGTAAAAATTGCTTCTCTTCCCATCGCACAAGCATATCACTTTTGCGAATAATGCCCTTAATATCTACTACAAAATCTTTTAAAGTTTTTTCATCAATAGTATCTTGAGTTATTAGGTCTATAATAGTAATTCCAATGATTTTTTTGTTAAAAATTGCTGTATCGTAAAAACTTTTTGAAGTATAAATAAAATATTTTTTATCGTACGCGAGACTCTCTTTATCAATACTTGTATCATTTTCAACCATAATTCGTTTGATTAAATCTTGAGAAATATCAGTAAATATTAAAAGTGTATAATCTAGTACAGGTATTTGAACATCCAGAGTAAAGGCGTATGCTTCAGTTTTATAATCCAACATACTAACAATTTTTTCCTCTTGCGGCAGTTTTATAAACTCATCTACCCAGAGTGCTAAGTTCTCTATTTTTCCAGAGTGAAAATAGCTGTCATAAGGCACAAACCGGTTAAATATTGAACTATATTCTCTCAAAAATTCTTTGGGAGAGTTAATTTTTGTAAAATCTACAAAAGCTTTATTGAAAAGTACAATATCATTTTTATACAAAAGTACAACGAGTTCTTTTTGCGCATTTATCGCTGAGCAAAATAGCACATAATACGGGTTAACACTCTCTTCTTCACCTTTTTGTTCATCTAAAACGCTCATATTTTAACCTTTTTGTATAACTACTTTACGAACACATAATATCATAAGGTCGTTTTATCTCTTTTACAACCTCATCGACACTCATGTGACGAGACTTTCTCAAAAACTCTCTGCTGTCTAAAAAAATTAAAACAGTGGGAATTGCAAAAACGCTAAAGCTTGCGGCTAGCTCTTGTTCTACCGAAACATCAATGCTTATAATTTTCATCTCTCTAAAATTACTATGTAACGCATCTACTAGCTTTGGTTTTAGGGCATGGCACACATTACAAGATGGTGCAGAAAAGTAGAGCATTACCGCTCTGTTTTCTTCTATGTTTTTTCTTATTTCCTCAACTCTTTGCATCTCTTAAACCCCTAATTTTTGTGCAAAATTATACTATAATCGCACTTATGAGCTCAATAATATATTCCATTGCAGGCATCTACTTTTTCATACTCATAGGCTACCTCGCAAAGATGAGCTTCAAAGATGAAATTGATGAGAAAACCATAACAATCATAAATGTTTACTTCCTTCAAGTTTTTCTAACATTTTGGGGACTTCTGATTCGCCCTATAGACATCACTCTACTTTTTGCACCATCTATATATTTTTTAGTTACCATAATCGTTTTAATCTTTTCGGCTTTTGTTGCAAAAAAGATATTTTTAGCGCAAAAAGAGCGCGGGGTCGCAACTGTTTCAGCCATTATAGGAAATACTGGAAATCTAGGAATACCTCTCTGTATAGCCATTTTTGGCGAGGAGTCCATCCCCTATGTAACAGTCATAAATCTTGTAAATATTTTCGTAGTTTATACATTTGGAGTTTTTTACTACTCAAGAGGTGCCTACGACACAAAAACATCACTAAAAAATATAGTAAAACTCCCTATTCTTTGGGCTGCAACGCTAGCCATCGCTCTTAGTTTTTTTAACTTCGTGCCAAACGAAGCTATTATGAAAACACTCATGATGGGCGCTTACGCTTCAATGACAATGCAGCTTTTTTTATTTGGCATCTACCTTTACGGAACGAAGATAAGCGAGATAAGCAAAAAGTTGACTGCGTGGGTTATGGGTATGAAATTTATCATAATTCCAGCCATATCTTTTTTAATTCTCTACAATATTGAGCTAGATTTGACAATCAAAGGAATAATCTTCATAGAGCTTCTAACGCCACTAGCAGTCGCAAATGTAAACATTGCATCGCTTTACGATTGTGAGCCAAGAGTTGTGACCGCCCTTGTATTTATCTCCTCGGCTCTATTTTTAGGAGTTATTTTCGTAGGAATTAAGATTTTAAAATTTTTATAGAGTTGGATTTATGAACAAAATATATGAAATATACGAACAACTAAATG
>NZ_JAQTLH010000020.1 GCF_028714975.1 Sulfurimonas sp.
GACCCATTGCAACATTATGAATAAGCTCCATAATAATAACCGTTTTACCAACACCGGCACCACCAAACAATCCAACTTTTCCACCTTTTGAATATGGCGCCAACAAGTCAACAACTTTGATACCTGTTTCAAACATTTCAGTAGCAGTTGATTGATCAACTAACGGTGGAGGAGCACGATGGATTGACCATGTTGGAGCATCTACAACCTGCTCTCCACCATCAATTGTCTCACCAATAACATTAAAGATACGACCCAACACTTTCTCACCAACAGGAACCTTAATTGGAGAGCCTGTTGCTACCGCATCCATTCCGCGAACTAAACCCTCACTCATATCCATTGCAATCGTTCTAACACGACCATCACCTAAGTGAGCTGCAACTTCAAGTACCAATCTAGTAATTGTACCCTCTAAATTTATTTTAACTTCAATTGCCTCGTTAATTATTGGGAGATAACCATCAAAATCAACATCAACAACTGGACCCATAACCTGGCTTATTTTACCAATCATATTTTTCTCCATTATTTCATAGACTCCACACCGCTTATAATCTCTATAAGCTCTGTGGTAATAGCTGCTTGTCTAGCTTTATTAAATTTTACATTTAATGACTTAACCATATCTTTAGCATTGTTTGTAGCTGTATCCATAGCCTGCATTCTAGCGCTGTGCTCAGCAGCAACAGAATCAATCAGCGCATAATACATAGCAAATTGAACATATCTATCAACTAAAGAATCTAGCATTTTCTCTTCATCTTGAGCTTCAATCTCTAACATAGATTTTTGAGTATCACCACACTCAAACTGACTAGCATCAGCCGGCAAAATCTTGCTTATATGCAACTCTTGAGTTATCATGTTCTTATAACCATTATAAACAAGATGCAATCCATCAATTTTACCATCTCTAAAATCTTCGATAGAAGTTAAAATAAAATTATCAGATCTCTCTTTATCTGGTTTTGAGCTAAGATTTGTTGCCATATCAAAAAGTTCAACTTGATTATATTTGAAAAATTCAATACCTTTCTTGCCGATTCCACGCAAACGCACTTTTACATTTTTTTCTTTGTATTTCGCAATAAGGTTTTTTACAGCTTTAATTGTCTGAATGTTAAAGCCTCCGCACAAACCTTTATCTGCAGTAATGAAAATAATGTCAACAACTTTTGGATTTTCAATCTCAACAAAACATCGATTATCAATTCCTCCAACCTTATTGCATTTAATGCGTCCAGCAATTTCGGCAATTACCTGATTCATTTTTGCAGCGTAAAGACGAGAGCGTTTTGCTAACTCTTCGGCACGACGAAGTTTTGCAGTTGAAACTAGCTTCATTGCGCGAGTTGTCTTTTGAGTGTTTGAAACACTCTTTATCTGTCTTTGAATATCTTTCAAGTTTGCCATAAATTTTCCTTACGCTACTACAAAGCTAGATTTAAATTCTTCAAGTGCTTTTTGCATCAATACTTTAATATCGTCATCTACTTTAGAGCTACTTCTAATGCTCTCAAATATTTGAGGATATGATGCTTCAACAAACGGATATAACTCAGCTTCAAAACGAACAACATTTGAAGGACTCATATCATCAAAGTAACCCTCATTTCCAGCAAATATAATCATAACTTGCTTTTCAGCTGAAAGCGGTGAGAAAGGCGGTTGTTTTAAAACTTCAACCATTCTTTGTCCTCTTTCCAGTTGTTTACGAGATGTTTCATCAAGATCGGAAGCAAATTGAGCAAAAGCTTGTAGCTCTCTATATTGAGCTAAATCTAATCTTAGTGTACCTGCAACTTGCTTTGTAGCTTTAATTTGAGCAGCACCACCAACACGAGATACTGATAAACCAACATTAATAGCTGGGCGAACACCAGAGTTAAACAGTTCTGTTTCCAAAAAGATTTGTCCATCTGTAATTGAGATAACATTCGTAGGAATATATGCCGAAACATCTCCTGCTTGAGTCTCAATAATTGGAAGAGCAGTTAATGAACCAGCTCCTCTTTCATCAGAAACCTTTGCAGCTCTCTCCAATAAACGAGAGTGAATATAGAAAACATCACCCGGGTATGCTTCACGGCCCGGAGGACGACGAAGAATTAATGACATCTCTCTGTATGCAACAGCATGTTTAGATAAATCATCATATACTATTAAGCCATGTCTTGAGTTGTCACGGAAATACTCACCCATTGCAACACCAGTGTATGGAGCTAGGAATTGAAGTGCTGCCGCCTCAGCCGCAGTAGCTGAAACTATAATCGTATACTCCAAAGCACCATGGTCTTCTAAGCGACGAATAATTTGTGCTACTGTTGATTCTTTTTGACCGATTGCAACATAAATACAAACGACACCATTCCCTTTTTGATTAATAATAGCGTCTAATGCAATAGTTGTTTTACCAGTTTGTCTATCACCTATTATTAGCTCTCTTTGACCTCGACCAATTGGAACTAAAGCATCAATAGCCTTAATACCAGTTGCCATTGGCTCATGAACAGATTTTCTATCCATAATACCAGGTGCCTTTTCTTCGACAAAACGAGTTTCCGTAGTTTCAATTGGACCTTTACCGTCGATAGGCTCACCCAACGCATTTACAACACGACCTAAAAGTGCTTCACCAACAGGAACACGAAGAAGACGACCTAATCTTTTTACAGACATACCCTCTTTAAGCTGAGTGCCTCCTCCAAGAATAACGATACCGACTGTGCTCTCTTCGAGATTCATAACTAAGCCGCGAGTACCCTCATCAAACTCTACCATTTCACCAGCCATAACATTGCTAAGTCCGTAAACTTGTGCAACACCATCAGCATAAGAAACTATCTTACCTGTTTCATTAATATCAACACTTAATTCAAAGTTATCAATACGCTCTTTAATTATTGAACTGATTTCATCAGCTTTAATTTTTGCTACCACTATATATCTCCTCTCATGAAGTTAAATTGCTTTTACAATATGTTCTATTATTTGACTATTAATTCTTGATTTAGAGAAGCTAATTTCAACTCCAAGATCTTGAACATCTACTTTTATACCATTAAAATCACTCTTAATAAACTCTAATGATATAGTAGAATCAAATCTTTTACCTAATCCATCACTTAAATCTTTTATTACTTTTGCATCTATGTCACTATCGCTGTAAACAATACCGTTATAGTTTTTAGTGCTAGCAGCAACATCTTTTCTCAATACTTCCGCCATTGCAGGAATTATATTGATACGATTGTGCTCAGCAAGCAATTTAATTAAATTTTCAACATCTTTAAAACCAGTTAACTTAACCGCGTCCAATAGAATTTTTGATTTTTGATTTTGACTAACATCCGGATTATTAATAATCTGAGTAAATTTCTTATTATTAAAAAATTCTGCTAATATAGAAAATATTAAAGCGGTATCCTTCATGGAATCTATATCAAACTCTTTTTTGATTGCTTTAATATATCTTCTTGCTATTAACTCTTCCATTTATGCCACCTTCTTTAAGATAACATTAGCCATAGCTTCTTTATCAAAACTATCGCTGCTTTGAGTTAACACATCATCAAGTATCTCCTCAACAAGAACACGAACCATTTTTCTTTGTTCAAACTTAATTAACCCTGCTTGATGTTTACTTAATATTTCTATATCAACATCACATTGAGCTATAATATTGGCATTTAAAATCTTATTCTCTTTTTTAGAATTATTTGTCAGTTCTTCCGCAAACTTTTCAGCTTCTGAAATTTTAACAAGTGCTTCTTTTTTTAGAGTTGTTGATTCTTTTAATT
>NZ_JAQTLH010000021.1 GCF_028714975.1 Sulfurimonas sp.
TGAAAGATATTGTGAAGTTGTTGCATGTTTATCTTTTAACCCTGCGTAACCTATCTTTTCCGCTGGAATCGCTAAAAATTCTGCGAATATTGCTATCATGTCCCAAGTAGTTAGCTCAACTTTTGATACATGTAAAATCAGGTAATTTCCTCTACCTAAAAACCCAGCAAGCGGTACCTCATCTACTACGAAATCTCTCTCATTTTGATAAAATTTAAAGTTAATATCTTGCGTACTTTGCAAATACTCTCTGTTCATAATTGTAAAAATTTTAGCTCCTTTGAAGCAATAGATATATCTTTTTTAATTGCCATTTTTAACTCATCCATTGAGTTAAATTTTTTATTATCTCTTATAAAAGAGACAAAACTAATCGCCGCTTTATCTTTGCATAAAACTTCACCGTCAAGAATATGGCTCTCTATAGCAAAACTCCCGTCCGTAGTTACTCTATGGCCGACAAATGATACAGATGGATGTAAATGTTCTTCATCATCAATACGAGTAAGCGTTGCATAAACGCCCTCTTTTGGCACAAGGTACTCTTTTGCTTCTATATTTATAGTTGCGACTAGCTCTTTTTTGCCTATGCCCTGACCAGAAACAACACCGCCTTTTAAAGTGTAATTATGCCCTAAAAAAGCGTTAGCACCTTTTATGTCGCCAATCTGAAGTTTTGCTCTTATCTTGTGTGAGTGAACAGAGTCTCCATGAAAAGCTACTTCTTTGATAACCTCAACCTCGCCATCAAAAATATTTTTTAAATCTTCAGATGAGTATTTTCTATTTTTCCCAAAGTGAAAATCATACCCAACAACTATTTTCTTTAAGTTTGGAAATTTACCTTTTAAAAAAGTCATAAACTCCTCTCCACTCAAATGACGAATATCGTCAAGCTCAAGATAGAGTATTGGATAGTGTGAAAAATGTTCCCTTTCTCTCTTTGGAGTAAGGTTTGCATAACCTGTCTCAATTACTACAATTGCACCATCTTTTCCAAGTGTTTTAAAAAGTTGCTGATGCCCGATATGCATCCCATCAAAACCACCGATTGCTATAGCGGTGCTATTTTTCATATCTTTCAAACAAATACTCCTTTATTTGAGCAACTACTCTCCATAATGCGACCACATCCTAAGCACTCTCACCACTTTATCGCTCTCTCTTACTTCATAAACTATTCTATGTTGGATATTTATTCTTCTTGAATATGAGCCGTTTAAATTTCCGACTAACTTCTCGTAAGACGGCGGATTTTGAAATGAATCTTTTTTAATAACCTCAATTAGTTCTTTTGCTTTTTTATCTAAACTAGCACTAGATAACTTTTTAGCATCTTTTAATGCCAATTTGCTATAAAGTATTTTATAAATTACCACTCTATATCTTCACTAAATTCGCTATCATCCGACTTCATCGAATCTTGTATAGAAGATGCTAAATTTGGTATAGAATTCAAATATAGCGTCTCTTCTATCGCATTCCAATCCTCAAGGGATAGCATTACGACATTATTTCTTTTTCCTGTTATAAGCACAGGCTCATGACTTTGCGCAGTTTCATCCATAACATTGTAAATATTTGCTCTAACTTCGCTTACCGACATTACTCTTATCATAGAGGTGCCTTCTCAATTAATTTTGTAAATTGTACTTAATATCGTACGCTATGTCAAGTTGCATTTGGATAAAAAAGTGGAGGTTTACACAGAAGGAAGGGTAAGATTAGATTTTTTTATCTCAAATCTTTAATAATATCATCAATTTGAATTTTAATATCAGGTAACTTATCTTTTGCAACATTCCAAACAATCTCTTCATCAATTTCAAAATACCAATGAATAAGTTTGTCTCTCATTTTCGCCATTAATGACCAAGGTAAATCAGTAAACTTATCGGTAATTTTTCTTTTGGAATCTGTTTTGTAGCTTCTCCTATGACTTCTATTTCTCTTATACATGCACTCACTGTTTTATCATCTTGTACAAAATCTTCATAGCTCATACCGCCTATAAAAGAGTTTATTTTTTCTATTCGTTTAGAAATATCTTCTAAGAAAAGTAAATAATTTCGTTTCATACAGCTATTGCTTCTTTTAAAATTTGATCTCTTATTTCAGCTTTTAGTTTTCTTTTGGGTACTAGATCAACACTATTTTGAAGCGAAGTGCTTAAATATTCTTCTAGCTCTATAAATGTCAACAAATCTGGTGTTTTTTTAAACTCGACAAGCAAATCAATATCACTATTTACAGACTGTTCATTTCTCGCAAATGAACCAAAAAGATATAGTGAATCAATACCGTACTTATCTTTAAACTCAAAATAATGCTCTTTTAAATAGTTTAAGATATTTGTTTTATCAAGTTGTTTTGACATTTACATACCCCTCTTTTAAGTTTATTTTATGAAAAATTATATCATATAGCGTTTAAAAAATCGTCTGGCTTTAATCACTTTATAAAAAACTTATCAAAAACCAAAGCGTAGCAAAAAGTGGAGATTCACTCACTGGGGTGTAAGATTGTTAGATGTTTTAAACTATGTCAAATGTTTTTTCATAACTTTATGTTTTTTTAATATACTTAAAAATGTATCCGTTTTTTCACTTGGAAAGAGTTCACTTTCTGATAATATTAAACTTGAATCATCTAAATCAAAATCTAATACTATAATTCCTTCTATAAAATCTGCTGGAAGATTTAGGGCACAGGTACTTGATGTTGATACAACACACTCTTGTAAAATAGGTCGCAAAGGATTATATGGTTTAATAGTCTCATTTGAATCGTCATGATGTATCATCTCCCTGGGATCTTCTCTTATAATATATATTAATGATTGTCTTTTATTAGTACCAATAAAATCATACTGTGATATATTATTATCCATTTTAAATTTATGTGTTGCAAAAAATATTGCAACATCTAACGATTTTGTTAAATCTAAAACATTTGAATATAAACCATAATGTTGGAGTAAAGTTATCAGCGTAGGAGCTAATATATTATCCATGTGCATCATTAAATCTAATCTATACTTCCCAAACTCTCTTAAAATTGGATCACTACAATCTTCCATATCTGACATAGTGAAAATTAATTCACCTTTATCTGCTAATATTTTTTCTCTATGTTTTATATCTTCTAAATCAAATTTTGAATATAGCAAATCTGACCATTCAAGAGGTGATAAGTTTCTAAATTCTTCAAATGAAGTAGGATTTGTATTTAACATTACTCTCCACAAAGAAGGTAATAATGAAATCTCACCAAATTCAGGAACAATAAAATTAGGGTTATTAATTTCCCTTTCAATTTGATAATTACTTGTTTGACCTCTAAATAAATAATTTTTATTAGTTTTAGAAGTATATGTATCAACAATATTTTTTATATCAACAATGGATTTTGCTTTTTCAACCCAAATATTTTTCTTCATTCCAGTATTTTGTAAATTAAATTTATTTAATGGAAACCTAGTTCTAAAGTCCGATGACATAAGACATCCACCATAAAACCTATCGACTACAATATCAACATGTTCTAAACAAATATACCCTGATTTAATACATTTTTCTGCTTCTTCTTCTGACATACCAATACTCATAAATTTAGAACGAGTATAGTCTAAATTTATATGAGGATTTTGATAATTCCATTTATAGTCTTTATCATAATAGTTCCAATAACCACCTAATTCCATTTATCTACCCTTTTGAATATAAGCTTGAGACATTATTTTAATATCTTGCTCTTCATCAGAGTCAACTT
>NZ_JAQTLH010000022.1 GCF_028714975.1 Sulfurimonas sp.
CTTCGCACAGACAAAAGAGTCGCAGATAAGAGGCTACACAAGTTCAAGATTTAGCTTTAATGTTAAGGGCGGAAGATGTGAGAAGTGCCAAGGCGAGGGCGAAAACAAGATAGAGATGCACTTTTTGCCAGACATAATGGTAAAGTGCGATACATGTCGCGGCACAAGATACAATCAGCAGACTTTAGAAGTCTTTTATAAAGGCAAAAATATATCTGATGTGCTAAATATGAGCGTAGAAGAGGCTTACGACTTTTTCAAGCCGATACCAAAGATAAATCAGATACTCTCAACGCTTGTTGATGTAGGTTTGGGATATATAACTTTAGGCCAAAATGCAGTGACGCTCTCGGGTGGTGAGGCTCAAAGAATCAAGCTTAGCAAGGAGCTAAGCCGTAAAGATACCGGCAAAACACTCTATATACTTGATGAACCTACAACCGGACTTCATTTTGCGGATGTAGATAGATTAACAGGAGTGCTTCATAAGTTTGTGGAGCTTGGAAACTCCGTACTTATTATCGAGCATAACTTGGATATGATAAAAAATGCCGACTATGTTATAGATATGGGACCTGAAGGCGGAAGCGGCGGCGGTTTGATTATTGCTGAGGGAAGTCCTGAAAAAGTGGCAAATGAATACAAAAAAACAGGCTCATATACAGGTGAGTATCTTGCAAAAGAGTTAGCACTTCATGATAAAGGGAAATAATGCAACAGATAAAACTTACGGAGTATAGCCATGGAGCAGGGTGTGGATGTAAAATCTCTCCTATGCTGCTAGATGAGATACTAAAAAGTAGTGCGCAACAACCTTTTTATCCTCAGCTACTTGTCGGAAATGAGCATAAGGATGATGCGGCAGCGTATGATTTGGGGGATGGCTCGTCGGTTCTCTCAACGACAGACTTTTTTATGCCGATTGTCGATGACCCTTTTACCTTCGGACGAATTGCCGCGACAAATGCGCTTAGCGACATATATGCTATGGGTGGGCGTCCTCTTATGGCTATTGCTATTTTTGGATGGCCTATCGATAAACTCTCTGCCGATGTGGCACGGGAAGTTATAGAGGGCGGTCGCGCAGCTTGCCTAGATGCAGGTATTCCTCTTGCAGGCGGGCACTCCATAGACTCTCCTGAGCCGATTTTCGGGCTTGCAGTGACTGGAATAGTCGATAATAAACATCTTATGATGAACAGCGGTGCGAAAGAGGATTGTTCTATATTTATTACAAAATCTATCGGCATCGGAATACTCACAACCGCACAAAAGCAAAAAAAGATTGAAGAGGGCGATATTGATGTGGCGATTGAAGCTATGGTTACTCTCAACAAAACAGGTGCTGCTTTTGCGGCGCTAGAGAGCGTTGTTACAATGACTGATGTTACTGGTTTTGGTCTTTTGGGGCATTTGAGCGAAGTGTGCGAGGCAAGTAACATAAGTGCAAATATATGGTTTGATAAAGTACCGCTTTTGCCAAATGTGGAAAAATACAGAGAGCTTGGATGTATTGCCGGAGGAACGCGAAAAAATTTTATGAGTTATGGGCATAAAATCTCTAAAATGACAGAACAACAAAAAGAGATATTGTGTGATGCCCAAACATCAGGCGGGCTTCTTATCTTCGTAAAAAAAGATGCTCTTGATGAGTTTTATGAAGCAACACGCCAAGCAGGTCTGAATCTTGAGCCAATAGGCGAGACGACTTTAAGAGGCAAAAATCTGGTAGAGGTTTTATAGGTGTCAGAGCTTTATGATGATTTTAGGTCTATCGTATTAAACAAAACCCCGCTTATAGATGTCCGCGCACCTGTTGAGTTTAAAAAAGGGGCATTTTTAAACTCTATAAATCTTCCTATTATGAATGATGAAGAGCGCCACGAAGTAGGGATTTGCTACAAAAATAATGGCAATGCAAAAGCGATAGAACTTGGGCATAAGCTGGTGAGCGGAAATATAAAAGAGCAACGCATTCAGGCATGGTCGGATTTTATAGAAGCGAATCCAGATGCACTTCTCTACTGTTTTAGAGGCGGACAGCGCTCTAAAATATCACAAGAGTGGCTTCGTCAAACAGGCAAAGAGATAGTGCGTTTAAGGGGCGGATATAAGGCGTTTAGAAGCTATCTGCTTAGAGAACTTGAAGAATCAACTCTTCATTTTAAGCCTATAATACTTGGGGGGCGAACTGGTTCCGGAAAAACAATACAGCTTCAAGGGATGTCAAACGCGATAGACCTTGAAGGGCTTGCAAACCATAGAGGCTCTTCATTCGGTCAAAAAATTATGCCGCAAACTTCGCAAATAAATTTTGAAAACAATTTGACATATGAGTTAATTCAAAAGCTTCATAACGGCTTTGGGCATCTTGTATTTGAAGATGAGGGAAGGCATATCGGCAATGTTTTTATGCCTGAGAGTTTTATATCTCTAATGGCAGAAGCACCTCTTGTTATTCTTGAGATACCGATAGAACATAGAATAGAGATAACGCTAAATGAGTATGTCATAGAGGCGCAGAAAATGTATGAGAGAGCCGGTTTTGAGAATGTTTTAGAAGCGTGGAGCCAAAGCATACAAAGCGCAATGAACAGGATAAAAAGACGACTTGGAAATCAGAAGCATAGCGAAGTGTTCAATATTTTTGAAGATGCAGTTCAAGAACAGAAAAAAAACGGCTCTTATGATAAATATAGAGATTGGGTAGAGTATCTTTTAAGAGAGTATTATGACCCAATGTATGATTATCAGATACAAAAGCGTTCAAAGCAGGTTGTATTCAGGGGTAGTGCAACAGAAATTAAAAAATATTTGATTACAGTTTTATAAAGTGCATTCACACGAGTACAAATTTGTCAGATTCTAGACCAATGCTCTGTTTAATCTTGCAAAAGCATCGTTTATTCTGTTTTTAGAGCTCTCAATATCACCTTTGATTTGCTTCCAAGAATCTTCCATCTCTTCACTCAGCTCCTTTACCTTAGTCATCATGTCATTAGCCATCTTCTCTAGCTCTTCGACTTCTTCGATAGAGTCAAGGCGCTCTACATCCGAAAAACTTCTTATCTTCGTTTTAAGCTCTACTAATTTTCCTCGTATAAGATCCAACTCGGTTTCAATTTCATGTTTGTATGTTTCTATTGTGCTCATAATGTTTTTCCTGTATTAATTGAGGTAGCCATAAACTTACAAAAGGGCATGAAGCCCTATTGTTTGGAATCAATCAGTTTTTTTCTCTATGTATTTAGCCCCGTCATTGACCTTGTCTTTGCTCTTCTCAACATTCTCACTCGTGTCTTTTTTTGCACCTTTCCATGTCTCACCACAACCACTAGCCATAAGTACCACGAACAGAAGCACTATAAATGTTAAACTTTTTTTCATTTTATATCCTTTTTGATTTCACTGATGTTATCAGGAGTTTTTTTTAGCATATGCGCGAAGTGAATCCCAACTGCTTTCAATATCTTTTTTGAGATGCTCCCAAGCACCCTCACCGACCTCACCTAGTTCACTAAGTTTTGATTGTACGATAGCGTAGTTATCTTCGATTGTTTCAATATCTTTGGAATAGCTGATTCGCATATCGGCAGTAGCACTTTTTGCTTTTGCTTTTAATACCTCAAGATTGGCCTTTACTAACTCCAACTCAGCCTCT
>NZ_JAQTLH010000023.1 GCF_028714975.1 Sulfurimonas sp.
AGTGGCTTAGGGATAAGGCAATTATTATTGCATTTGTAATGCTTTTAATTATTTTCATATTTGCAGTAATTGATGTAATAATTGTTAGAAAACAGTATTTTGACGGGCTAAAGATGAGCAAACAGGAGATAAAAGATGAGATGAAAAATATGGATGGAGATCCGCTCATCAAAGCAAAAATCCGTCAAATTCAGATGCAAGCCTCAAGAAAGAGAATGATGGCGGCAGTCCCGACTGCTGATGTTGTTATAACCAATCCTACCCACTACGCAGTTGCTATAAAGTATGATGAGCAGAAGTCGCACGCACCTATTGTTGTAGCAAAAGGGATGGACAATATTGCACAGCAGATTAAAAAAATTGCTAGAGAAAATGGAGTACATGTTGTTCAAAATCCACAGCTTGCAAGAAACTTGTATGCTCAAGTGGAGCTTGACAAGCCAATTCCAAGTGAACTATTTGCGGCAGTTGCAGAGGTCTTGGCGTACGTTTACAAAATGAATGCCCCAAAGCGTTAAAAAGAGCGCAAAATTTTATAAAATCAAGACATGAGGGTGTCATATAGAGCTGATAAACTTCTTTTATAACAATAAAAGGAGTCAATTGTGAACAAGCTTAGCGATAACAAATTTTTTGAACTGCCATTTGGGCGGATAGTCGCGGTTGGTGTTGGTTGTGGTAGCGAAAGCATCATGAAGCATATAATTGAAGAGCAAAATACTCGCATTGAATTTATTGTTGCCAATACGAATGAACAAAATGGTTATGAAAAACTCTCTCTTGAGCTAGATGGTGCGGACATTGTTTTTATTATTGCCTATCTTGGTGAAAAAGAAGATATAGAAACTGCTTTAAGCATTGCCAAACTAACAAAAGAAATAGGTACATTTACGATTGGTATAGTTTTTGAGCCTTTTGATTTTGAGGAAAATAACCGTCTCAAACATGCAGATGAAAAGCTTGAAGCACTCAAAAGTAAATGTGATTCTGTTGTCGTAATCTCGAACGATGACACGGTGTTTTCACGCGTAATAAGTGCAATATCAGGCGTGATTCTTCCAATCGCTGACAATGATATCAACCTTGACATAGATGATTTGAAAACAGTTATGTGCCATCAAGGAATCGCAACTGTTGGCATCGGTGAGTATCAAGGAGAAAATGCGGCATTGGAAGCTCTATGTCATGCCATGAAAGATAATGTGTCTTTAAAAAATGCGTCTGGGATTTTAGTGCATTTTAGCATGCATCCAAAATTTCTTTTGATGGAACTTGCGACCGCGATGGAAGTATTGCACGAGAGTGTTGATGAAAGCGCAGAGGTTATCTTTGGCACCACTACTAACGAGAGCTTTCCGCTTGATTTTATCCGCGCGACTGTTATCGCAACTGGTGTTGAAAAAAATCAGATGGTGGCGGTGAACAATGCCCAATAACCATCAAGAAGGATTTGATAATGAAGCAAAATTTCATCAGGCATTGAGCTATATGATAGAGCGACATAGCGGAGTTCAAACATCCAGCCTCAAACACATTTTGGGACTTTTTAATCCTGAACTACTCAACCGATTGTTTACTAGAAAGAAGTGCCGACGCTCTCTTGCATATATTGGCAAAAGCAATGACCGCTTTAAACATGGCAGTTGTTATCAGTCAATCACCTTTAATGGTGCGAGTTACGAGGTTGTGGATATGAATGGAGAAATTCAGATAATAGGTTCTACATATTTTCTCTTACAAGATGTGATAAAATCAAAGATATTAAATACAGGAGAGTACTATACATGACTGAAATAGAAATTTTAAAAAAAGCAGGTTTAATTTTAGAACAGATTAATCAAGACAAAAAAGTCGGAGATGACTTTAATATTTTTTCTGTTTTAGCAATGGAGAGAACAGAGGTTAAGCACTCACAAATATTAGCAGATTTGTTAAATCCAAATGGATTGCATGAACATGGTCATGTATTTTTAGAATCTTTTTTGGACAAGTATATGAGGGATAAGATTGGTGATTTTACTGATTTTTGTAAAAAAGCAACCGTTTCTACCGAGCAATTTCATATCGTTGAAAATCAAAAAGGATATATTGACATAGTAATTGAAACGAAGGATATAGCTATTGTTATTGAAAATAAAATTGATGCACCAGATCAACCAAAACAGCTCCAACGATATGTTTCTTCAAAAATAAATGAAGGTAAGGCAGCATTTACAATATATCTTACATTGGATGGAAAAGAATCACCCAGTGATTCAAGAGGATCGCTAAAAAATGAAGAAATAATATATCTAAGCTATGAAGAGCATATAGTAGAATGGATTAAACAATGTATTACAGAAGCATTGCATGAAAATGTGAAAGTTGTTTTGATACAGTATCTTTCGCTAATAGAAAAAATAACAAATCAAAATAGTAAGAAGGAAAATAAAGAATTGACAAAACTATTACTTCAAAACGGAAATATGACTATTGCAATGAAAATCCCAGATGCTCTTGAGTGGGCTAAAGCAACCATTGAAATGGAGTTTTTTAAAGCTCTCTATGAAAATCTTAAAGATGATCTCAAAAGAATTGGTTTTGAGATGTACAATGGAGATGACGGGAGCTGGACATTTGATGATAAAGACATTGAATGGATCAGGGATATCCGTAAATACAATTCCAAAAAAGACAGTTTTGATGGGCTTTACTTTTATCGAAAAGTATTATTTCCGATAAGCGATTATATATACGATTCGGCGTAGATAAAGATTATTATCTTTG